>VGBT01000009.1 GCA_016870395.1 Actinomycetota bacterium | reverse complement strand
CGCCGCCGAGCCCGGCCGCGCGCCGATGCCCACCTTCGCCGAGAGCGAGCCGAGCGCGCCCAACCCCGCCACGGGTGCGCTCGCCACCAACGAACCCGCTCGAGCGGCGCCGGGCGAGGTGCTCGTCGCCGCGCGCCAGGTCGAGGTGACGCTCGCGCGCACCACGGTGCTGCGCGGCGTCGACCTCGAGGTCCGCCGCGGCGAGGTGGTCGCGCTCCTCGGACGCAACGGCTCGGGCAAGACCACGCTCCTGCGCGCGCTCGCCGGACTTCGGACCGTCGACCGGGGCACGGTGCGCCCAAAAGCCGCGGTCGCCTACGTGCCCCAGGACCCCAACAGCCTCCTGTTCGCACCCACCGTCCGCGAGGAGGTTGCACAAACCGTGCGGCTCCTCGGCCGGACCGACGACGGTGCGGTCGCGGCGTGGATCGACGCGCTCGGGCTCCACGACCTCGCCTCGCGCCATCCGCGCAGCCTCTCCGGGGGTGAGCGGCAACGCGTCGCGATCGCTGCGGTCGCGGTCGGCGGCGCGCCCGTGCTGCTCCTCGACGAGCCGACACGCGGGATGGACGCGGCGTCCCGGCACGTCCTCGAGGGTGCGGCGGCGGGCCACGCCACGCGCGGCGGTGCGGTCGTGCTCGCCACCCACGACGTGGAGCTCGCCGCCCGGTGCGCGACCCGCGCTGTCGTGCTCGCCGACGGCGAGGTGGTCGCCGACGGGCCGGCCCGCACCGTGCTCGGCGGCTCGCTCTTCGCCCCTCAGGTGCTCCGCGTGCTGCCGCCGTTCCTGACGGTCGACGAGGTCGACGCCGCGATGGAGCGGTCGTGACCACCGCCGCGACGCTCCGCCGTCCCCGCGCGCACCGCACCCGCCCGACGCTCGTCTACGTCCTAATGCTCGTGCTCGGCGCGGCTGCCTTCCTCTACCCGTTCTGGATCCCGGCCGAGGCGCTCCCCGACGCGGCGCACGCCGGCGACGCGCCGTTGATCGCCGCGCTGGTCGGCGGTCTCGTCGTGGTCGCGGTCGCGCTCGAGGTGCGCCGGGGCACGATGAACGGCGCGACCGTGGCGCTGCTCGGCGTCCTCGCTGCCAACGCCGGGCTGCTCCGGCTGCTCAGCCTGCCCGGGCGCGGGAGCGGGATCTTCTTCCTGGTGATCCTCGCGGGCGCTGCGTTCGGCCCCCGCTTCGGCCTGCTGCTCGGGTTCTCCTCGATGGCGGTCTCGGCCGTGATCACCGGCGGGATCGGCCCCTGGCTCCCGTTCCAGATGCTCGGGCTCGCGGCGATGGGCGCCGGGGCCGGCGCGGTCGGCTTGCTCACGGTGCACCTCACCCCACGCGCCGAGGTGCTCGCGCTGGCCGCCGCAGGATGGGTCTTCGGGCTCGCGTACGGCGCGCTCATGAACCTGTGGTTCTGGCCGTTCCAGCGCGACGGCGGTGCGCTCTCGTGGACGCCGGGGATGGGCCTCGGTACCACGCTGCGCCACTACTGGTCGTTCTACGTCGCTCAGTCGTTCGCCTGGGACGCGGGCGTCGCGATCGGCAACGCGGTGCTCATCCTGCTCACCGGTGCGGTGATCCTGCGCACGCTGCGTCGCTTCGCCCACCGGCTCGAGCCCGTGGTGGAGCTCGATCCCCTTCCCGAAGCACCGTCACGCAGTCACGCGCTGCGCGCCTGACCCGCGTCCCACGCGGCGAACAGCCGTGCGTAGCGACCGCGACGCTCGAGCAGCTCGTCGTGGGTGCCGACCTCCATCAGGCGCCCCTCATCGACGACGGCGATCCGATTGCAGCGCGCGGCTGTGGAGAGCCGATGCGCGACCACGACGACCGTTCGGTGCGCGGTCAGGAGGTCGAGCGCGCGCTCGACCTGCCGTTCGGTGCCCGGGTCGAGGTTCGACGTCGCCTCGTCGAGCACGAGGAGCGCCGGATCCGCGAGGGCCGCACGCGCCAACGACACGAGCTGCTTCTCCCCGGCCGACAGGCGTGACCCGCGCTCGCGCACCTCGGTGTCGAGCCCGTCGGGAAACGCACCGAAGATCACCTCGAGCCCGAGAGCACGGACCGCGGCCTCGACCTCCGCGTCGGTGGCCTCGGCTCGCCCGACCCGGATGTTGTCCCGCACGGTGCCGGCGAACAGGAAGCCCTCCTGGGGCACCAACACGATCCGCTCGCGGAGGCTGGCCAGGGTCGCGTCGCGCAGGTCGACGCCACCGAACGCGATCGTCCCCCCCTTGGGGTCGTAGAACCGCACCATCAGCTTCGCAAGCGTCGACTTACCGGCCCCCGTCGGTCCAACGAGCGCCACCCGCTCGCCCGGCTCCACGGCGAGCGAGACGTCGCGCAGCACCAGCGGGCCTTCGGGGTGCACGGTGCCGTCGGTGTCGGGCGGGCCGCCGCCGTACGCGAACGAGACGCCGCCGACCACCAGTGCGCCGCGCTCGGGCAGGTCGACCGCCCCCGGTCGCTCGGCCACCGCCGGATCGGTGTCGAGCAGCCCGAAGAGCTTGTGGAGCGCCGCGCCCGCGGACTGGAGCGTGTTGTAGAGCTGGCTGAGCTGCTGGATCGGCTCGAAGAGGTTGTTGAGGTAGAGAACAAAGGCAAGCACGGTTCCGACGGTGATGATCTCCTGGTCGACCATCACCCCGCCCGCGCCGACGAGCACGGCGATCCCGAGCACGCCGGTGAACTCCACGAACGGGAAGTACCTCGCCGAAATGCGCACCGTCTCGAGGTTGGCTTCGTACTGGGCCTCGTTGGTCTCGCGGAACCGCCGGATCCAGCCGCGCTCGCGCCCGAAGGCCTGCACCACTCGCACGCCTTCGAGTCCTTCCTGGAGGGTAGCGAGGTTGTGGCCGATGCTTTCGCGCACCTCGAGGTACGCGCGGTTCGACTCGCGCCGGAACCATCGGCTCGCGACAAAGACCGGGGGCACGATCACGAGGACGGCCAGGCTGAGCTGCCAGCTCATGCTCACGATCACGACGAGCGCCCCGACGAAGATCAGCGCGTTCTGCACGAACATCACGAGACCTTGCGCGATGAGCTCCTGCAGCGCGTCGATGTCGGAGGTCATCCGGGAGACGAGCCGGCCGGTCTTCTCGCGTTCGAAGAACCCCGTCGAGAGGTCGATCATGTGGCGGAAGACCCGAGCGCGCAGGTAGCGGAGGAACCGCTCGCCGGTCCGGCTCACGACCCAGATCGCGGTGCGCCCGAGCGCGAGCCCGAGCACCGCGACGAGCAGAAAAATGACCGCGGCGCGGTTCAACGCGGCGCCGTCGTTCTCCGTGAGCCCCGCGTCGACCCCGTAGCGCACCAGCGCCGGCCCGGCGAGCAGGCAGGCGGTCTGGGCGACGAGCACGGCCACCGCCACGTACACCGCCCGGCGGTAGGGACGCAGCAATCGCCACAGGCGGCGCAGCACCCGGCGCGCCTCCTCGCGGTCGAGCTTCTCGTCCTCGTCGACCGGTCCGGCCTCCACCCAGCCGCGCCTCATGGTACGGCCTCCACGGCGGTCGGCCCGGTGGTCTCGGCCTGGGCGAGCACCTCCCGGTAGCGCTCCGAGGTGGCGAGAAGCTGCTCGTGCGTCCCCTCGGCCACCACCCGGCCCTCGTCGACGAGCACCACCCGATCGGCCAGCGCGATCGTCGCGGGCCGGTGGGCGATGATCAGGGTCGTCCGCCCGTGCATCACCTCGCCGAGCGCGGCCCGGATCTCGTGCTCCTTCGTGGGGTCGACCGCCGAGGTCGCGTCGTCGAGGATCAGGACGCGGGGATCTGCGAGCACCGCTCGTGCGATCGCGATCCGTTGGCGCTGGCCGCCCGAGAGCGAGAAGCCGTGCTCGCCGATGATCGTGTCGTAGCCGTCGGGCAACGCGGTCACGAACGCGTCGGCACCCGAGAGGCGCGCGGCGCGCTGCACCTGCTCGAACGGCGCCTCGGGGTCGGCGAACGCGATGTTCTCGCGCACCGTGTCGGAGAACAGGAACGTGTCCTCGAAGACGATGCCGATGGCGCGACGCAGCTCGGCGACCTTGAGGTCGCGCACGTCGACACCGTCCATCAGCACCCGCCCGCCCTCGACGTCGTAGAAGCGCGGGAGCAGGCGAGCGATCGTCGTTTTCCCGCTGCCGGTGGCACCGACGACCGCGACGGCCTCGCCGCCCCGAATCGTCAGGTCGAGGCCGTTGAGCACCGCCCGGCCCGGCCCGTACCCGAACCGTACGCCCTCGAAGCGCAGGTCCCCCGGGCCGGCCGGGAGCTCGGAGGCGCCGGGTCGGTCGGCCACGAGCGGGTCGGTGGCCAGGATCTGGTCCACCCGGCCGGCGCCGGCCGAAGCGCGCGACGCCTGCGCGATGAGCATCCCGACCATCCGCAGCGGCCAGATCAGCATGAAGATGTAGAGGTTGAAGGCGAGGATGCTGCCCAGCTCGAGCTGATTCTCGAGCACCTGGTGCCCGCCGTACCAGAGGATCGCGACCATCGACAGGGTGGGCAGGAAGTCGATGAGCGGCATGAAACCGGCGCGCAGGCGCGCCGCCGCGAGCGCCCGGTCGAGCACGCTGTCGGCCTCGGCCTCGAGCCGCTTCACCTGCAGGCGCTCGGCGCCGAAGCCCTTCACGACGCGGATCCCCGACAGGGTCTCCTCCACGACGCCCGAGAGGTCGGCGAGCTCCTGCTGCAGCTGCATGTTGACCGGAGCGATCCGGTTGCTGAAGCGCGTCGCGGCGATGTTCAGGAAGGGCAGCACCCCGAGCGCGAGCAGCGCGAGGACGGGATCCTCCAGGGCCATGATCACGATGACCCCGAGCATCGTGAGCATGCTCGCCGCGGTCAGCGGGATCAGGATCACCACGGTCTCGATCTGCTGGATGTCGGTGTTCGCGCGCGCCATCAGCTGACCGGTCTGGGAGTGGTCGTGGAACGCGAAGTGCAGGCGCTGGAGGTGCGCGAACAGGCGCTGGCGGAGATCCGTCTCGGTGCGGAGCGCGATCCGGAACGCCGAGTACCGGCGGAGCCCCGTGGCCACCGCCTGCACGACGCCGACCGCGATCATCGCCAGGGTGAGGGTGACGACCTTGGTGATTTCGCCGGCGCGCATGCCGTCGTCGATCGCGGCGGCCGCGAGCAGCGGGATGGCGAGCTTCGCCGCGGTCCAGAAGAGGCCCGCGGTGATCCCGCCGGCAACCCACCACCGTTGCGGTCGCACGGCGTCGGCCATGAGCCGCCACCCGGCACGACGCATCTCCCGCTCTTCGTCCAAGATCCCCCGAACCTACCCGGGTTCGTGGCAGGTGGTTCGGTCCGTTGCGAGCGGCTCCCGCTCGGCTTGGGCTCGGCGCAGCACCTCGAGGATCTCGTCGCCCACGAGCTCCTCGTGCTCGAGCAGCGCGTCGCGCAGCGCGATCACCAGGTCGCGGTTCGCGTCGAGCAGGTCGCGCACCGAGTCCTTGGCGCTCTCGAGGATCCGCTCCACCGACCTCCGCGACTCCTCGTCGGCCAGCACCTTCGCGACGATGCCCTGGGTGATCGGACCCGCCTCGACAGCCTCGAAGCTGAGGAGCGAGCCGGCCATGCCGAAGGAGCCGACCATCCGCGCGGCAAGCGCCGTGGTGTGGGCGAGGTCGCTCGCGGGGCCGGTGCCGGACTCGCCGAAGAACAGCTCCTCCGCGGTGATGCCCCCGAAGCCGATCTGGATCGAGGACACCAGCTCCGAGCGCGTGCGGGTGTAGCGCTCCTCGGTGTCGGAGTGGGCCAGGAGCCCGAGCGCGTCCTTGCGCTTGATGATCGAGAGCACCTCGAGCTTGCGGTCGACGCCCACGAGGTGGGCGACGACGGCATGGCCCGCCTCGTGCGTGGCGATCGTCCGCTTCTCGTCCTCCGTGTACTCAACCGGCTGGGCGAGACCGATCTCCTCGGTGAGCTTGGCCTGCTGGACGTCGGCCCACTCCATGGCCTCGCGCCCTTCTCGCAGGCACCAAACGAGGGCCTCGTCGAAGAGGTGCTCGATCATCACCGGCGAGTACCCGAACGTCATCGCCGCGAGCTGGTCGCGACGCTCCTCCTTGTCGAGCTCGGGCACGTGCGCCTTGCGGTCCAGGTAGTAGTCGATGATCTCGCGCCGGCCACCCCGGCTCGGCAGCCCGAAGTGGATCGAGCGGTCGAAGCGGCCCGGCCGCAGGAGAGCGGGATCGAGGTTGTCGGCTCGGTTGGTCGCGCCGATCACGAGGATGTTCGACGAGACCGGTGGCTTCTTGCGCAGCTGGCGCTCGGTCGGGAGCATCCGGTTGACGCGGTCGATGGCCCAGCCCCGCATGCGCCCGCCGACGGTCGGCTCGTCGAAGCTCTGCATCTGGATGAGCAGCTCGTTGACGACTCCCGCGATTCCTTCCCGCATATCGGCTCGCGCGACCGTCCGACCGACTTCGATGCCGACGGCGTTGTCGCGCATGCCGCCGCGCGCGCCCGCGATGGCGTCGATCTCCTCGATGAACCCGATCGCCCCGCCTTCGCGGCGTGCGGTCTTGCGCAGCGTTCGGAAGAAAACACGGATCTTCCGGTTCGTCTGGCCGTAGTACATCGACTGGAATGCGCTGGCCGAGACGAACAGGAACGGCACGCTGGCCTCGCGCGCCATGGCCTTCGCCATGTAGGTCTTCCCCGTTCCCGGCGGACCCTCGAACAGGATCGCCTTGCGCGGGTTGCCTCCCATCCGGTCGCGGAACGTCTGGTAGGCGAGGAAGAGGTTCAGCGTCTTGACGACCTCGTCTCGCACGATGCCCAGACCGACCACGTCTTCGAGCGCGACCGGGATCTCGCTCGGCCGGTAGAGCGCGTGCGGGGAACGACCCGCGGCGAGCAACGGGACGACGAGCACGAGCGCCAGCACCCCGACGAGGATGAGGCCGGGCGCGAGCGGCGCGAGCCACTCCGGCAGGTGGACCTGTGGCCAGCCGAATCGCACCGGATCCCCCGACAGGATCCGGTGGTAGAGGTACACGCACAGCGGGGTGAGGACGATCGCGAACTCGAGGAGCCGGCGTCGGCGGTGGCGCTCGCGCTCACGCGCGACGTCGCCCGCGCGGCCTCGCAGCACGGCCGACCCACCCAGCATCCGAACGTCCATGACCCTTCCTTCCCAGAACCAAAAGGCTAGCTGCCACGGAACGTGGCTGCATAGGGCCACAAAGCCCACAATAAGTGGTATCTACGCGCTCCATTGCCTGGGTAGGGTCCGGTGGTGACCCCAATCGACGCCCGGGTCGGGCGACTGGAGCAGGGAGCCGTCGCCATCGTGCTCCTCGCCGGCTTCGTCTTCGGGACCCCGTACACAATCCCTGCCGCGGGGTTGCTGTGCGCCGCGGACGCGGTGCTCGGCCCCCACGGGCCGGTCCCCGCCGTGTGGACCGCGCTCCTTGCCGACCGCCTCGGACCACCCCGCCGAACCGAGACCGCAAGCGCGGCCCGGCTCCAGTCGCTCGTGGTGACCGGAGCGCTGGCGCTGGCGATGCTGGTCCTGCTCGCCGGGGCCGAGGACCTCGCGACGCTCGTCGCGCTGGCAGTCGCCGTTGTCGCCGCGCTCGAGACCACCGGGCTCTTCTCGGTGGGAGCCGAGCTCGACCGCCGCGGCCGGCGGCACTGACCTATTCGGGAGCCAGCTCTGGCGGGATGTCCGCGATCAGCGGGTTGGCGCGGTCCCGATCGGAGAGGATCGGATCCCGTCCCGGCCAGTCGATCCCCATCGCCGGGTCGTCCCACGCCACGCCGAGCTCGTCGTCGGGGTTGTAGTAGTTGTCGACGAGATAGGTAATCGTCGCGTCCGTGATCGCGTAGAAGCCGTGCGCGACACCGCGCGGGATGTACAAGCCGCGGTGCTGCTCACCGTTGAGCTCGACGGTGAGCGACGCGCCGCGTGTGGGCGACGACTTCCGCAGGTCGTGCAACGCGGCGAGGACACGCCCGAACGGCACGTACCAGTAGTCGGCCTGGAAGCGGTGGTAGTGCAACCCCACGAGCGTGTCGGCCTGGCGATCCGCTCGGTTGCCCTGCACCATCGTCGGCGATCCCTCGGGCAACCATTCCTGGCGGAAGGTCTCGGCGAACATCCCGCGGGCGTCGGCCCAGATCGTGGGCTCGACGATCACCACGCCGGCAATCTCGGGGGCCGGGGTCAACGTCGCCATCTCAGTCACCGCCGAGCAGGCGGCCATACCGACCCCGGTAGAAGAGCAGCGGGCCGGCGTCCGCCACGATCCCGAGCTCGTGCACACGCCCGATCGAGATGACGTGGTCACCGGCGTCGTGCTCGGCCTCGATGGTGCAGTCGAGCCAGGCGTGGACATCGTCGAGGATCGGGCCGTGAGCGCCGACCCGCCACACGAGCTGGCCGAACCGGTCGACGTCACGGGTCGAGAAGAGCTTGGACACGTGCTCCTGGTGCTCGTCGAGGATGTTGACCGTGAAGTGCCCGGCCCGCTGGATCCGCGGCCAGGTGGTCGACGACTTGGCCGCGCAGAACAGCACCAACGGTGGGTCGAGCGACACCGAGGTGAACGAGTTGACCGCGAGACCGACCGGCTCGTCACCGTCGAGCGCGGTGATCACCGTGATGCCGGTGGCGAAGTGGCCGAGCACCTCGCGAAACGACACGGCGTCGGGCCGTAGGACCTCGGGCTCTGCAATCTCGTCGGTCACACGGCCCCCGCGTGACGAGCGTCCTCGAGCTCGACGACCATGCCCTCGAACGCCGCGAACACCTCCCGCAGGCCCTTGCGCTCCGCGCTGTCACACGCGTCCCGCTCGATCACTTCCATTGCCGCGTCGTCGCGGAACGGATCGTGATGGAAGAGCGCCAGGCGCTGCGCGCCGGATTCGCGAGCGACGTGCAGCGCGTACTCGACGGTGCAATGACCCCAGTGACGCTTCGCCTCGAACTCGCCCGCGGTGTGCTGTGCGTCGTGTATCAGCAGGTCGACACCGTCGCAGAGGTCGAACACGTCATGAGAAACGTAGTCGTCGGTGTCGCCGGTGACACAGCCCTGCCCATGATCCGACAGGTACGCGACGGACACCCCGTTCCATTCGACCCGGTACCCGAGTGTCGGCCCGACGTAACGGATCCAACGCGACCGCACCTTCGCGGTGCCGAGCGGGAAGTCGTCGTCACCCGCGTCGTAAAAGGCGATCGCGCCGGCCAGCCCGTCGGGGCGGATCGGGAAGTACGATGGGCGCATGAGACCCGCGAACACCTCGGTGAGCGGTCCGTCGGACTGGCGGGGGCCGTAGACGTCGAGCACGGAGGTGCGCTCGTGGAGCGGCTCGAAGAACGGCAGACCCTGCACGTGGTCCCAGTGGAGATGGCTCAGCAGCACCGAGCCGCGGAACCCGGCTGCCCGGCCCGTGTCTCGCAGCGAGACCCCGTAGGACCGCAGCCCGGTCCCGAGGTCGAAGATGATCGGGGGCTGATCCTCCGCCTCGATGAGGACGCAGGAGGTGTTGCCCCCGAAGCGCGCCAGGTGAGGGGCGTCGCACGGCGTCGATCCTCTCACGCCGTGGAAGGTGATCTTCATGCCCCCACTCATGAGACCGCGCAGGATAGCCACTATCCGGGACAACCGAAACGGCGGGGACCGGCGCTCGGAACCGTAGGCTACGCGCCATGAGTGGACCTCGCCGCATCACGGCCAACGGCATCGACGTCGCCTACCTCGAGCACGGCCCCCTCGACGGTCCCCTTGCGCTCTGCCTGCACGGGTTCCCGGACCACGCCTTGACCTGGTCCCTGCTCATGCCCCGGCTAGCGGACGCCGGGTTCCATGCCGTTGCGCCGTGGCTGCGCGGCTACGCGCCGACGGGCCTCGCCCCCGACGGCAACTACCAGGTGGCGTCGCTAGCGCTCGACGCGCTCGCGGTCGCCGACGAGCTCGCCGGTGAGCGCGAGGTGGTGTTGATCGGCCACGACTGGGGCGCGATCGCCGCCTACACGGCCGTCGGGTACCGACCCGAGCGCTTCGTGAAGCTCGTCACGATGGCCGTGCCCCACCCGGCCGCGCTCGGCGCGGTGTTCCTGTCGCCGGAGCAGCTCAAACGGTCGTTCTACATGTTCGTGTTCCAGACGTCGTTCGCCGAGATCGTCGTCCCCAACGACGACTTCGCGTTCATCGACTTCCTCTGGCGCACGTGGTCGCCGGGTCACGAACCGGACGACGCGTTCATGCGCGCGTTGAAGGACACGCTCGCGTCACCGGGGAGCACCGAGGCCGCGATCGGCTACTACCGGGCGATGTTCGGCACCACCCCGCCGAATCCCGCGCTCGACGAGGCCGGCGCAGCCGGGAGCGGGCCGATCCAGGTACCGACGCTCTACCTGCACGGCGCCGACGACGGCTGCATGGGCGTCGAGTCCGTGAACCCGGCGGAGCTCGCGCCCTTCTTCCCGGCTGGCCTCGAGGTGGAGATCGTCCCCGCGAGCGGCCATTTCCTGCACCTCGACCAGCCCGAGGCCGTCAACCGCAAGGTCCTCGACTTCCTCACCCACTGATCAGCACCGACCCACTCCCAAAACTGTCGCGGGTATCTGACGCCATAGCGTGAGATAGACGCGACAGTTTCCGGGTCGTGACTAGCCGGCGGCGATTCTGGCGAGCTCGGGGTAGCCCTTGTGCATCGCCCCGCCGTCCACGTACAGCGTGTCGCCGCTCACCCAACGACCGTCGTCGCTCACCAGGAACAGCGCCGCGTCGGCGATGTCCTCCGGGGTACCGGCGCGCCCGAGCGGCGTCGCGGCCACGTAGGCGTCGCGGATCGCCGGCACCGCCTGCGTGAACGCGGTGAGCGGGGTGTCGACGAACCCGGGACCAATGCCCGCGACGCGGATGCCCACCGGGCCGAGCTCGATGGCCGCGATCCGGGTGAGCATCTCCACGCCGGCCTTCGCACAGCAGTAGGCGGCCATGCCCTCGGCCGGGACGCGCGCGTTGATCGAGGCGATGTTGACGATCACACCACCGGCGTCGCGCATGGCCCGAGCCTCGTGCTTCACGCAGAGCATCACGCCGGTGAGACACGTGTCGAGCACCGCACGGAACTCCTCGACGGGATGTTCGGCGATCGTTGCATAGGTGCCGAAGCCGGCCGCGTTGACCGCGACGTCCACCTTCCCGAAGCGGTCGATCGCGGCTGACACCATCGCTTCGACCGAGGCCTCGTCGGTGACCTCGGCGACGACGGGGGCACCCTGTTCGCCGAGCTCGCCGGCGACCTCGGCCAGCAACGTCTCGTTGCGGTCGGCCACGAGCACCGCCGCGCCTTCGGCAGCGAAGCGACGCGCGGTCGCACGTCCGATCCCGGACGCGCCGCCCGTGACGATCGCTACCCGACCCTCGATCCTTCCCGCCATCAGCGTGTTCCTTCCTCGACGTGGTCCGGGCAGCGTAGGAGGTGGTCGGTCGGCCGAGGGGTGGCCGGTACCGTGGGCGCGTGTCGCCGCACGGGCACGCCCACTCGGACGGGAGCCGGGCCACTGACGCTGCCCGCGCCCGGGCGCTCTGGATCGGGCTGGGGGCGAACGGCGGCTTCTTCGTCGTGCAGCTGCTCGCCGGCATCGCGTTCGGCTCGCTGGCCCTGCTCGCCGACTCGGCACACATGGCCTCCGACGTCGTCGCCCTCGCGCTCGCGCTGGTCGCCCTGCGCCTCACGACACGGCCGGCGACGCCGCACAACACGTACGGGCTGCTGAGGGCCGAGGTGATCGGCGCGCAGGTGAACGCCGTGCTGCTCGCCGGTGCCTCGGCCTGGGTCGCCTACGAGGCCGTGCAACGGTTCCGCACTCCTGAGTCCGTCGACGGGATCGGGGTGATCGTCGTCGGCGGGCTCGGCCTCGTGGTGAACGCAGGCAGCGCATGGGTGATCGAACGCGCCAGTGGCGCGAGCCTCAACATGCGCGGCGCGTTTCTGCACCTCGCGGCTGACGCGCTCGGCTCCGTCGGCGTCGTCGTGTCCGGGATCGTGATCGTCCTGACCGACGAGACCTGGGTCGACCCCGCGGTCTCGTTGTTCATCGCCGCGCTCGTGCTGCTCGCCGCCGCCCAGCTGCTCGTGGAGGCGACCCGGGTCCTGCTCGAAGGCGCACCCAAGGGCCTCGACGTCGCCCAGGTGGAGTCCGTGCTGGTGGCGGATCCCGCGGTGGAGGCGGTACACCACCTGCACGTGTGGTCGATCGGCTCCGAAACGCCGGCGCTCTCGGCCCACATCGTGCTCCGGGGCGAGTGGACGCTCCACGCCGCCCAGGAGTGCGGCGACCGGCTCAAGGCCACGCTCGACGAGCGCTTCGCGATCGAGCATGCGACTCTCGAGCTCGAGTGCCACGCGTGCGACAGCGACCACCGTGCGCACGACGCCGCGGCCGGCGAGGCGGCGAGTCCCTAGTCGGGTGTGGCGTAGGGGCGCTGGCGCGGCTTCGCCGCCTCGCGCTTGGGGACCATCACCTTGCGGCGAAAGTAGCAGACCTCCTCGCCGCGCTGGTTGTAGCCGAAGGTCTCCACCGAGACGATCCCGCGATCGGGCTTGCTCGAGCTCTCCTTCTTCTCGAGCACGCGGGTCTCCGCGTAGATCGTGTCGCCGTGGAACGTGGGTCGCTTGTGCTGCAGCGTCTCGATCTCGAGGTTCGCGATCGCGAGCCCACTCACGTCGGGAACGCTCATACCGAGCACGAGCGAGTACACGAGGTTGCCCACCACGACGTTCTTGCCAAACTGGGTCTGGGTCTCCGCGTACCACGCATCCGTGTGCAGCGGATGGTGGTTCATGGTGATCATGCAGAACAGGTGGTCGTCGTACTCGGTGATCGTCTTGCCCGGCCAGTGCTTGTAGACGTCGCCGGGCGCGAAGTCCTCGTAGTACCGCCCGAACGGCCGCTCGTGCACAGTCATGATCGCTGGCCCCCGACCAGCTCCGCGAACGCCGAGGCGGCCGGCGAGCATGCAATCCAAGTCGCCGTCATGGCGTCATTGTGGCCGGGTCGGGTCGGCGCCCGGAAATCGGGCTCAGCCCAGGTCGGAGGGGTTGATGCAGTCGCCGTCGAAGATGACGTCGGCCAACTCGGCGGCCTCGTCGCGGGACAGGTCGAGATCAGAGAGCTCCGAGTCGTCGTTCTCGATGTCCTCGGGCGTGATGCCGGCCTCTTCGAGCGTGTCGACGCCGACGGTGTCGACCATCTGCTCCGCGAGACACCGAGCCTCGGTTCGGGTGAACGGGAAATCCGAGGTGTCGACCGACACCATCATCGCGTCGACGTACTTCTGGGTCTCCGCGTCGGAGCCGTCGCTGCTGCTGCACGCCGCGAGCAGAAACAACCCTACGATCAACGAGCTGACGAGCGAGCGCATGGCACCTCCCGATGACGGCGGATCGTCTGATAGCACGGGCTGCCGGCTCGAATCCCGGGCATCCCTACCGAGGAGGCTCAGGAGATGGCGTAACGCTTCAGGAGGCCCCGCGCGATCACGAGGCGCTGGATCTCGTTGGTACCCTCGCCGATGATCATGAGCGGCGCGTCGCGGTAGTAGCGCTCGACGGGGAGCTCGGTCGTGTAGCCGACGCCGCCGTGGATGCGGAGGCTCTCCGTGGCGATCTCGAACGCGGCCTCGCTGGCGAAGAGCTTGGCCATGCCGGCCTCGACGTCGGCGCGCTCACCCGACTGCTTGAGGACCGCGGCGTGCTCGGTGAGCAAGCGGGCCGCCTGCAGCTTGGTACCCATGTCGGCGAGCTTCTGCTGGATCGCCTGGTGCTCTGAGATCGGCTTTCCCATCGTCCGCCGCTCCTGCGCGTAGCCGATCGCGGCCTCGAACGCCGCCCGGGCCACCCCGACCGCACGCGCCGCGATGTTGATGCGACCCACCTCGAGCGCGCCCAGGATGTAGCCGAGCCCGTGACCGAGCCCGGCGTCGCCACCGAGCACGCAGTCGGCGCCGACTCGGTGCCCGTCATAGACCATCTCGACGGTCTCGAGGCCCTTGTAGCCGAGCTTCGGGATGTCCTTCGAGACGGTGATGCCCTCGAAGGCCGGCCCGGGCTCCTTCTCGACGATGAAGCAGGTGATGCCCTCGTCGGTGCGCGCCGCGAGCGCGACGATCCCCGCCCGCTCACCGTTGGTCACCCACATCTTCGTGCCGGAGATCACGTACTCGTCGCCGTCGCGTACGGCGCGGCACGAGATGTTGCGGGTGTCGCTGCCTGCGTCGGACTCCGACAACGACAGGCAGCCACGGAGCTCGCCACTCGCGAGCCTGGGGAGCCAGCGCGCCTGCTGCCCGTCGGTCCCCTGGCGCATCAGGAGGCTCGCGGCGATCGTGTGCGTGTTGACGATCCCCGAGAGGCTCATCCACCCGGCGGCGAGCTCCTCCACGACCGCGATGTACGCGAGGAGGTCGAGGCCGAGGCCACCGTGCGCCTCGGGGATCGTGATCCCGAACAGGCCCATGGACTTCATGTCCTCGACGATCGCGGCTGGGTACTCGTCGGCGTGCTCGAGGTCGCTGGCAACGGGGAGCACCTCACGCTGCACCCAACGCCGGACGGTGGCTCGCAGCTCGTCGCGGACCTCGGCATCGATCGTGTCGGTCATGGGCGACACGGTAGCGGCGGAGGGGAACAGGTCCTCGGCCCGGTAGGTTGGCCCCCGAGATGCAGATGCACCAAACAATCATGGGTTTCCGCCGCGACGACTCGGTGCGGAACAAGAAGGTGGAACGAGAGCTGCTCCAGCGCGTGCTCGGCCTGACCCGGCCGTACCGGGCGGCGCTGATCGGCTTCGTCGTCACCGTCATCGCGGCCGCCGGACTGGGGGTGATCCCGGCCCTCCTGTTCCGGGCGCTCCTCGACGACGCAGTCCCGCAGGCGGACGAGAAGCTCGTCCTCGTGCTCGCCGCGGGGGCGGTCGGGGTGGCACTCGCCTCTGCGGCGTTGAACCTCCTGCAGCGCTGGTACGCGGCAAAGGTCGGCGAGGGCCTGATCTACGACATGCGGGTCGCGCTCTTCGACCACGTGCAGCGCCTGCCGGTCTCGTTCTTCACCCACACCCAGACCGGCTCGCTCATGAGCCGGCTCAACAACGACGTGATCGGCGCGCAACAGGCCGTCACCAACACGATCGGGACCGTCATCTCGAACGTCATCACCCTGGCGATCACCCTGACGGTCATGCTCGGGCTCGAGTGGCGCCTCACGATCCTGACGCTGCTGGTGCTGCCCGCGTTCATCATCCCGGCGAGGCATGTCGGACGGAAGCTGCAGGTCGTCACCCGCGAGGGCTTCCAGCTCAACGCGTCGATGAACAACACGATCGCCGAGCGTTTCAACGTCGCAGGTGCGCTCGTCGTGAAGCTCTTCGGGAACCACGACCGGGAGCGCGACGCTTTCGGCTCGCGAGCGGCGCGGGTTCGCGACATCGGCGTCACCTCGGCGATGTACTCGCGAGTCCTGTTCGCGGCACTCGGGCTCGTCTCGGCGGTCGGCACCGCGGTCGTGTACTACGTCGGCGGGCGCATGGTGATCGACGCCGTCATCTCCATCGGCACGCTCACCGCGATGGTGATCTACGTCGGGCAGATCTACCAGCCGCTCACCCAGCTCACGAACGCCAGGGTCGACGTCATGACCGCGCTCGTGAGCTTCGAGCGCGTGTTCGAAGTGCTCGACTTCCCGTCGCTGCTCACCGAGCGGCCGGGCGCCGTCGACCTGGTCGAGCCCCGCGGGCGAATCGAGATCGACCACGTCTGGTTCCGTCACCCGCCGGCCGAGCTCACCTCGCTGCCCTCGCTCGAGGAGGGCATGCCCACCGCGCCCGAGGAGAACGCCCTGATCCTCCGGGACGTGAGCATCACCGTCGAGCCAGGCGAGGTGGTCGCCCTTGTGGGCCCGTCCGGGGCGGGCAAGACCACCACCGCGATGCTCGTCCCGCGCATCGCCGACGTCACCGAGGGCACGGTGCGCGTCGACGGGCACGACGTGCGCGACCTCACCTTGCACTCGCTGCGCGACACCGTCGGGGTCGTGATGCAGGACCCGCATCTCTTCCACGACACGATCCGGGAGAACCTCCGCTACGCGAAGCCGGACGCGACCGACGACGAGCTCGTCGCCGCGTGTCGCGCCGCGCGAATCCACGAGCTCATCGAGAGCCTGCCGGAGGGCTTCGACACTGTCGTGGGCGAGCGGGGTTACCGGATCTCCGGCGGCGAGAAGCAACGACTCGCCATCGCCCGCGTGCTGCTAAAGGCGCCCGCAATCGTGATTCTCGACGAGGCGACGTCGCATCTCGATTCCGAGTCCGAGCAGGCGATCCAGCGCGCGCTCGACGAGGCCCTTACCGGTCGCACCGCGCTCGTCATCGCGCATCGCCTCTCGACGGTCGTCAACGCCGACCGAATCGTGGTGCTCGACGAGGGCCGCGTCGTGGAGCAGGGAACCCACGAGGACCTGATGCGGCGGGGTGGGCTCTACGCCGACCTGTACCGGACCCAGCTCGATCGCACGCCCCTCGAGACCGCCTGAGCAGCACGTCCGCCGTTCGGCCGGGAACCCCGAGCATTCGGGCGGCGACCGCAACGCCCGGCAACCCAACCGGTACGATGGGTGCTCCGTCGCGACCTCAGAGGTACCCCCTCCGCATGGGCGATGCCGAGCAAGACATCATCCCGGCACTTCACCGGGCGCAACGCCGGCGCCGTCGCCGCGCGCGCCAGCGGGTCCTCGGCGTCCTGGTGACCGCGCTCGTCCTCTTCGGCGCGGCGGTGACGACCACCGGACTCGTTTCGCTGTCGAAGTCCGAGAGGGCGAAGGCGGCGAGCAGCGCGGAGCCCGCCCTGTCGTCGAGCTCCTCCACCACCCGCGCTGTCGCGAAGCACCGGGCGCTCACCCCCGACGAGCCGCTCAAGCTCTGGATCGGCGGTGACTCGCTCGCCGGATCGCTCGGACCGGCGCTCGGCGCGATGACCGCGGCAACCGGCGTCGTCGCCCCGCAGTACGACTCCCGGGTCTCGAGCGGGCTGGCGACCGCGTCGTTCTTCGACTGGCCCGAGCACGCGACCGAGCAGATGGCCGAGCTCGAGCCCGAAGCCGCGGTCTTCATCATCGGCACCAACGACGCGAACTTCGACGCCGAGGACGACCCGGTCACCTACGAGCGCCTGACGATGGAGATGATGCATCTTCTCGCGGCCGGCGGTCGCCCGGTCTACTGGGTCAACGCGCCGGTGATGCGCGAGGACGATCTCGAGGAAAGCGTTCAGGAGGTCAATGAGATCCAGCGCCGCGCGGCGGCTCGATTCGACAACGTCACCTATCTCGACGCCCACGACCTGTTCGACGGCGACACCGGTGAGTACTCGTCGCGCCTACCCGACGAGACCGGCAAGCTCGTCACGATGCGAGCCGACGACGGCGTGCATCTCAGCACCGAGGGCGCCGACCTGCTCGCCCGCCTCGTCTTCACGCTCCTCGACGTCGACTGGCGGATCTCGGAGCAGGCCGACCCCACTCGACCCCAAGAAGTCGTCGAGACGGAGGGGTCGACCCAGGTCACCGGCACCTACAGGTCGACGGGGAGCTCCTCGGGCAGCGGCGCGACGGGCACCACACCGGGTTCGAGCGCGACCACCGTCACGAGCGCTGCCACCACGACCACCACCGCCCCGCCGGCCACCTCCACGACGACTCCGCCGACCACCACCGCGCTGCCACCCGGCCCGTAGTCGCGGGTAGGTCCCGGCCGGAGACCCGTCGGTAGGCTCGGCGCCCATGACCGACGCCCCCGCTGCCGCCGCCGTCGACGCGGCTGGCGCGCTCGTCACCGCCGCCGTCTGCACGCTCGCCGAGCGCTCTAGCAAGGACGGCCGCGTCTCCGTGGCCGCGCTCGACCGGCACCAGGTCGTCGCGTACGACCTCGCCCACGCCGCCGCGGCGGTCGAAGGGTGCCGCGTGATGCTTGGGTACGCCGAGCACGGCGAGGACGAGCAGCGCCTCGCCTACGTCTACGTCGCCGACGCGATCGCCGACATCGTCGGCCGCATCGTCGGCCGCGACCGCGTCTGGGGCGTCGAGCCGGCGATGCTCTCGAGCGCCCACGACTTCATGAGCACCTACCGGGCGCCCGAGCTGCTGTGCACCGTCGCCGACGGGCTGGGCCGCACCGGAACGGGACCCGCGCACCTCGACGACGAGTTCGACATGGTCCGCGACACGTTTCACCGGTTCGCGCAGGACAAGATCCGTCCCGTCGCCGAGCACATCCACCGCTCGAACGGCGACATCCCGGAGGACATCATCTCGGGCATGGCCGAGATCGGCGGCTTCGGCCTGTCCGTCCCCGAGGCCTACGGCGGCTTCGCGGCCGGCGGCGACTCCGACTACCTCGCGATGTGCGTCGCGACCGAGGAGCTGTCGTGGGGCTCGCTCGGCGCCGGCGGCGCGCTCATCACGCGGCCCGAGATCCTCACCAGGGCGATCGTCAAGGGCGGGACCGAGGAGCAGAAGCACGCGTGGCTGCCGCGGATCGCGACCGGCGAGCGCGTCGTGGGCGTCATGGTCACCGAGCCCGACTACGGCTCCGACGTGGCGGGCATCAAGGTGGTGGCGACCCCGACCGACGGCGGGTGGTTGCTCAACGGCGTGAAGACCTGGTGCACCTTCGCCGGGCGGGCCGACACGCTCATGGTGCTCGCCCGCACCGACCCCGACCGCTCGCTCGGCCACCGGGGCCTGTCGGTGTTCGTCGTTAACAAGGAACCCGCGGCCGGGCACCACTTCGCGTTCGAGGACGATCGCGGCGGGAAGATGGAGGGCCGCGCGATCGACACGCTCGGCTACCGGGGCATGCACTCCTACGAGGTCGCCTTCGACGACTGGTTCGTCCCGGCCGAGAACCTCATCGGCCTCGACGGCGGCCTCGGGAAGGGCTTTTACCTCCAGATGGAGGGCTTCGAGAACGGGCGCCTCCAGACCGCCTCCCGGGCAATCGGCGTGATGCAGGCCGCCTTCGAGGCCGGTTTCCAGTATGCACGGGAGCGGGTCGTCTTCGGCGAGCCCGTTTTCGCCTACCAGCTCACCAAGGTAAAGCTCGCGCGGATGGCAGCGCTCATCTGTGCCGGGCGCCAGTTCTCGTACGACGTGGCCCGCAAGATGGCTCGCGGCGAGGGCGCCCTCGAGGCATCGATGGTGAAGGCGTACGTCTGTCGTGCCGCCGAGTGGGTCACGCGCGAGGCCATGCAGATCCACGGCGGCATGGGATACGCCGAGGAGTTCCCGGTGTCGCGATACTTCGTGGACGCCCGGGTGCTCTCGATCTTCGAGGGCGCCGACGAGACCCTCTGCTTGCGGGTCATCGCCCGGCGGCTCACCGAGCAGGCCCTCGCGGGCTGAGCCCGATCGCGCCACGTTGACCGGCGCGCAGGTGCGAGGCTGTCACAGTGGAGCTCGGGCCGCGTGGGCGGCGACCGCCGCGGGCCAAGCCCGTCACCCAGCGCCGTCGACTCGCGATCCTCGCCGTGCCGATGGTGACGTTCGCCGTCACCGCCAACATCGGCAACGCGCTGGCACCCAGCTTGATCACCGACGCACCCGTGACCCTGCTGCTCCTGGCACCACGCCTGCGGTGGTTGCTGCTCGTGTCTCCCAAGGTCGGTGCGCTCTCGTTCTACGCGATCCCGCTCCTGCGGGCCGCCGCGGTGCTCGTCACGTACTTCCTGCTCGGGCGCTGGTACGGCGACCGCGCGATCCGCTGGCTCGAGGACCGCGCCGCGAACACGGCCCGGCCGCTGCTGTGGATCGAGCGGCAATTCCACCGCGCTCGCTACCCGGTCGCGTTCCTCATGCCCGGGAACCTCGTCGCGCTGCTCGCCGGAGCGTCGCCGATGCCGATGCCGGTGTACCTCGGCGTCGCGTTGACCAGCGTCGCGATCCGCCTCGTGCTCGTGCGCTACGTGGCCGATCTCTTCCGGGGCCCGCTCCTCGACGCGCTCGACTGGATCGCCGACTACCAGCTCTGGCTGACCGTCGCGTCGATCGTCGGCGTGTTCGCTTGGGTGGCCTGGTCGAACCGGCACGGCACCGCGCCGGTCGTGGCCGTCGACGTCCTGGCCGAGGAGCTCGACGAGGCCGCAGAGCAACTCGGTGACGAGCGCCCCGGTTGAGGAGACGGCCGGCGCGGTCGAGCGGGGCTCAGTCCGCCGAACGGCTCATGCCCGCACGCTCGCCGCGGGTGACGAACTTCGTCGCCATCTTGCGGCTCGCCTCGTCGATCATCTCGTCGCCGAACATGACCGCGCCGCGGCGTTCGCCCTCGGTGGTGGCCTTCTCGTAGGCCTCGAGGAGATCGAACGCGTGGTCGAACTGCTCCTGGGTCGGCGTGTACACCTCGTTGATGACCGTGACCTGGTCGGGATGCAGCGACCACTTGCCGTCGTAGCCCAGGATGCGGGTGCGCATCGCGTACTCGCGCAGCGCGCCGAGCTCTCGGATCTTGAGGAACGGACCGTCGATCACCTGCAGACCGTTGGCCCGGCCCGCCATGAGGATCTTCGAGAACACGTAGTGGAAGTGGTCACCCGGGTAGTCGGGGATCGCGACTCCGCCGGTGAGCACGGGCATCTCGGTCGACGCGGCGAAGTCGGCCGGGCCGAAGATGATCGTCTCGAGGCGATCGCTCGCCGCGCAGATCTCCTCGACGTTGATGAGCCCGCGGGCCGTCTCGATCTGGGCCTCGATGCCGACGCGGCTCTGCCGGCCGGTGACCTTTTCGATCTGGGTGAGCAGCATGTCGAGCGCCTGCACCTCGGCCGCGCTCTGCACCTTGGGGAGCATGAGCTCGTCGAGACGTTCGGAGGCGTTCTCGACCACGTAGGCGACGTCGCGGTAGGTCCACTCGGTGTCCCATGCGTTGACCCGGACGCACAGCACGGTCTCGCCCCAGTCCTGCTCGTTGATCGCCCGCACGACCTTCTCGCGGGCGGCCTCCTTCTCGAGCGGCGACACGGAGTCCTCGAGGTCGAGGAACACCATGTCGGCACCGAGGGCGGGGGCCTTGCCCAGCATCTTCTCGTTGGAGCCGGGTGTGGCGTGGCAGGACCGGCGGGGCATGTTCTTCGTGCGCTCGGACATGGGCGAGAGGGTAAACCGGCGCGTCAGGTGCCCCCAACTCGGGCCGTCGGGCACAATGCGGCCATGACGGCTCCCATGGACGTGGTGGCAAGGATGGTCGCGGCGATCGAGGCGGGCGACGCCGGCGCGGTACGGGACCTGTACGCGCCCGACGTCGTGCTGTGGACGAACTTCGACGACACCGAGCGCGGCCGCGACGAGGCGATCGAGATGCTCGGCATGCTGCTGACCCACACCACGGACCGTCGCTACGACGTGAAGCGCCGGGTCGCGATCGACGGCGGCGTGCTGCAACAGCACGTGGTCCGCGGCACGACGAAGGGGGGTCGGACGTTCGCGATGCCCGCGTGCCTCGTGATGGAGATCGCCGACAGCATGATCACGCGCATCGACGAGTACCTCGACCCGAGCGCCATGACTCGAGCGGTCACGTGACGAACGCACCGGTGTGCACGCTGCACCCGGTCGGCGACGGCGTGTACGCGTGGCTCCAGCCAGGTGGAGAGTCGGGCGTGAGCAACGCGGGCGTGATCGTCGACGACGACGGGCTGACGGTCGTCGACACGATGATGGTGCGATCGCAGTGGGAGCCGTTCGCCGCCGCGGTGGCCGGGCTCGGGCTGGCGGTGCGCCGGGTGGTGCTCACACATGCGCACATCGACCACGTGGGCGGCACCACGGCGTTCCGCAACGCGATGATCCTCGCCTCGTCGTACACGGGCGCGCTGCTCGACCAGGAGATGCCGCTCGCCGCGTACAAGGCGTTCATGCCTGCGTTCACCGACGGGTTCGACGACCTCGCTGCGAACGCGCCGCCGAGACCCGTTTCGCATCTCGTCGACGACGCGGCGCAGCTCACGCCCCGGGTGGAGGTGCTGCCCGCGACCGGGCACACGGGCGGAGATCTGATGGTGCTCGTCGAGGACGCCGACGTGCTCTTCTCGGGTGACCTGTGCTTCTTCGGGGTGACGCCGCTCGCGTTCCAGGGCGACTTGGAAACCTGGGCCGACGTGCTCGACGCGCTCGTCGAGCTCGCGTCGGTGATCGTGCCCGGCCACGGCCCGATCGGCGGCGCGGCGGAGGTGCGCGAGCTGCAGGCGTACTTGCGGCACTGCGTGGAGGGGAGGATCCCGCCGGGGCCGTGGGACACCTGGCTCGAGCGGGCCGAACGCGACCCGATCAACATCGAGAAGGCGGAGATGCTGCGGCGGGACGACGACGGCATCCCCCCGTCGATGCTGAAGGCCATCGGCCTCACCTGACCCCCAGCACCACTCCCGCATCGTGCTCCCAGCCCCCGAGAACTGTCGCGTGTATCTCACGCTGGGGCGTGCAGAAGGCGCGACTGTTTCGTTGGGTTGGGGGCTCATCCTGGCTGTCACACCCTCGGCGTACCTTCGTCGGCATGGACAAGGACGTCGACATCGCCACCCTCGCCGCGTCTCAGCACGGGGTCTTCTCCGATCGCCAAGCCCGACTCCGGCTCAGTCGCTCCGCGATCCATCACCGTCTGGCGAGCGCGCGGTGGCTCGAGATCCTGCCTCGCGTCTACAGGATCCCCGGGACGCCAGTGACCGGCCGTTCCGAGCTCATGGCCGCGGTGCTCGCGAGCGGCGACGGCGCGGTCGCCTCGCACGAGAGCGCCGCGTGCCTGTGGGGACTCCCGGGCTTCGAGCTTCTGGCACCCCGGGTCACGGTGCAGCGGCGACCGAGGAGGCTCCAAGGCATCAAGACATGCCAGACATTCACCTTCCCGTCGTCCCATCGCAGCGTGGTCGATGACATCCCCTGCACCAGCGTGGCCCGGACGCTCTTCGATCTGTGCGGAACGATCCGTTTGGAGCGGGTCGAGCGGACGCTCGACACCGCCCTCGGTCGAGGCCTCGTAACGGTCCAGGTCATGCGCGAGACGTTGGAGCAGATGGGCCGGCAGGGACGGGACGGCACCGCGGTCATGACCGTGCTGCTCGCCCCGAGGGGAGACGGGCACATCGCGCCCGAGAGCGAGCTCGAGGCACGATTCCTCCGCCTCGTTCATGAGGGCGGCCTGCCGACGCCCGACCAGCAGGTCGACCTCGGCGACGACGGGGGCTGGGTCGGCCGAGTCGACTTTTTCTTCCGCGACGCCGGGCTGGTCGTCGAAGTCGACGGCATGGCGTTCCACGACGCGCTGCTCGACCGCAGAGCCGACGCCCGGCGGGACGCTCGACTCCGGAGGGCTAGGTTTCGCGTCGAGCGCTTCCGCTGGGGCGATGTCGTGCAGCGCCCCGAGTACGTGCGCCAACGCCTCCGCGACCTGCTCGAGGACCGTCCGTCCCCCAGCCCCGAAACTGTCGCGTCTTCCTCGCGCCCCAGCACGAGATAGACGCGACAGTTCCCCAGAGAGGGAGCGCGGTCAGACGTCGAGCTGGGCGTAAAGGAACGCGACGACTCGCGCCATGGCCTGCTTCGTCGCCTCCGCGTCGTAGACCTCGGGGCGGGTCTCGTTCGCGAACGCGTGGTCGGTGTCGGGGTACACGAGGAGCTCCGCCGACTTGCCGAGCCCCTTCAGCTCGCGCTCGAGGGCAGCGACGGCTGCCGCGTCGGCGAACTCGTCCTTCTCCGCGTAGTGGCCCTGCACGGCCGCGGCCAGCCTCGAGTAGTCGGGCTGGTGCGCCGGCCAGGGGATGACGCCGCAGAACGCCAGGCCTTCACCACGTCTGGGCGCATCGTGGCCAGGAGCAGCGCCAGTCCGCCGCCCATGCAGAAGCCGGTCACGCCGAGCCCCCGACCTGCACCGCCGGGTGCGCGGCGAGGAAATCGACCGCGCCCACCATGGCCTTGGCGGCCTGCTCCATGCTGAGCACCATCATCAGCTTGGCGGCCTCATCGGGCTTCGCGGTCTCGACGCCGCGGTAGAGGTCGGGGGCGAGCGCCACGAAACCCTCTGCCGCGAGCGCATCGCCCACGCCCTCGATCTGTGGGTTGCACCCCCGCTAGGCCTAGAAGACCACGATGCCCGGCCCGCTCCCACCGGCCGGCACCGCGAGGTAGCCCTGGCCGGGGGTGCCGTTGCTCGGGAACTCGACCATCTCGCCCATCGGTGGCGCCTCCTCTGCGCCCACCTCGATGCCCGCGTCAGTACGCGCCGGCCAGCTTGGAGTGGTCCCAGCTCAGCACCCTCTCCGCCTCGACCCGGATCACGACCCGCTTCGAGCCCATCGCGCGCACCCCGTCGCGCACGACATCGCTGTCGATCGGGCCCCAGTACTTCGCGTAGAGACGCTCGCCGAACGCGAGGACGTCGTCGAGCACGTCGACGACGTCGGCCCGCCCGCTGATCGAGACACCCTTCAGCTGCTCGTACACGTCGCCGGTCGCCACGAGCACGGTGATCCGCGGGTCGCGACGCAGGTTCACGACCTTCTGGCTCTTCGCGTAGGTCCAGAAGCAGACGTCGTCGCCGTCGAGCTCGTACCACATGGTGACCAGATGCGGCGTGCCGTCGGCGTTGATCGACGCGACCTGGAGGTCTCGCCCGGCCTCTAGGAACGCCCGGGCCTCGGCCTGGGACATCCGGATCTGATCGCGTCGGGACATGGATCAGGAGACTATCGAGCGCCCGCGCTACCGTTCCCGCCCGTGGCCAAGAACCCGGACCCCACGTTGGAGCTGACCACGATCGCGGGCCTGCAGCGCACGATCGACGACTGGTCGACGACCTTCCACCTCTGCCTCGTGATCCTGCCGGATCGGCCCGAGGCCGCGGCCTGGATCCCGGTGGCCCAGACGATCTTCGACGTGCTCGGCGACAGCGACGCCCGGTGCGGGTACGTCGTGACCGGCAGCCGCCTGATCGCCGAGCGAATCCTCGACGGCGAGGAGGCCCGGGCGCTGACCTTCGTCGACCCCGACGCGGCCCTCCCGAAGACCCTGGGCCTGACCCGCCTGCCCGCGCTCGTGCACCTGCGCCAGGACACGAGCGTCGGGGAGGTAGCCGAGGGCTGGGACCCCTTCGAGTGGCAACGGGTCGCCAAGTCGGTGGCCGAGGCGATGGCCTGGTCGACCCCCGACCTCACCCCACCAGGCGGACTCGGACCCCGCCCGACCGAGGGCTGGCCGGTCTAGGCAACCCCTGCGGCCGCCCCGACACGGACGGCTCGTCTGCGCTGGTCACGGGACTCTTTTCAAGGAGAAATGGCATCGCGTCCGACACTCGCGTAGGGTCGTCAGGACCGCTCGTCGCAGGAAGTCATGGCGGCGCGCGTGCCGACGAGACTTGTCAAGCAGTGTTGTTGTTGAGCAGGACCGTGTTCAGCAAGGACCGACGGCGGCACCTACGAGCCAATGGGAGTCCCCACATGAACCTCCGGGCCAAAGCCTCGGGATTCATCGCCATCACCCTCGTCACAGCCGGCATCCTGCCTGCGGTGACCGCCCAGGGCGCTCCGATCGACGACAAGCGGCGCCAGGCGGCCGCCCTGCAGGCCCAGATCGACGCCAACGGGGACAAGATCGTCACGCTGTCCGAACGCCTCAACGGTGCCCGGCTGCGCCTGGATCGCGCCCAGGCCGGCATCGTGGAGGCCGAGCGGCGCACCGCGGAGGCCCAGGCCGAGACCGCCCGGGTCAAGCACCTGCTCAACGCCCGGGCCATCGAGATCTACAAGGGCGCCGGCGCGTCGAGCCCGCTCGACGCGATGGATGTCGACAGCGTGGCCGACCTGGGCGCCCGGTCCCAGTACGCCGCGGCCGCCGCCGACCGCGACGACGCCCTGCTCACCAAGCTCCAGAAGGCCCGTGAGGACCTCGCGGACCAGAAGGCCCAGCTCGAGCAGCAGCGAGCCGCGGCGGCCGCCGAGCGCGATGCCACCGACGCTGCCCGCCGGGAGATCGAGCGGGCCAGCGCCGGCCAGAAGGCACTGCTGAGCCAGGTCAACGGCGAGATCGCGACACTCATGGCCCAGGAAACCGCCCGTCGCGACGCCGAGGCCCGCGCCCGCGCCGCGGCGACCGCCACGCAGAACGCCGCGGCGCCCCGCCGCACCACCGGACCGGTCAACTTCCCCGACGTCCCCGCTCCCAACGCCCGGGCGGCGACCGCCGTCGCGTTCGCGAAGGCGCAGGTCGGCAAGGGGTACCGCTACGCCACGTCGGGGCCCGACACGTACGACTGCTCCGGGCTCACCGCCTCTGCCTGGGCAGCCGCAGGCGTCTCGCTCGCGCACTACTCCGGTGCGCAGTGGCAGCAGACAGTGCACATCGGCGCCGGGGACCTGCAGGCGGGTGACCTGATCTTCTACGGGCCGGGCGGCTCCAACCACGTCGAGATCTACATCGGCGGCGGGATGGTGGTGTCGGCCTCCAATCCCGCGACCGGCGTCAAGCTCAGCGCGGTCCGGTACGGCACGGCCACCGGCTACGGCCGGGTCCGGGGCTGAGCACGCCGCGCAACGCCGACGCGGCGCCCGTCCGGCTCACGCGCTTCTCCCACGGAGCAGGCTGCGCCTGCAAGCTCTCGCCCTCCGATCTCCGCACCGTCCTCGGGCTCGTGCGCGGGCTGCCACCGTCGACGGATCCCGACCTGTTGGTGGGGCTCGACACCGCCGACGACGCGGCGGTGTACCGGCTCCGTGACGACCTCGCAGTGGTGGTCACCACCGACTTCTTCACCCCGATCGTCGACGACCCGTTCGACTGGGGTCGCATCGCCGCGACCAACGCGATGTCCGACGTGTACGCGATGGGTGGAACGCCGCTGCTCGCGCTCAACCTCGTGGCCTGGCCCCGAGAGGGCCTGCCGTTCGACCTGCTCGCGCGGGTCATCGACGGCGGCGCGCAAGCGGCGACCGCGGCCGGAGCCGTCATCGCGGGCGGCCACTCGATCGACGACGCCGAGCCCAAGTACGGGATGGCGGTCGTCGGCACGGTCGACCCGGCACGCGTGTTCCGCAACGTAGGGGCGCGACCAGGCGACGCCCTCGTGCTCACCAAGCCGATCGGCCTCGGTGTGATCTCCACCGCGATCAAGCGCGACGCCGCGCCCACCGGCCTGCTCGACGAGGCCGTGCGGCTGATGACCACGCTCAACGCGGGCGCCCGCGACGCGGCGGTCGAGCACGCGGAGCACGTGCACGCGGTCACAGACGTGACCGGCTTCTCGCTGCTGGGCCACCTCCGCGAGATGGTCACCGCCTCTGGCGTCGCGGCAGTGGTCGACGCCGCCGCCGTACCGGTGATCGACGGAGTCCGCGCGCTCGTCGAGACCGGCATGGTCGCCGGCGGCACCCACCGGAACCACGCGTACGTCAGCGAGGCGGTCGACTGGGGCCCGCTCGCGGCGCCCGAGCAGCTCCTGCTGGCCGACGCCCAGACGTCCGGCGGCCTGCTGATCGCGGTCGGCCCCGAGCACGCCGACACCCTGGTCGCCGCACTGGATGCGCGCGCCACGCCCGCCGCCGCGGTGGTCGGCCACGTCACCGACGGCAAGCCCGGCAGCATCACCATCACCTGAGCGTCTCCGGCGACACTCGCCGCTCGGTCACCTCAGGCCGGTGCTCAGGTCCGGACCATCAGCCGCCCGGGACGCTCAGCGGGATGGCGGGCCATCCGCGAAGTCCCCCACCCGCGGGATTACCGTCAGTCGGCGGGCGGAGCCTGAGGGGAGGTCCCTTGATGGGACACAGGCTTATCCTGAAGGGCTGCGTCGGGACTGCCGGTGCGATCGGCGCGACCGCGCTGGTGCTCGTGCTCGCCAATCCGGCCGCGGCATGGACTCGCTTGCCCGACGATGGCGGGTCCGGCACGATGATCTCGGTCGCCTCCGACGACGCCAGCCTCTGCGGCTGGAGCCAGCCGGCTGATCCCGGCGACCCGTCCTCGACCGCCACACCCGTACCCGAGATCGAGTACTTCGACGGGACTCGGGTCGACCTGCGTCTCCAGAGCGTCTCGGCGACGGTCGCGCTCGGATCGGTCACGGTGGCGACCGGCGGCGGCTGGAGCGGCTCGGTGAGCGTCCCGGGCGCGGTGACATCCGCTGCCTACGACCTCGTGGCCCGCTGCGTGGTGGATCACCCCGACCTTGACGGGGTCCGCTCGTTCGACTTCGACCCGCTGCCGTTCGCGGTGGCTGGGATCCCACCGCACACCGTCGTGACGACCCCCAGTGAGGTAGCGCCCCCGGTAGTGGTGGTGAACCAGGTCGACGTCGGCGGCACGCAGGCCGCCCGCGCTCGCGCGACTGCACGGGCAACCGCCGGCCGGCCCTCGACGACCGCCGCCACCTTGCCGAACACCGGCGACGGCACCTTCGCGGTGTTGCTGGCCGGCATCGGCGCGCTCGCGATGGGCGGTTTCGCGCTGTGGTGGGGCGGCCGCACGCGCCCGGCCGGTCGACCCCATCCCCACCCGTAGCCGGCTACGGGATCACGAGCAGCCCGAGCTCGGCCTCGAGCTGGGGCCGGGGCTTGGCCCCGAGCGAACGGCGCTCGAGCCGGCCGTCGCGGAACAGCGCGATCAGCGGGATGCTCTGCACCTCGTACTGCTGGGCCAGCGCGGGCTCCTGGTCGATGTCGATCTTCACGACCTTGTAGGAGCCTTCGCGCATCAGCGCGATCTGCTCGACGATCGGGCCGACCTGCTTGCACGGCACGCACCACGGCGCCCAGAAGTCGACGATCACCGGCAGGTCGCTGCGCAGCACTTCGGCCTCCCAGGTCGCGGTGGTGACCGCCTTCACCGGCCCCTCCGGCGGCGGGGCGGGCAACGGCGCCGTAGGCTTCTCACCGGCGCGCACCTGGTCTAGCCAGGCCCGGGCCTGCTCGACGCTCTCGAGCGCGACCTGGTGGCCCATCGGGTACTCCGAGTACACGAGCGGCACCTCGTGGGCGCTCAGCTCCTCGGTCAGGTGGCGGGTGACGGCGACGGGGATCATCGGGTCCTCGGTGCCGTGCTGGAGCAGCACCGGGATCGACGCCGCGGCGTCCCAATCGACGTCGAGCCCTTCGACGGCCGGCGCGAACGGGCTCATCGCGAGCACACCCGCGGGCCGCGTCGTCGCGCCGGCGCGGATCGCGAGCGTGAGTGCAAGGCCGGCCCCCTGCGAGAAGCCGCCGAACACCGCCTGGTCGCGGGCGAAGCCGAGCTCGGCGCACTGCTCGTCGACCAGCGCGTCGAGCTGGTCGAGCGATGCCGAGAACGCCTCGGGATCCATCCCGTCGGTGGAGATCGGGAACCACGCGAACCCGGGGGTGCCCGGCGCGGCGTGCGGGGCCCGCGGGAGCACAACCGCGAAGTGGCCCTCGGGATCCAGGTACGAGAGGAGCCCCCCGAGGTCGCGCTCGTCGGCGCCGTAGCCGTGCACGAGCAGCAGCAGCCGCTCGGCGTTGGAGCCGCGCACGACGTTGGTCACAAGGTCTGTCATCGAAGCTCTCCACGCTCGATTGTGTCCGCTGGCAGCGCCATTAGACCATCCGGTCGGCACCGTGCGACGATCGCCGGATGCGAC
The DNA here is from genome assembly GCA_016870395.1 of Actinomycetota bacterium. Taxonomy (GTDB): domain Bacteria; phylum Actinomycetota; class Acidimicrobiia; order IMCC26256; family JAENVU01; genus SHUZ01. Next base: position 54,851 of record VGBT01000009.1, on the reverse strand, counting down.
TCGGGATCAACTTCGGCTATCAGGACTGGGGTGCCGGCCTCGCCCGCGCGGTCAACCTCGCCCAGGAGGCGGACCGGCTCGGCTATCACTCGGCGTGGACCGCAGAGGCGTACGGCACCGACGCCATCACCCCGATCACGTGGCTGATGGCCCACACCGAGCGGATCAACTTCGGCTCGGCGATCATGCAGATGCCGGCGCGCACCCCGGCGATGACCGCGATGACCGCGGTCACCCTCGACACGATGAGCGGCGGCCGGTTCCTCCTCGGCCTGGGCCTCTCGGGTCCGCAGGTCGTGGAGGGCTGGCACGGCCAGCCCTACGGGAAGCCGCTCGTGAAGACGCGCGAGTACGTCGACATCGTCCGCACGATCCTGCGGCGCGAGGGACCGCTCGAGCACCACGGCGCGCACTACGACATCCCGTACTCGGGACCCGACGCGACCGGACTGGGCAAGCCGCTGAAGATCATCATGCACCCGCCGCGCGCCGACATCCCGATCTACCTCGCCTCGATCGGCCCGAAGAACGTGGAGCTCACCGCGGAGATCGCGAACGGCTGGCTGCCGATCTTCTTCTCGCCGTACCGGTTCCGTGACACCTACGGCGCCGCGATCGACGCCGGTTTCGCGAAGGCGGACGGAGGCAAGTCACTCGCCGACTTCGACGTTGCCCCCACCGTGAGCGTGATCGTGGGCGACGACCTCGACGCACTGCGCGGGTTCGTGAAGCCGATGGTCGCCCTGTACGTGGGAGGCATGGGGGCGCGGGGGAGGAATTTCTACAACGACCTCGCGTGCCGGTACGGCTTCGAGGGCGCGGCCAAGGAGATTCAGGACCTGTACCTCGACGGCAAGAAGCGGGAAGCCACCGCCGCGGTGCCCGACGAGCTGGTCGACGAGATCTCGCTGATCGGCCCGAAAGAGCGCATCGCCGAGGCGCTCGACGTTTGGCGCGAGAGCGGCATCACGACGCTGATCCTCGGCGCCGCCCAGCCGGAGGCACTGCGGGTGATGGCCGAGCTGGTCCTGTAGGAAGCACTAGCGACCGCGCATGTGGTGGCTCAGGTCGCCCACCAGGTCGGCGCACACGAGCCGGTCGGTGAACCACCAGGCCCCGTCGACGTGCTCGAACTCGTCCTCGTAGCGACCCGCCAAGATCGGCTGCAGCGGGAAGTCGGGGCACGCCTGGAACACCGTGAACGACGAGCGGGCCGTGGCGACCGGCGGGCCGTCGCTCACGATCGTGACGTTCGCGACCAAGTGCTGCGTGCGGGGCCGCCCGTCGTAGAGGATCACGTCGGCGTAGACCCGCCGCACCTGGTCGACCCCACGCCGCACCTTGCCGGTGCGCGTCGAGCGGAACGTCGCGCGGGCGAAGAGCGCGGCCACGCCGTCGAGGTCGCCGGCGTCGAGCAGCTCGGCGTACCGGTGGATCAGCGCCCGAATGTGCTCGTTGTCGTCCATGTCCCCGCCTGCCTCGCCCCGCGGCACGCTACCGCCGCCACGGGTGACCCCCGACCACCGGGCGCTACGGTGAGCGACCCGATGAGCTACCGAGCCGTGATCTTCGACCTCGGCGGGGTCGTGTTCCCTTCGCCGTTCGACGCCTTCGACGCCTACGAGCGCGCCAACGGGCTTCCCGAGCGGTTCATCCGCTCGGTCGTGGCCGCGAGCGCCGACCACGGCGCCTGGGCCCGCCTCGAGCGCAGCGAGGTGGCCTTCGAGCAGTTCTGCACCGAGCTCGAGGCGGAGTGCGCTGCCGCGGGTGGCGCCGTCGACGCGGCCGCGCTCATGGCCGAGATCGGACGCGACTTCGAACCGCGCGCCGAGATGATCGCCGCGATCCACGCCATCAAGGCACACAGGCTGCGCGTCGGAGCGCTCACGAACAACTGGGCCCCCGTCGAGGACGCCGCCGACCGCGTTCCCCACGCGCTCGGGCACCTCGGCGCGTTCGACGCCGTCGTCGAGTCGGCCGTGGAAGGCCTGCGCAAGCCCGACCCGCGCATCTACAAGCTCGCCTGCGAACGACTCGGGGTGCAGCCCCCCGAGTGCGTGTTCCTCGACGACCTCGGCGTCAACCTCAAGCCGGCGCGGGCCATGGGCATGACCACGATCAAGGTCGCCGACGCGCCGAGCGCGGTGGCCGAGCTCGCGTCCGTCCTCGGCTTTTCCCTCGACGGCTGAGGCCGCGCGACCATGGACCTCCTGCTCGTCCGCCATGCCGAGCCGGTGCGCATCGCGCCCGGCGAGAGCGACGGCGCGCCCGTCGACCCGGAGCTCACCGCGACCGGCCACCACCAGGCCGCGCGGCTGGGCGCCTGGCTCGCGGCCGAGCCGGTCGACCACGTCGTGAGCAGCCCACTGCGGCGAGCCACGGAGACCGCCGCGCCGATCGCCGCCGCGCACGGGCTCACCGTCGAGATCCTGCCCGGGCTGCGCGAGTACGACGCCGACGCGGACCACTACATCCCGGTCGCGGAGCTGCGCGAGACGAACGACGAGCGCTGGCGCGCCATGATCGAGGGGCGCTGGCAGGACTACGGCGGTGAGGCACCCGAGAGATTCCGGGCGCGCATCGTCCCCACGATCGACGCGCTGATCGACACACACCCGGGTGAGACCGTGGTCGCGGTATGTCACGGCGGCGTGATCAACGTGTACCTCGGCGCGCTACTCGGCCTCGAGCACCACCTCTGGTTCGACCCGGCCTACACGTCGCTGTCACGGGTGCGCGCCGCGCGCGGCGGGCCACGATCGCTGGCATCGCTCAACGAAACCGGCCACCTGCTCGGCGAGAGGAGAACGCCGTGACGGTGCGGACCGAGACCGACGGGCCTGTGCTCGTAGTGATCATCGACCGTCCCGGGGCCCGCAACGCCGTCGACCGGCCCACCGCGGCCGCGCTCGCCGACGCCTTCCGAGCCTTCGAGAGCGACGACGCGTGGTCGGTCGCGATCCTCACGGGGCGGGTGGCGTGTCCTGCGCCGGCGCGGGCGAGCTCGCGCACGACCTCGCCCACCTGCCGCAGACGTGCCTGCGTTCCGACCCGGCCTCCGCGCTCGACCAGTGGGATCTGTCGTTCGAGGCGGCGATGGCCAACGAGCTCCGGCTCGACGCGACCGCACTCGCAGCACCCGACCTCGCGGTGAACCGGTTCGTCGCGGGGGAAGGGCGGCACGGCGCGGCCTCGTGAACAGAGGGTGAACCGCCCGGAACGCTCAGCCGGGGGTGAGCGCCGTCCGCTGTAAACTGGTGCGCGGCCCAACCAGGCAAGCCCGTCATCACCCTCTCATCACCTTCGGAGGCAGCACTCGATGGCCACAGCCGACGCCGCGAAGACCACGACGGTCGCCGACATCATGAGCCGACCGGTGGTCACCGCCACCCCCGGCGAGACGGTGGCGCAAGCCGCGGCCCGGATGGGCGAGGGGCGAGTGGGTTCGGTCGTCGTGGTGGAAGGCGGTCGGCCGGTCGGGATCCTCACCGAGCGCGACCTCGTGCGCATCGGCGCGGCGGTCGTGGACACGGGCACCGTCACGGTGCGCGAGTGGATGACGCCGAACCCCAACCGAGTGGCGCCCGACGCGGAGGCTCCTGCCGCGTTCGCGAGCCTTTCCGAGCACGGGTACCGCCACATCCCGGTGGTAGACGGCGACGTGCTCGTGGGCATCGTCTCGATGCGCGACCTGATGCGCATCGCACAGATCCAGCCCGCGGAGCACCTCGCCCACGACCTGCCGCGCGGGCTCGAGGGCGTGGTGGTCGCGCAGACCGACATCGGCGACGTACGCGGCCTTGAGGGCTTCTACCACTACCGCCAGTACGACGCCGTAGAGCTCGCCGAGAAGCGCACCCTCGAAGACGTCTGGTACCTCCTGTTCGAGGGGACGCTCCCGTCGCTCGCCCAGCGCGCCGAGTTCGCGGCGGCGGTCGCTCCGCTGCGCCACCTCCCCGAGCCGGTTGCCGACGCGCTCCCCGAGCTCGCGCGCGTCGCGCCGGGCGCGCCACCGCTCGACATGCTGCGCACGAGCATCTCCCTCGTCGGCGCGCACCTCGGATTCCGGCCGTCGCTCGACGTGAAGACCGCCGAGCTGCGCGCGCAGGCGCTGCGCGTGTGCGCGATCGTGCCGACCTTGCTGACCACGCTGCACCGGCTGCAGCACGGGCTCGAGGCGGTCACACCCCGCGACGACCTCACCTACGCGGCGAACTACCTGTACATGATGACGGGCGAGGTCCCGCCGCCCGACCACGCGCTGGCGATCGAGCAGTACCTCATCTCCACGATCGACCACGGGTTCAACGCGTCGACGTTCACCGCGCGCGTCATCACCTCCACCGGCGCCGACCTCGCGGCCGCGGTCGTCGGCGCGATCGGTGCGCTCTCCGGCCCGCTGCACGGCGGCGCGCCGAGCCGGGCTCTCGACATGCTCGACGCGATCGGCACCATCGACAACGCCGAGGCCTGGCTGCGCGACGCGGTCATTCGGGGCGACCGGCTGATGGGCTTCGGGCACCGCGTGTACAAGACCGACGACCCGCGCTCGGTGATGCTACGGGGTGTCGCGGAGCGTCTGGGAGGCGAGCAGCTCGCGCTGGCGAAGCAGATCGAGGCGAAGGCGATCGAGGTGCTCGCGGAGCTCAAGCCCGGCCGGAAGCTGTACACGAACGTCGAGTTCTACGCCGGGATCGTGATGGACCGCTGCGGCCTGCCGCGCGAGATGTTCACGCCGACGTTCGCGTCGAGCCGGGTGATCGGCTGGTGCGCGCACGTCCTCGAGCAGGCCACCGACAACCGGCTGATCCGACCGAGCGCCCAGTACGTGGGGCCGCCGCCACCCCAACCGGTGCCCGACCCGGCGTAGCCCGACCTGAGCCGCCCCGCGCGGCCGGGCCGGCGCGACCCGCCGACCCCTACTGGCTCGTGGTCTGCAGCACCCACATCGGCAGGGTCCGCCGGTGCTCGCCGCCCACGTAGAAGCGCACCTCGACCGACCCGAACCGCTCGACCAGCACGTTGCGCAGGTCGAAGGTGATCGGCAGGTTGAGGTTCTCGCCGATCATGAGCTGGGGCTCGCCCACCTGGATCTCGCCCGAGATGTCGGCGAGCTGCTTGCCGTCCTCGTCGACCACCACCACCTGCACCTCGTGCGGCCGCCCGGTCTCCACCGAGTCGAGCTCGATCACGGTGGCCAGCATCACGCCGAGCAGCGCGGGCAGCATCTCGCGGTAGCAGCGGGTCACCCCCCCGGAGGCCACGAAGAGCAGCCCCTCACGCACCTGGGCGAAGTCGGCGAGCATCGCGTTGGTCACGTCCATCGCCGGGAGCGTACCGGTGTGCACCCGCGGCGCTCCGGTCGGTGCCCGGGGAGGGATTCGAACCCCCACGCCCCGAATGGGACCGGCGGGTTTAAGCCGCCTGCGTCTGCCGTTCCGCCACCCGGGCCTCGAAGGGCAGGCTAGGCGGCGAATCGACGACGGTTCCGCGGGGCCGTGGCCCGGGCGGCGGGCGCTCCGCCCGCTCGGCTGCGATGAGATCGACCTCGGGCTCGGCCGCAGCACGCCAGAGCGCGTGGCGCAGGCGCCCCGCGGCCGGACCGCTGACCCGGTTGGCCACGAGCACGCCGTCGATCATGTCGGTGAGCAGCTCCTCGTAGCGTCGGCCCCGCAGGCGCACCGACACGACGGCCCCACCCGGGAGACGCCGGATCGTGCGCCGGGCGCCGGAGAGACGCGGCGGGCTGCGGAACGACGGGACGGCGAGACCGGCCGCCCTCGCCGCGGCTCCGAGATCCCGAGCCGCCGAGGCGAAGCGGATTGCCGGCACACCGTCCACCTGCCAAGGATCCCACGAGGGTGCGACAGCCACCCGACGAGAGGGTCGGTAGCGTCGGGACGGTGAGGGTCCCGCCCCGGCGCAGCGCCTACGACCGCGACATCCTGGCCCTCGCGATCCCCGCCCTGGGGGCGCTGATCGCCGAGCCGCTCTACGTCCTCGTCGACACGGCGATCGTCGGCAACCTCGGCACCCTCCCCCTCGCCGGCCTCGCCGTCGCCGGCATGGTGCTCACCGCCGTCTTCGGCATCTTCAACTTCCTCGCGTACTCCACCACCTCCGCCGTCGCCCGTCAGCTCGGCGCGGGCAACCGGCGCGTCGGGGCCGAGCGGGGCGTCGACGGGGTGTGGCTCGCCGCCGGGCTGGGCTGTCTCCTGACCGTCGTGGGGTTGCTCGTCGCCCCGCTCGTCGTCGAGGGCATGGGCGCCTCGGCCGACGTTCGACCCTACGCGCTCACCTACCTGCGCATCAGCCTCCTCGGCGCGCCGTTCGTCCTGGTCATGCTGGCCGGCGCCGGCTACCTCCGCGGCCTCCAGGACACCAAGACCACGCTGATCGTCGCGGTCGCGGCCAACGTCGTGAACCTCGGCCTCGAGCTCGTCCTCGTCTACGGGTTCGACCTCGGCATCGCAGGTTCCGCGTGGGGGACCGTGATCGCCCAGGTCGGCGCCGGCCTCGTGTTCCTCGCCATCATTGCCCGCACCGCACGCCGTGCCGGCGCGGGCCTCATGCCGCGCGCCGACGGCGTGCGCGAGACCGCCGTCGTCGGGGGCCACCTCGTCGTCCGCACCGGCTCCCTGCTCCTCGCCCTGCTCGCCACCACCGCCGTGGCCGCGCGGATCTCGGATACCTCTGTCGCCGCGCACCAGGTCGCGTTCCAGATCTGGACGTTCCTCGCGCTGACCCTCGACGCGATCGCGATCGCGGGCCAGGCGATCGTCGGTCGCCTCCTCGGGGCCGACGACGAGGCCGGTAGCCGGGCCGCCTCGACCCGAATGCTCGAGCTCGGCATCGCGACGGGCATCGTCCTCGGCCTGTGCACCGCGGTCTTGCGGCCGGTCCTGGTCCCGATCTTCACCGACGACGGGTCGGTCGCCTTGCTCGCCGAGCAGGTGCTGTGGTTCGTAGCGGCGCTTCAACCCGTGGCCGCGGCCGTCTTCGTGCTCGACGGGATCCTGATCGGCGCGGGCGACTCTCGGTACCTCGCCAAGGCGATGGCCGCGGCCACGATCCTCTACGCGCCGCTCGTCGCGCTCGTTGCCGGAGTCCACGCGTCGCTGCTGTGGCTGTGGGCCGCCTTTTCGGTGTGGATGCTGGCCCGTCTGGTCGGAATGGGCGCACGCTTCGTGGGAAATCGGTGGGCCGTCACCGGTGCAACCCGAGCCGGGTGACGGTCAAGAGCCACAGAAGTTGCGCCCACGCCCGTCGTGAGGTTTCCTCTCCGTCATGGACGGCCGCACCGACGACCGAGACGTGAAGACGCTCGAAACCGCCGAGCCGTTGACGGGCCCAGATCGCCCCGGACTCGCGCTGGTCGCCGTGCCCCACGAAGAGCGCCTCGACCTCGAGCCCGCCGACGAGGCCATCCGCCGCGGCGACGTCGACGCCTGGGGCCGCAGCGAGCGCGTCCGGTCGCTGGCCCGCTCGCTCTACTCGCCGATGTACAAGTACTGGTTCCGGGTCGAGTGGGAGGGCCTCGAGCACATCCCCCGCGACGGCGGCGCACTGTGCGTGTCGAACCACGCGGGCGCGATCCCGTCCGACGCGCCGGCGATCATGCACGGGATCGAGACCGAGCTCGGCCGACCGGTCTACGGGCTCGCCGAGTACCTGTTCCGCGCGATGCCGGTGGTGGGGACGCTCTGGTCGCGCGTCGGCGGCGTCCCCGCTCATCCCGACAACGCTTACCGGCTCCTCCACGACGACCGCGAGCTCGTGCTCGTGTTCCCGGAGGGCACCAAGGGCACGGGAAAGCACTACCGCGACCGCTACCGCCTGCGACGGTTCGGGCGGGGCGGCTTCGTGGAGATCGCGATGCGCTCCGGAGTGCCGGTGATCCCCATCGCGGTCGTGGGGGCCGAGGAGTCGATGCCGATCCTGTTCAAGAGCCGGCGGCTCGCGGCTCTGATGAACATCCCGTACTTCCCGATCACGGCCAACACGATGCTGCTCGGTCCGGCCGGCCTCGTCACCTACCTCCCGGCGAAGTTCAAGATCCGTGTGCTCCCGCCCGTGCACTTCGACGTCCCCTCCGACCAGGAGCGCTACCCGCGCGCCCGCGTGATGGAGGAGGCCGACCGCATCCGCGAGCAGATCCAGGAAGCCCTGTACGACATGCTCCGCACCCGCCGCAACGTCTGGCTGGGCTGATGCGGGTGCTGGTGACCGGGCTCGGGACCTTCTGGGGCAGCCGGCTCGCGCAGTGGCTCGAGACGCTCGACGACGTCGACGTCATCGTCGGCCTCGACACCGCCGAGCCCCGCCTCCCGCTCGAACGCACCGAGTTCGTGAAGGCCGACTCCAACTACTCGATCCTCGATCGCATCGTGCGCGCCACCCAGGTCGACACGATCCTGCACACCCACCTCGTGGTCGACTCCACCGAGCTCTCGGGCCGCGCGCTGCACGAGATCAACGTGATCGGCACGATGAACCTCCTCGCCGCCGCCGGTGCGGCGGGCAGCTCGGTGCGCAAGGTGATCGTCAAGAGCTCCACGCTCGTCTACGGCGCCAACTACCAGGACCCGTACTTCTTCCGCGAGTCGATGCCGCGCACCCGTGCGCCGCGCACGCGCGTCGAACGGTCGCTGCTGGCCGCGGCCAGTTTCCTGCGCGACTTCGCGATCGACAACCCACACGTCACGGTCACCAAGCTGCGCTTCGGCAACGTGCTCGGCGACGACATCTCAACGCCGCTCTCGAAGGCATTGCGGCTGCCAATCGTCCCGGAGATCCTCGGCTTCGACCCGCGCCTGCAGTTCGTCCACGAAGACGACGTGACCGGCGCGCTCGGCTACGCTACGATCCACGATGTCCCCGGCGTCTACAACGTCGCGGGCGACGGGACGCTTCCCTGGAGCGAGGTGTGCGCGATCGTCGGCAAGCGCCGGGTCGCGCTCCCGCCGGTGCTCACCAACTGGGCGGCAGAGCCGCTGCGACTGCTGCGGGTCGTCGACCTGCCGCCCGAGGTCCTCTCGCTGCTGCGCTACGGGCGCGGCGTCGACAACAGCCCCTTCAAGCGGGCGGGGTTCCGATACCGGCTCAGCACGGCCGGAACAGTCGACGCGTTCGCCCGCAGCCTCCGGCTCGAGAGCGCCGTCGGCGACAAGAACCCGACCTACCGATACGAGCGCGACGTCGAGACCTTCTTCCGCCACTCACCCGCCGTCCTGCGCGACGGTGGCGCGACCTAGGAGCACGACCTTGCCCCTGCACGTGGAGCGGCGCGGACGCGTCGCGATCCTGACGCTCGACGACCCGGAGCGGCGCAATGCCCTGTCCGCACCGATGGTGGACGAGATTATCGCCACCACTGGCGCGCTCGAAGCCGACGGGACGGTGGGTGCCCTCGTGGTGACGGGTGCGCCGCCTGCCTTCTGCTCCGGGGCAGATCTCGGCAACCTCGCGGCGCTCGGCGAGGGCGAGCGCGATCCCGAGGGGGTCCGGGCCATCTACGACGGCTTCCTGCGGCTCTACGACAGCACGCTGCCCACGGTGGCCGCCGTCAACGGACCCGCCGTGGGGGCCGGCATGAACCTCGCGCTCGCGTGCGACGTGCGGATCGCGGGCAGTTCCGCGCGCTTCGACGCGCGCTTCTTGCGCATCGGCCTGCACCCCGGCGGCGGGCACGTGTGGCTGCTGGAGCGCGCCATCGGCCCGCAGGCCGCGGCCGCGCTGAACCTGTTCGGGGAGCGCCTCGACGGCGCTCGGGCAGCTGAGGTCGGGCTGGCTTGGGAGTATGTGACCGACGACGCGGTCGTGGACCGAGCGGTCGAGCTCGCGACCCGCGCCGCCGAGGCCCCGCGCGAGCTCGCGGCGCGCGTCAAGGCCACGCTCCGACACGCACCGTGGCAGCCGGCGTTCGAGGACGCGGTCCGCTTCGAGCTCGAGCACCAGGTCTGGTCCTTCCACCAACCGGCGTTCACCGACCGCCTACGCTCGGGACGATGACGGCGGAACCGAGGCGTTCGCAGTGACCCGGGTCGTCGAGCCCGACGAAGCGGAGCCGCTCGAAGCCATCCCGGTCGTCTCGACGCGCGAGGGGATCATCGCGGCGATCGTCGCCTGGGCGGCCCTCTTCCTCGTGATCGGTTTCGCCGGATGGTTCGTCTGGACACGCGTGATCGACCCCAGCGCGGGCAGCCTCGTCTCGCGCTACGCCGACGGGGACGCCGGAAACCTGTACGAAGGGGTGGGGGACCAGTTCCGGGTGGTGCTGCCGAGCGAGTGGCGCCGCCACACCCGTCCGTCACCGCTCGGAGAGATCGTACGGGTCGAGAGCAAGCCCGGCGCCGGCTACCTCTACTCGGTCACGGTCACCCCCCAACCCGAGTCGGCCCTCGAGGCCTACCCCGCCTCCCTCGACGCCGCGATCGACGGGTTCGCAAAGCAACACCAGGCGAGGGTCGTGTCTTCCACGAAGCCGGTGCCGTTCGACGACGTCGCCGTCGCCTACGGCACGTTCCGCAGGAACGACACCTGGTGGCGTGCGCTGTTCATGCTCGCACCCGACCGGCTCTACACCGTGGTCGAAGAAGCACCGAACGACTCGGAGGACGGCTTCAACCGCATGACGAAGTCGTTCACGATCATCGGCGCAGGCTGAGCGGCGACCACAACGATTGCCACTCGGTCACCGCTCGGCCGCGCCGTCAGCGCACGAAGCGCGCCTCGATCTCATCCCGCCGCGTCGCCCATTCCTCCACCGTGATCGCGTAGCGGACGTGGTCCTCGTAGACCCCGTCGATCTGGAGAAACCGCTCGGCGATGCCCTCCTCGCGCAGGCAGAGCTTCTCGACCACGCGGCGGCTCGCGCCGTTGCGGGGGACGATGGCCGCCTCGAGCCGGTGCAGGTGCAGGTCGTCGAACGCATGTCGCATGAGCAGCGCGACCCCTTCGGGCACGTACCCGTGGCCGGCGCAGGCCTCGTCGATCCAGTAGCCGACGGAGGCAGACTGAAACGGGCCGCGCTGCACGCTGCCGAGAGTCACCTCGCCCGCGAACCGCTCGCCCTCGCGCAGGAACAGTCCGAAGCCGTACGCGGCGTCGAACTGACGCTGGCGATCCCACGTCCGACACCGCCGACCGAACGCGTCGCCGTCGACGGACGGATCGGCCGTACCCGGCTCCGGACGCGGCTCCCACGGCTTGAGCCACGCGCGACTGCGTGTTCGCACTTCGCACCAGGCCGAGAAGTCCCGGTTGCACAACGGCCGCAGCATCACTCGCGGCCCCACGAGCACCGGACCCTCGTGCCGCCTCACCTCGCGCCCGCGATCGCTTCGAGGGCAGCTGGATCCTCGAGTCCCGAGAGGTCACCGGGCTCCTCGCCGAGCGCGACCGCGCGAATCGCGCGGCGCATCACCTTGTTGCTACGCGTCTTCGGAAGGACGCTCGTGAACCGCACCGCCGACGGCCGGAACGACTTTCCCAGCCGATCGGCGACCAGCCCGCCCAGCTCGGCGCGCAGCACATCGTCGGCGATCGCCCCGGGCGCGAGCACCACGTAGCAAGCCAGCGCCTCTCCCTTGAGCGCGTCGGGCAACCCGACGGCCGCCGCCTCCACCACGGCGGGGTGCTCGACGAGGACGGTCTCGACTTCCGCGGGACCGAGCCGCTTGCCGGCCAGCTTGATCGTGTCATCGGAGCGCCCGTGCAGGTACCACTGACCGTTCTCGTCGATCGAGGCCCAGTCGCCGTGCCACCACACGCCGGGCCAGCGCGACCAGTACGTCTCGAGGTAACGGTCGGGGTCGTTCCACATCCCGCGCGTCATCGCGGGCCACGGCGCGCGGCACACCAGCTCGCCTACGACACCTCGCACCGGCCGGCACTCGTCGTCGACGACGTCTACCGCGCATCCGAGGGCAGGTCCCCCGAGCGAGCACGGCGCGATCTCCTCGACCGGGTGGGGTGCAAGGAAGCAGCCCACCTCGGTGCCGCCACTCACGTTGATCACCGGGCAGCGCCCCGCGCCGACGACGTCGAAGTACCACTGCCAGGGGCCCTCGTTCCACGGCTCGCCCGTGGAGCAGAGCACCCGCAGGCTCGAGAGGTCGCGGCCGGTCACGAGATCGTCGCCGTGCACCAGGAGCGAGCGCACCAGGGTGGGCGACACTCCGAGGATCGTGATGCGGTGGCGCTCCACCATCGACCAGAGCCGGTCGGGACCGGGATGGTCGGGGGCGCCGTCGTAGCAGAACACGGTCGCGCCCCATGCGAGCGTGCCGAAGATCTGCCACGGGCCCATGATCCAGCCGAGGTCGGTCAGCCAGAAGAGGACGTCGCCGCGGCGGCAGTCGGCCTGGAAGCCCGCCTCCTCAGCGATCTTCACGAGAAAGCCCGCGTGCACGTGCACGGCACCCTTGGGGCGACCTGTGGTCCCACTCGTGTACGCGACGAACAGCGGATGCTCCGCGTCGAGCGCGCGCGTCGGGAACGGAATCCCGGGTCCGAGGGCCGTGAGCTGATCGAGCGTGAGGTCCCGCCCCGCGGTCATGGCGACGTCGGCTCGTCCGAGCCTCGGAACGACGACCACGGTCTCGATCCCCGGCGTCATCGCGGCGGCCTCGTCGGCAGTCTCCTTCATCGGCACGAGCCGGCCGCGTCGCGTGGTGCCGTCGGCGGTGACCAGCGCCTTCGCACCGCCGTCGCGGAGCCGGATCGCAACCGCCTCGGCGCCGTACCCGGAGAACACCGGCAGGAAGATCGCGCCGAGCTTGGCGATCGCCATCACGGTCGCGACGGTCTCGGGAAGCATCGGCAGGAAGACGCCGACGGCATCACCCTCTCCGATTCCGCGCGCGGCGAGGCCGTGGGCGATCCGGTCGGTCAGCTCCTGGAGCCGGGCGAACGTGAGCGAGCGGACCTCACCCTCCTCGCCCTCCCACGAGACGGCGACGCGATCGCGCCCGTCGGCGCGCTGCGCCCACTTGTCGACACAGCTCTTGGCCGCGTTCATCCGGCCACCGTCGAACCACGTGGCCCACTCGATGCCACGCGAGGTGTCGAGCACCGCGGTGTAGGGCGTGGAGAACTCGATGCCCGCGAAGCGCACGAACGCGTCCCAGAACCACTCCGGGTCGTCGACGGAACGCCGGCGCAGGTCGGCCAGGTCGAAGATGCCGTGCTCGGCCATGAACCGGCCCACGTTCGTCTGCGCGGCTTCGACCGGCGTCGGCCGCCACCCTCGCGATCCCAACACGGGCGCAGAGGTTACCGGCGCCGGCAGCGTAGGGTTCCCCGCATGGTCGCCACCGACAGCCCGCCGCCCGGTCGTGTGGTCGACCCCCTCGTGTGGATCGACCTCGAGATGACCGGCCTCGACATGACCCGGCACACGATCGTCGAGATCGCGGTGCTCGTCACCGACCCCGAGCTCGTGGTGGTCGACGACGGACTCGACCTCGTCCTTCACGCCACCGCTGCCGAGCTCGCCGAGATGGACGACTTCGTGCGCAAGATGCACACCCGCTCGGGCCTGCTCGCACAGATTGAGGCGTCCGCGCTGTCGCTGGCCACAGCCGGGGCGCAGGTGCTCGAGTACCTTGCCAGCCACGTGCCCGAGCCCACCACCGCCCCGCTCTGCGGCAACTCGATCGGCGTGGACCGCCGGTTCCTCGACCGCTACCTTCCCGAGGTCGACCACTACCTGCACTACCGCAGCATCGATGTCAGCTCGCTCAAGGAGTTGTGCCGGCGCTGGTACCCGGCCGTGTACAGGAAGCGGCCGAACAAGAAGGAGAGCCACCGCGCGCTCGACGACATCCGCGAGTCGATCGAGGAGCTCCGCTACTACCGCGAGCACATGCTCGTCCCGAAGGATTGAGGAGATGACCGAGCAGATCAGCGTCGAACGTGATATCGCCGCGCCGGCCGAGGTCGTGTGGGCCATGGCCTCCGACGTGACCCGGATGGGCGAGTGGTCGCCGGAGACCACGTCGTGCACGTGGACCGGTGGTGCAACCGGCCCCGCGGTCGGGGCGCGGTTCAAAGGCGTCAACGCGAACAGCAAGCGCACGTGGTCGACGGCCTGCAAGGTGATCGAGTGCGAGCCGGGCGAGGTGTTCACCTTCCACGTCTCGGCGGTCGGGCTCGGGATCGCCGACTGGTCGTATCGCTTCCAGCCCACCGCGACGGGCTGTCGCGTGACCGAGACCTGGACCGACCGGCGGGGCTGGTTCGCGAAGAAGCTGGGCGGGCCGGTGAGCGGCGTCGCCGACCGGGCGGAGCACAACCGGGCCGGGATGGCCGCAACGCTCGAGCGGCTCGCGGCCGTCGCCGAGGCCACCCCGGCCTAGACGAATGGCACCGACCGACCCCTCGCCCCGTCCACCGGTCACACCCAACCAGGGCCCACCGCCCGGTCGGGTGGTGCTCGTCCTCGGCTTCGCCTTCGCCGCGTTCGCGATCTGGGTGTTCCCGCCGCTGCTCGGCGGCATCGGGATCATCCTCGGGTTGGTCGCCGTCCGGAAGGGCGAGCGCCTCGGCTGGTGGGTGGTCGGCGCCGGGGTGGTAGGGGCGCTCCTCGGCCTGGGCCTCAACGCGCTCCCGCAGAACTTCGTCGATGGCTGAGCGCCTCCCGATCGGTCAGAGGAGCTCGCGCAACGCGCCGAGGAGGGTGGTGACCGACCGGTCCCGCGCCGAGTGGCCCATCAGCCCGATGCGCCATGCCACGCCCGCGAGCTCACCGAGCCCTCCGCCCACCTCGATGCCGTAGCGGACCAACAGCTCCTTGCGTAGCGCCGTCTCGTCGAGGCCGGTCGGAAGTCTCGCCGAGGTCAGCTGCGGCAGCCGGTGCCCCTCGGGGGCGACCAGCGTGAAGCCGAGGTCCGCGAGCGCCGGCTGCAGTCGAGCACCGAGGGTGCGATGGCGGGTCCAGGTCGAGTCGAGCCCCTCGTCGAGCACCGCGCCGAGCCCCGCGTGCAACGCCGCGACCATGGCGGTGGGCGCCGTGTGGTGGTACTTGCGCGCGCCACCGACGTAGTCGCCGATGAGCCCGAGGTCCAGGTACCAGGACTGCGGCGGAACGCTTCGCGCCCGGATGCGCTCGACCGCGCGCGCCGAGAACGTGACGGGGGCAAGCCCCGGCGGCACGCCGAGGCACTTCTGGGTCGCCGAGTAGCACGCGTCGATACCCCAGCCGTCGACGTCGACCGGGATCCCTGCCAGCGAGGTGACCGCGTCGACCAGCAGGAGCGTGTCGGTGTCGGCCAGTGCCCGGAGCGGCACGATCTCGTTCTCCACCCCGGTCGAGGTCTCGGCGTGCACGACGGCGAGCACTCGGGCGTGCGGCGAGGCATGCTGCGCTTCGAGCAGGCGCTGCGGGTCGATCTCGGTGCCCCACGTTGCCTCCACCCGCACGACGTCGGCGCCACACCGGCGGGCGACCTCGCACATGCGCTCCCCGAACACACCGTTCACGCCGACGATCGCGGTGTCTCCCGGCTCGAGCAGGTTGACGAAGCACGCCTCCATGCCCGCCGAGCCCGTACCCGAGATCGGCAGCGTGAGCTCGTTTTGGGTGAGGAACACGCTGCGCAACCGGTCGCAGGTCTCGTCGAGCAGCGTGAGGAACTCGGGGTCGAGATGCCCGAGCAGTGGGCGGGCGAGCGCCTCGGCGACCTCGGGATAGGGGTTGGACGGACCGGGGCCCAGCAGGAGTCGATCGCTCAGCGACACCACGGCATCGTAGGTCGCGGCCCAACGGCGCTCAGGCCGCAGTCTTGATGCGCCCCCACTCGGGCATGAGGTGCGCGACCGCGCGATCGGCGCCCTCGCCGGCGACGAGCGCACGGGCGAACAGCGCGGCCTCACGCGCGACCCGGACCACGACGGTGTCGTCGAGCTTCACTGTGGCATCGGCGTTGCCAACCGCAAGCCGCACGGCCTGCACCGCGTCGTGAGCTGCCCGCGCTGCCAAACGCGAGCGCCCCGAGCGGCGCAGCACGCCGTCGACGCACATCATGTCCTCCCACGCCTCCACCTCGTCGGCGACGGTGGCGTGCGCGGTGTCGATCGCGTGCGCGACCGCCATCAGGTCGTCAGCCGTGAGCCGGGTCAAGCCGGTGAGGAACCCGTCGAGGTCCACGGTCCTAAAACGACCGGTGCGCCGACCGGGTTGAGCGGAATCTCAGGCGAGGCTGCGGACCAGTCCGTCGAGGATGTCGGACTCCGAGACCAGCACCTCCGAGAAGCCGAAGGTACGCAGGATCGTGACGAGGATGACCGCACCGCCCACGATGACGTCGACCCGTCCGGGATCGAGGCCCGGATTGTGGCGCCGTTGCTCGATCGGCTCCGTGACGAGCGTTCGGAACACGTCCTCGGCGGCCACCCGGCTGAGCCGGAAGTGGTGGATCCGGTCGTGGTCGTAGCGCTCGAGACCCTGCTCGACCGCCGCGAAGGTGCTGACCGTCCCCGCCAACCCGATCAGGGTGCGAGCGTCTTTCACTCCCGGCACCTCCCGGCGCACGTCGGCGAGGTGCTCGCGCACCACGTGGACGGCCTGGCTCAGCTCCTCGGCGCTCGGCGGATCGGCATGCAACCAGGCCTCGGTGCAGCGGACGCAGCCGAGGTCTACAGAGCGGAGCCCCTCGGGCCGATCGGTGCCGACCACGAACTCGGTGGAGCCGCCACCGATGTCGACCACGAGATAGGGCGGCTCGGCGATCCCCGAGAGCCCGGTGGTCGCCCCGAGGAACGACAGCTCGGCCTCCTCCTCGCCCGAGAGCAGCTCGAGGTCGACGCCCAGCACGCCTGCGGCCGGCCCGAAGAAGTCGTCCCGATTCTGCGCATCGCGCGCAGCACTGGTCGCGATCGCACGCACGCGCTCGACGCCTCCGATCGCGTCGATGACCTCCCGGTACGCTCGCAACGCGGCCAGCGTGCGCTCGATGGCCGCAGGCGCGAGTCGCCGTGAGGAATCGACGCCCTCACCGAGACGAGTGATCGTCATGTGCCGGTCGAGCGTCCGTAGGACGCCGTCTCGCGACGCCACCTCGGCGACGAGCAGGCGCGTCGAGTTGGTACCGATGTCGATCGCCGCGACCCTCATGGACGCGCGAGCTGCTCGTGGACCCAGCGCCCGACCGGGTCGTCGCCGCCGGCGAGGAACCAGGCGTAGTGGGCATGCAGGCACTTCACCCCCACCCGGGTGCCGCCGACGCCACCGTAGGGACGGGGACCGGCGTGGTCACAGGGGATCGCCGCGTCGCGCTCGGCAGCGTACGCGCGGTGCGCGTCGGCCAGGTGTTCCGGGTCCACAACAAGCGCGGCCGCGCGGACACCGCCCTCCGCCTCGAGGCGCGCCACCGCGGCGCTGAGCGCCGGGTCCACCAGCCAGTACCTGGTCGGCATCGGCGTCTCGTCGCGCAGGAACGGCGCGTTGCAGATCACCACGGGAGCGCCCGCCCCGTCGCGCGCGGCGACCTCGAAGTCGCCCTGCGGCACGCGCCCGAGACACGCGGAAACGCTCTCGACGTCGGCAGTGGTGGGCACCCCCCGATGCTAGGAGGTCGACGAGACGGTCTCCCCTACGGGACCGCCGGCAACGACGACGCGGGCGGTGGCACGGTCGTGGTCGTCGTGGTGGTCGGCGTCGAGACCTCCGGCACCACCGCCCACGCCTGCTCACCCGGCCGGACCATGTTGTAGCGGTCGCGCGCGATCCGCTCGATCTCCGCATCGGCGCTCAGCTGCTGGGACCGCTGGAAGAGCTTGGCGTTCTGGTCACGGAGCAGCTCGAGGCGCGCCTCGGCTTCGGAGAGACGGTCCCGCTGGTCGGACATCGCCCGGAGCGGGTACACGAGCAGGAAGAGGATCCCGACCGCGACCAGGCTAGCGACCACGAGGAACAGCGCGCGCGAGCGACGCGAGTCGGGCACCCGCGGTTCGGTCATCCGGTCGCACCTCCCGCAGGACGCGCGAACGCGGCGCCGCCGAGGTACGCGGCGGACTCGCCGAGTCCCTCCTCGATCCGCAGGAGCTGGTTGTACTTGGCGACGCGATCGCTGCGCGCCGGAGCACCGGTCTTGATCTGCCCGCAACCGGTGGCCACGGCAAGGTCGGCGATCGTCACGTCCTCGGTCTCTCCGGAACGGTGGCTCATCATCGCGTTGTAGCCGTGGCGCGCCGCGAGCACCATCGTGTCGAGTGTCTCGGTAAGCGTGCCGATCTGGTTCACCTTCACCAAGATGGAGTTCGCCACCCCTTCGTCGATGCCGCGCGACAGGCGCTCCGGGTCTGTGACGAACAGGTCGTCTCCGACGAGCTGGACGCTCTCACCCAGGTCGCGGGTCAGCGCCGCCCAGCCAGGCCAGTCGTCCTCGGCCATCCCGTCCTCGATCGAGACGATCGGGTACCGGCTGCACAGCTCGGCCAGGTATCGAGCGAACTCCTCGGAGGCGAGCTTGCGACCCTCGCCGGCCAGGTCGTATATGCCGTCGGCGTAGACCTCGGTGGACGCCGCGTCGAGCGCGATCGCGATCTCGTCGCCGGGCGTGTACCCGGCCTTCTCGATCGCCTCGAGCAAGAGACGCACGGCGTCCTCGTTGGACGGCAGGTTCGGCGCGAACCCGCCTTCGTCACCGAGCGAGGTCGCGAGGCCGCGGCCGTGTAGCAGGCTCTTGAGCGCGTGGTAGGTCTCGGTACCCATCCGCAGCGCCTCGGAGAAGCTCGCCGCGCCGACGGGCACGACCATGAACTCCTGCAAATCGACGTTGCTGTCGGCGTGCGCGCCACCGTTGAGCACGTTCATGAACGGCACGGGCAGCACGTGCGCGTTGGCGCCGCCGACATAGCGGTACAGCGACAGCTCGCACTCGTCGGCCGCGGCCTTCGCGGTGGCCAGGCTCACTCCGAGCAGTGCGTTGGCACCCAGACGCGCCTTGTTGTCGGTACCGTCGAGCTCGACGAGCGCGAGATCGACCTCGCGCTGGTCGAGGGCCTCAAGGCCCATCATCGCCTCGGCGATCTCCCCGGCCACGTTGGCCACGGCGCGCTGCACGCCCTTGCCGCCGTAGCGGTCACCCCCGTCGCGCAGCTCGACGGCCTCGTGGGCCCCGGTGCTGGCGCCACTGGGCACCGCGGCGCGGCCACGGGCGCCGGAGAGAAGCTCCACCTCGACCTCGACGGTGGGGTTGCCCCGGGAGTCGAGGATCTCGCGTGCGCTGACGTCGACGATGCTGCTCACAGCGGCCTGATGCTCCTGTGGTCGGTGGGACGAATGTAGTCCCGTGTCCGCTTCGGTCCCGGGACCGCCCCGGAGCCGCCAACCCGGCGATCGTACGGCGCGGGACCGGCCGGGCATCCCTCGGAAGGGTCGCGGGCCGTGGGTGTCGTCGGGCTGGAGCGCGAACTCGGAGGGGCAGCGGATGAGCTACGTCGACTACACGGTGACCGGCGATCCCGCCCGGGCGCACGCGACGGCGACCGAGGCGCTCGAGGGCCGGAAGTTCACGCTCACCTGGTCCGACCCGTGGACCGTCGTGGCCGAGCGCGGCAGCAAGGTCGGCAACGTGCTGGCCGAGGCGATGGCCCAGCACTTCAAGATCGGGGTTCGGGTGATGTCGGCCCCGACCGACAGGCAGTCCATCGTGCGCGTCGGGCAGCAGTCGAGCGGATGGGCGGCGCGATCGGCGCGCACCGCACGAAGAAGAACTGCGCCGGTCTGCGCGACGAGCTGCGCGCCACCTTCGAGTCCGCCGGCGTCCTGGTAGGTGTCGAAGAGGGTTGACTGAGCGGCGACGGCGATCGCCGCTCGGTCACCGTTTACCGCTGCTCAGTCTCCATCCATATCGTGTCCGGGCCGCTCAGCGAGATGCCACAGTGTGCCGACCGCGTCGGGGGGCGCCGACGCGAGGTCGACGCCGCGACTTGCCGCGAGATGCTCCATGCGCACGAAGCAATCCCGGAAACGCGCGGTCCAGCCCCGTAGCGAGGTCTCCGCGTCGACCCCTTGGGCGCGAGCCACGACCACCGCCGCCGCGAGCAGATCGCCCAGCGCGGCCTCGGTGCCGGTCGCGTCGGCCTCCATGTCAGCGCCGCGCAGCCGTGCGGTCGCGTCGGCGATCCGATCGAGCGCCTCGGCGGCGGTCCCGGGATCGAGCCCGACCGCCGCAGCCTTGCGGTAGAGCTTGTGCGCGTACAGCAGCGACGGCAGGCCGGCACTGATCCCCTCCACCAGGGACTCGCTCCCCTTCTCGGCCTTCTTGAGCTGCTCCCAGCTGGCGAGCACCTCGGCGGCGGTGTCCGCGACGGCCGAACCGAACACGTGTGGGTGGCGGCGCACGAGCTTGTCGTGAATGCCCCGGGCGACATCGGCCATCGTGAACACGCCCGCCTCGCGAGCCAGGATCGCATGGAACACGACCTGGTACAGCAGGTCGCCGAGCTCGTCCTCGAGGCGCGCGTAGGCGTCGAGGTCGGGCGGACCCCCAGGCGCCGCGGCCGGGAGGCCCTCGATCGTCTCGACCGTCTCGTATGCCTCCTCGAGGAGGTAGCGCGCGAGCGAGTGGTGGGACTGCTCGGCGTCCCAGGGGCAGCCTCCGGGCCCGCGCAGCCGCTCGGCCAGGCCGACAAGGCGCGCCAATTCCCCGGCGACCGCCACGTGACCGGTGTCTACGAACACGGAGGTCAGGTGATCGGGCTCCACATCGCGATCGAGCGCCTCGAGGGGCACGGTGGTCACCCGCTCGTCCGGGAGCCCGAGCCGCTGGAGCACGGTGACCGGCGCGTCGGGCGGCAGCACCTCGAGCAGCGCGAGCTTCACGTCGGAGCACACGAGCCGGCTGATGCAGTGACCGATGAGCAGCGGGCCGGAGAGCCCCGCCGCGCCGATGGCAAAGTCCTGCGCGTCGACGACGTGGGCACCCTCCATCGGGTCGACGCCGAGGCGAACCCACGCGAGGTCTGCGAACGACAGGCCCGGGATCACGTCGAGCGACACGCGCCCGGCCGCCGCGGCCTCGCGCAGCATGCCGACCGTCCGCTCGGCGACCCCCGGGCTGCCCGGCACCGCGTAGCAGATTTCGCCGTGCTCGGCCGCGGCGGCCACGAGCGTTTCGACGATCCGGTGGTAGACCGCGTCGAAATCGTCCGCCGACTCGTAACGATCGTCGAAGGGCGTGCACTCGAGCCCGTGACGTGCGAGCTCCTCGACGGTCGGATGGCGCGCGGTGCGCGCGTAGCGGCGCCTGATGCGCGCGATGGCGGTGCGCGCCGCGGGGAGCAGCAGATCGACCCCACCCGGGCCGAGCCCGACGACGACGATCCGCCCTCCCGGAGGGCTCACGGACTGCCGGTGCCCCCGACGGGGCCCTCGGGGCTCCCGCCCTGCAGTGGGACAGCGGTGGTCGTCGTACCGAATGCCGGCCGGGTTCGCGGCTCCGGTGTCGCGGGCGGCTCGATGCGCGTGCCCTGGGCGTCGCTCACCACCCTGCCGTAGCGCGGGTCGACGGTCACGTCGCTCTTGGCTGTCTTGCGAGCGACGAACGCCGGGACCGGGTCCTGCTGCTGGACCGCGGCCTCGAGGAACGGCCGGGCGTTCTCGAAGCTGAAGTCGGTGACCTTGATCACGTGGTAGCCGAACTGGGTCTGCACCGGCTCGGAGACCGCGCCGACCGCCAGCGCGACCGCACCCTGTTGAAAGGCCGGGTCGTACTGGGACCAGCCCTGAGAGTCGATGCAGGTGAGCACACCGCCGACCGGCGCCGAGCCGGTGTCGGAGGAACGGGTCCGAGCGAGCTCGGCGAACTCGGCGCCACCGGCGAGCTCGGCCTCGATCGCCGCCGCAGCCTCCGGCGTGTCGACGAGGACGTGCGACACGAGCTTGCCGCTGGGGCAGAACACGTCCCTGTTGGCGTCGTAGATCTGGAGCAGCTCGGCCTCGGTGGGCTCGACCTCGGCCGTCAGCGCGCCGGAAAGCACTACACGTCGCGCGAACGCGTCGATCATGTCGTCGCGGAACCACTCGGGGAACGCGGCGAACACCGCGGAGTCGTTCCCAAAGGTCCGCGCCGCCAGGCTCTCGGCTAGGTCGCGATCCGCATCGGTGAGCAACAGGTCGCGACGCTCGAACTCGGCGTCGACGGTGGCCTGTTGCACCCACAGCGTGAGCCAGTCGGCAGTCAGCACGGCACTGAATCCGCCGTCCGTGGGCGTGATCTCGAACCCCGCGGCCTCGGCGCTCTGGACGAGCTTCTCGTTCTCGGCGATCGCGTTCAGCTGGTCGTCGAGGTCGGCCCGGCTCAGCTCGGTGCCATTGACCGAAGCCGCGACGCTTCCCGTCGGGCTCGAGCAGCCCGAAGCAAGCAGGGACGTACCGACCGCGACCGCGACAAGAGAGAGGAGGCGCTTCACAGGGCGGGGAGCCTACCGGGAAGCACCCGGTGCGTCGGGGTCGGGTCGCAGCTCCGCGAGGAACGCGACCATCGCGCCCGGGACGTCGGCACCGTGGGCACCGATCGGCACTGCAAGCTCCCCGTCGTTTTTGGCGACGGCCCGCTTCGCCAGGCGCCGCAACCGAACCTTCTCGCTCTCCTTGAGCGAGAGACCCCCGATCCGGGCGATCCCCTTCTGCACGGAGATGCTCGTGACCCCGATCCGGACGCACTCGGCCCGCAGCCGGGCCACCGCGAGCAGGGCCTCGGCGGCGGTGGGGAGCGGCCCGTACCGGTCCTCCCACTCGGCGCGCACGTCGTCGACGTCGGCCGGCGTCGTCACCGCGGCCAGGCGCCGGTACGCCTCCATCCGCACGTCGTCGCGGCTTACGTACTCGCGTGGGAGGTGCGCGTCCACCGGAACGTCGATCACCACCTCCACCGGCCGCACCGGTTCGTCGCCCTTCAGCTCCCCGATCGCCTCGGTGACCAGCTCGCAGTAGAGGTCGAAGCCGACGGCCGCGATGTGGCCGCTCTGCGCGCCGCCCAGCATGTTGCCCGCGCCGCGGATCTCGAGGTCGCGCATCGCGAGCTTGAAGCCCGAGCCGAGGTCGGTGAACTCGCCGATCGCCTTCAGCCGCTCGTAGGCCTCCTCGGAGAGCGCGCGGTCGGCCGGGTGCAGGAGGTACGCGTACGCGCGCTGGCCGCGACGGCCGACCCGGCCACGCAGCTGATAGAGCTGGGCGAGACCGAGCAGGTCGGCCCGGTCCACCACCATCGTGTTGACCGTCGGCATGTCGAGACCGCTCTCGACGATGGTGGTGCAGACGAGCACGTCGTAGTCGCGGTCGGCGAAGTCGAGCACCACGCGCTCGAGCCGGGCCTCGTCCATCTGTCCGTGCGCGATCGCGACCCGCGCCTCGGGCACCAGGTCGTGCACCTGCTCGGCGATGTGCTCGATGTCCTGGACGCGGTTGTGCACGTAGAAGACCTGTCCCTCGCGCAGCAGCTCGCGACGGATGGCCTCTGAGACGGCTCGCTCGTCGAACTCGCCGACGTAGGTGAGGATCGGCTGGCGCTCCTCGGGCGGCGTCTGGACGAGCGAAAGGTCGCGTATCCCGGTTAGGCTCAGCTCGAGGGTGCGCGGAATGGGCGTCGCGGTGAGTGTGAGCACGTCGACGTTGGCGCGGAGGTGCTTGATCTTCTCCTTGTGGGTCACACCGAAGCGCTGCTCCTCGTCGACAACGAGCAGCCCGAGGTCTTTGACCACCACGTCGTCGGAGAGCAGGCGATGCGTTCCCACCACCACATCGACGTCGCCGGCGGCGAGCGCGGCGACGACGGCGTCCTGCTCCTTCGCGGTGAGGAAGCGCGACAGCACCTCCACGCGCACGGGGTACGCGGCGAACCGCTCGCGGAATGTCTGGCCATGCTGGTTGGCCAGCAGCGTCGTCGGCGCCAGGATCGCGACCTGCTTGCCGTCCTGCACGGCCTTGAACGCGGCGCGGAGTGCAACCTCCGTCTTGCCGAAGCCCACATCGCCGCAGACCAGCCGGTCCATGGGCACCGGCCGCTCCATGTCGGCCTTGACCTCGGTGATCGCGGCAAGCTGGTCGGGGGTCTCCTCGTACGGGAAGGCCTCCTCGAGCTCGTGCTGCCACGGCGTGTCGGGTGAGAACGCGTACCCGGGCGTGGCGAGCCGCTTGCGGTAGAGGACCACGAGCTCGGCGGCGATCTCGCGGACCGCGCTGCGCACCTGGTTGCGGGTCTTCTGCCACTCGCTGCCGCCCATCTTCGACAGGGTCGGCGACTCCCCGCCCGTGTAGCGGCGCACCGTGCCGACCTGGTCGGTCGGCACGTAGAGCTTGTCGCCGCCGCGGTACGCGAGCAGCAGGTAGTCGCGCTCGACGCCGCCGATCGCGCGTTGCACCATCCCTTCGTAGCGACTTACCCCGTGCACCTGGTGCACGACGAAGTCGCCGGCCTTGAGGTCGTCGTAGTAGTCGACGGACTTGCGGGCGCGCCGCTCCTTGCGGTGCACGCGGCGCCGGCCGGTGAGGTCGGCCTCCGCGACGAGGGCCAGGCGCGCGCCGGGGACGACGACGCCCCGCTCGATCGGGGCCACCACGACCGACAGCGCGCCAGGGTCGGTTCCGGGCCGGTCGGTGATCGGGGCGTCGATGCCCTCGCCCGCGAGCACGTCGTGCAAGCGCGTGGCGCTACCCGCGCCCTCCGCGGCGAGAACCACCCGGTTGCCGCCGTCGAGCAGTGCGCGCACGCGGCCGGCCAGCGCCTCGACATCACCGATCACCGGGTCGAACGCCGCGGCGCCGAGCTGGGGCGTGTCGGGCGTGTCGGGCGCGGTGAGCAGGTGGGTAGTGGTCGCGCTCGTGTGCGCGAGCAGCCGGTCGAACGGCAGCGACATGCGCGGGAAGTCGTGGCCCGCGGCCCCCCAGGTGGTGGCCAGGGTGTGGGCGAGCGAGGCCTCCTCGTCGAGGAGCTCCTGGGCGCGGTCGCGCATCCGCCGGGGCTCCACGAGCAACACCCGAGCGCCCGCCGGGAGCAAGTCGGAGAGCAGGTGCTCGTCGTCGGTGAGCCAGGGCAGCCAGGACTCCATGCCGTCAAAGGTCTGCGCCTCGGCCAAGCGGTCCCACTGCTCGCGCGCCCAGGGGGCCGAGGTCAGGAGCTCGGCTGCCCTCCCGCGCACCTCCGCCGTCGGCAACAGCTCCCGGCACGGGAACACGACGACCTCGTCGAGCTCGCGGTCGGTGCGCTGGTCGGCCACCGAGAACACCGAGCAGCGGTCGACCTCGTCGCCCCAGAGATCGATCCGCACGGGATGCTCGGCGGTCGCCGCGTAGACGTCGACGATGGAGCCCCGCACCGCGACCTCTCCGCGCGACTCCACCTGGTACTCGCGTCGGTAGCCCATCGCGACCAGGCGTTCGAGCAGACCGTCGCGGTCCACCAGGTCGCCGGGGGACAGCCGGATCGGCTCGACGTCCTCGACGTGGGGGCCGAGGCGCTGCACGAGCGCACGAACCGGCGCGACCACCACGGCGGGAGCCGAGGCCCCGCCCTCGCGCAGGCGCCACATCACGCGCAGCCGCCGGCCCATCGTCTCGAGCGCGGGCGAGACCCGCTCGAAGGGCAGGGTCTCCCACGCGGGGAAGAGCTCCACCTCGTCGCGACCGAGCATGGGCGCGAGGTCGCCGGCTACGCGCTCGGCCTCGGCGACGGTCGGCACCGCGAGGAGGATCAGCCTCGCACCGGTCAGCCGGTGGAGGGCGGCCACGAACAGGGGTCGGGCCGCTTCGGGGACGGCGACCACCGCGGCCCGACCCGACGCGGCGGCGCCGAGGCAGGTGTCGTCCGCGAGCAGGCGCGGGAGCTCCGAGAGGGGGGCCGGGATCACGCCGCCATCGTGACAGGACCCCGCGACCACCGGCGAACGCACCCGTTCCACGAAACTGTCGCCCCTTCCTCACGCCAGGGCGTGAGATACACGCGACAGTTTCCGGGGGTCAGGCCGAGGCGGCCTCGGCCTGGAGGTCATCCCACGCGGCGAGCACAGCGTCGACCGTGATCGCCTGCATGCAGTCCGGGTAGCGGTCGTCGCGCTCCCAGCCGAGGTTCAGGTACCCGTCGGGCACCACCGGTGATGCCACGCAGCGAACATGAGCGCCCAGCGGGCCCCAGCGACGCGCGGCGGTGGGGCCGTTGAGCGCGACGACCGGTGCGCCCAGCGCTGCGGCCAGGTGCATCACACCCGTGTTCACGCTCACGACGCCATCTGCATGCCGCAGCCAGACGGCAGTGGCGAGGGGCGGGAAACCCGCGATCGAGCGGGCCGCGATCCCCTCCTCGTCCCACGGTCGCACGAGATCCTCGGTGGCAGTCGCGTCGCCCGACCCGCCGGTGAGCACCAGCTCATGACCGCGTTCGGCCAGGGCGCGAGCGAGCGCATGCCAGGACGACGATGGCCACGAGCGCTCCTTCCAGTTCGACCCACCCGGCCAGAGGTGCAGCACCACGTAGCGCGCGGCCAGCGGACGCTCGGTCTGGTCGACGCGGGTGATCCGGGGAAGGCTCCGGCCTGCGACGCCCAGCGTCGCGACGAGATGCCGGTAGTTCTCGATCTCGTGCTCGGTCGAGTGCTCGAGCACGACATCGAAGGCGAAGTGACGGTGCTGGCCGGGTGTGCGCATGCCGATCACGCAGCGTGCGCCGGAGCAACTCGCGACGAACGCCTCGAACCGCGACCACATCCCGAAGTCGACCATCACGTCGACTCGCTCGGCCCGCACCCGTCGGATCGCCGCGAGCGGATTCCGTACCGGGAGCTCGACGAACTCGTCGAGGCCGTCGAGCAATTGCGCGAACGCGTCGTTGTTCGCGCTCGTGAACAGCACGAGACGTGCGTCCGGGAACGCGGCGCGTAGATCCGCAACCACGCCAGAGAGGATCACGACGTCGCCGATGCCCGACGCCTTGAGCAATCCGATCGAGGCCGGCGCGGTCGGAACCGCCCGGCGGCCGCGCAGTCGCCGCAGCGCACCGCCGCACGCGACGGCGAAGACGCCGAGCGTCTTGTCAGCCCACCGCAGACCGGCGTTGCCCCGATCCCGGTGGCGCTGCGACGCCGCGGTCACGACGGTTTGAAGTGGTCGAGCAGCTTCGTGGTGCTGTGACCTTCGAACATCGGCGCTCGCAGCACCTGCCCGCCCCAGCCTAGGACCTCCGGGGCCCCCACGATCTCGGCGTCCGTGTAGGCGGCGCCCTTCACGAGCACCTCGGGGCGCAGGGCGAGGATCACGTTGATCGGCGTGGCATCGTCGAAGGAGACCACGGCGTCGACAGACGCCAGGCCGGCGATCACCGCGGCCCGCGCCGCCTCGGCGTTCACCGGCCGTCCCTCTCCCTTCAGTGCCCGGGTAGACGCGTCGGTGTTGATCCCGACTACGAGCCGGTCGCAGTGACGCTTCGCCCAGTGCAGGGACGTGACGTGACCCGGGTGGAGGAGGTCGAAGCAACCGTTCGTGAACCCGATCACGGCGCCACCGTCGCGCCAGCGGTCGACGGCCTCCACCGCGGCCGAGAGGTCCATCACCTTGTCCGCGAGCTCCGGCTCAGCGGGACCGAGCGCTTCGAGCAGCTCGGTCTGGCTGATCGGCATCGTGCCGGTGTGACCGACCGTGATCCCGGCCGCGAGGTTCGCCAGCACCGCCGCGTCCCGCCTGCCGATCCCGACGGCCACGGCCGCGGCCAGCGTCGCGATGACCGTGTCACCCGCACCCGAGACATCGAAGACCTCACGTGCACGCGCCGGAATGTGGTGACGACCCGTCGAGTCGACGACCGTGATGCCCTCCTCGCCGCGTGTCAGCGTGACGAACTCGAGCTCGAGCACCTCGCGCAGCGCGGCGGCCGCGGCCGTCAGCGCCTCGGACTCGCTCGCGGTCACCTCGATGGCTGCCATGAGCTCACCCTCATTGGGCGTGACCGTGGTGGCGCCCGCGTACTTCGCGTAGTCGAGCCCTTTCGGGTCGACAAGCACCGGGACCCCGCGCTCGCGCGCCTTGCCGATCAGCGCCCGGCACAAGTTGGTCTCGAGCACGCCCTTGGCGTAGTCGGAAAGCACCAACGCGTCGTAGCCGTCGTCGAGCATCTCCACGATCCGTCGGTCCCAGCGCTCCCGTTCCGCGGGCGAACGCGCCTCGGTCTCCTCGGCGTCGATGCGCACGAGCTGCTGATGCCGCGACAGCACCCGCGTCTTCGTGGTCGTGGGTCGGCCGCGCACGGACTCGATCCCGTGCACCCGCACTCCGGCATCGCCGAGGAGGTTGCGGAGGTGCGCGCCGTCCGGATCGTCGCCGGTCCAGCCCGCGACGTCGGCTTGAACGCCGAGGCCCGTGAGGTTCAGGACGACGTTGCCCGCGCCGCCGACCGACGTGGTCTCACGCTCGAGTAGTACAACGGGGACCGGTGCTTCGGGAGAGATGCGCGCGACCTCGCCCACGAGATAGCGATCCAGCATCAGGTCGCCGACGACAAGCATCCGGCATCCGGCGAACCCGCCCCGCACCGCGGCGTGGACAAGCTCAGGACGGTCAAACATCGTCACCCCCGTCCGAGGTCGCGAGCTCGACGAGCTCGCAGATCGTGTGGCCGAGGAACAGGTGGGCGACCTGTACGCGACTCGTGCGCGTGTACGGGACGACGAGCGCGAGGTCGACCGCGCGGGCCAGCTTGCCTCCGTCGCCGCCGGCGAGACCCACGGTGAGCGCACCGATCGAGCTGGCCGCGTCGATGCCCTGGAGCACGTTGGGGCTGTTGCCCGAAGTCGAGATCCCGACGATCACGTCAGCCGGTGTGCACAGCGCCTCCACCTGGCGCGCGAAGACCGCGTCGAAGGAGTAGTCGTTGGCGATCGCGGTGAGGATGGAGGCGTCGGTCGTGAGCGCCACCGACGCCAGACCGCGACGCTCCCGCTCGTAGCGGCCAACCAGCTCGCACGCGAAGTGCTGGGCCTGGAGCGCGCTCCCACCGTTGCCGATCCAGAAGACCGTTCCCCCGGCCCGCAGCCGCAGCGTAAGCTCGGCCGCGACCCGCTCGATCTCGGGCACGAGCGGACGGAGGTTTTCCAAGACCGCTTGATGCTCGCCGATAGCCTGCTGAATGTCCACGAAGAGTCTCTCGACGGGCGGGACGCCGTGCTTGAGGGTAGCAACCGGGTCGTCCTCCTCGATCGCGACGGGGTGCTCAACGTGGATCGTCCCGGCTCGGTGACCGACCTCGACGAGCTCGAGGTCGAGGCCGGGGCGGCCCAGGGGGCAGCGCTCCTGGCCCGGGCGGGCTTCGCGCTCGTGGTGGTCACCAACCAAGCCTGCGTCGGTCGGGGCGCCCTGAGCCCCCCAAGGTTGGACCAGATCAACCGGGCCCTCGACGAGGCGCTGGGATCGAGGATCCGCGCGTGGTTTGTGTGCCCGCACGCGCCCGAGGTCGGGTGTAGGTGCCGGAAGCCCGGCACCCTTCTCCTCGAGCAGGCCCACGGGCTGCTCGGCTTCGACCCGGCCGAGACCTGGTTCGTGCTCGACGCGGGACGCGACATCGAGGCCGCCCGCCGGTTCGGATGCCACCCCGCGCTGGTGCGCACCGGCAAGGGCCGAGCGACGGAGGCCGACTACCCCGACGTCCCGGTCTGGGACGACCTCCTCGCGTTCGCGAGGTGGCTCACTTCAATGCGCTGAGCGGCCCGGATCGATAGCGCTGCGAGCCCGAGCACCCCTAAACGGTTACCGAGCCGGACCGTCGTCGAAGCCGCTACATCACCAGGTCGGGCGGTCGCGGCGAGCCGCCGAGCGAGTTCGCTCGCGGAGCCGCAGGCGGAGCGAGCGCTGTTCGAGCGAACGGCCGACGCCACCGCCCGGCCGAGGCGCGGAGTCAGTTGAACTCGTTCATCGTGGCGGCGATGCCCTTCGTCGCGATCGCCTCCACCGCGTCGGCGGCGTGCTCGAGGGTGACGTCGATCTCGGCGCGCTCACGCTTCGCGAACTTGTTGAGCACGTGGTCGACGCCGCGCTCCTTGCTGACGGGCTTGTCGACGCCGATGCGCACGCGCAGGAACGCCTCGGAGTGCAGGTGAGCCTTGATCGAGCGCAGCCCGTTGTGGCCGGCGAGCCCGCCTCCCGCCTTTACCTTGAGCGCCGCGACCGGCAGGTCGAGCTCGTCGTGCACGACGACGATCTGCTCCGGTTCGACGCCGTACCGGCGAGCGAGCAGCCGAACCGCGTCGCCCGAGTCGTTCATGTAGGTCAGCGGGATCGCCAGCGCGACCCGGCGGCCGTCGATGCGCACCTCGTCGACGCGGGCGCGCTCCTTGCCCTTCTTCAGCGTCGCGCCATGGCGGCGGGCGAGCATCTCGACGACCTCGGCGCCGACGTTGTGGCGCGTGCGCGCGTACTCGTCGCCGGGGTTTCCGAGACCGACCACGAGCAGGTCGGCCGGGGTGCCACGGCGGGGCTCGGAGCGAGACCGCCGCAGCACCGGCTAGCCCTCGCCGCTCTCGGCGCCCTCGGCTGCCGCTTCGGCGGTCGGAGCTTCGCCACCCTCGCCCTCTTCGCCCTCCTCGCCCTCTTCGCCCTCCTCGGCCTCGTCCTCGGCCATGCCACGGGGGATGCTCACCTGCGCGACGAGCTCGTCCTCCTTGTGCTGCAGGACGGCACCCGGAAGCACCGGAAGATCGGCCACGCGCAGCTGGTCGCCCAGCTCGAGGCTCGACACGTCGAGGGTGATCGAGTTGGGGATGTCGGCCGGCTTCGCCTCCACGGTGACGTGGAACAGAAGCTGCTCGAGGTGGCCACCGGCTCGGACGCCGGGAACGTCGCCGTCGAGATGCAGTGGCACCTCGGCCATCACGGCCTGGTCGCGCCGCACCCGGACGAAGTCGACGTGCACGAGGTCGCCGCGGGTCGGGTGCCGCTGGATCTGGCGAGCGAACGCGAGCAGGTCGTCGCCGTCGAGCGCGAGGGTGATCAGCGTGTTGGCACCCGATGCACCGCGCAGGATCCGATCGAGGTCGTGGGCGGGAACGGTGATCGACACCGTCTCGGACGACAGGCCGTACACGACCGCCGGGAGGCGTCCGGCGCGTCGAAGCCGCCCGGCGTTGCCGGAGCCCAGGTCGGTTCGCTTCTCGGCGGCAAGGATGACGTCGGCCATGGCGCGTAAGGTCCTTCGGAGGCGTTGCAGGGACCTTCCATTGTGGCCGCTGGCCGCCCTCCGAACCAAACGCGGCCCGTGGCGTTGTTTCGCCGAGCAGCCCGGGCCGCTGTCGGTTCGAACCTGACCACCGGCCCGAGGCGACCGAGAAGCATCGTCGAAGCTGCTCCGTCGTCTCGCCGAGCAGTCAGCAGGGTACCTAGCCCCTTCGGGCGGCGTTGCGCCGCACGAGCCAGAAGCCGATGCCCAGCCCGGCAAACACGCCGACCACCACGAACGCGATGACCGGCAACGCCGAGTCTCCGCCCGTCTCGTCCTCGGTTCCTGCCCCCGACCCCCTGGAGGCGGTCCTCGAGGACGGCGACGTCGTGGTCGTGGTGGGAGCGTCGTCGGCGACGACCTGGGTCTGGGTGACCCGGGCCCCAGGGTTCGTGCTCTCGAGGACCACGGTCCAGGTACCCACCGTCGGGAACGTCACCGTGCCCGCGTAGTTGCCGTCACCCTGCGGGCTGAGCGCCACGGGCGCGACGGTGGCGGGCCCGGTAGCGCTGACCGTGACCGTCGCCTCGTCGGCGGGATGACCGTCGCTCACGAACGTAAGGCGCGTCACGTACTCGACGGAGAGCCCATGGCGCGTCGCCTGCACGGCGAGGTTGCCGTCGTCACCGTGCGCGCCGGCCGGTCCCGCGAGCGCGACCAGCAAAGCCGCGCCGAGCAGCGCGCCGAGGAAAACCCGTTTCACACATTGTCTCCCTTGAACAACTCGGAGACAGACGTGTCCTCGAACACCGCGTCGATCGCCTCCGCGACGATCGGCGCGATGGAGAGCACCGTGAGGTTGTCGAAGTGCTTCTCCCACGGGATCGGCAGCGTGTTGGTGACCACCACCTCACGAATCGGCCCATTCTTCAGACGGTCGATTGCGGGGCCGGAGAGCAGGCCGTGGGTCGCGAGGATCGAGACGGACGAGGCGCCCCGGCTGGTGAGCAGCTCGGCCGCGCTCACGACCGTGCCGGCGGTGTCGATCATGTCGTCGACGAGCAGGCACTGGCGGCCATCCACCTCCCCCACGACCTCGGTCGCCACCGCGACGTTGTGCGTGCCCTTCGGCCGTCGCTTGTCGATGAAGGCGAGGTCGGGCTCGACGCCGTGGTCGGCGAGTTTGTTCGCGAACCGGCGTGCGAGCTTGCCGCCGCCGGCGTCGGGTGAGACGACGGTGACGTCGACCGAGCGGTCCAGGGCACCGGCCATGTGCTGCGCGAGCAGCGGCACCGCGGTCAGGTGGTCGACCGGACAGTCGAAGAACCCCTGGATCTGCCCGGTGTGCAAGTCGACCGTGACCACGCGGTCGACGCCGGCGACAGTGAGCAGGTCGGCCATCAGGCGCGCCGAGATGGGCTCGCGCCCCTCGGCCTTCCGGTCCTGGCGCGAGTACCCGTAGAACGGGCAGACCGCGGTGATCCGCTTGGCCGAGGCGCGCTTGGCGGCGTCGATCATGAGGAGCTGCTCGATGATGTGATCGTTGATCGGCTCACAGTGCCCCTGGATGATGAACACGTCTGAGCCGCGCACGCTCTGACCGAGCCGGCAGTACAGCTCGCCGTTCGCGAACCGGGACCGCTTCACCTCCCCGAGGTGCACCTCCAAGCAGGCCGCGATCTCCTCGGAGAGCTCGAGGTTCCCCGAGCCTGCGAACAGCATCAGCCGCTTCTTGCTGACCAGCTCCATCAGTCGTGACCTTCCTGCTCTTCCTCGGTCGCTCGGCGTTCGGCCCAGCCTTCCTCCACGCGCGCAGGAACGCCCCTGGCCAGCGCGCCCGGCGGGACGTCGCGGTTCACGACTGCGCCGGCCGCCGTGTACGCACCGTCGCCGACCTCGACGGGAGCCACCAGCACGGTGTTCGAAGCGATACGCACGTCCTTGCCCACCTTGGTGCGGTGCTTTCGCTTGCCGTCGTAGTTCGCGGTGATCGTGCCGGCACCGACGTTGGATCGAGCGCCGATCTCCGCGTCGCCGATGTACGCGAGGTGGGGAACCTTCGCGCCCTCCCCGATCTCCGAGTTCTTGATCTCGACGAAGGTGCCGACGTGCGCCCCGGCGGCGAGGCGCGTCCCCGCTCGGAGCGAGACGTAGGGACCCACAGTGGCGCCGTCGCCGATCTCGGCTTCCCGCGCGATCGTGTTGGCGACGACGGCGCCCTCACCGACGATCGTGTCGACGAGGCGGGTGTCGGGGCCGATCACCGAGCGGGCACCGATCACCGTGCGCCCTTCGAGGATCGTGCCGGGCAGGAGCCGGACCTCGGCCTCGAGCTCGACCGAGGCGTCCACGTAGGTCGCCGTCGGGTCGGTCATCGTGACGCCTTCGCGCATCCAGTGCGTGTTGATCCGCGAGCGGAGCTCGGCCTCGGCCTCGGCGAGCTGGGCACGGTCGTTCACGTGCATCGACGCGGCAGAGTCGTCGGCCGGCACGGCGTGCACGAGGTGACCGGCCTGACGCAGCACCCCCACGGCATCGGTGAGGTAGTACTCGCCCTGCGCGTTCTCCGGGCTCAGCCGGCGAAGCGCCGGCGCGAGCAGCCCACGCCGGAAGCAGTAGATCGAGGTGTTGACCTCGGTGACCGCGAGCTCGGCGTCGGTCGCGTCGCTGCGCTCCACGATTCTCTCGACCCGTCCCTTGTCGTCGCGCACCACCCGCCCGAAGTCGGCGGTCGACTCGTCGAGATCGGCAATAAGAATCGTGGCGGCAGCGTCGACCTCGCGATGCTCCGTCGCCAACCTTGCAAGCACCTCGGGCCGCACGAGCGGCGCGTCGCCGGGCATCACGATGATGTCGTCCTCACCGTCGAGCTCGTCGGCGAACCCGGTCAGCGCCACGCTCGCTGCGTCGCCGGTGCCTCGCTGCACCCGTTGCTCGACGAACTCGATCGGTAGCTCGGTCGCGATCAACTCCTGGATCGTCTTGGTGACCCGCTCCGCACCGTGGCCCACCACGATCACGATCCGCTCGAGTGGGAGCGCGGACAGCGCGTTGATCACGTGGAGGAGCATCGGTCGTCCACAGAGCGGGTGGAGGACCTTGGGCGTCGAGGACCTCATGCGGGTCCCCTCGCCCGCGGCGAGCACGACCGCGGCCAGCGGCCGGTACCCGCTCATCCTGCGAGCGCCTCGCTCATGCTCCACTCCTCCGCAACGGTGCGACCTTCGCGACGGTGCTCAGGGGCTGCTCGGGGGCGAGGTTTCGAACCTCGACTTGGGACTCCAAAGGACCCCGTGCTGCCGTTACACCACCCCCGACCGGACCCGGGCGACCTTACCGCGCCGGTGTTCTCAACCGGTCCCGGAGGTCGCGGTGGCGCCGCGCGGGCGGCGCCACCGCGACGCGACACGAGCAAGATGTGACATCCGGGGCTCACGGTGGGTAGCGTCGACGCCGCCATGGGCTCTTTGATCAAGAAGCGCCGCAAGCGCATGCGGAAGAAGAAGCACAAGAAGCTGCTCAAGAAGACGCGCTGGCAGCGTCGACAGCAGGGCCGCTAGGCCCGGGGTCGATCAGGGAGCCGCCCCCCGGGGCGGCTTTCTCATGTCCGGCCCGGCACTGATCGCAACACTCCCTCCCCGGATCAGCCGAGCGCGGTGCCGACCCACGCGGGCAGCCCCAGCGCCTCGCGCACCCGCGCGGCTGCGACCTCCGCCTCCTCGGCGTGGTCGAAGGCGACCCAGCAGGCCGACCCACTCCCGGCGAGGAGTGCCGGGCGGCCGGCGGCCGCTTCCAGCGCGGATCGGAACGGGCGCAGCCGAGGCTCGACGTGCTCGGCCGCGGGCTCGAGGTCGTTCACCAGGCTCGCGGTCAGGTGCGCCACCGCGGCCGGCGCTGGGAGGACCCGCTCGCCGGCAGGCCCGCCCAGCTCGTCCCATGTGCGGTACACCGGCGGCGTGTGCAGCGCGAACGGCGGCTTCACCACCACGACCGCCAGGGCTCCGCGCAGCGCGACCGGGTCGAGCACCTCCCCGCGGCCACGCATCCACGCGGGCGTTCCGGAGACGCAGAACGGAATGTCGGACCCCAGTGCGGCACCGGCCTGCGCGACCCGCTCGGGGTCGACGCCGAAGCGGTCGCGCAACGTGCGGAGCACGGCCCCCGCGTCGGACGAGCCGCCACCGAGACCCGCGCCGGGCGGAATGACCTTGTGCAGCGCGATCCGCAGACCGAGCCCGTCGGGCAGCACCGCGCGGACCGCCCGCACGACGAGGTTGGTGTCGTCGACGGGCAAGTCGGCGGTGACCCCGCTGACCGCCAACGCCACGGTCCCGGGGTCGGCCTCCGCGACGACGAGCGTATCGGCCGGTTCGGACACGCTCACCGTCAGCGCCTCGAGCGCGTGGAAGCCGTCGTCGCGAAGACCGAGGATCCGCAGCGACAGCGTGAGCTTCGCGGGTGCCAGGATCGCCCCCGCGCCGCTCATGCTCCCCTGCTCATGTCGCCTCGCGGGCGATCGCCGCCCACGCCTCGAGGTCGAGCGACTCGGCCCGCGCGCCGGGGTCGACGCCGGCAGCGGCGAGCACGTCGACCGTCCGGGGACCGAGCACGGAACGGAGCGCGCCCCGCAGCATCTTGCGCCGCTGCCCGAAGCCGGCCTTGACGAGCGCGAACAGCGCGTCGGCGGAGGGCACCGCGACCGGCGCGACCACATGGCGCTCGATCCGCACGAGCGCGGAATCGACTTGGGGGGGCGGCAGGAAAACCGTCGGCGGAACCATGCCGACCACCCTGGCACGCGCGAAGAATGCGAGCTTCACCGACACCGCCCCGTAGTCCTTGCCCCCCGGGCTCGCCGCGAACCGCTCGCCGACCTCGCGCTGCACCATCACGAACATCGTTCGCACCTGCGGCGCGAGCTCCAACAGACGCATGACGATGGGCGTCGCGACGTTGTACGGCAGGTTCGAGACCGCCGCCCACGGCCCGTCGGCGACCGGGACGACCTGCTCGAGGTCCGCGGTGAGCGCGTCGCCCAGAACCACCCGCACACCGTCGCCCACCACCTCGGCGAGTGCCGGGAGCACGTGTCGATCCAGCTCCAGTGCGGTGACCTGCGCGCCGGACTCGACGAGTGCGGCGGTGAGCGAGCCGACACCGGGCCCGATCTCGAGCACCCGATCGCCGGGCTCGACGTCGGCCAGGCGCACGATGCGGCGCGCGGTGTTGGGATCGGCCAGGAAGTGCTGGCCGAGCGCGCGGCTCGGTCGCAGGCCGTGACGGTCGAGGAGGTCCGCGATCGAACCGGGGGTCAGGAGGGGCACTCGGCCCTCATGCTCGCGCGGCTACTTGGACAGGGTGATGCCGCGCAGGATCCCGGTGCCGAGCGGGGCGAGAGCCCGGAACACGTCGGGCGAGAGGTCGATGACGTGGCCGGTCCAGGACTGCGGGCCGCGGTCGGCAACTCGGCACTGGGCGGTGCGGCCCTGGTAGGTGATCGTGAGGATCGTTCCCATCGGCAGGCTCAGGTGCGCGCAGGTGCCCGGGCCCGGTCCCGTCTCATACCAGGTCGCGCTCCCGGTCTGGAAGACCGCGGGGACCGGAGCGGGCGCCGGTGCCGGTACCGGTACCGGGGCGACCGGGCGCGGTGCGGACGGAGGCGCGCTGGTGGCTGCCGCGGCGGGTGCCGCCGCAGGAGGGGGTGCCCGGCGCACGGTGATCGCGAGGCCGTCGTCGAGCGGGGTCTCGAGCACCGGGTCGACGGTGTCGCCCGGACCCAGGGCGATCCCCCGGGCCGCGATCAACGCCGCGACGTCGGTCTCGATCGCGTCGGCGATCGGCGTCGTCGCGCCATCGACGGCGAGCGTGACGTCGTCGGGCGAGCGGAACACCACCGCGCTGCCGCGACCGAGTCGGCCCGGCTCCGACGTGAGCACAAGATCCGGCGCGAGACCGAGCTGGCGGCGCAGGCCGCTGACGGACCGGTAGCTCGTGCGCACCTCGGTCGCCGACCCGTCGACGTCGACCGTCAGCGGGAACGCGCGCAGCACCCGCACCGGATGATCGCCGTCGAACCGGGCGCTCGCCGCCGGGACGACCCGATCCGCGTCGGCGAGCTCGATGCGCTGCTCGGTAAGGAGCGCGCCGACCGTTTCAACGCGCGTGGTGACCTCGACGATGCGCCCGTCGAGCGCGAGCATCACGTCGCGCCGGGGGGCCGAGGCGCCGAGCAGCGTCGGCGTGGCAACCGCGAGCGCCGCGAGCATGGCGACGGCGAGCGCGGTGCCGACGATCCGATGGCGCAGCCGAACGGCAGGCCGGCGGGCCACGACGGCGGCCCGCCGGGGCTCCGGGTACGTGCGGGGAACGGCCCTCGCGGCCTCGGCGGCAGCCGCCGAGGCCGCGAGGGCCGGCGTCTGGACAATGGGAGACACCGGCGCGGGTCCGCAAGTGGGTGCCCGGTCGGCGGGCGCGACCGGCGGCGCGAGTGCAGCGGGCCGGTCGAAAGCGACGAGGCCGGCGTCGGCGACCCGGGCAACCGCCTCCGCAAGTCGACCCGGCGCGGTCCGCCAGAAGTCGGCCTCGAGCTCGCTCAGCTCGCGGTCAAGGTCGAGTCGGCCCTCCTCGAGCGCGAGCACCTCGAGCTCGCCGGTCAGGTCGAGCACCTCGAGCTCGCCGGTGATGTCGAGGATCGGCAGCCAGACCTCGGGCTCAGGCGCCTCGGCTCGCGCCGGCGACGGACGCACGGCACGCAGCGCGTAGTGCCGCGCGCGGTTGTCGTGGTTGTGTCCTCGCTTCTGCCGCGCGGCTCGACGCAGCACGTGCTCGCTGATGGGCTCCGCCTCTCGGTCCAGGTGGCATCCGCGCCGGAACAAGACCGGCTGCGGAGATGGGCCGGACCGTACCGACGCCCGCGCGGCCGGGCAAGATGAACCCCAGGATCTGCCAATCCCGCGGCGTCGGGGCTGGTTGTGGCCTCGCGACGGGTCAGCGACCGGTCAGGAACACCGCTGCCGCGGCCGCCTCGGTGCTGGCCGCGACTACCGACGCAGAGCGTCGCGTCGCGTGGGCGACCGCGGCTCCGACGAGCGCGACGAACGCAGGCTCGTTCGGGCGACCACGGTGCGGTACCGGAGCGAGGTACGGCGCGTCGGTCTCCACGAGCGCGCGCGTCGGTGGGACGATCGCCGCCGCCGCGCGCACGTCGCTCGCGTTCTTGAACGTCACGATGCCGCTGAACGAGACGTACGCGCCCCGCGCGAGTGCCTGCTCGGCCTCGCCCACGCCGCCGGTGAAGCAGTGAAAGACCGTGCGCTTCGGCGTGCCCAGCTCGTCGAGCAGCGCGAAGGTCGCGTCCCATGCGTCACGGGTGTGGACGACGAGCGCGCGATCGAGCTCGTGCGCGAGCTCCACCTGCGCGCGGAACGCCGTGGCCTGTGCGTCGCGCGGCGAGTGCTCGTAGTACAGGTCGAAGCCGGCCTCGCCGACGGCGACCACACGGGGATGCTCCACGAGCGCGCGCAGCTCGTCCCACTCGTCTCCCAGACGGGACGCTTCGTGGGGGTG
This sequence comes from Actinomycetota bacterium, assembly GCA_016870395.1. Classification (GTDB taxonomy): domain Bacteria; phylum Actinomycetota; class Acidimicrobiia; order IMCC26256; family JAENVU01; genus SHUZ01. Next base: position 16,146 of record VGBT01000009.1, on the reverse strand, counting down.
GAGGCCGACGGTCGCGTACACGTCGTCGTAAGCCTCCGCGTGCGCTACCGCCCGCCGTGACGTGGCGAGGTCGGTACCGACACTTACGATCCACGCGACGCCCGCCGCCCGGGCCCGGTCGAGCACCCCAGCCGCCTCGGCCGGGTCGTCGGGCAGGTGGCAGTGGCTGTCCACCCACCCCCTAGGGGGTTCTGGCGCCACGAGACCGCGATTATCGCGGTCTGCTGACGCCAAAGCGCTGGGGGAGGGGTCAGGTGGCATCGATCCGGGGGAACAGGGCGGAGCCCTTCTCCAGGGGCGCGCCCGCCGTGGCCACCGCGCCCCAGGCCGCCGCGTCCGGCAGGCGCTGGTCCTCGGGCGTGCCCGGAAGTCCGAGGCGTCGCCAGAGCTCGCCCGCAGCCCGGGGGATCACCGGAGAGGCGAGCAGCGCGATCACTCGCAGCACCTCGAGGCAGTCACCCAGGACCGCTTCGGCCGCGGTGCGGTCACCCACCTTGTGCAACCTCCACGGCTCACGCGCCTCGATGTAGGCGTTGGCCTCCTTGATCAGCTGCCAGAGCTCGGCAAGCCCTCCCGCGAAGTCGAGTCGCGCGTAGCCGTCGCCGAGGCCGGAGAACGCGAGCCGCGTCGCGTCGACGAGGGGGCCGTTCTCGCGCGCCTCGGGGGTGACCGCGCCGCAGTAGCTCGTCGCCATGTTGAGGACGCGGCTCGCGAGGTTGCCGAAGTTGTTCGCGAGGTCCGCGTTGTAACGCGCGACCATCGCCTCGTAGCTGAAGTCGCCGTCGGGACCGAAGCGCTGGTCCGCCATGAAGTGGTAGCGGAACCCGTCGGAACCGAAGTCGGCGAGGAGGTCGGCCGGCGCGATCTGGTTGAGTCGCGTCTTGCTCATCTTCTCTCCGCCGACCAACAGGTAACCGTGTGCAAAGACGTGGCGCGGCAGCTCCACCCCGGCAGCCATGAGCATCGCCGGCCAGTAGACGGCGTGGAACCGGAGAATGTCCTTGCCGATCAGGTGGTAGTCCGCCGGCCAGTATTGGGCGAACCGCTCGTCGTCGGTGCCAAAACCGGCCGCGGCGATGTAATTGATCAACGCGTCGTACCAGACGTAGGTGACGTGTGTCGGGTCCCACGGCAGCGGGATGCCCCACGAGATCGAGGTGCGGCTCATCGAGAAGTCGCGCAGGCCCTGGCGGATGAAGCCGAGCACCTCGTTGCGCTTGCCCTCGGGCTGCACCGCGTCGGGATGGGACTCGTAGTGGTCGAGCAGCGGCTGCTCGAACCGGCTCAGCCGGAAGAAGTAGTTCTCCTCGGTGACGTGCTCGACCGGCCGGCCATGGATCGGGCAGCTGCCGTCCACCAGCTCGTCTTCGGTGTAGTACGCCTCGCAGGCGACGCAGTAGAGGCCCTCGTAGGTGTCGAGCGCTATGTAGCCGTTGTCGTACACGGCCTGCAGGAAGGCCTGCACCGATGCCCGGTGGCGGGGCTCGGTGGTGCGGATGTAGTCGTCGTTGGTGATGTCGAGCTCCCGCCAGGCCTCACGGAACCGTTCCGAGGTCTGGTCGGCCCACTCCTGGGGGTGCACCCCTCGCTCCTCGGCGGCCCGCTGCACCTTCAGGCCGTGCTCGTCGGTGCCGGTGAGGAAGAGCACGTCGTCGCCCCACAGCCGTCGCCACCGCGCAAGCGCATCAGCCGCCACAGTGGTGTACGCGTGCCCGATGTGCGGCGCGTCGTTCACGTAGTAGATCGGCGTCGTCACGTAGAAGGGGCGGCCCACGCGGCCTACGATACCGAGTGCCCCCTTTTCTCTCCCGGCTCATTGGCAGCCGGCCGACACAACGAGGTTGCACAGGTGGTTGCGAGCGGGATGGCCCGCAAGGTCGACGGTCTCGGGCGCGTCGTGCTGCCCGTCGAGATGCGAAAGCAGCTCGGGATCGACGTCGGCGACCTCGTGGACATCTCGGTCGCCGACGGCCGGTTCGTGCTCGAGAAGGTCGAGCAGCACTGCGTCTTCTGCGGCGCCGCCGAGGAGCTGCGCGAGCACCGCGCCAAGCTGGTCTGCGCCGCATGCGTCGGCTCGCTCAGCGCCTCGTGAGCCGCACCGCGATCTCGTAGGCCTGCCGCTTCGGGACCGCGAGGTCCCGCGCGACCTCCGCCGCGGCGTCGCGCGCCGAGCATCCGCGGCCGATCGCAGCCGCAACGGCTCGCTCGACCGCGCCTTCGTCGGGGACGGGCGCCGGGCTCGCGCCGGCGACCACGACGACGTGCTCGCCCCGCGGCTCGGCCGGACAATCGCGCGCGAGCTCGTCGAGCGAGGCGCGTCGCACCTCCTCGAATCGTTTGGTCATCTCGCGCACGAGGGCCGCACGTCGATCGGGACCACACGCGCCGACGAGATCTGCCAATGTCGCGCTGACCCGACGCGGCGACTCGTACAGGACCACCGTCCGCGTCTCGTCGGCGATCGCGGCCAGACGCGCCCGGCGATCGGGACCGCGTCGAGGCAGGAAGCCCTCGAACACAAAACGGTCGGTGGGCAACCCCGAGACCACGAGCGCGGTGATCACCGCACTCGGTCCCGGCACCACCTCCACCGCGAGGCCGGCGTCGATGCACGCGCTCACAAGCCGGGCACCGGGGTCGCTGACGCCGGGCATCCCCGCGTCGCTCACGTAGGCGACGCGCAGACCGGCCGTCACCTCCGCGACGACCTTCTCGGCGGCCGCGGCTTCGTTGTGGGCGTGCACTGCACGCAGCCTGCCCGTCGCCGGCACGTGCGCGTGGGTGAGCAAGGCGCGCGTGCGCCGCGTGTCCTCGCACGCGATCACGTCGGCGTCACGCAGCTCGTCGACAGCGCGCGGCGAGAGGTCGCCGAGATTGCCGATCGGCGTCGCGACGAGCACGAGTGCACCGGGCCGATCGGTGGCAGTCACGAACGGAGCTCGACGCGGTCGCCCACGCAGAGGCTCCAACGAGCGAACGCCCCGGCCGCGGCCTCCACCACCATCGCCGACTGCCACACGACGGGTGAAAGGCGCCACGGACGCAGCGTCATCGTGCGCACCACAACCCCGGAGGCATTGCAGAACGCGACGTCGATCGCGAAGCGCATTCCACACGTGTGCACGGAACGGCATGGACGGAGCACCATCGCCCCTTCAAAGTCGGCACGACCAAGGAGGCCGCGGGCGCGCTCACGACGGCCCGTCGGCGCCTCGGCCGCCGCCAACACATCGCCGTCGCGCATCAGCCACATGAGACCTCGACCGCACCTCGTCAGACGTTGAAGCGGATCTCGAGAACGTCACCGTCCTGGACCTCGTAGTCCTTTCCTTCGACGCGCAGCTTGCCCTGCTCCTTCGCCTTGGCCCACGAGCCGAGCTCGAGCAGCTCGTCCCAGCGGATGACCTCGGCGCGGATGAAACCGCGTTGGAGATCGGAGTGGATGACCCCCGCGCACTCCGGGGCACGGGCACCGGCCCGGAACGTCCACGCCCGCGACTCCTTGTCGCCCGTCGTGAGGAAGGTCCGCCGCCCGAGCAGGTGGTATGCCGCTCGGGCGAGCCGGGGAACCACGCTCTCGGCAACCCCGAGGTCGGCGAGCAGCTCCGCCCGCTCGGCACCTTTTGCTGCGACCACGTCGGGGTCACCCTCGATCTCCATGCATACGGCGAGCGCGTCGTCGCCGGCGCGAGCCGCTACGCCGTCGGCCTCGTCGAGCTGATCGACGTCGACGTTGACGACGGCGAGCACCGGCTTGTTGGTGAGCAGGAACACAGGCGCGAGCAGCGCGCGCTCGTCGGTGGAGAGCTCAGAGCGGTACAGGGGAACCCCGTCACCCAGGGCCGCCGCGGCCCGCTCGAGCGCGGCGAGCTCGGGGCCGAGGGTCTTGTCGCCCTTCGCGGCTCGGCGCTGCTTGTCCAGGCGCTGCTCGACCGACGAGAGGTCGGCCAGCACGAGCTCGTACTCCAGGGTGGCGAGGTCGCCGACGGGGTCGTTGCCCCCGATCGCCCGCAGCACGAAGCACAGCGCGTCGCAGTCGCGCAGCGACCCGAGTAGCCGGCTGCCCAGGCCCTTGCCCGGCTCGGTCGACAGACCCGGGACATAGGCGATCTCGAACGTCGCCGGCACCGCCTTCTTCGACGCCGACATCGTGGCCAGGCGTTCGAGTCGGTCGTCGGGCAACGCCACGACCCCGACCATCCGATCGGCTGCCCCCGACGCCTCGAGGCCCGTCAGCGCCGCGAACAGACCGGCGTGCCCGGAGTCGGAGAGGCCGACGAGGCCGAGGTGCTCCACGGCCGTCAGGGTAACTAGTCTGAGTCGCTTCGCCCGGACCCATGAGGGGCCGACGAGACGCGACGGAGCCCCACGTGAGCAAGAAGACGAAGAAGCGCAGGCTGCGGTCTCGACGCAAGAAGGCCAACCACGGCAAGCGACCCAACGTCGGACGTCGCTAGCCAGCACCCCGCGAGCACCCGCCCCCACCACCCGAGTCAACGCGACGTGGGACGCGTCAGGCGCACGAGTCGGTGGTCTTCCGTGAAGAGCCGGCGCCGCACCCCGAGGGCGACCACCGTGGTCGTCGTCGTCACCGAGCCGAGCACCACGAACATCACGGCCGCCTGCACCTGCACGGCGTCGAGCGGCTCGACCCCCGCGAGGATCAGGCCGGTCATCGCGCCCGGGAGCACCACGAGCCCGACCGCCTTGGTCGTCTCGATCTGCGGGATGAGCGCCGTGCGGAGCGCGTGGCGAAGGTAGGGAGCCGCGGCTTCGTCCGAGGGCAAGCCGAGCGCGAGCCGCGCCTCCACCTCGTCCTCGCGGTCGCGCAGCTCTTCGTAGACCCGCCGCGCGACCAGCACGGTCGCGGCGAGGGCGTTGCCGATCATGAGTCCGGCCAGGGGGACCAGGGTCCGCGCCTCGAGGTCGAACACGCCAAGGCCGAACAGAACCCCGAGCACGACGACCGCCGCCACGCCGAACGCGCTCAGCGCGAGCGCGAACAGTCCCGGGACCTCCCGGGCCCGGCGCCGCACCGTCTCGGCTGAGACCATCACCATCGCCGCGACCCAGAGCCACGCCCATGCCAGCGACGCGTTCGCGTCGAACACCGCGGCAAGCACCAGGCCGACCGCGGCGAGCTGCACCACCGCGCGGAGCGCCGCCCAGCCGATGCTGCGCTCCAGCCCGAGGTGTCGCCAGCGCGAGAGGCCGAGCGCGACCACCACGAGCAACGCGGAGACGGCGAGGCCCTCCCATCCGATCTCGGTCATCGTTCAGTCCCCCTCGTTCGCCGCGAGGTCGTCGAGAAAGCGGGCGACCGCCGGAGGCGCGCTGCGGTCGAGTTCCCCGATCGGCGCGGCGTGGACGATCCGACCACGATCCATCACCAGTACCTGTTGAGCGATGCGCCGCATCTGCGCGAAGTCGTGGGTGACCCAGACCACGGGCACACCCCGATCGACGAGCCCACGGGCCAGCACCTCGAGCACCGTCCGGCTCCGATGGTCGAGGGAGGCGGTCGGCTCGTCCATCAGCAGCACCTCGGGCTCGGTCGCGAGCGTCCGGGCCAGGCACAAGCGTTGCGCCTCGCCACCCGACAGCTCGTCGCCGGCTCTCCGGACGAACGTGGCATCGAGGCCGGCCCGCTCGAGCAAACCGATCGCCGCGCCCTCGCTCAGATCCGGGCGCGCCACCCGCAGGTTGTCGAGCACCGTCCCCGCGAACGGTGAAGGGCGCTGAAAGACCATGCCGACGCGCCGACGAAGCGCGAGGGGATCGAGCGCGCCGACGTCGTCGCCGCGGAACCGCACCGTGCCCGAGCTGGGCACGTCGAGGCGGTTGCCGAGCCGAAGCAGCGTCGACTTGCCCGCTCCGGAGGGGCCGACGAGCACCGTGAGGCAGTAGTCGGGTACCTCACCGGTGACGTCGCGCAGGCGCGAACCGTCGGGGCCGTCCAGTGACACGTGCTCGAAGCCGAACAGCGCAGGAGCGATGCCCGCATCTTCTCACCTCGGCAAGCCGGCACGGTCGAGCGCGCGGTGGCCGCGGGGCTGCGCGGGCAGTCCGGCGACGAACGCCAGCGCGACCGCGAGCACCGGGACGAGCACCAGGCTCCCGACGATCGCGATCTGGTCGGCGTCGTCGAAGGGCGCGAGATGACCCCAGTGATACACGAGGTGCAGCGTCCCCTCGACAAGCCACGCGGCCAGCACGGCCCGGACCAGCGTCACCCCCAACGCGAACATGGCGGCGAACGTCACGATCGCCAGCGCAAGATTCAGCGCGCCGACGTCGCGCACGAGGTGCTCGTTGAACGGCCCGTCCGGTGCGACCCACGCCATGCCAGCGCCCGGGAAGTCGTCGTAGAATGATCGCGGCGCCGCGCTCGCCCAGACCCCGAGCACCAGCGCGGGCAGCCCGAGCAGGAACAGCCCGATCCGCAGGATCCGCTCATGCATCACCGGCCTCCTCTCGCGCGGCCGCCTCGGCCGACCAGCCCTCACGGGCGCTCGGGTGCCTCGGCGCCCAACCGGAGGCCTCTCGGAAGCGTCGGTTCGAGCAGCGCTGGGACGCGACCAACGCGGCGAGGCTCTTGCCCCCCGCCAGGCGCAGCACTCGGCCCGGGATGGGCCGCAGCTTCGGTCTCGCGAACGCGCGGGCAAACGCATCGAGGTAGTCGCCTCGGGTCATCGGCTCGTCGTCGCACACGTTGTAGAGGCCAGGCGCGGTCTCCAGCGCGGCCACGACGGCCTGTGCGGCATCGACGACGTGGATCGAGCTCATGTATGCCGCCGGGCTGCCGGCGATCGTTGAGCGCCGAAGGCGGGCGAGGCGGAGCATCTCGTCAGTGCCCCGGTTACCCGCGGCGCCGTAGAAGAGCCCGAAGCGCAGCACCGTCGCCGCGCACCCGTCAGCCGTGAGACCGAGCGCGGCCTCCTCCCCTTCACGAGTGGCACCGAGCAGCGCGAGGTCGGCGAGCAGCGGCGCGTCCTCGTCGATCCAGCGGTCACCGGCGTCCGCGTACATGAAGGTGATCGACTCCTTCACGAATCGCGACACGCCGTGGGCGCGCGCGGCGGCGCCGAGGTGGCGCGTCGTCTCGGTCCGCAGGCGGTTGTTGGTGGCCCACGAGCTGCGGCGCGCGGCCTTGCTCACCGGGGGGATGCTCGTCGCGAGGTGCAGGATCGCCTCGCTGCCCGCGGTCGCGGCTTTGACTGCGGACGCGTCGAACAGGTCGACGGTCACGGGCTGCGCGCCCTGCTCGCGCAGCGCCGCCGCCGCATCGTCGCGCCGACACACGGCGCGCACCTCGTGACCCGTGGCCACCAGCGCGGCGACCGTCGGGTGACCGACCACACCGGTCCCACCCGTGACGAACACCTTCATGCCAACACCTCCTGGACCCAACGGGCTCCCCGTTCGAGACTCTTGGGCGACGCCCCACCGACCACCCGGGAGATCACGTCGGCGAGCGACGTGGCGCGCAGCTCGGCGCGCCAGGCTGCATCGGCGGCATCCATCACCGCGTGGATCGCGCACGGCACCCGGTACTCGCGCAACGGGAGCCCTCCGGCCGGACCGCGCCGGCGGATCTCGGCGCAGCGGAACCCCGGCGTCGGGCCGTCGACCGCCTCGACGACCTCCAGCACGGTGATCTCGGCGGGGCACCGGGCGAGCCGGTACCCGCCGCGCGGCCCCTGGGCGGCCTCCAGGATCCCGGCGCGGCTCATGGCCTGGAGGTGCTTCGCGAGGTACGCGGGCGGGACCTCGTGGTACTCGGCCAGGCGAGCCGTCGAGAGGCCGGCGCCGGGAGGCAGGAAGCCGAGCAGGGCCGCACAGTGCAACCCCCACTCCACCCCTTCCGACATGCGCATAATCCGGATATTAGATATCCGGATTAAAGGCGTCAACCCGACTCACTCAGCCATTCGGCCGAACGACTCCTTCCCCGTTGCCGCGGCTCGACCAGACTCGGCGGTGACGACCGGTTCGGGCAAGGGGGTCGCGATGGGTGACGGGTCAGGCCGGGGTCCGATGCTCGTGCGACTCCTCACGAGCGTCGAGCGTGCGACCGCTGCCGCCGAGCGGGCGTTCATGAGAGGCTCCGTCGCCGCCCGGTGGCCGCCTCAGCCGTAGCGCTCGAGCCGGATCCGCGTGCGACCGTCGGACTGGACGGTCGGTCTCATCGCGAGGTATCGAGCGAGTGCCGACCACCCGCTCCACCACACGACGTTGAGCTGCAGCACGACGCGTTCGGCGGAGGCGAGGCGAAGCCGCAATGGGACCGAGCAGAACCGCCCCCACCGGTACGCGCGCCGAATTCTCTCCAAACCGGGCCAGGGGATCCGACGGAGCCGCAACACGATCACGCTGTCGAGGCCGACCGGGTCCTCCCAGCCGCGCACCCCGCGCCGTCGGATCGATCGGCCGTCGACCTCCACTCGCTGGACGAGCGCGGGCAGCAGCACCAACCCGACCGGCACGAGCAGGACCGCGGCGACCGCGCCCGCTGCGATGCCGACGGCCGCGAGCGCGAGGCAGGCCGGCCCGGCTGCCTGGATGGCTCGGTGCGGGTGCAGCACGAGGGTCACTCCACTCGCCGCGACACCAGGAGCGCGCGCCGCCAAGCGATCCTCCCCGACCCACTCGTCTGCGCGCTGGTGTTCCGTCACTTCGAGTTCAAACCCCTAGCCGCGGCCACAGTCACCAATTTTGATGGCATCGCAAGGTCCGGCGCAAGCACTCCGTGGCCGAGTTGCCACGCACCACACCAAGAGAGGCTCGCCACTGCTACTGCCGGGACACGGTCGAGCCGCCGAAGCGCTCCGCCACCATGCGCTTCACACCAGCGGGACCACCGCCCCGGGTTCGCAGGTGCTGCGGTGCGAGCTCGCGCTGGGCCCCCGGATCGCCGTCGAAGGCCCGCACGCACAGCTCCGGATGGTAGTTCGCGAGGGCCAGGATCGCCCCGCGGCACCCCAGCGGCCCGGCGAGCGCCAGGATGCCCGAGCAGCCCGTATAGAGCGCCCCGTCCCAGGTGGTCAGCGCCTCGAGCAGGCGGTCGGGCTCCCCCGAGGAGTCCTTGCAACCCGCGACGGGCAGCTCCCGCAACGTCGCGATGGAGATCCCGGGGCCGCTGACCGCGGGAAAGTGGTATGCGAGCACCGGCACGTCGCCGGCGGCCGCGGCGACCGCGTCGAAGTACGGGCGCGGGTCGCCGGTACGTGGCGGCGACAGCACGAGCAGGGCGTCGGCACCGTGGTCGACCGCGTCTGTCGTGAGCGCCACGGCCTGGCGCGCGCTCGGTGCCCCGGTCCCGGCCAACACGGGTGTGCCTGGCACCGCGGCGCGCACCGCGTCGAGCAGCTGCACGCGCTCGTCGCGTTCGAGCGTCGCGGCTTCACCCGTCGACCCCGCGACGACGACCGCCTGCAGTCCGAGGGCGACGAGTGCGCTCGCGAGGTCGGCGGTGGCCGACGCGTCGATCGCGCCGTCGTCGGAGAAGCGCGTGACCAGCGCGACCCCCACGCCGCGAAACAGCTCCATCCGGGCGAACCTAGCGGGGTCGTCGGGCCCTGGGCCGCCGCGACCGCCGTCGGTACACTCGAGGTCCCGACTGGAGGAGACGGCAGATGGTCCAGGCCGAGCGCTTCGAGACCCACATGAGCGATTCCGATGCCCTCATGTGGAACATCGAGAAGGACCCGCTGCTGCGGTCGACGATCGTCACACTGCTGCTGTTCGACCGCACCCCCGACTGGGACACGCTCGTGGATCGGATCGAGCGGGGCTCCTGGCTGATCCCCCGCATGCGCCAGCGCGTCGCCACCCCGCTGCTGCGGATGGGGCCGCCGTGCTGGTCGGCCGATCCCAACTTCGACCTCCTCTACCACCTGCGCCGTGTGCGGGTCTGCGACCCGAGCCTCAAAGGCGTGCTCGATCTCGCCCGCACGGCGGCGATGGCTGGCTTCGACCGCGCCCGCCCGCTGTGGGAGTACACGCTGGTGGAGGGCCTGGAGGACGACCGCGCCGCGATGATTCTGAAGGTCCATCACTCGATGACCGACGGGGTCGGCGGGATGAAGCTCCTGTTGATGCTGTTCGACTTCGAGCGCGAGCCCGAAGACCCCGGACCGCTCGACCGCGTCGAGGCGATCCGCTCGTTCAGCGCCTTCGACCTCGTGTGGGAGTCGATCGGGCACCGGCGCCGGCGCGCACTCGGCATGCTGCAGCGCGCGATGTTCGACGCGGTGAGGGCTGGGCGCGCGCTCGGCACCTACCCCGTCGAGGCCGTCGGCGACGCCGCGCACGTCGCCGAGTCGGTGGCGAAGTACCTGGCGCCGGCGACCAGCCCGTACTCCCCGTTGATAAGCGCGCGAACATTGGCGCGCCAGCTCGCAACCCTCGACGTTCCACTCGACCGACTCAAGCGCGCGGCGAAGGCGGCGGACGGCTCGCTGAACGACGCGTTCGTGGCGTCGGTCGTCGGGGGCTTGGCCCGCTACCACGAGTTCCACGGAGAGCCCGTCGACCAGCTCCGCATGGTGATGCCGATCAACCTGCGCACCGACGGTGCCGCGCTCGGCGGCAATCACTTCACGCCGGCGCGGTTCCTCGTTCCGATGACGTTCAAGGACCCGGCCGAACGGATCGTGGCGCTGGGAAGCCTCGCCCGCCGGATGCGCGCGGAACCGGCGGTGGCGCTGACCGACGCGTTGGCCGGGGTCCTGAACCTCCTGCCCACCACGGTGACCACCGCGGTGTTCGGGTCGATGCTCAAGGGCTCGGACTTCGTGACCTCGAACGTTCCCGGAGCGCCGTTCCCCATCTACGCGGGCGGCGCCGAGCTCGAGCGGATGTACGCGTTCGCACCACTGGCCGGCACGGCGGTGAACGTCGCGCTGCTGTCGCACTGCGGGACGTGCTGCATCGGCGTCAACCTGGACGCGGTGGCCGTGCCCGACATCGGGGCGTTCATGCGCTGCCTCGACGAGGCGTTCGCCGAGGTCCTCGCCCTCGCCGACTGACCCCACCGTTCTCGGCACGATTCGGGCCCTCATAGGGCCTCGGACGTTCCGAGAATGCGGCGGTGAGCGGCTCGGATGCGCTTGGCCACCTTTGCCGAGTCGGCGTCGACCTCGCGCCAGGTAAACCGGTGCACCAGCCAGCCCAGGTCGACGATCTCGTTCTGGCGGACACGGTCATGGGTGAACTCGCGCAAACCCGCGTGCGCCTCGTAGCCGTCGACCTCGATCGCGTACTTCAGCTCTGGGTACGCAAAGTCGACCGTCGCGACGAAGCCGCCGTGCTTGTCGAGGATCGTGTGCTCGAGGACGGGCTCGGGCAGCCCGTGGCGGCGCATGAGCGTGAGCGTCCTCGCCTGGAGCACGCTCTCACAGACGGGCCCGGCGAGCCGCTCGGCGAGAAGGAGCCGGATCACCCCGGCGCCCGCACGCCCCTGGCGGGACACCTCCCGGCGGGCGAACTCCACCTCCCGCAGCGTCGCCCGGCGGGCGCCGATCGCCCGGTCGAGCATGCGCGAGACGTAGCCCAGTGGCACCACCGCGCCCGCGTCGACCAGCGTACGGGCGGGACTCGTCACCCGGAGCCCGTCGACCACACTGACCCAGCGCTCGGTCAGGTCGGTGAGCCGGTGCACGATCACCCCGTCGAGCTCGGGCGACGTTGCCCTCGGCACCGTGAGCTCGAGGTGGTCGTCGGGCGTGGACCAGAACCCGTGGATCGCGGCCGCGGCGCGGTGCGACGCCGCGGCGTCGGGCCCGACCGCAAGACACGCGGCGAGAAGCCGCTGCGCTCGGGTTCGCGCTGCACCGGCGATCGCGTAGACCGAGGCATGGACCTCGAGCCATCGCCCGGTTTGCAACCTGACCTTGATCGCACGATCGGTGAAGCCGGCCTGCTTGGCCTGGGTGCGGGTGAGCAGGGAGTGCTGGGTAGCCGCGATCCTCGCGGCAGCTCGGTCGTCCATGTCGCCGAGCATTTCAGCGACGTGTGACACCTATCGTTCTCGGGACGGAGCAGGATTTCGCGGATCGTAAGGGGCGCCGCGGCCAGGATGGTCCCCGCCGGTCCTACCCTCTGCCCATGGCATCGGATGCCCATCCCCGCCCGATCGGACGACGGGTGTTCCTCGGCGCCGTCGGCATCGGCGCACTCGGCGTGCTCGTCGGCGCCCGCGTCCAGGACTGGCTCGAGCGCACCGTCGGCCCGATCACGGCCAAGGACGGCTCCGGCCTCGGCGCGCTGCTGCCGATCGGCCGCTTCCGCATCTACACCGTCACCGGCGACCTCCCGTCGCGCAGCAAGTCCGAGTACCGCCTGCGGGTCGACGGGCTGGTCGACGCGCCGTTCACGCTCACCTACGCCGAGCTGCGGGCGATGACGCCCACCTCGCTGACGCGCGACTTCCAGTGCGTGACGGGCTGGCGCGTGCACGACGTCGCCTGGCAGGGCGTACGACTGCGCGACCTCCTCGACCGAGCCGGAGTGCAGTCAAGCGCGCAAGCGGTGCGCTTCGTCAGCTTCGACGGCGCGTACACCGAGAGCCTCACGCTCGACCAGGCCCGGCGCGACGACGTGCTCGTCGCATACGAGCTCGAGGGCGCCGGCCTGTCGGACGCCCACGGTGGGCCCGTGCGCCTCTACGTCGCGCCGATGTACGGCTACAAGAGCTGCAAGTGGCTCGAGCGCATCGAGGTGACCCGCGACGTCGAGCCCGGCTACTGGGAGCAGCGCGGCTATGACATCGACGCCTGGGTGGGAAGGTCGAACGGTCGTGACGACGACGCGATCTGAGCAACCCCCGACGGATGCAACACCGCGGTTCACGAGGGCCGAGCAGGTGTTCCACTGGGCCAACGCAGCCCTGTTCGCCGTCGTGATGCTCACCGGAGCGGTCCTCTACATCGGGGAGCTGTCGGCGCTCGTCGGCCGGCGCGAGCTCGTGCGCGCGCTCCACGTCTACGGGGGCATCGCGATCGCGGTCAGCTTCCTCGTCGCGGTGCTCCCCCGCTGGGGTCGACCGCTGCTGGCCGACATGCGCCGGCTGCAACGTGGCGACCCGAAGTTCAACCGCGGCCAGCAGGTGAACGCGTCGTTTCTCATGGCCGCGGTGGTCGTCACGTTCGGCACCGGGATCGTGATGCGCTGGTACGAGCCGTTCCCGCTCGACTGGCGGACCGGTGCCACGTTCGTGCACGACGTCTTCGCGTTCGGGGTGTGGGCGTTCGTGCTCGGCCACGTGCTCTTCGCACTGCAGGACCCGGCGGCCCTCCGCGCGATGGCCGGCCGCCACCCGTTCTCGGAACGTTCTGGGCCCAATAAGGGCCCGAATCGTGCCGAGAACGGTGGGGAGCGAGAGTGCCCCGGCGCGTAGGCTCGACGGGGTGAGCGCGAGCCCGGACCCGAACGCGATCGTGCTGCCTCCCGACCTGCGCCCGGCCGACGGGCGGTTCGGCTCAGGGCCGTCCAAGGTGCGCGACGAGGCCGTCGCCGCGCTCGCCGACGCCGCGCACGGCTACCTGGGCACTTCCCACCGCCAACCCGGCGTGAAGTCCGTCGTGCGCCGGGTGCGCGACGGCATCGCCGAGCTCTTCGCCCTGCCCGACGGCTACGAGGTGCTGCTCGGCAACGGGGGTGCGACCGCGTTCTGGGACGCAGCGAGCTTCGGGCTGATCGAGCGGCGCAGCCAGCACCTCGTGTGCGGCGAGTTCTCGTCGAAGTTCGCCGCGGTCACCGCGAACGCGCCGCACCTCGACGACCCCGACGTGATCGAGAGCGAGCCGGGCACGCACCCGAGCCCGGTCGCGAACCCGGACGTCGACGCATACTGCTGGCCGCACAACGAGACCTCCACCGGCGTCGTGCTGCCCGTCACACGCCCCGATGGCGCAACCCCAGAGCAGCTCGTGCTGGTCGATGCCACCTCGGGGGCAGGCGGCCTCCGCTTCGATCCGACCCAGACCGACGTCTACTACTTCGCGCCGCAGAAGAGCTTCGGATCCGAGGGCGGCCTCTGGCTCGCCGCATGCTCGCCCGCCGCCATCGAGCGCATCGAGCGCATCGGCGCCAGCGGCCGCTGGGTGCCCGGGAGCCTCGACCTGACGATCGCGCTCGACCAGAGCCGCCTCGATCAGACGTACAACACGCCCGCGCTCGCGACGATCTTCCTCCTCGCCGACCAGGTCGAGTGGATGCTCGGCAACGGCGGGCTGGAGTGGTGTGCGGACCGGTGCGACCGCAGCGCCGAGATCCTCTACGGCTGGGCCGAGGCCAGCGGGTTCGCCCGGCCGTACGTGGCCAAGCCCTCCGAGCGCAGCCACGTCGTCGGCACGATCGACTTCGACGAGACCGTCGACGCCGCCGCGGTCGCGAAGACGCTGCGCGCGAACGGGATCGTCGACACCGAGCCGTACCGCAAGCTCGGCCGCAACCAGCTGCGCGTCGCGATGTTCCCCGCGATCGAGCCCGACGACGTCGCCACGCTCACCCGCGCGATCGACTACCTGGTCGACCGGCTCACTGGCTGAGCCGGCGTCGTGCCCACTCCCGTCCTGCAGCTCCCGCCGCGTGTCCGGCACGGCGACACCGTGGCGATCGTCAGTCCTTCATGGCACGCGGCCGGGAGCTTTTCCCACCGCGTCGAGCGCGGCCGCGCGTATCTCGAAGCACTCGGCCTTCGGGTCCGGATCATGCCGAACGCGTGCGTCGTAGGTGAATGGACGGCCGGAACGCCCCGCCAGCGCGTCGACGACCTGCACGCGGCCTTCACCGATCCCGACGTGCGCGTCGTGCTCTGCGCGATCGGCGGCAACCACGCCAACGAGCTCCTCGAGCTGCTCGACTACGACCTCGTTGCGGCCAACCCGAAGGTGTTCCAGGGGTTGTCGGACATCACCGTTCTGCACGCCGCGTTCGCGCGGCACGCCGGCCTCGCGACCTTCTACGGGCCGGCGTTCGTCACCAACCTGGCCGAGTATCCGGAGGTTCCGGCCCTCACGAACCGTTCCCTTCGCGCCGCCTGGTTCGGTGACGCGCCGCTCGCACACGAGCCCGCGACGGAATGGACCGACGAGTTCCTCGACTTCGCGGTCCAAGCGGACCTGACCCGGGCTCGGGCCACGAAACCGGGTGCGGGCTGGACCTGGCTGCGCGAGGGCGTCGCGACCGGGCCGGTGACGGGCGGCTGCCTCGAGACGCTGTGCTGGCACGTGAAGGGCTCGACCGAGTGGCCCGACCTGGAGGGGGCGATCCTCCTGCTGGAGACGTCCGAGCTGGCACCGTCGCCAGGAGAGGTCGCCGCGTACCTGACCGACCTGCGCCGCCTCGGGGTGTTCGACCAGATCGTGGGACTCGTGTTCGCGCGCCCGGCGAACTACCGCGGTGACGCCGTCGCGCGTCTCTGGCGCGTCGTCTCGGATGCGGTCGGCGACCGGGACGTCCCGATCTTGGCCAACGTGGACGTCGGCCACACCGACCCGATGCTGACGGTCCCGCTGGGTGTGCCCGCCGTGCTCGACTCGAAGACGAGCACGTTCCGCACGCTCGACGCACCGACCGCGGACCGTCCCTGAGCGCGGGTTGCCAGGCAGCGCTTAGGTTCAGGTCGTGAGCCTCGTCCAGCCGCCTGTGCGCCCAGTTGCGCTCGTCACCGGGGCGAGCCGCCGCATCGGCATCGGCGCGGCGATCGCCCGGCGCCTCGCGTCCGACGGCTGGGGCGTCGCGGTCACCTACTTCCAGCCCTACGACGCGCGCATGCCGTGGGGTGCCGATGACGGACCTGCCGCGCTGCACGAGGAGCTGGTCGGGCTCGGCGCCGCGGCCGTCGGCATCGAGGCCGACGTCTCCGACCCGGACGTGCCCGCGGCGGTGCTCCAGCAGGTCGGGGCCGAGCTGGGCCCGGTCCGGGCGCTCGTCATGTCCCACTGCGACGGCGTCGACGCCGGCATCACGGACACGACGGTCGAAGACTTCGACCGCGTGTTCGCAGTGAACGCTCGCGCGACGTGGCTGTTGGTCCGCGCCTTCGCCGAGCAGTTCCCCGGGCCCCACGGCGCAGGGCGGATCGTCGCGTTGACGAGCGACCACACCGCCGGGAATCTCGCCTACGGGGCGAGCAAGGGC
>VGBT01000008.1 GCA_016870395.1 Actinomycetota bacterium | reverse complement strand
CAACTACGTCGGGGAGTACAACGCGGTCACGCTCTACGAGGGCGTCCCCCACGTCTGGTACTACGACTTGAGCGTCGGCACCTTGCGCCAAGCGTGGTACAGCTAGGCGAGCACAGGCTCCCCGCCGCATGGGTGCCCTGGGCTGTCCCGACGGCACCAGGATCGTTGTGGAGGTCGCCGACGTGCGCGGCCGACAGGTTCGGCTCGCGGTGACGGCGCCACCCGAGGTGGCCGTCACCCGCCAGGAAGCCTCAGGCCGGTAGTCCGAGACGGCCGCGACTTGCGGAACAATCCCGGGGTACAGCGTGCGCGCTGGAGGCCTGCAAACGCAGGCATGGCCTAGTAGTCGCACAGCGCACACGCTTGGACACCCCGAGGGATGGGGTCGGGGAGGGTCAGGGGGTGAGGTCGGTGCAGGTGCGGCGTTGGTCGAATGCGGCGACGTCGGTCGCGGCGGCGTCGCCGGTGAGCGGCGTCGGGATCCCGCCCCGGATGCGGGCGGGCTTCCAGGCGTACGCGTCGACGTCACGACCCGTCGCGGTGACCGTGAGCACTCCGGTGATCCCTGAAGGCCCGCTCTCGTTGTAGAAGACGAAGTTCCCGAGCCCGTAGTCGACGAACGCGTTGCCCTCCGTCGTCGGAAGCCGACCCGCGCTCATCACCCGGTGCGTGTGCCCGCCGACGATTAGGTCGGCCCCCGCGTCCACCAGCGCGCGGGCCAGTTCCCGCTGACGTGCGGTCGGGCAGTCGGTCCCCTCCGAGCCCCAGTGCAGGTAAACGGCGATCGTGTCCGCGCCCGGCCGCTCGGCGCGCACGGCCGCGAGCAGCCGTTCCTGCTCCGGCGCCTTCGCCGACGCGATGCCGGCCTGCGTATCGGTCGCGATCCACTGCGAACGCAGTGGATCGTCGATCACGTCGCTGGCGCCGAAGACCGCGATCCGTTGACCTCTGACCTCGACACGCCACGGCGCGTAGGCCTCGGCGGCGTTGTTCCCGACGCCGACGACGGGGAGCGCGCCCGACGCCTTCGCCGTGAGCGTGTCGGCCAGCCCCACCGGCCCGTAGTCGCGCCCGTGGTTGTTGGCGACGGTGACCACGTCGACACCCGCGACTCGCAGGGCGTCCAGCGCTCGCGCCGGGGCCCGGAAGCTGTAGGACTTCGGGTCGGGTGTCCCGCCTTCGGTGATCGCCGCCTCCAGGTTCACCATCGCGACGTCGGCCGCCGAAAGCTCTCCGGCGATGGGCGCGAACATCCCGCTTGGGTCGACGTCGAGCTTCCGGCGCAGGTGGCTCTCGAAGTGCACGTCGCCGCCGAACGCGAACGTGACGGGCTGGAGGCTTCCGCGTCGCGGCCGTGTGGTCGTCGTGGTTGTGGGTGCGGTGGAAGTCGTCGACGTCCGATCGACCTTCGCGCGCGCTCCGTCACGCTCCGGGTCGAGGGAGATGGCACCGAGGGCCGCGGCGACTACGACGACCATCCCGAGAACAAACGCGAGCAGCCTACGGTGCACGGCCGATCAGGCTACGCGACGGACGCCACCGTACCATGATTGCCGATGGACCGGCCCGACCGTTCCCGACGTCGACATCCGTGCCGGCTCAGGGCTCGGCTACGCGCGATCGCGAGGCGCTGCAGGCTTTCCCCGCGGGGCTTCCGATGGATTGCCGTCGTCGCCACCGTCTTCGTCGCGGTAGTCATCGTGAGCGGTGGCGCGGTCCGGCTCACGGAGTCGGGGTTGGGCTGTCCGAGCTGGCCCAACTGCGAACCGGGGTCGCTCGGCCCACGCGCGGCGAGCGACAGCCATGCGATGGTCGAGTTCGTCAATCGGATTTTCACCGGGCTGATTTCGGCCGCTGTGATCGCCGCGGTGCTCGGATCCCTGCTGCGCAACCCGCGGCGACGCGACCTCGTATGGCTGTCGCTTGGACTCGTCGGCGGCGTGGTCGGTCAGATCGTCCTCGGCGGGATCACCGTCCTCACCGATCTGCACCCGGGCGCGGTGATGAGTCATTTTCTTCTTTCGATCGTGCTGCTGACCGACGCGATCGTGCTCTGCGTGCGTGCCGGGTACCGGGACGACGCGGTCACCCGCCGAGTGGTCCCGCGCGCGGTTCTCCGGTACACATTGCTGCTGACGCTGGTCGCGAGCGTCGTCGTGGTCACGGGAACCGTCGTCACCAACACCGGCCCGCACGCGGGCGACCGCGAGGCGAAGCGCTTCGACCTCACGCTCCCACAGGTCGCCCGCGTCCACGGGACGAGCGTCGTGGTCTTCCTCGTCCTCGTGCTCCTCGGGCTCTGGCTTGCCCGGCGCGCGGGGGCGCTCGAACACCTGCAATCGCGGTTCACGATGCTGCTCGGTGCCGTCGTGGCGCAGGGCGCGATCGGATACTGGCAGTACTTCACCGGAGTGCCGGCGCTGCTCGTGGGCATACATTTGGCGGGAGCGACCCTCGTGTGGAGCGCGACGTTGCTCCTACTGCTCGGCTGTTACGAGCCGACGCAACTCCCCGCCGAGCCCCGCGCCCGCGCGAATCCCCGTCCCGGGCTGAGGCGGCCCGGAGAGGGTGCACGGTCGTGCGCGGGTCCGCCGTCGTCACCGAACGCATCTAACGCCGCTTCGGCGCGACGGTGGCCGTAGATGGCGTCGACCTCGCCGTCGAGCCCGGCGCCATCTACGGGTTCCTCGGACCGAACGGCGCCGGCTATGACGTCACCACCCGGCCCGACGAGGTCAGGCTTCGCATTGGTGTGGCACTACAGGACGCCGCGCTCGACGATCGCCAGTCGGGGCGGGAGCTGCTGCGCCTCCAGGCCCGCCTCTACGGCCTTCGTCGGCCGGAGATCGACAGTCTCGGACGTCCGTGGCGTCACCGGCGTCGACCCGTACGGAGGCGAGCTCACGATCCGCACTGCCGACGGCGCATCGGCGTTGAGCCCGGTGGCCGTCGCGCTCAACTCCTGCGACGTGGAGGTGCGAGACCTGAGCTTGCGCACGCCGACGCTCGACGACGTGTTCCTCGAGGTCGCAAGCACCCACATGCGCGAGGGGACCGAGCACCTCCGGTACGAGGATCCCGAGCAGGTGGGGCGAGCATGAGCTCGTAGGACGACAGGGGCGCGATCCGGGCCCGGCACGCCGGCTTCGCGCGTGATCTCGCCACCTCGGGTTGTTCCTCGTCATCGCGGGACTCTGGGATCTGGCGTTCATGGCTTCCCGTACGCGGTCGCGCTGAAGACCGGCAACCCCGCGGCGGTGAACTCCAGCTTCATCCTGTTCTTCGCGTTCGCGCTCCTCACCAGGAGCTTCATGCCGAAAGAACAGCTGACTGGCTGACTCGCGACGGTCGCCTCGCACAACCCGGTGACGTACCTGCTCGCGGGAGTGCGCTCGCTGCTGGTGGGCGGCTGAAACGGCAGGCAGCTGCTCCAGGGGATCGCCGGGATCGCCGGGATCGCGACCCTCAGCCAATCGCTCGCGTTTCTGGTCCTGCGCGGCCGGGTCAGGAAGAACTGGCACGTGGGGGCGACGACGCTGGGTGCCCGTCTCGCGTGGTTCGAGGAGAAATTGTCGCGGAGCGCGTTCAACTCTGGGCCTGTGTGGGCCGATGGAACCAGCGTGGTCAACGGAATGACATCCCTCCGGCGAGGTTTCTTCGCGTCCGCCTTGGCGCTCCTGGCGCTACTCGGCACCGCTCTGCCGGTACCGGCCGCGCCCGACCACGGCGGCGAGTCCACTGTGGGGGCCCTTGCCGAGGAGTACAACCTTGCCCGGTACCGGCTGGCGCAGGCGACGACGGCCCTGGAGCGCACCGAGGCCCGCATCGGCGAGGCCCGCCGCCACGCCGAGCGGTTGCGGGCGCTCGCCCGGGCCCGAGCCGCGGCCCTCTACCAGCGGGCGTCGGGCTCCAGTCCGACGATCCTCGCCGTCGACAGCGTCAGCGAGCTGTCTCGCCGCACCGCCTACGTGGAAGCCGCCGACGCGCCTGACCAGGAGCTTTTCGAGGAGCTTGAGGCCAGCCTTGACCGGCTCCAAGCGGAGCGCGCAGCGCAGGCGACGGCCCGCGATCAACTCCAGGAGGAGGCTGCGGCAGCCGACGCCGCGCGGGAGCGGATCGAAGCCGCCGCGCGAGCGGCGAGCACGAATGGAGCTTCCGAGGGCTCCGGCGGAGACGGCGCCGGACCGGTCGGGACTCCGAAGGTGCTGCGCGGCACGCCAGCCACGCCGATGCAGGCACCGACGGCGCCACCGACGACCACCACACCCGCTCCACGCGCGCCAGGTGTCCCCGCCCCGCCGGTTTCTCCCGCACCGACGACTTCTCCCACCACACCGTCGACCACGACCCCACCTGCGCCGGCCCCGGCGCCCCCGCCCGTGTCCGGTGCCGCCGCGACCGCGGTCGCGTTCGCACGGGCCCAGCTCGGAAAGCCCTACGTCTTCGCCACCGCGGGCCCCAACAGCTACGACTGCTCGGGCCTGACGATGGCCGCTTGGCGTGCGGCCGGCGTGCGGATGCCGCACTACTCGGGCGCGCAGGCCGCGATGTTCCCGAAGGTCGCCTGGGGCCAGCTGCAACCGGGCGACATCGTGGTCTTCTATCCCGACCTCCACCACGTCGGCATCTACATCGGTGGTGGGCAGATGATCCATGCCCCCCAGACCGGCGACGTCGTAAAGATCGCACCGGCCTGGCGCACCACGTTCCAGTACGGCGTGCGGCCGCGCTAGCTCGATAATTCGGACGCATCCGACGCGTCGCGGGGGTGTCGGGGGGCGCGGCGCGTTTCGCGGCCCAGGTTGGACACGAGCAACGCCACGATGGTCACGAGGAAGATCTGGCCCAGCACCGCCTCGAGGCTCACGATGACCCGGCCGAGGTTGGTACCGGGGGTGAGGTCGCCGAAGCCGAGCGTCGTGATGGTGACGAAGCTGAAGTAGACGAACTCGACCGGATCAGCGGATCCCTGCGCGAAGAAGTACCCGGTGCCGAGCTCGTCGATCCCTGCGTACACGGTTGCGAAGGTGATCGCGATGAGGAGGTAGGCATCGATGGCGCCGATGATGGTCTCGACGCTGATCACCGGATGTCGGAAGATCCGGTTCAGGATCACGATCGGCGAGGCCAGCACGAGGATCACCATGAGCCAGCTCGCACCCGCGAAGGGCTCCTGCTCCCTGAGCGCGGAGAGGACGTTGATCACGACGGTGAGGAGCACGATCCCCAGGGCCGTGTAGCGGATCGCCGGATGGCGAACGTGGGACGTGTGCAGCGCGAGCAGCAATGTCCCGCCAAAGCACACGCCGGTGATCGCCCGTGTCCAGAGCGAGTGCTCGAGCACGGCCATCAGGATGTAGGTGAGGATGATGAGGATGAACAAGGTTCCGTAGGTGTCACCCTCCGCGAGACGCGCCGCGAACGAGCGCCGGTCGCGCATTCGCTGGCGTCGTTCCTCCAGGTCCTCCGCGTCCTCCTCTCCGCGGTCCTCGTCGTCGGTCGGGAGCTCCTCCTCGGTCACCCTTCGATCCTGCCACCAACAGAGGCCTCGGGTGCGCCATCGGTGTGCCAGCATGCCGGGCCATGGAGGTCCACCTCGTTGACGGCACTTACGAGCTGTTCCGTCATCACTTCGCCGTGCCGGCCCGAGCCGACGGCGACGGGGTCGAGATCGCGGCCACTCGGGGGGTGCTCGGATCATTGCTGGGTCTGCTCGAAGACGGTGCCACGCATGTCGCGGTCGCGACTGACCACGTGGTCGAGAGCTTTCGCAACGACCTCTGGGACGGCTACAAGACCTCGGCAGGAATGGACCCCGAGCTGCTGGGCCAGTTCCCGATCCTCGAGGACGCGCTGCGCGCCCTCGGGGTGGTCGTGTGGCCCATGGTGGAGCTCGAGGCGGACGACGGCCTGGCGTCGGGCGCGGCGGTGGCCGGTGCGGAGGCACGCGTCGAGCGCGTCCTGATCTGCACTCCCGACAAGGACCTGTCGCAGTGCGTGGTGGGCGACCGCGTCGTCCAGGTCGACCGGCGCAAGCAGGAAGTGCGCGACGAGGTAGGCGTGGTCGCGAAGTTCGGCGTGCACCCGGCGTCGATCCCCGACTGGCTCGCGCTCGTCG
This sequence comes from Actinomycetota bacterium, assembly GCA_016870395.1. Taxonomy (GTDB): domain Bacteria; phylum Actinomycetota; class Acidimicrobiia; order IMCC26256; family JAENVU01; genus SHUZ01. The sequence continues at coordinate 83,744 of VGBT01000008.1, read as the reverse complement.
GCGACAGCGCTGACGGCTTCCCGGGGTTGCCCGGCTGGGGAGCCAAGTCTGCATCGGCCGTCCTCTCTCGCTACGGACACCTCGAGGCGATCCCGACCCGGGCCCAGAGCTGGGACGTCGAGGTGCGCGGCGCGGCGCGGCTCGCGACTGTTCTCGCCGAGCAGCGCGAGCTGGCCGAGCTGTTCCGTGACCTGGCGACCCTGCGCACCGACGCGGAGGTTGGCGCCGTCGACGACTGGCGCTGGACCGGGCCCGGGCCCGACCTGCAGGCTTGGGCCGAACGGCTCGGGTCGCGCTCGCTGATCAGACGGGCCGAGCAGCTCGCTCGAGAGAGGAAGCCCTCGCCATGACCGACGCGATCCAGATCTCCAGTCCGCGTGACGGGATCGGCGTGATCACGCTCAACCGACCCGAACGCCGCAACGCCATGAACCACGCGTTGCTGGCGGGGCTGTACGACGCGTTCGACCGTCTGCGCCACGACCGAACGTGCCGGGTGATCATCCTCACGGGAGCCGGCGCGGGGTTCTGCGCGGGGCTCGACCTGGCGGAGGGCGTCGCGCTGCCCGACATGATCGGGCTCGACCGCCCCAGCGCGGGGATGCGCGTCCAGCAGTACATCGCCGAGCTGATCCCGACGATGCGCGCGCAACCCCAGCCGATCATCGTCGCGGTGAACGGCGCCGCCTCGGGTGGCGGGCTCGCGCTCGCGCTCGGCAGCGACATTCGGCTCGCCGCCGAGTCGGCCCGCTTCAACGTGGCGTTCATCCGGGTGGGCCTCTCCGCCTGCGACATCGGCACCAGCTGGCTGCTGCCGCGCCTGATCGGCGCGTCACGCGCGCACGAGCTGATGCTCACCGGCCGGTTTGCCGACGCCGAGGAGGCGTTACGGATCGGCCTGGTGACGCGCGTGGTACCCGACACCGGGCTGATGGACGCCGCCTTCGCCGAGGCCGAGCTCATCCTCGCGAACGGCCCGTTCGGGGTGCGCATGACCAAGGAGGTCATGTGGAGCCAGCTCGAGATCGGCTCGCTGCGCGCGGGGATCGACATGGAGAACCGGACCCAGGTCCTGTCGAGCTTCGCCGGCGACATGGAAGAGGCGATGGCCGCGTTCATCGAGAAGCGCCCGCCCCGGTTCTCGGTCTGACAGCCCGCAGCGTACGGGCGGCGTACGGGAGGACACAGATGGAAGCACTCGAGGGACGCCTCGCCCTGGTCACCGGCGGGAGCCGGGGGATCGGCCGGGCGATCGCGATGGCGCTCGCCGCCGATGGCGCCGACGTCGCGATCGGGTACCGCCGCGACGAGGACGCGGCCCGTGAGGCAGTGGCCGAGCTGGAAGCGCGGGGGCGGCGGGCCGAGATGTTCGGGGCCGACGTGTCCGACCCGGCCGACTGCGAGCGGCTCGCGCACACGGTCCTCGACGCGATGGGACCCGTCGGGATCCTCGTGCACAGCGCCGGGATCGCGTCGCGGGGCGGGGCGGTCGCGCGCACCGAGCCCGACGAGGTCGACCGCCTGTTCCGGATCCACGCCCTCGCCGGGTTCGTGCTCGCCAAGCACCTCGTGCCTTCGATGCGGGACCTCCCGCGCGGCGACGTGGTGATGATCTCGTCGGTGGCGACCTCGCACATGGCCGCGAGCTCCTCGCCCTACAACATGGCCAAGGCGGCGCAGGAGGCGCTCGCGATGACCCTGGCCAAGGAGGAGCGCCGCAACGGCATCCACGTCAACGTGGTCGCGCCGGGCCTGGTCGAGACCGAGATGGGGCGCCGACTGGTGAAGGGCGCGATGGGCGTCGACGACATCCACACCCTCGACGCCGGCTCACCCTTCGGGCACGTGTGCACGCCCGAGGAGGTCGCGAGCGTCGTGCGGTTCCTGGTCGGCGGCGCCGCGAGCTACGTCACCGGCGTCAGGATCACCGTCGACGGCGGCACGTTCTAACGTCGGGTGGTCAGCCGGTAGAGGACGTGGCGCCGAAGCCGGTGGCTCTCGGGCAGGGCCGGGTGATCGAAGTCGTCGGTGGGGTCGCGGGTCATCCCGAGCTTGTCCATCACGCGCTGGGAGCGCCCGTTGACCGCCGCGGTGAACGAGACGATCTCCGACAGGCCGAGGCGATCGAAGCCGTCGCCGGTTGCCGCCCGGGCGGCTTCGGTCGCGTAGCCGCGGCCCCACTGGGAACGCGCGAGCCGCCAACCGACCTCGACGGCCGGCGTGAAGTGGGCGTCGAAAGTGGCCGGCCACAGCCCGACGTAGCCGGCGAACGCACCGGACGCCCGAACTTCCACCGCCCAGAGCCCGAAGCCGCGGACGTCGAAGGTCTCCTCGATGCGCTCGACCATCGCGTCGCTCTCCGCGCGCGAGAGCGGCGCCGGGAGGTGCTCCATCACCTGCGGGTCGGCGTTCAGGTCCGCGAACGGCTCCAGATCCCCGGCGCGCCACCGGCGCAGCCGCAGCCGCTCGGTGCCCATCTCGATCGGCACCGGGCCCGCGGTACCGCCCACCTCAGGCCAGGGCGCCATGCGACCCGAGGAGCGCGGCGAGCTCGCGCGAGGTCGACGGGCCGTAGGTGTGCCAGCTCGCGGGCTGCATCCGCCGGGCCTCGGCGAGCTCGTCGGCGGTGAAGGTGCACGGTCCTCCGGGGGCATCGACGCCGTAGAGCGCGAGCGCGTTCTCGCCGAGGATCTTGCGCTTCACCTCCGGCGTCAGCGCCGGGTAGCCGTGCACCTCCTGCAGCTCGGGCAAGATCTCGAACGCGCGGAACGCCTGGATCTGGTCCTGGGGCGAGCCGTACCAGAGGGAGTCGGTACCCCAGACGATCCGGTCGGGCCCGAGGTGCGCCAGGAGCTTGCCCAGCACGTGCGCCGCCTGGGTGGTGTCGCGCATCAGCAGCCACCAGGTGGAGCCCAGCTCCGCATAGACGTTCTCGCCCGGCCCGATGCCCGCCTGCTCGAGCGAGGCGAGGAGGCGGTCCACACCACGCGGCGCGGTCGGGGCGTACGGGCCCTCGGGGGTGCCGGACTCGTAGCCCGAGTGGTACACGACGAAGTCGATGTCGGGATGGGCCTTGGCCGCGGGTCCGATGTCGACGGGTGACGCATTCTCGCTGCCGCCCGAGAGGCCCTTGTGCACGCACACCATCCGCGGTCCGGTCTCCGCAACGCGGCGCAGGAAGTCGGTGCCGACCTGCGGCGCGCTCGCGTCGTGGTCGTCGAGCCACCATCCCGGGCCCGGCGCGTGCGTGTACACCTTCCACCCCGCGATCGGGTGGTCGCGCACCAGGGTGGCCATCCCGTCAAGCTGGGCGCCCACGGCCCCCATCGTCGGCTGTACACCGCCGTGGAGCAGCACGCGCCCGTCGCCGCAGAGCTGCTCGGCCATCGCGAGCGCCAGCTCCATGTCTTCGATCGCGAGCGGGTTCGCGGGCTCGGGGATCGGAATCGCGGAGAGGACCGTCATCGCGGTGTCGGACTGCGCGAAGAGCAGGTCGAGGTAGTGCTCCACCGAGAAGCAAGCGCGCGAGTCGCGCTCGCCGCACGCGGCCTGTGGGAACGAGGCGGCGAGGCCGGCGAACCCGCCCGCCGCGGCCAGGTCGAAGTTGAGGTAGTGCGTCTGAACGTCGAAGACCAGCTCGTCGCCGGTGAGGGCCTCGGCGGCCGCGTCGGCGTCGGCCGGATCTTCGGGCGTGTCGAAGGTGCCGCCGGCGCGCTCGCCGCGGGAGCGGCGCTCCTCGTCGTTGCAGGCCGCGAGGATCCCGAGCATCAGGGCGGCGCCGCCGACGGTGCGCAGGAATGCACGCCGGTCGACGCCGAGGCGCCGCGCATGGCGCTCGGCCTCCTCCCGGGTCCGCCGGACGGCCTCCTGCTCCACCGGGCCGAGGGCCCGGGGTACGAACTCCCCGTTGCTGGCGGGACCCAGCTTGATCGGCAGGTCCGAGTCCGGGGTCTGGTCTCGGGGCATCCGCCGACGGTACGCCCGTGGGGACCGGTTTGGGTGTCACACCCCCGTGCGACCCTGCGCCCAGGGACATCATCTGGATCCTCTCACTGGTCGTGGTCGTGCTCCTAGCGGCGTGCGGGGCGGCGGGTGCCGCCGTTGTGGTGGGGCGGCAGTCGGTCGCCCAGATGCTGGAGGCCAACCGGGTCCTGATGGCCTCGGAGCGGGACCGGGTGGGGGAGACCCTCACCGGCCAACAGGGGGCGTTCGCGGCCCAGCTCGAGGCCATGCGCACCGACCTCACGCGGGTCACGAGCCTCGTGCGGGAGTTCGAGGACCGACGCGGCGCCAAGCTCGACCACCTGAGGGGACAGCCCGACGCCCAGCAAATGGGCCTGCGCGAGCTCGCGGAGACCACCCGCGGCCTTCGTGAAGCGCTGTCGAGCTCCAAGGCACGCGGACAGTGGGGGGAGCGCATGGCCGAGGACGTGCTGCGGCTCGCGGGCTTCGTCGAGGGCATCCAGTACCGCAAGCAGCGCTCGGTCGCGGGCGGCACCGGGATCCCCGACTACACGTTCCTCCTTCCTCGCGGGAGCGTCTGCTACATGGACGTGAAGTTCCCGCTCGACAACTACCAGCGCTTCCTCGGGGCGGAATCCGAGCTCGAGGCGGTGCGCTTTTGCGACGCGTTCCTGCGCGACGTGCGCGCGAAGGTCACCGAGCTCGCCGACCGCGAGTACACCCGAGCCGACGACTCGTCGGTCGACTGCGTGCTCCTGTTCATCCCGAACGAGGCGCTGTACGCGTTCATCCACGAGCACGACGGCGGGCTCGCCGACGTCGCCCTGGGGCGTGGCATCGTCCTGTGCTCGCCGCTCACGCTGTTCGCGGTGCTCGCCGTGATCCGTCAAGCCGTCGACCAGTTCCGGCTCGAGCGCACCGCCGGCCAGATCCTCGACGTGCTGGCCGACTTCTCGAAGCAGTGGTCGATGTTCACCGAGCAGATGGACAAGATGGGTAAGGGCCTCGAGGCGGCGAACAAGGCCTACGACGAGCTGTCGAGCACCCGCACGCGCCAGCTCGACCGGCGGCTCGACCGGATCGACGCGCTGCGCTCCGGCGCCGAGCTCTCGCTGGTGGAGGCGGAAGGACCTCTCGCCCTCGACGCCTGAGGTGCGACGCCCGAGCCGTGACGGTGCTCGGTAGCCTGGGATTCGTGGTCGTGTTCCTCGTCGTCGTGCTGATCGTGCTGCCGCTCGTCGAGCTGGCAGTGATGCTCCAGGTCGCGCAGTGGATCGGCGTCCTGCCCGCGCTCGGCCTCCTGATCGGGATCTCGATCCTCGGCGTCTGGGTGGTGAAGCGTCAGGGGGGAGGCGTGCTACGCCGCATCCGCGACGCGCTGCGGGCCGGGCAGGTGCCGACCGCGGCGCTCGTCGACGCCGTGTGCATCGTCGCCGCGGGCACCCTGCTGATCGTCCCCGGCTTTGTCACCGACCTGCTCGGGCTCCTCCTGCTCGTGCCGTTGGTACGGGCGATCCCCCGCGGATGGGTGCAGCGACGGCTCGTGATCCGAGCGGCAGCGGGCGTCGGCAATGCTGGGATGGCCGTCGCGGCGCGGTCGCGCGAGCGCACGTTCGTCGCCTCGACCCGCCGTGACCGCGAGCCTGGGAAGCGACCGGCGCTGGAGCCCCCGCCGGGTCCCCACTCCTGACCGATCTCGGCACGCTGCGGTCCGATCGACGAACCGACGACGCGGGTGGATCAGCCGCCGAGGCGGAGCAGCTCGGGAGCCGTCGGGCAGTCGGCGCGCCGGGCCAGACCGACCGGAGAGTCCTGCCCGTGCGGACCAAGCACCCGGTCGGCGAACGTCGCGTCGAGGACCTCGCGGCTGGTCTCGGGCGTGTCGTCCCACGGCTCCGTGGCCTGCTCTCCGCACTCGCGCAACAGGGCGTCGAACAGCCGCTCGGGGAGCGCGCAACCGAGGCCGACCACCAGCCAGACCGCGCCCCCGTGGCTGTGCACGGCCCGGGCGAGATCATCGGTTCCACGCGGTACGAGCACCCGACCGGCCCCGGCCGCGACTGCCTCGACGAGCAGATGCGTCGGCTCGAGCGCCAGGATCTCGACGTCGCCCACCACCCGTACCGGCTGGACGGACCGCCGGAGGCGTCTCGAGAGGCCGGGATCGTCACCGCGACGGACCGCGAGCAGGTCGAGGTCGGAGCGCTCCCCGAGCCCGGCCGCGATGACGTAGGGCCAGCCGAGGATCGCGATCGGCGCGTCGTGGGGGAACGGAAGCGCCGTGGCCAGGCGGGCTGGGGTGCGATCGCGCCCGAAGTCCTCCCAGGCCTCCCAGGCCGCGTCGGCCGGGTCGCCCGCGGCGAGCACCCGCGCGCACAGCCACCAGAGCGGAGCGGCCTGCGGATGGTGGTGCAGCAGGCGCCGGCACGCGACCACGAGCCCGGCCGGGTCGCCGTCGAAGGTCGCGAGGCAGTCGGCCGCTTCGCCCACCAGGTCGCCGTCGTCGCCATCGGTCCAGCGAGCCAGGTACCGAAGGCGCTCGAACGGCTGCATCCCCTGACGGTAGCGGCCGTCACCCCGGGGCCGCGGCCGGACGGCGGCACCGGCGGGTGACCTGTCAGGCCGTGACCTTGGGCTCCTTGGGGAGGCCGAGCACGCGCTCGCCGACGATGTTGCGCATCACCTCGTCGGTACCGCCGGCCACACGCATGCCCGGCACGCCGAGCACGAACTCCCCGAACGCGTACGTGCCCCACTCGCCCGAGTCGGCGGCGAGACGAGGCCCGAGCATGTCGGACACGAGCTGGGCGACCCGCTGCATGTTCTGGGTCAGCGCGAGCTTCGCGATCGACATCTCGGGACCCGGGAGCTGGCCGGCCCGGATCTTCGCCATGGCGCGCAGGTTGGTGTAGTGCGCGACGGACATCCGGATGTACACGTCGGCGAGACCCTGCCGCACGAGCGGGTCATCGGCAAGCCCGAAGTGTCGCGCCATCTCCAGAAAGCGGGTCATGCTCATCGTTCCGACACCGGCTCCACCCCCGCCGATCGCGGCCCGCTCGTTCATCAGCGTGGTGAGCGCGACCGTCCAGCCCTCGTCGACGTCGCCGAGCCGGTGCGAGTCGTGCACCCGCACCTCTTCGAAGAACACCTCGTTGAAGGACGCCCCGCCGGTCATCTGGCGCAGCGGGCGCACCTCGACACCGGGCACCCGCATGTCGACGAGGAACATCGTGAGGCCCTTGTGCTTGGGCTTGTCGGGCGAGGTGCGGGTGATGATCTCGCCGATGTCCGAGTACTGCGCGTTCGACGTCCACACCTTCTGGCCGGTGAGCACCCACTCGTCGCCGTCGCGCACGGCGCGGGTCTGGATGCCGGCGAGGTCGGACCCGGCAATGGGCTCGGAGAAGAGCTGGCACCCGATCACCTCGCCGCGGTACATCCCGCGCAAGTACCGCTCGCGAACCTCGGGGATCCCGTGGGCGAGGATCGTCGGCGCGACCATCCCCAGGCTGATGCCGAACGGCGTGGTGGACGGCGTGTCGTACTTCGCGGCCAGCTCCCGGTAGGCGCGGTCGTAGTCGCGTGGCAGCGCCCGCCCGCCGTACTCGCTGGGGCCCGTGATCCAGCCGAAGCCCGCGTCGAACTCCTTCGCCTTCCACTCCTTCGCCGCGGCCACCTCCGCGCGCTCCTGCTCGGGGGACTTCTCCTCGAGCACGCCCACCCGGTCGTCACCCTCGCCCCATACGAAGCGCGACTCGCCCCGCCTCGACGCGCTCGCGTCCAGAAACGCGTGTGCGTCGGAGAGGAACGTGTCGAGGTCGGGTGCGTCGCTCATCTGGGGCTCCATCGGTGGGCCGGAACGGTGGCGGCATCGTAGCGAGGTGCGCGACACGCCTCGGTCGGGTGCAGACCTCCCGCCTAGTCTGGCGCCATGAGCGATCGGGCCGAGCTCGCCGTCGAACCCCCGGCGAGCCTCTCCGCGGTCGGCCTCGCCGCCGAGCACCGGATCCTCGCCCTGCTCGACGCCGAGATCGAGCGCTGGCGCCGAGTCGAGGCGAGCCTGGTCGAGCCCATCGACGCGCTCCGGCGACTCGTCCTCGCGGGCGGGAAGCGCCTCCGTCCGGCGTTCTGCCACTGCGCCTACGTGGGCGCGGGGGGCACCCAGCGCGACGACGTCGTCGACGCGGGCGCCGCGCTCGAGCTGCTCCACACCTTCGCGCTCGTCCACGACGACGTGATGGACGGTTCAGACCGTCGTCGCAGTCAACCAGCGGTCCACCGGGCATACATCGAGACCCACGGCGCGTCGGGCTGGCGCGGCGAGGGCCGCCGCTTCGGGGAGGGCGCCGCGATCATCATCGGCGACTTCGCGTTCGTCTACGCCGACCAGCTCATGGCCCAGGCGCCGCCGGTCGCCCGGGCGGTGTTCGACGACCTCCGCCTGGAGCTGTGCGTCGGCCAGTACCTCGACCTGCTCGGCACCGCCACCGGCGGCCGTTCCGCCGCGCAGGCCCACACGATCGAGGTCTACAAGTCGGGCAAGTACACCGTCGAGCGCCCGCTGCACCTCGGCGCCGCGCTCGCCGGGCGCCTCGACGACCTCGCCGCCCCGCTGTCGGCGTTCGGGCTCCCGCTCGGCGAGGCGTTCCAGATGCGCGACGACCTGCTCGGGGTGTTCGGCGACGAGCAGGTGACGGGCAAGCCGGTCGGCGACGACCTCCGCGAGGGCAAGCTGACGCCGCTCGTGGCCGAAGCCGCCGCCCGCGCCGACGGTTCCGGGCTGGCGCTCCTCGAGCGGCTCGGATCGTCGGATCTCTCCGCCGCCGAGATCGAGTCGCTGCGGGATCTGCTCGTCACGACGGGTGCGGTCGCCCACGTGGAGTCGGAGATCGAGCGCCTCGTCGCCGAGAGCCTCGCCGCCCTCGACCGGGCCCCGATCGCACCCGAGGCCCGCGAGGCCCTGGCCGACCTGGGAACCTTCGTCGCCTGGCGCGACCGGTAGCCCTCTACCGTCGTCCCGGTAGGCTCCGCCCGATGCCGGATTCCCACCGTTCGGAACTCGCGGTCGCGACCCGCGGCCTCCGGAAGCGATACGGCGACCGCACCGCGGTGGCCGGACTCACGCTGGAGATCCAGGCCGGTGAGGTGTTCGGGCTCCTAGGACCCAACGGCGCGGGGAAGACCACGACGGTGGAGATCCTCGAGGGTTACCGGACCGCGGACGCGGGAGAGGTGCGGGTCCTCGGCCTCGACCCCATGACCGACGGTGCGGCGCTACGGCCGCGCATCGGCGTGATGCTCCAGGACGGTGGCCTCCACCCGGGCGTGCGACCCCTGGAGATGCTGCGCCTCTTCGCGGCCTTCTACGACGATCCGCGCGATCCCGAGGAGCTGCTCGACCTCGTCAGCCTGCGCGACTCGGCCCGGACGCTCGTGCGGCGACTTTCGGGTGGTCAGGCCCAACGACTCTCACTCGCGCTGGCGCTCGTCGGACGGCCCGAACTGGTCTTCCTCGATGAGCCGACCGCCGGAATGGACCCGCGAGCCCGCGCCGCCACGTGGCAGCTGGTGCGTGGCCTGCGCGACGCGGGGGTCACGGTGCTGCTCACGACCCACCACATGGACGAAGCGGAGCAGCTCTGTGATCGCCTTGCCATCATCGACCGGGGCCGGATCGTCGCATTGGGCACACCGGTGGAGGTGACCCGGGCCGGAGCCGACGGCACGGTCCGCTTCACCGCCGTCCCCGGTGTCGACGTGGTGGCACTCGCGGCCGCGCTCGACCTGCCCGCCGCTGCGGTGAGCGAGGAGCGCCCCGGGCACTACGCGCTCGCGGGCCCGGCGACACCAGAGCTCCTTGCCGACCTCACGGCGTGGCTTCGCGACAAGGGGATCTCCCTCACGGAGCTGCGCACCGCCCGTGCCACCCTCGAAGAGGTCTTCCTCCGCCTTACCGAGGAGGGCGACTCGTGAGGGCGGTGGCCGCCCAGACCCGGCTCGAGCTGGTGCTCACCCTGCGGCGCGGTGAGAGCCTGCTCGTCACGCTCGTGATTCCGCTCGGGATCCTCGTGTTCTTCGCTAAGGTCGACGCGGTACAGGTGAGCGACGGGCTGGCGATCGACTTCCTCGTACCGGGCGTACTGTCGCTCGCGGTGATGTCCAGCGCGATGGTGAGCCTCGGCATCGCGACCGGGTTCGAGCGCCGGTACGGCGTGCTGAAGCGTCTCGGGTCGACCCCGCTCGGTCGGTCGGGTCTGCTGGCCGCCAAGACCGCGAACGTCCTCGTGCTCCTGGCCATCCAGCTCACGCTCATCGTCGCGGTCGCGGTGGCACTGGGCTGGGAGCCCTCGGGCGGGCTGGTACCGGCGGCGGCGCTGCTGCTGATCGGCACGGTAGCCTTCGCGGGCATCGGCATGCTCATGGCCGGCACGCTACGCGCCGAGGCCAACCTGGCCGCGGCCAACGGGCTGTTCCTGCTGTTGCTCTTCCTCGGCGGGATGGCCTACCCGCTCGATCGTCTCCCCGCGGGTCTCGAGGCCATCGCCCGGCTGCTGCCGGCCGCCGCGCTTGCCGAGTGCGTGCGCGGGGTCCTCGAACCGGCCGGCCAGCTTCCCGGCGGCGAGCTCGTCGTGCTGCTCTGCTGGGCCGTGGGGCTCCCGATCCTGGCCGCGCGCAAGTTCCGTTGGGACGAGGCGTAGGCGCCCACTGGTGTCGCGGCCCCGCAGCCCGGCGCCGGAGCCGACCCGGGCAGGAAGGAGGCGTAGGCGCCCACTGGTGTCGCGGCCCCGCAGCCCGGCGCCGGAGCCGACCCGGGCAGGAAGGAGGCGTAGGCGGCTGCCTCTACTTCTCGCGGATCTTGCGGATCTGCGCTTCGAACTCGTCGGCAGTGGGGTTGCCGAAGTAGCGGCTGAAGATCGTGCCGTCGCGGTCGACGAAGAACGTCTGAGGTATGGCGCGCACCCCGTACGCGCGACCGACGCGGTCGCCCTGCCCGCCGTCGGCAAGGGTCCAGGTCGCCCCCTGGTCCTCGGCGAAGGCGCGGGCGTCGCGAGGGAGGTCCATCAAGGTGATCCCGATGATCTCCAGGCCGTCGTCGCCGTAGCGCGCCTGCGCGTCCTTGAACTCGGGAAACTCCTTGCGACAGGGCACGCACCAGGACGCCCAGAAGTTCACGATTACCGGTCGACCCGCGAAGTCCTCCAGGCGCACACGACCGTCGCCGTCGAGGGCCGGGAGGTCGAAGCCGGGTGCGGGCTCGCCGACCTCCGCGGTACCGCCGGTGGTGGTTCGCCTCGTGCCGTCGCTCGAAGCCCCGCACGCTGCCAGGACCGAGGCGACGAGCAGAGTCAACGCGACTGCCCCGAGCGTCGGCCGACGCACGCGCACCGCCTCAGACGCTGCGCACGAGCGTGTCGAGGGCGATCGCGGCGAACAGCAGCGCGAGGTAGACGTTCGAGAAGGTGAACAAGCGGATCGCCTTCTCGGGCGACGGGTCGGCCATGAGCCGCGCGGATTGCCCTACGAACGCCGCGCCGAGCACGGCGGCAGAGATCGCGTAACCCCAGGAGAGCGTCGACACCGGTACGAGGAGCAACGAGGTCGCGGCGACGACGACGACGTAGGCGAAGATCTGGCGTGAGGCCGCGGCGGTGCCCTTCACGACGGGCAGCATCGGAATCCCGGCGGCTGCATAGTCCTCCCGGTAGCGCACGGCCAGCGCCCAGAAGTGGGGTGGGGTCCAGAAGAAGACGACCGCGAACATCATCCAGGCCGGTGTCGCGAGCGAGTCCGTGACGGCGGCCCAGCCGACCAGCACCGGCACCGCGCCCGCCGCGCCGCCGATCACGATGTTCTGAGCGGTACGGGGCTTCAGCCAGATCGTGTATACGAAGACGTAGAAGAGCATGGCGCTGACGGCGAGCCCGGCCGAGAGCAGGTTGACCGTCGCCCAGAGCCAGCCGAACGCGAGCGCTTCGATGACGAGCCCAAACACGAGCGCCGAGCGGGGCGAAACGTCGCCTCGGGGGAGCGGGCGGCCGTGGGTGCGGCGCATCACCTGGTCGCGATCACGCTCGATCCAGCAGTTGATCGTGTTCGCCCCACCCGCCGACAGCGCGCCGCCGAGCAGCACCGCGCCGATCAGGGTGAGCGCCGGCATCCCCCGCTCGGCGAGCACCATCGCGGGAACGGTCGTCACGAGGAGCAGTTCGATGACACGCGGCTTGGTGAGCGCGAGGTAGCTCTGCAGGCGCGGGCGACGCTTCGCGACGACGGTCAAGCCGAGGTCGTCGGCCCGTGCCGGCTCTCTCGCGGAGCGACGCTCCGCCGCGACGTCGTCGGGGAGCGCCACCACGGCCAGGACCCTACCAGGACGAGGCGCTCGCCCTTCGACCGCCCGGCACGCGTTTCCGAGCCTTGGCGCGCCGGAGTTAGCCTGTCGCGATGTCAGATCCCGCCCCACTGCGCTCCGCAGACGCCGACCCGAAGCCGTCGATCCGGATGACGGCCGACCGTCTGCTCGTAAACCCCTCGCTCGAGGCCGGGGAGCGCAAGTCCCGGTCCGGCATCCTGATCCCGGCGACGGCCAACGTCGACCGCCGACTGGTGTGGGCCGAGGTGGTCCAGGTCGGGCCCACGGTCCGCAACGTCGAGGAGGGCGACCAGGTCCTGTTCGCACCCGACGCCGGCTACGAGGTCGAGATTCGCGGCGACGAGTACCTGATCCTGCGGGAGCGAGACGTGCACGCGGTCGCCTCCAGGCGCGACACCGGCCGCACCGGGCTCTACCTGTAGGGCCGCGGGTGGACGTTCGGGTCGACGGCAGGGTCGCGCTGGTCACCGGTGCATCCCGCGGCATCGGGCGCGCCATCGCCGCGGAGCTGGCGGCGTCGGGTGCGGCGGTGATGTGCTCGTCCCGCAAGGCCGAGGCCCTCGAGGCCGCCACCGCCGAGATCGGCGGCGAGACGGCCTGGGTGGTGGCGAACGCGGGTGACCCCGACCAGGCCGACGCCGCAGTCCGGGCGACGCTCGAACGCTTCGGCCGGCTCGACATCCTGGTCAACAACGCGGCCACCAACCCATACATGGGGCCCACGATCGACATCGACCGGCCCCGGCTCGACAAGACGATCTCGGTCAACTGGGCCGGACCGATCGCCTGGTCACATCACGCGTGGCATCACGCGATGCGCGAGCGCGGTGGTGCGATCCTCAACATCGCGTCAATCGGGGGCGTCTCGGTCGAGTCGTCGATCGGCGCGTACAACGCCACGAAAGCAGCGCTGCTGCACCTCACGCGTACCCTCGCGGCCGAGCTCGCGCCCGGGGTCCGGGTCAACGCGATCGCGCCGGGCCTGGTGAAGACCGACATGGCTCGGGCGCTGTGGGAGCCCCACGAGGCCGCGATGGCCAGGGCGATGCCGCTGGGGCGCCTCGGCGAGCCGGACGACATCGCCCGCGCGGCCACGTTCCTGTGTTCCGACGCCGCGTCTTGGATCACCGGGACGACGCTCGTCGTCGACGGCGGCGCGCTCCTGCATGCCTCGCTCGGCTGATCGCCTCATAGGTACGCGCGCGCGACGCGCAGGGCAAGCCGCGCGCCGTCGCCTTCCGCGAGGAGGTCGGGTACCTCGTCGCGGTCGCGCCGTTGCACGAACACGCGGCAGAACAGGCCCGCGGGTCCTGTGATGCGATCGGGGGCGTCTTCGAGGCCCTGCACCCAGACGGCGCCGGACGGGAGCGTCAGCTCGACCCGCAGCGGACCGGGCGGAGTCTCCACGCCCGCCACGCTGCAGGCGTAGGGGAGCGCGCGCAGGCCGATCCACGCGATGTGGCGGAGCCGGTCGGTGTCGTCGTCGGGCGCCCCGAGCGCGGCGCGGATGTCGAGACCGTGCGCCCAGGTCTCCATCATCCGGGCGGTTACGAACGACGGCGGGCGCATGCCCAGCCCCCACGGGACGCGCACCGCGGGATCGAGCGCGCGCAGGACGTCGAGCTCGCGCGACCGGGCGTGCTCCCACCACGCGAGCACCTTCGCGCCGGAGAGCTTGCGACCGGCCATCACGCCGAGCAGGGTCAGGTCCTCGGGGGACGCGCACTGCGCGCCCAGCGCACCGAGCGAGCGGGGTCCGCCTGTGCAGGTGTCGAAGGCGATGTCGTCAGTGTCGGCGAGGTGCGCCACCGTGTCACGCACGTCCCAGCCCGGAGCCGGCGTGGGTATGAGCCAGCTGTCGTCGTCGATGGGCTCGAGCAGGTCGACGAGCGCCTGCTGCTCGGCCGCCAGGTCGTCGACGAGCTCACCGACGGCTTCGTCGGGCATCAGGCGCTCTTGCGCTTCCGGCCGGGTCGGAGCTGCACCGGCACTGCAGCCGGGTGGGTGACCGGTGCCGGGCCCGCCTCCATCCGAGCGTCGAGGTATGCCGCGACCTCTTCGTAGAGCACGTCCCCGATCATCTTGCGCAGCTCCGACTCCAGGCTCCGGTACACGGGTTCGGCGCCGACGAACGCATCGCGCGACTCGGTGCACCACCACGCGAACTCGTCGCCGCCCTCTCCCCAGCCCTGGCGGGCGAACTCGGTGAGGCGATGGTGCACCTTCCCGTCGGCCGCGTCCTCGTCGTACTCCTCGATGTTGCGCAGCGGCAGCTGCCAGCACACCTCGGGCTTCACGTCGCTGTGGTGCACGCCGGTCCGCTCCGCGTAGACGTGCAGCGCGCAACCGGCTCCGCCCTCGAAGCCGGGCCGGTTAAGGAAAATGCAGGCACCGTCGGCCATCCGGGTGCGCCAGTCGTCCTTGGCCACCTTGACCCAGATGCCCTTCTTCGTCCCGCGCTTGAGGTACTGCCAGTCCGCAGCGGTCAGCCGGCGGGCGACGCGCTCGACGAGCTTGCGGTCCTTGGCGTCCGAAGCGTGGGCGCCGTACGAGCAGCACCCCTGCACCAGCTCGGGCGAGGGCTCCGTGAGCACCCCCTGGCAGCCGCGGCCGAAGATGCAGGTCCACGGCGAGGCGAGGAACGTGACGTCGACGTGCCAGACGTGCTTCTTGCGCACCGGGTCGTCGAAGGTGACCCACTCGCGCGTCGGACCGGTCATGCAAGCCTCCGGGTGCAGGATGTGACGCGGCCGAATGTAGTGGGAGCGGTCGCTAGCATCCGCGCATCGACGCCACCGCCCTCGTCGCGGACCTCGAGGCCGCCCTCGGCCCCGGCCGTGCCCGCGCCGAGCCCCTTGAGCTCGCGCTCTACCGATCGGACGCCGGGACCGCGCGCGGGCGGGCGCTCGCAGTGTGCTTCCCGGAGTCGATCGAAGAGATCTCGGCAGCGGTCGGGATCGCGTGCCGCCACCGCGTGCCATTCGTCGCGCGGGGCAGCGGCACCGGGCTCGCCGGCGGGGCGACGCCGGTCGGTGACCCGCTCGTGATCGTGACGACGCGCATGAACCGGATCCTCGAGATCGATGCCGCGGACCGCGTCGCGTGGGTCGAGCCCGGGGTGTGCAACCTCGACCTCAGCCGCTCGGCGCGCCACCTCGGCCTGCACTACGCCCCGGACCCGTCCTCGCAGCAGGCGTGCTCGATCGGTGGCAACGTGGGCACGAACGCGGGCGGCCCGCACTGCCTGCGCGACGGCGTCACCTCGGCCCACGTGCTGGCGGTCGACGTGGTCCTCGCCGACGGCGTGATTACCCGGCTCGGCGGCCTCGCTCCCGACACCCCCGGCTACGACCTGCGGGGCTGCTTCGTGGGCAGCGAGGGCACGATGGGCATCGCGGGCCGGATCGCGGTCCGGCTGCTCCCGGACCCGCCGGCGGTGCGGACGCTGCTGCTCGACTTCGCCTCGGTCGCCGCCGCGGCGGCAACCGTCAGCGGCATCATCGCGGCCGGCATCGTGCCCGCCGCGCTCGAGATGATGGACGCCCCGATCACGCGGCTCGTCGAGGACTTCGTGGGGGCCGGATACCCGCGCGACGCCGAGGCCGTGCTCCTCGTCGAGGTCAGCGGCCTCCCCGAGGGCGTCGCAGCCGAGGTGAGCGGGATCGGACAGGTCGGTCGCGACCACGGCGCCCGTCACGTGCGGGTCGCCGCCGACGACGCCGAGCGCGAGCTGCTCTGGAAGGGGCGGAAGTCGGCGTTCGGGGCGATCGCCCGCATCGCGCCCGACTACTACCTGCACGACGCGGTGGTGCCCCGGACGCGACTCGTCGAGGTGCTCGCCCGGGTGCGGGAGATCGCGGCGGCCCAGGACCTGCTCGTCATGAACGTGTTCCACGCCGGTGACGGCAACCTGCACCCGCTCCTCGTGTTCGACGCTCGCGAGCCCGGGATCTGGGAGCGGGTGCATGCGGCCGGGAACGGGATCGTGCGCGCCTGCGTCGAGGCGGGGGGCGTGCTGTCGGGGGAGCACGGCATCGGGCTCGAGAAGCGCGACTTGATGCCCCTCGTGTTCGACCCGGACGACCTCGACGCCCAGGCTCGCCTGCGGGACGCGTTCGACCCTTCGGGCCTCGCCAACCCCGAGAAGGTGCTGCCACGGGGGAGCCGCTGCGGTGAGGCCACCCGCGCGCCGGAGGGGACCTGGGTGTGAGCGCGATCGAGGACGTCGCGCGTTCGGTGGAGCGAGCGGCCGCGGTCGAGATCACGGGCGCCGGGACGCATTGCGGGATCGGTGCCCCGGTCGTCACCGAGGGCCCGCTGACGCGAGTCGCGGCGCCGGCCGGCATCGTCGACGTCCAGCCGGCCGACATGACCGTCCGGGTCCTCGCCGGTACGCCGGTCGCGAGCCTGGCCGCCGCGCTCGCCGAGCACGGCCAGGAGTGCCCGCTCGACCCCGAGGACGCGAGGGCGACCGTGGGCGGGGTGCTGGCCTGCGGCGTCTCGGGTCCCCGCCGGCTCCGCCACGGGCCGTTGCGCGACGCCGTGCTGGAGGTACGCGTCGTCACTGGCGAAGGGCGGGTCGTGCGGGGTGGCGGCCCGACGGTGAAGAACGTCACCGGCTACGACTTGCCCCGCCTGCTCGTGGGCTCCCACGGGACGCTTGGCGTCGTCGTCGAGGTGGTGCTGCGGACCCAGCCCCGAGCCGAGACCGGCCGCTGGTTCACCACGACCGCGGCACCCGGCGAACTGCGCGCCCGGCTGTACCGGCCGGCGTGCCTGGCCTGGGACGGTGCGCGCACCCATGTGTTGCTGGAGGGTCACGCCGCCGACGTGGACGCCGAGGCGCGGATGCTCGACCTGGTCCCAACCGCATCCCCGTCACGGCCACCCGGGGCGCACCGGGGCCGCATCTCCGTCGAGGCGCGCCGGATCGGCGCGCTCGCCACCCGCCTGCGCGATCTGGAGGTGACCTGGCTCGCCGAGGTCGGCGTGGGCACCGTGCACGTCGGCGCGACCGACCCGGGAGCGCTCGACGCCGCGCGTTTTGCCGCAAGCGCGGAGGGCGGCTGGCTCCTGCGCGAGGCCGGTGCTCCGGACCTCGATCCGTTCGGTCTTCCCGTTCCCAACTCCGCGCTGCACGAACGGGTCAGGGCCGCGTTCGACCCGCTCGGCAAGCTGAACCCCGGTCGCTTGCCGATAGCCCAAGTCCAGACATGACCCGGCTGGGCTTCGATCCCGACGAGCTCGCGGCCTGCGTGGGCTGCGGGCTCTGCCTGCCGCACTGCCCGACCTACCGGGTCACCGGCCTCGAGTCGGCGTCGCCACGCGGCCGGATCACGGCGATGCGCGTCGTCGAGGAAGGCATGCCCCTCGACGACGCCTTCAGCACCGTGATCGACGAGTGCATCCTGTGCCGAGGCTGCGAGGCGGCCTGCCCCTCCGGTGTGCAGTACGGGCATCTCGCCGAGGCAGCTCGGGAACGCGTCGCCCGCCGCCGTCCCCCGATGCGCCGGCTGGTCGAGTGGGTCGCGTTCGTGGCAGTGCTCCCGCGCCACAGCGTGCTGCTCGCGTGCACCTGGCTCCTGCTCGTCGCCCAGCGCCTGCACCTCGTCCCCGCGCGGCTCGGGCTGCCGCGGCTCTCGCCGCGGAGCCTGCGCACGCCAATCGTGCCCGACGGCGATCCGACGGCCTACCTCTTCACCGGCTGCGTGATGGACGCCTGGCAGCGCGACGTACACCGGGCGGCGGTGCACGTCATGCGGTCCTGTGGTGCCCAGGTCGGCCTCCCCACAGCGGGCGGCGACTGCTGCGGGGCACTGCACGCCCATGCCGGGAGGGTCGGGGAGGCCCGACGGCTGGCGCGGCGGGTCATGGCCTCGATGCCAGGCGACGCGCCGATCGTTGTCGACAGTGCCGGGTGCGGCGCGGCCATGAAGGACTACGGGCGGCTGCTGGGCGGTCCGGCGGCGGCCGCCTTCTCGGCGCGCGTGCAAGACTTCGCCGAGTGGGTCGCCGCGCGGGGGGCACCCCCGCTGCGTGACACCGGCATCACGGTCGTGGTGCAGGACCCCTGCCACCTTCGCCACGTGCAGCACGCCGAGGGCTCGGTGCGCACGATCCTGCACGATGCCTATCGGCTCGTCGAGACGGACGATGACGGCATGTGTTGCGGTGCCGGCGGCGCCTACGCGGTGACCGAGCGCGACCTCGCAACCCGTGTCCGCGACTGCAAGGTCGCGGCGATCCGTGCCGCGGCCGGAGCCATGCCGTTCCTCGTCGCCTCGGCCAACCCGGGCTGTGCCATGCACCTCGACGCGGCGGGCCTCGACGTCCGCCACCCCGCCGAGCTTTTGGCCGCGGCGCTCGACGATCCGAAAGGAGCAATGTGAACCCGTTCGACGACCTGGCCGAGCGCCTGCGCGTGATCGAGGAGGAGCTGCGCGACCGCGCGTACGCGCACCTCCGCGAAGCGGTGGAGCGCGGCGACGACGCCAGCGCGGAGGAGAAGCGCCTGAACCAGGCCCGCCGCGCGGTCGAGAAGGCGATCAACGCCCTCAGCGGTGGGGAGCGTTGATCGCGTCGATCATCTCGCGCAGGCGCGAGAAGCTGCGCCGGTCGAAGTGGAAGACGAGGCGGGTCAGGTCGGGGACGTCGTCGTCGGCCACCTCCTCCGGCAGTGCCTCCGACACCCGGATCTCGCCGCTGCGGACGATGTCGCCGAACCGCCGGTTCAGGTCCGCCAGCTCGGCCGTGTCGGGAGCGTGGCGCACCCGCAGCACGAGATCGCGGCCGACCATCCGCAACGAGTGGTAGCTGACGTAGAAGCCCGTGACCTCCGCCATCGCGGCCTCGACGTCGTCGGTGACCTTTACCAGGGAGAGGTCGGTGGAGGAGAGGTAACCCCGCGCCTCCAGCTCGGCCTCCACGAACTCGCCCCAGCGCTCCCAGTAGGTGCCGCCCGGGACGTCGAGCAACACGATCGGAGCCGGCTGGGCCTTGCCGGTCTGGATCAGCGTCAACGTCTCGAATGCCTCGTCGAGTGTGCCGAACCCGCCCGGCAGGAGCACGAACGCGTCCGACTCCTTCACGAAGGAGAGCTTCCGGGTGAAGAAGTACCGGAAATTGACCAGCTTCGGGTCGTCGATCATGTGCTCCGAGGCGAAAGTCTCGAACGGGAGCCGGATGCTGACGCCGAAGGCGCGATCGGCTCCGGCGCCCTCGATGCCGGCAGTCATGATCCCCGGGCCGGCTCCGGTCACGACCATCCAGCCTGCCTCCGCGATCGCTGCCGCGAAGCGCCGGGTCTGCTCGTAGAGCGGATCGTCGGGCCGAGTGCGCGCGGAGCCGAAGATCGACGCCTTGCGGGCCGCGCGGTAGGGCGCGAACACCGAGAACGCGTAGCGCATCTCCTTCAGCGCGCCGTTCGCGATCTTCAGGTCTCCACGCGTCGCGCCATCACGCGCGAGCCGGAGCGCGGTGACCACGATCTCGAAGACGAGATCGGGGTCCTTCGCACCGCCGGCCTGCTCGACAAGCGCGGCGACGGCCGCGTCGAGATCCGGATCGCCGGTGCGGTAGCGGGGCAGCCCCGTCGCGTCGCCGGCCACGCGGTGCGCTAGCCCGAGAGGTGCGGCGCGGCGAGCCTCGCCAGCGGCTGCTCCGGGCGGGCGCCGAGATGCGAGATCACCTCGGCGGCTGCGACGGCCCCGAGTCGGCCGCATCGCCCGAGGTCGAAGCCGGACGTGAGACCGTAGAGGACGCCGGCCGCGTAGAGGTCGCCCGCGCCCGTCGTGTCGACGACGTGCCCGCCCGGAACCGGGGACGCGTCGATCACGTGCACCTCGTCGCCCCGGAGCAGGACGGAACCCTTCTCGCTGCGGGTCAGCGCGGCGATCTCGCAGTGGCGGCTCACGTGCTGAAGCGCGTCGTCGAAGGACTCGACCTCGTAGAGCGAGCAGATCTCGGCCTCGTTCGCGAAGAGCACGTCGACGTCGTGCTCGACGAGCTCGAGGAACGTCGCGCGGTGGCGGTCCACCACGAATGCGTCCGAGAGTGTCAGCGCGACCCGGCGGCCGGCCTCGTGCGCAACCTGCGCCGCGAACCGGTACGCCGCCTGAGCGTCGGGCGCGTCCCAGAGGTAGCCCTCGAGGTAGGTCAGGGCCGCGGCCCGCACGAGGTCGACGTCGACGTCGTCGGGGCCCAGCTCCGCCGAGGCGCCCAAATAGGTGTTCATCGTGCGCTGCGCGTCGGGTGTCACGAGGATCAGGCAACGGCCGGAAGGCATGCCGCCGTCGGCGGGGACGGTGTCGAAGCGCACTCCCGCCGATCGCAGGTCGTGGGTGTACACCTCGCCCAGCTGGTCGCGGCTCACCCGGCCGATGAACGCGGCGTTGCCGCCGAAGGAGGCGATGCCCGCCATCGTGTTGGCGGCCGATCCTCCCGAGATCTCGACGCCGGGGCCCATCGCGCCGTAGAGCGCGACGGCACGGTCGGTGTCGATGAGCGCCATGGAGCCCTTCACCATGCCCTGATCGGCGACGAACTCCTCGGACGCTTGGCTCAGCACGTCGACGAGGGCGTTGCCGATCCCGACGACGGCCCTCGACGCACCGTTCACGGACGGCCCGCGTTCGCCGGCGACCGCAACGTCACGGGCATGCCGACCTCGGGCGCAACCTCGCGCCGGGCCGGCTCGGCGGGTCGCAGGCGCCGGCCCACCGTCTGGATGCGCCCGTAGAGGGTGCTGCGTTGCTCGAGCGTGCGGCCCAACGGCTCGACGATGGTCCGGAAATCGGCCTCGTCGGCCTCCTGGCCGTGCTCGGAGCCTGCCGCCCGGGAGATGTTCTCGTCCATCAGGGTCCCCCCGAGGTCGTTGCACCCCGCCATCAGCATCTGGCGAGCGCCCGTGACGCCCGTCTTGACCCACGAGACCTGGATGTTCTCGATCGTGTCGCGGTACGCGATGCGGCCGATGGCGTGGAGCAGCAGCACCTCGCGGAAGGTCGGACCCCGGCGCGCCCGGCCCTGCAGGTAGATGGGGCTCGCCATGTGCACGAAGGGAAGGGGCACCAGCTCGGTGAAGCCGCCGGTCTCCCGCTGCAGGTCCCGAGTGCGCACGAGGTGGCGGGCCACATGCACCGGGCGCTCGACATGACCGAACATGATCGTGACGTTCGAGCGCAGGCCCACCGAATGCGCGGTCCGGTGCGCTTCGAGCCACTCCTCGGTGGTCACCTTGTCGGGACAGATGACCGCGCGCACCTCGTCGTCGAGGATCTCGGCCGCGGTACCGGGGAGCGTCGAAAGGCCGGCCTCCTTCGCTAGCACCAGGTAGTCGCGCAACGGCATCCCCAGTCGGCGCGCGCCCTCGGTCACCTCGAGCGCAGTGAACCCGTGAATGTGGATGTCAGGTGCGACGGCCTTCACAGCCCGGGCGACGTCGAGGTAGTAGCCACCGTCGAAGTCGGGGTGGATGCCACCCTGGAGGCACACCTCGGTGGCGCCGTGCTCCACGGCCTCGACCACTCGCCGCTGTACCTCCGCGAGGTCGAGCAGGTACGGCTCGCCGCGCAGGTTCAGCGAGAGTGGCCCCTTCGAAAAGGCGCAGAACCGGCACTTGAACGTGCAGATGTTGGTGTAGTTGACGTTGCGGTTTCGCACGAAGGTCACCACGTCGCCGACGCTCTCGCGCCGAAGCCGGTCGGCCGTGTCGCACACGGCGGCGATCTCGGCTCCCCGAGCAGCCAGGAGCGCGACGATCTCCTCGACGCCGACCTCCTCGCGGTGGGCGACACCTTCGAGCACCTCGCCCACCGGCCCACCGGCCCGCGCCAGCGCGGCCGGCAGCAGCCTCGGGGCCGGCGCGTCGCTGCCGGGCGCCCACGCGTGGTCACGCCCGAGGCCCTCCGCGTCGGACGCTGCCAGGACGCCTGTGCGCACCGCGGGGTCGAGCCATGCTTCCGGCTGGCGCACGTACTCCGGGTAGACGGTGAGCCGGGGCGCGAGCACCTTGCCGGCCGAGGCCGTCGCGGCCGCCAGCACGTCGAGCGCCGGCCAGGGCCGCTCGGGGTTCACGTGATCGGGCGTCACCGGCGAGACGCCTCCCCAGTCGTCGATCCCCGCGGCGAGCAGCGCGGCAAGCCCGTCGGGGTCGGTGAGGTTCGGCGGGGCCTGGAGATGCATGTCGGCGCCGAGAACCAGACGCGCGATCGCGACCGTGCGGACGAAGTCCTCCGCGTCGCACGCCGGCCGGTCGTGCATGCGCGTGCCCGGCTTGGGCAGGAAGTTCTGGACGATCACCTCCTGCACGTGGCCGTGGCGCTCGTGCGACGCGCGGATCGCGAGCAGCGCGTCGACGCGCTCCTCGGGGGCCTCGCCGATGCCGACCAGGATCCCGGTCGTGAAGGGCACCCGCGCCCGCCCCGCGGCTTCCAAGGTCTCCAGCCGGCGAGCCGAGGTCTTGTCGGGTGCGCCGAAGTGCGGGCCACCCGGCTCGTGCAGGCGGTCGGCGAGCGACTCGATCATCATCCCCTGGGAGGGGCTGACGGCCCGGAGCCGCTCGAGCGCAGCCTGGTCGAGCGCACCGGCGTTCGCGTGCGGGAGGAGGCCGGTCTCCGCGAGTACCGCGGCCGCCGCGGCGGCGAGGTAGTCGACCGTCGAGACGTATCCGCGGTGGTCCAGCCAGTCGGCGGCCGCCGGGTAGCGGGCCTCCGGGGCCTCACCCAGCGTGAACAGGGCCTCGTGGCAGCCGACGGCCGCGCCGGCCCGAGCGATCGTGAGCACGTCGTCGAGCTCGAGGAACGGCGCGTCGAGGCGGGCCGGAGGCTTGGCGAACGTGCAGTACCCACAGCGGTCCCGGCAGAGCATCGTGAGCGGGACGAACACCTTCGGGGAGAAGGTGACGCGGGAACCGTGCCCGGCGTCCCGGAGCGCCCCGGCCGCGCCCACGAGCGCGTCAGTCGGCTGGTGGAGCAGATCGCGCGCATCGCCTCCGCTGATCACGCTGCGCAGCCTACGCGCGCAGTGCTGCGGCATCGGCGAGGAACACCACCTCGCCGGCGCGGACCCGCGCCGCCGGGAGGGCCACGTCGCCGGCGAGCACGCCGGCGAGGGCATCGCGCTTCTCGGTTCCCGCCACCGTGAAGACGACCAGCCGCGCGGACGCGATCGCGGGGAACGTGAAGGTCAGGCGTGGGTGCCGGTGCAGGTCGTCGCCCGTGGCGATCACGAGGCGGTCGGACACCTCCAGCGCCGGCGAGCCCGGGAAGAGCGATGCGGTATGGCCGTCGGGGCCGAGCCCGAGGTGGACCAGATCGAGCGGGCCGTACCCGCACAGCAGCCCGTCGTAGGCGAGGGCCGCAGCCTCTGGAGTGGTCCCGGCGGTCGCGAGGGAGTGGATCGCGGCGGGGATCGCCCCCTCGAGGAGCACCCGCCGGGCCATCCCCTCGTTGCTGTCGGGATGGTCGACGGGCACGGAGCGCTCGTCGCCGAAGAACACCTCGACGCCACTCCAATCGGGCGTCCGCGCTCGGAGGGCCCGGTAGCAGTCGGTGGCGGTCCCGCCGCCCGAGAGCGCGATCGACCGGGGCGCGCGCTGCACCACCAGGTCGGCGAACGCCTCGGGAACGCTACCCACCTCGCAGACCGTCGCCATCGCGGGATGATACGGCGATGGACCGGCGCACGGTGGACGTCTACGAGACGCGGGCAGCGGAGTGGGCGACGCGCAAGTCGCCGGGGGCCCTCGACCCCGCTGCCGGTTTCGCGGCCCGCTGCGCGCCGGGAGCCTTGCGGGCCGATCTCGGGTGCGGGCCCGGCTGGCACGGCCCGGCACTCGGTGCACCGCTGCTCGCACTCGACGCCGCCGGAGCGATGCTCGACCTCGTGGTCGACCATGCTCCCGGAGCGCTGCGCGTGCAGGCGACCGTCGACGCACTGCCGCTGCGGCGCGCGTCGTTGCACGGTGCCTGGGCAAACAAGGTCTACATGCACCTCGCGATGGCTGCTCTCCCGCGCGCGCTGGCCGACCTTCACGGGGCGCTCGTCGTCGGCGCCCCGCTGCACCTGCGCGTGACCTCGGATCGGATCGGGCCCGCGCCCGATACCGAGTTCCCTGGGCGCCACTTCGAGTACTGGTCTGCGGCGCGACTCGCGGACGTGCTCATCGGTGCCGGCTTCTCGATCGAGGGTTTGCGCGACGACGGCGAGGAGTGGCTCGACGCCGAGTGCGTCCGCGAGCGGATGCTGCCCGACGTCGTCGGTCCCGGGATGCGCCTCCTCGTGTGCGGGTTGAACCCGAGCCTCTACGCCGCGGACGTCGGCATCGGTTTCGCCCGCCCGGGAAACCGCTTCTGGCCCGCGGCGCTCGGCGCCGGGATCCTCACCGTCGATCGTGATCCCGCACACGCCTTGCGCGTGAACAGGGTCGGCATGACCGACCTCGTGAAGCGGGCCACCGCACGCGCCGACGAGCTCTTGGGGTATGAGTACGCCGAGGGCGCAGCGCGACTCACGCGCCTGGTGGAGTGGCTGCGGCCGGCAGCGCTGTGCTTCGTGGGTCTTGCCGGCTATCGCGAGGTGGTCGACCGCCGTGCCCGGCCGGGCGTCCAGCCCGCTCCGTTCGCGGGCGTCCCGACCTACGTGATGCCCAACACGAGTGGCCTCAACGCCCGCACCCCGCTCGGCGAGCTGACCGAGCACCTCCGCGCGGCAGCAGCACTCGGCGCGTGAGCTACGCGCCGAGCTCGCCGACCCTGCGCTCGAGGGTGCCGAGCAGGTCGCGGAACGACTGTGCGAACGAAGCGACGCCTTCGCGCTCGAGCGTGGCCGTCACATCGTCGTAGGAGACCCCGGCGGCCGCGAGGTCGGACATCACCTGGTGCGCCCCTTCAACGTCCTCGGTCACGGTGTCGGCCCGCAGGAGCACGTCGCCGTCGTGCAGCGCGTCGATGGACGCCGGCGCAAGCGTGTTGACGGTGTCGGAACCGACCAGCGTGTCGACGTAGAGCGTGGGGGAGTACGCCGGGTTCTTCGTGGACGTCGATGCCCACAGCGGCCGCTGCAGGCGAGCTCCCTTCGCGGCGAGCGCGTCCCAGCGCTCACCCGCGAACCGCTGCTGGAACAGCTCGTAGGCCAGCTTGGCGTTGGCGACCGCCGCCCGGCCGCGCAGCGGCGAGCCCGCCGCGAGGCGCCGGTCGGTCTCGGTGTCGACCCGGCTCACGAAGAAGGAGGCGACGGAGGCGACCTTCGCGGGGTCGCCACCCGACGCCACGAGACGCTCGAGGCCGCGGAGGTACGCCTCGATGACCTCGGCGTGGCGCTGGAGGCTGAAAATCAACGTCACGTTGACGTTGATTCCGGCGGCGATCGTCTCCTCTATCGCCGGCACCCCTTCGACGGTTGCCGGAATCTTGACCAGGATGTTCGGCCGCCCGAGGCGTGCGAACAGCGCCGCGGCCTGTTCGATCGTCGCCGCGGTGTCGTGGGCGAGCAACGGCGAGACCTCGATCGAAACGAACCCGTCGCCCCCGCCCTGCGCGTCGTACACGGGTCGCAGGATGTCGGCGGCGTGGCCGATGTCGTCGACCGCGAGGGCCCAGAACGCGTCTTCTGTCCCGGTGCCGTCACGATGCAGGCCGAGGAGCTGGTCGTCGTAGCCCTCGCCGCCCGCGATCGCCTTCTCGAAGATGGTCGGGTTCGACGTGACACCGCGGATCCCGTCGTCGGCGACCAGCGCCGCCAACCCGCCCTCCCGCACCAGCGAGCGCGTGATGTTGTCGTACCAGGGGCTCTGACCGAAGTCGTTGAGTCGGGCGATGGCACTGGCCATGGGGTCCTCCTAGGCGTCGCGCGCGAGCAGCGCATCGGCGCGCGCGACGACGTTGTCGACGGTAAAACCGAGCTGCTCCAGCGCGATGTTCCCGGGAGCGGAAGCGCCGAACCGGTCGAGGCCGACGACGTCGTCCGCGTAGCGGTCCCAGCCGAACGACGCCGCGGCCTCGACCGCGAGCGTCGGGACGCCCGGCGGCAGCACCGCGGCCTGCTCGTCGTCGGGACGCGCCGCGAAGAGCTCCCAGCAGGGCATCGAGACGACCCGTACGCCGAGGCCGCGCTCGGCAAGACGCGACGCGGCCGAGACGCAGAGCTGCACCTCCGAGCCCGTCCCGACGAGCACCAGCTCGAGGGCGCCGGACTCGTCGACCAGCGGGTAGGCCCCGGCCACGACCCCGGCGGTGGCGCGCTCCGCGGTGCCGTCGAGCACGGGCACCTTCTGCCGGCTCAGCACGAGCGCGGTCGGGCCATCGCCCTCGACGTGCACCCGCCACGCCTGGGCCGTCTCGTTGGCGTCGGCCGGGCGGATCACGCGGATGCCGGGCATCGCCCTCATCGCGGCGAGCTGCTCGACCGGTTGGTGAGTCGGGCCGTCCTCGCCCAGCCCGATCGAGTCGTGCGACCAGACGAACATGACCTTGTAGCCCGAGAGCGCGGCGACCCGCACGGCGCCGCGCATGTAGTCGCTGAACACGAAGAACGTGCCGCCGAAGGGCACGAGCCCGCCCACCGACATCCCGTTCAGCACTGCGCCCATGCCGTGCTCGCGCACGCCGAAGTGCACCTGGCGACCCCCGAAGCGGTGGGTGTCGATCACCCCCGCGTCGGGGACGGCCGTGCCGGTGTTCCCCGTGAGGTCGGCGCCCCCACCCACCAGGCCGGGCACCACGCCGACGATCGCGTCGAGCGCCGCCTTGCACGCCTGGCGGGTCGCGATGCCGTCGCCGGGGCTCCACACCGGGAGCTTCGCCTCCCAGCCGGGGAGACCGCCCTGCGCGAGACAGGCGTCGTGCTCCGCGGCGAGCGCCGGCTCGCCCGTGGCGAACGCTCCGCGTCGCGCCTCCCACTCCGTGCGCGCCGCCGCGCCACGGCGGCCGGCGTCGCGGTACATCGCGAGCACGTCGTCGGCCACTGCGAAGTGCGCGTCGGGATCCATACCCAGGATCTCCTTGACCGCCCGCACCTCGTCCTCCCCGAGCGCCTCGCCGTGCGCCTTCGGCGAGTCGGTGAAACGTGGCGACGGCCAGCCGATGTGGCTGCGCAGCACGAGGAGGCTGGGGCGGTCGGCCTCGGCGATCCCCTCGGCGAGGCCGCGCTCAAGCGCGTCGAGGTCGTTGGCCACCTCGCCCAGCTCGACGACGTGCCAGCCGTAGGCCCGGAAGCGCCCGACCGCGTCGTCGGTAAGCGCGATCTCCGTTGGCCCGTCGATCGTGATGTGGTTGTCGTCGTAGACCGCCACGAGGCGCCCGAGCCCGAGGTGGCCGGCGAGCGACGCCGCTTCGTGGCTCACGCCCTCAGAGAGGTCGCCGTCGCCGCAGATCGCGAACACGCGGTGGTCGCACGCCGCGGAACCGAACCGCTCGCGCAGGTTGGCCTCCGCGAGCGCGATGCCCACTGCGTTGCCGATGCCCTGACCGAGGGGACCGGTGGTGAGCTCCACCCCCGGCGTGTGCCAGTACTCGGGGTGCCCGGGCGTGCGCGAGCCCCACTGGCGGAAGTCGCGCAGGTCGTCGAGCTCGAGGCCGAACCCGGTGAGGTGCAGCATCGAGTACAGCAGCATCGACGCGTGGCCCGCGGAGAGCACGAAGCGGTCTCGGTCGGGCCACGCCGGATCGGTCGCGTCGTAGGTCATGACGCGGGTGAACAGCACGTGCGCCAGGGGCGCGAGGGCCATCGCGGTGCCGGGGTGGCCGCAGTTGGCCTGCTGCACCGCGTCCATCGCGAGGCCGCGGATCGTGTTGATGCCGCGCTGCTCGAGGTCGTCGACCGTCATGGGGCCCCTTTCAGTCCGCTGCGCCGATGCTAGAAGGCGGGCTGCGCTACCTGGCGTACCCGCCGAAGGGGCTCAGAGATCGGCGTCCGTGGACGCGGCGGCCAGGTCCTCCAGCCGTTCCAACGCCGGGCGACCGCCGAGCCCGCGCACGACGTTGCCGGAGCTCACGGTTCGCGCCGACGCGTGTACGCCCGCTGGCCGCTGCACCAGACGCCCTCGACCTCGAGGGTCTCCCGGTCGAGGGCCACCAGGTCCGCGCGCCCGCCCTCCGTCGACGAGGCGTAGACGTCGAGGTCGAGTTCGTCGGCAGGCGTGCCGGACGCGGCGTCGAAGGCCGTCTCGGGCTCGACGCCTTCCCGGACCGCGTTGCGGACGGCTCGGTCCATCGTGAGCGTGGATCCGGTGAGGGTGCCGTCGGAGAGGAACGCCGCGCCGTCGCGCTCGCCCACGTGCTGCCCGAAGGAATCGACGCCGGTCGCCACCCGGTCGGTGACCAAGATCGCACTCGTGACCGCCATCACCAGTCGAACCACCGACGGATGCAGGTGCACGAGGTCGGCGATGAGGGTGGGCGTCAGACCCGTGCCCGGGTCGAGCGCGGCGTTCACGAGCCCGGGCGCGCGGTGGTGGAGCGGGCCCATGCCGTTGAAGACGTGGGTAACGAGCGTCGCCCCGGCCGCTGCTGCCGCGAGCGCCTCGTCGTAGCTGCAGCGCGAGTGGCCGAGCGCGACCGCAACGCCGCGGTCGCGCAGCATGCGGATGCCGGCGAGGCCGGGATCCGCCTCGGGCGCGAGGGTGACCAGCCGGACGAGTCCCGGGTGGGCGTCGAGGAGCGCGGCGAGCCATTCGACGTCCATCGGCCGGAGCAGCTCGGGTGGGTGGGCTCCGGGTGCGCCGCCGAGGAACGGACCCTCCAGGTGGACGCCCTCGATGCGGGGCAGACCGGAACCGACCGCGTCGGCTTGCGCGTCGGCGACGCGATCGAGTGCCGGGCCGTAGCGGTCGAGCGGTGCGCTGACGAGCGTCGGGAGGTACGAGGTGACGCCGGTGCGCACCAGCGCGGCCCCGGCCGCCCGGAACCCGTCGAGCTCCGCGGTCATGAAGTCGACGTCGCCGACCCCGTTGCACTGGAGATCGACGAAGCCGGAGAGGAGCCAGACGTCGCCGAGCGCGACGGCACCGGCAGGAGGGCGTTCGAAGCCCTCGTCGACGACGAGCCCGTCTTCGACCGCGACCCAGCGGTTGCGAGCGGCGAGGACGGTGGCGGTCACGCGCGGCTCAGGTCTGCCGCGGCGCGCGGCCGACCGCGAGTCGGAGTCGCGCGAGGCCGACCAGCGTGCGCGGCACGCGCCGGGCGATGGAGGTGCGCGCCGGGCGGAGCTCGCGCACCGTGACCGGGATCTCCGCGACCCGCCAGCCGCTGCGCTCGGCCCGGATGATCAGCTCGGTGTCGAACAGGTCGGCGCCGAGGCGGCAGGCTTGCAGCGCCGGGCGCAGCACCCCGAGGTTGAGCACCTTCATGCCGTGCGTGTCCGAGAGCGAGAGCCCGAAGCCGCGGTGCAGGATCCAGGTGAACACCGAGGTGGCCGCGCGGCGCAGCGGCGACCGCTCGTCGCGCGACCCGGGCGCCCGCTTGGAGCCCACCACGACGACCGGCCCACTCGGGTCGCCGCCCGCGTCGAGCACGTCGAGCGCGGCCTTGAGGAACTCGAGGTCGTAGAAGTCGACGTCGAAGACGACGCCGATCTCGCCCCGTGAGGCCAGCAGCCCTGTGCGCAGCGCTTCGCCGTAGTCCGCCACCCTCATCGAGTGCACCTCGACCTCCGGAAGCGCCTCGGCGATGCGAGCCGCGATGGCCGGCGTCCCGTCGGTGGACCCGTTCTCGACGATGTGCACCTCGAAGGACTCG
The DNA here is from genome assembly GCA_016870395.1 of Actinomycetota bacterium. GTDB lineage: Bacteria > Actinomycetota > Acidimicrobiia > IMCC26256 > JAENVU01 > SHUZ01. The sequence continues at coordinate 53,675 of VGBT01000008.1, read as the reverse complement.
CCGAGCGCGCGCATCCCGTCGACGACCTCCCGCGCGCTCGGGCCGAGGAGCCCGGCCTCGTTGTAGGCGGGCATCACGATCGAGATCACGCGGCGTTCCTCGGGTCTCGCCGTTCGGACTCGGAGGTCATCGGCATCCCGGCCCATCTTCTGTACTCCGCCAGCGCGAGCCGGCAGCAACGGTCGATCGCGTTGGCGTCCTCGCGTAGCGCCTCCGACACGTCGAGCGCGGGCGACCCGTCGGCGCGCTGAACGATCGCCGCGTAGACCGCGAACCGCGGTCCGAAGACGGTCTCACGCACGCGGCGCACTCCGTCCCACAGGTACAGCACGCCGAACGCGTGTTGCATGAGCGACTCAGCCGAGCCGGGCTCGGGCGCGTTGCACCGTTCGACGAGCCTGACGGCCGCGAGCCCAGCCGCGGCCGCCGCACCCGTCGCGGTAAGCCAGGGCGCGACCTCGGTGCGCAGCGGGTCGCCGATCGGCCAGTCGGCCGGTGCCCGCTGCACGGCCTCGAGGTGCTCCCGCACCGCGGCCAGGGTGGGAGCCGGTGCCGAGGGGTCGCTCCGGTCCGCGAGCACGGCCTCCAACCGGTCGAGCAGGCCCGCCAGTGGCATCCGGTCCGGCGGCGCGACGGGGGAGTCCGCACAAGCCGTGGCCAGAGCGCGCAACGGCACGGCGTTCGGACCGCCCACGGTGTCGAGGGCACGCTCCCACGCCGCCGCTTCGTCGTAGCCCGCCGGGTCACGCAGGTACTCGGCCGCGGTGAGGATCGCCACCCACGACGCGCGGGCCTGGGTCATCGGGTTGCAGAGGATCCCGTCGACCTCGTCGGTGAGCGCGGCTTCCCGCCCGCGGTACGGGCCGAGGTGCAGCGCCCGGCTCATCGTGGCGTCGTTGACCGGGTAGTTGTCCCAGACGACCGGGCGGCGACCGCCGAGCGCGACCGCCCAGCCGCGGGCATCCGCGGCGCTGATCGTGGGCGAGCAGACGGTGGGCCCGGTCCACATCACGTCGACGCCGTCGGGTAGCCCGGCGGCCAGCGTGGACAGGTACGGACTGGGACGGGTGCCGAGGTACTCGGTCGGCACGAGGGTGACCCGGGCCCCGGCGCAGCGGTCCACCAGCCAGGCGGTCAGCTCGGCCTGCTCTGCGGCCAGCCCGTCGCGCATCGGGATGTCGTCGAGCGCGAGCACGAGCCAGTCGATGCCGAGCCCGCGCACCGCGTCGAGCTTGCCGGCGAGTGCGTCGCGGTCTACCGTCGACCCGTAGTCGACGTCGAGTCCGGGGGAGAGCGCGAAGCCGATCTCCACCCCGGAGGCCTCGCCCGCACGAGCCAGGTCGGCGAACGCCGCGGCTGCCTCGGCGTCGTAGGGCTCCCGCCACTCGGCCCGGTGGCGCGGGTCGTCCTTGGGGGCGTAGACGTACGCGTTCATCCCGTGCGCACCGAGCAGCTCGACGGTGGCGATGCGCGCCTCGGGGGTCCACGGAGTGCCGTAGAAGCCCTCGATCACGCCGCGCAAGGGGACGGTGCGGGGCACGATCGGTACGCTACCGGCCTCGACCGGGGAGATCACACATGGCCGACACACCTGACGTCCTGGCGCTGCACGCGCAGGGCTCGCCGGACAAGCACGCGGTGATCGTGGACGCGAGCAACGGCGCTCGCCCTTCGGTGACCACGTTCGCCGAGCTGAACCGGCTGGTGAACCGCCTCGCACACGGCATGCGGTCGCTCGGTGCGGCGCCGGGGGACCGGCTCGTGTGGTGTGGCCCCAACTCGCTGGAGACCATCGCGGTGATCCACGCGGCCCGCAAGGCCGGGCTCGTCGCGGTGCCGCTCTCGTACCGGTTCAACGCCGAGGAGATGGCGTACGTCGTCGACAACTCGGACGCGACGCTCGTGGTCGTCGACGCCGACTACGCGCCGCTCCTCGCGTCGGTGCGCGACCGGTTGCCCAAGGTGCGGGCGATGCTCGGCTACGTGGCGACGGCCGAGCACTGCGAGCTGCCCGAGGGCTTCGTCGGCTGGGACGAGCTGGTCGAGGGTCAGCCCGACGATGAGCCCGTGTCGATCGACGCCTCCGCCGTCGGCGCGCAGATGCTCTACACGTCGGGGACGACCGGCAAGCCGAAGGGGGCGTTGCGCACCACCACGAACCCGTCCGTCGTCATGGCGCTCCTCGGTGAGCTCGGCCTGCAGATCGGCAACGAGGTCCACATCACCACCGGGCCGATGTACCACTCCGGGCCGCTCGCGTTCGTGACGGTGAACCACACGATGGGCGCGCCGATCGTGGTGTTGCGCCGCTTCGATCCCGTCGCGTGGCTCGCGGCGGTGAAGCTGCACCGCGTCACCAACACGTTCTCCGCGCCGACGCAGCTGAAGCGCATCGTGAGCCTGCCCGAGCACGACCTTGCCGGCGCCGACTGCTCGTCGATGCGCTGCCTCATCGCGAACGCGGCGCCCGTGCCGTACGCGCTGAAGCAGGAGGTGATCGCCAAGCTCGGGGACGGGTTCCTGTTCGAGGTCTACGGCTCGACCGAGATGGGGATCATCACCGTGCTGCGGCCCGAGGACCAGCTCCGCAAGCCGGGCTCGTGCGGGAAGACCTACGGCGGGATCGACTACCGGATCGTCAAGGACGACGGCACCGACGCGGCGCCGGGGGAGCAAGGCGAGCTGTTCATGTCGACCGGCCTCGCGATGGACGGGTACCACCGCACCGAGGAGCAGCTCAGCGAGATCGAGGACGGCGCCTGGAAGTCAGTCGGCGACATCGGCTACGCCGACGACGAGGGCTACCTCTACATCTGCGACCGCAAGAAGGACATGATCATCTCCGGTGGGGTCAACATCTACCCGGCCGAGATCGAGGCGGTGCTGCACCAGCACCCGCAGGTGCTCGACGTCGCGGTGTTCGGCGTCCCCGACGACGAGTGGGGCGAGAGCGTCCACTGCATCCTGCAGGCGAAGCCCGGGGAGACGATCGATCTCGACGAGGTGCGCGCGTTCGCGGACGAGCACATGGCGGGCTACAAGCGCCCCCGTGGCTACGAGCTGCGCGACGAGCTCCCGCGCACCGACGCGGGGAAGCTGCTCAAGCGGGTGCTGCGCGACGAGTACTGGAAGGACCGCGAGGCCGCGGTCTGACCCACCCGGTCGTAGGCTGGGCTCGTGCCTGACCGCCCGCGCCTGCCGGTGCTCGTGTACGACGGCGACTGCGGGTTCTGCACGCGCAGCGCACGCTGGATCTCCCACCGGTGGGCCGACCCGGCGGCGATCGTCGCGTGGCAGGAGCTCGGCGCCGACGGCCTGCGCGAGCTGGGGCTCTCCGAGGCGCAAGTGACCGACGCGGCCTGGTGGGTGGGTGCCGACGGCCACCCGCGGCGCGGGCACCGCGCGATCGCCGCGGCGATGGCCCACGCCACCGGCTGGGCGCGGATCGCCGGTCGGCTGCTCGCGGCCCCACCGCTGTCGTGGCTCGGCACGGTCGTCTACCCGCTGATCGCGCGCTACCGCCACCGCATGCCCGGCGGATCCCCGAGCTGTCGCGTGCAGTGATCCGCCTGCGCCGACCCACCGACGCCGACGCCGACCTCGACATCGGCGCTCTCGGCCGCCGCTGACCGAGCTGAGACCGGGACGGTTCCGCGGAACCGTCGGGCCGGCTTGTTAGCCTGGTCGGCATGGGCTGGGAGGGCTGCCTGGCTTGTGACCTGACCGACGGCCGCGTCGCATTGCCTGGGGGCGCGATCCAAACGACCGGACACTGGCGGGTCGAACACTGCGTCGGGCCACTCGGGTGGGGACCCTCGTGGTCAAGCCCTTGCGGCACGTGCTCCACGTGGCGGACCTCTCACCGCACGAGGCAGCCGAGCTCGGGCCGCTGCTCCAGCGCGTCAGCGCGGCGGTCACCCAGCTCTGCGCGCCGCAGCAGGTCTACGTGTGCCTGTGGTCGCACGGCCCGTGCCACATCCACTTCGTGGTGCAGCCGGTCGACGCGGGCCTGATGCGCGAGCTCGATGCCCACGGTCCGTTGCTCCAGCAACGGATGTTCGAGCGCGGCGCCGCTCCCGATCCGGCCGCGGTCGAGGCCTTCGCCGCAACGGCCCGCACGATCCTCACCGGCTGAGACCGAAACGGTTCCGCGGAACCGCCTGCCCTACGATCACCGGCCGTGCCCACCCTCTCGGAAGCCGACTCGAAGGCGCGCGTCGCCGCGCACGGGGTGCTCGTCCCCGACGAGCGGATCGTCGCCACCGCCGACGACGCCGTGGCCGCCGCCGAGGCGATCGGGTTCCCGGTCGTCACCAAGCTGTGCGGCGACGCGATCGCCCACAAGACCGAGCGGGGCCTCGTGCGCCTCAACCTGCGCACCGCAGACGACGTGCGCGCCGCGGCCGTCGACCTGCTCGCCGCCGCCACCCCCGAGGACGGGCCCGTCGCGCTGCTCGTCGCCCCGATGCTCTCCGGCAACCGCGAGCTCATCGCCGGCCTCCACACCGACGCGCAGTTCGGGCCCACCGTGATGCTGGGCGTCGGCGGCATCCTCGCCGAGGCGATCCGAGACGTCGTCTTCCGCCTGGTCCCGATCACGGCACTCGACGCGGCAGAGATGATCGACGACCTCGGCACGCAGCCGCTGCTCGGCGCCTTCCGGGGTGAGCCGGCCATCGACCGCGGGGCGCTCGCCGCGACGCTCCTCGGCCTGAGCGCGCTGTCCGTGGCCGACCCGAGCGTCGTGTCCGTCGATCTCAACCCGCTGATCGTCGTTGACGGTCGCCCGATCGCCGTCGACGCGCTCGTTGAGCTCGCCGAGGGATCGACCCGGTGAAGCCCCTGCACCCCGAGCGCTTCCGCGCCCTGTTCGACCCCCGCGGGATCGTGGTGGCCGGCGCGTCGAGTCACCCCGGGAAGTTCGGGTTCGTGGCGCTGCACAACATTCTCAGCCAGGGCTACGCGGGCGCGGTTCGTGCGACCAATCGCGAGGGGGGCACCATCCTCGGCGTCGAGGCCGTCCCGAGCATCGACGACCTCGCGGCCGACGCACCGCTCGACCTCGTCTTCGTGTGCACCCCGGCGGGCGCGAACCCGGAGCTGCTCCGAGCGTGCGCGCAGCGCGGCATCACCGCCGCGTTCGTCACCAGCGCGGGATACGGCGAGGCCGGCGACGAGGGCCGAGCCGCCGAGCGCGACCTCGTGGCCCTTGCCGACGAGCTGGGCATCCTGCTCGCGGGCCCCAACGGGCAGGGCGTGGTCTCCACGCCGTCGCGCCTGTGCGCGCAGATCGTCGCGCCGTACCCGCCGGGCGGAGACATCGGCGTCGCGAGCCAGAGCGGCAACTTCGTCTCGAGCTTCCTCAACTACTCCGTGCAGACCGGGATCGGCATCAGCCGCGCGGTGAGCGCCGGCAACGCGGCGATGGTGACCGTGCCCGACTACCTCGACTTCTATGCGGACGACCCGCAGACCACCGTCGGCCTCGCGTACGTGGAAGGCATCGCCGACGGTCGCGCGTTCGCGGAGCGGGTGCGCGTCATCACCGAGCGGATGCCGCTCGTGCTGCTCAAGGGCGGCGCGACCGCGGGCGGCCAGCGCGCCGCGGCGAGCCACACCGGCGCGCTCGCCAGCGACGATCGCGTCCTCGACGGCATGTGCCACCAGATGGGCGCGATCCGCGCCGCGACCGTCGAGGAGGCCTTCGAGGCCGCGGCCACGTTCGCGACCCAGCCCCTCCCGGCCGGGCCCAACGTCGCCGTGCTCACCACCGCCGGGGGATGGGGTGTCGTCACCGCCGACGCGATCACTGCGCACCGCGACCTCGCGCTGGCCCCGCTACCCGAAGACCTGCGCGCCTCGATCGACACGAAGCTGCCGCCGCGTTGGAGCCGCAACAACCCGATCGACCTCGCGGGCGGTGAGACCCGCGACACGATCCCCGAGGTGATGACGATGGTGGCGGGGCACCCGGCAATCGATGCCATCGTGTACTTGGGGCTCGGCATCCAGTCGAACCAGGCCCGGCTCATGCGGGAGGGTCCGTTCTACCCCGGCGACGGGCTCGAGCGGATCGTCGACTACCACCAGCGCCAGGACGCGCGCTTCGCCCGGGCCGCGGCCGAGATCAGCGAGCAGACCGGCAAGCCGATCCTCACCGCAACGGAGCTCGCGACCGCAGACCCGGCCAATCCGGGACCGACCACGGTCCGCGGGACCAGGCGGCTCTGCTACTCGTCCTCGAACCGCGCGGTCATCGCGCTCGGCCACCTCTACCGGTACGCGCGCTGGCGGCGGAGTCGCGGGCTCGCGTGAATCGCCGTCGCGCCGCGGCGTCACACCAAGGCACCCTCGTGCGCCGGCTCCTCATCGGCGTGCTCCTCCTCGGCGGCATCGCCCTCGTGGTAGCGGCGCTCCGTCCACCTTCGGCCTCCTCGGTGGCCGCGAGATCATCCGGGCCCGGCGCACCGCTGTGGTCGGTCCGCCGCGTGCCGTCCGCGGTGACCGACCTGGTGGGTGCGCAACGCCTCCAGGCCGAGCTGAGCGAGATCGCTGCCGGCACCCAGCACTGTTTCGAGGTGCGAGACGGCACCGCTCCGCTCGCGGCCGCGGCGCCCGAGGCCTCCGAGATCCCTGCCTCGACCCTGAAGCTGCTCACCGCAGCCGCGGCCCTGTACGTGCTCGGCCCCGACTACCGCTACACCACCCGCGCCGTCGCCGCGTCCGAACCGCAGGGTGGCGTCGTCGAGCAGCTGTACCTCGTCGGCGTGGGCGATCCGGTCCTCTCGACGCCCGAGCGCGTCGCCGAGATCGCAGCCGACCCGCTGACCGCAGGGTCGGCGAGCACCCCGCTCGCACAACTGGCCGACGGGATCGTAGCCGTCGGGGTCCAGAGCATCCCCGGGGGCGTCATCGGCGTCGACGACCGCTTCGACACCGAGCGCTTCTCGCCGCGCTGGCCCGCGTCGTACCGCAGCGAGATCGGCGCCGTCGGCGCGCTGGTCGTCAACGGAGGCAAGACGGGCCCGAGCGGCGCGGGCGGGCCGAGCACCGACCCGGCGCTCGACGCGGCGGCCCAGCTCACCCGGCTCCTCGCGGCCCGGGGGGTGGTCGTCGGCGCACCCGGCCGTGGCCGCGCCCCGGATCCCTCGGTCCCCATCGCGACGGTCGCGTCGCCGCCACTCACCGAGGTGCTCACCAGCTTCCTGGCCTCGAGCGACAACCTCGCCGGCGAGATGCTGGTGAAGGAGCTGGCCGTACGGGCCGGAACACCCGGGACGACGGCGAACGGCGTCCAGGTCGTGATGGAGCGGCTCGCCGCCCTGGGGATCCCGCTCGAGGGCGTCACCATCGTCGACGGCTCGGGGCTCTCACGCGACGACCGCGCGACCTGCAACGCGCTCCTCGCGACCCTCGCACTGGGCCGCGAGGACCCGCGCTATGCCACGCTCCGTGACGGCCTGGCGGTGGCAGGAGAACGCGGCACCCTCGCGACCCGGTTGGTCGGCACCCCGCTCGCCGGCCGCCTCGTCGCAAAGACCGGCTCGTTGAACGGCGTCTCGGGTCTGGCCGGGGTCACCACCACACGCCGCCCACTCGACTTCGCGCTGCTCCTGAACGGCCAGTTCTCCGAGAGCTCAGCGCTCACTCTCCGGGAACGGATGGCCGCGGCTGTGGCCGCCTACCCGAACGCGCCCGACCCCGACACGCTCGTCCCCGCCCCCTGACTCGGGCGGCGGTGGGCTTGCCGGGTGGTAACGGTCGCGTGTTGAATCCGTCGGTGGCCGAGCGACCTCCCCCGATCCCGCAGATCGTCACCGAGCTGTGGGAGCTCGTGGTCGCGTACTTCAAGCAGGAGACCACCGAACCGCTCAAGGCAATCGGGCGGGTCGTCGCCTTCGGGGTCGCCGGGTCGCTCCTGCTCGGGTTCGGCGTCGTGTTCCTCACGGTCGGTGGCTTGCGGGTGCTCCAGGAGGAGACCGGCACGACCTTCATCGGCAACTGGTCCTGGGTCCCGTACCTGATCATGACGGTGCTGCTCGCCCTCGGCGGCGCGCTGACCTGGAAGGTCGGCGCCCGGCGCAAGGAGAAGCGGGAGGCCGCGTGAGCCCGGACCCCATTACCAAGGCCGACATCCAGCACAAGCTGAAGGAGCTGAAGGGCGAGGTCGACACCGAGGTCGGCGACGCCAAGTCGGTCGCGATCACCGTCGGCGTGGTCGTCGCGGTCGTCGTGGTGCTCACCGCGTTCGCGCTCGGGCGCCGCCGCGGGAAGCGCCTGGCAACGATCGTGGAGATCCGCCGGGTATGAACCCGTTCCAGATCGTCATGCGCACGGTCGGTGCGCGCCGCGGCAGCCGCGCCTACCTGTACCTCGTGATCGCGTCGTTCGGGTTCCGGGCGGTCCGCCGCGTGATGTCGACGAAGCAGCGGACGCTTCTGCGCTTCGAGGTGAGGCCGGGGGAGCGCTACGAGATCAGGGGCCTGCGCCGCGGCCAGTAGCCTGGGGGCGTGAAGGTCCTGCTCCGCAACCCCCGGCGTGAGCTCGAGGTGCCCGGCCCCATCACCGTCGCCGCCCTGCTGGCGCGCCTCGAGCTGGTGCCCGAGTCGGTACTCGTGATCCGGGGCGATACCCTCGTCACCAGCGACGCGCGCCTCGACGCCGGCGACCAGATCGAGATCCGGCCGGTCATCTCGGGGGGCGCGCCGTGAAGTGCCGCCGTTGCAAGGCCCCGGCCGTCATCGAGATCCCGCGGCACAACGCCGCGTTCTGTCGCGAGTGCTTCCTGCGCCACTGCCGGGAGCAGGTACGCAGGGCGATCGACGAGCACCGGATGTTCGTACCGGGCGACCGGGTGCTCGTGGCCGTCTCCGGCGGCAAGGACTCGCTCGCGCTCTGGCACCTCCTCACCGAGCTGGGCATCGACGCCGACGGGCTCTACCTCGGGCTCGGCATCGGCGAGTACTCCGACGAGTCCGGTCGCTACGCACGCGACTTCGCGGCCCGCGTCGGCGCCGGGCTGCACGAGGTCGACCTGCCGACCGACTACGGCTACGACGTCCCGGGTGCGGCGCGAGCCACCCGTCGGTCGCCGTGCGGCGCGTGCGGGCTCTCGAAGCGCCACCTCTTCAACGGGTTCGCGCTCGAGCACGGCTACGACGTGGTCGCCACCGGCCACAACCTCGACGACGAGGCCGCAGTGCTCCTCGGCAACGTCCTGCGCTGGGAGACCGGATACCTCGGTCGCCAGCATCCCGTCCTTCCGGCCACCGACGGCTTCGTCAAGAAGGTGAAGCCGCTCGTGCGGCTCGGTGAGCGGGAGATGGCCGCGTACTGCGTGCTCAACGGCATCGACTACCAAATCGAGGAGTGCCCGATGGCCGACGGCAACCGGCACCTCGGCCTCAAGACCACCCTCAACGCGCTCGAGGAGCAGTCGCCGGGCACCAAGGCCGCGTTCCTGTTCGGCTTCCTCGCCCGCGGCCACGGGCGCTTCGCCGACGCCAGCGACGCAGAGCGCGAGACGCTCGCGCCCTGCAGCGGTTGCGGAGGCCCTACGAGCACGGGCGGGTTGTGCGCCTTCTGCTCGTTGCGCGTCCGCGTCAGCAACCCTCAGCCGGTCGCGTTGCGGACGGGGCGGTAGGCGGTGCCCCGGCCGTTCGCGGTGGGTGACCGAGTCCTGCTCGTCGACGCGAAGCGCCGGCGGCACCTCGTGACGCTCGCCGAAGGCGGCGCCTTCCACAGCCACACGGGTGTCCTCGAGCACGCCGCGCTCATCGGCAACGAGGAGGGCATCGCCGTCCGCACGAGCCAGGGCGCGCGCATGGTCGCGGTGCGCCCGACCCTGTCGGAGTACATCCTCGAGATGCCGCGTGGCGCACAGGTGATCTACCCGAAGGACCTGGGACCGATCCTGATGCTGGGTGACGTGTTCCCGGGTGCGCGTGTGCTCGAATCCGGAGTGGGGTCGGGCGCGCTCACGACGACGCTGCTACGCGCGGTAGGGCCGACCGGCCAGGTGCTCGGCTACGAGCTGCGCCAGGACTTCGCCGACCGGGCGCGGCGCAACGTAGAGGGCTTCCTCGGACCCGACGTGCCGCTCACCGTCGAGGTCCGAGACGTGTACGACGGCATCGACGAAGTCGAGCTCGATCGGGTGGTGCTCGACCTCCCGGAACCGTGGCGGGTGGTCAAGCACGCGCAGGCCTCGCTCCGGCCTGGCGGCATTCTGCTCTCGTACCTACCGACGATCGGCCAGGTCGCGCGCCTCCGCGAAGAACTCACCGACTCCGCGTTCGGGATGGTGGAGTCGCTCGAGGTGCTCCAGCGGAGCTGGCACGTCGAGGGCCAGTCGGTGCGCCCCGATCACCGCATGGTCGCCCACACCGGCTTCCTCACCCACGCGCGGCTCCTGGCGCCGTCGACCTGAGCGAGGGCCGTTGAACCTCCTCGACGCCGTGATCCTGGTGGCGATCGTCGCCGCCGCGATCGGTGGGTACCGGCTCGGCTTCCTGGCCCGATCGCTGTCGTGGATCGGGCTCGCCCTGGCCGTTTTCGTCGCGATCCGGTTCGTGCCCGATCTGATGACCGCGCTCGCCGGAGCCTCGCCCCGTGGCCGCCTGTTCGCGGTCCTGGCGTTCGTGTTCGGGCTCGGCCTGCTCGGCCAGGCGCTCGGATTGGCGGTCGGCACCTTGGTGCAGCAGCACATCCCCGGCGGCGAGGTGCTCCACCGCGGCGACCAGGCGGGCGGTGCGACCGTCGGCGTCTTCGGTGTGCTCGTGCTCGTGTGGCTGCTGGTCCCCGCGCTGACCAGCGCACCCGGCTGGCCCGCGCGGGAGGCCCGCGGCTCCACGATCGTCTCGACGATCGACGACGTGGCGCCGGAGCCGCCGGCGTCGCTGCGCGAGCTCGGGCGGATGGTCGCCGAGGCGCCGTACCCCGAGGTCTTCGGGCCCGACGGCGGCCCCCGCCCGCCCGGTGAGGTCCCCACCACGTTCCTCGCGCCGGAGGTCGACGCGCGAGTGCGCGCTTCGGTCGTTCGCGTCGAAGGACAGGCCTGTGACCAGATCCAGAAGGGCTCGGGCTTCGTCGCCGCGCCGGGCATCGTGGTCACGAACGCACACGTCGTGGCGGGGGAGCGCGACACCACCGTGCTCGACGCGGAGGGGGGCGACCATCGCGCGACGGTGGTCCGCTTTGATCCTCGCCGCGACCTTGCGGTCCTGCGCGTCCCCGGCCTTGACGCGCCACCGCTCGCGCACGGCGACACCGACGTCGGTGCGCTCGCCGTTGTGTACGGCTATTCGCGAGGCGGGCCGCTCTCACTCTCACCCGCCCGGATCGCGGAGCGCATCGTCGCTCGCGGCTCCGACATCTATCGCACGAGCGAGACCCGCCGCGACGTCTTCGTGCTCGCCGCGGATCTCGAGCCCGGTGACTCCGGAAGCGCCCTCGTCGACGAGCAGGGCACCGTCGTGGGCGTGGCGTTCGCGATCGACCCGGCTTTCGCGGGGACCGCGTACGCCCTCACCGATGCGGAGCTCTCCGCGGTGCTCGCCTCCGTCGCGCGCGATTCGGTCGACACCGGCTACTGCCTGATCGGCTGATCGGGGCGCCCGACGTTCCGACACGCGCCCTTTGCGCGCCTATGCTCGAATTCGGCGCCGAGAGCGAGCGCCAGGGAGTGCGGAACCGGCGCCGAATGCGTCAGGCCAGGCCGAGCCATCCGGCGACCGTGAGACCGAGCACCGACACCGCCAACACCGACACCGCGACCACGCACACGAACGCGAAAACCCGCAAGCGCGGGCCGTTCACCGCGTCGCCGACGACTGCGGGCCGGCTCGTGAGCACGAAGAGGATCACCAGGATGACGGGCGTGATGAACCCGTTGAGGATCTGCATGCTCACGAGCAGGTCGATCAGATTCACCGGGATCAAGGCGACGGCGGCGCCGATCAAGACCTGCGCCGTGAAGAGCCCGAGGAACAGCGGCGCTTCCCGGAAGCGGCGCGAGACGGAGCGCTCGGCTCCCACCGCCTCGGCGAGGCCGTAGGCGGTCGACAGCGGGACAATGGCCGCCGCAAGCATCGACGCTCCCAGCAGGCCGATCGCGAACAGCGCCTCGGCGCGCTGACCGGCGACGGGCTCGAGCGCCTGCGCGGCGTTGGCCGCGGAGGTGATGCCGCCGGTGCCCCCGATGGTCGCCGCCGTGGCGATCAAAACCGAGACGAAGATGAACCCGGCGAACAGGGCTCCGAAAACTGCGTCGATCCGCTCGTTGCGATAGTCCTCAGGGCCGATGCCACGGTCGGCGACCGCGGCAGCCTGGTAGAGCTGCATGTACGGCGTGATCGTCGTCCCCACGAGCGCAACCGCGATCAGCAGGAAGTCGCGGTCGGCGACGAAGTGCGGGATCAGGGCGTTGGACACGACATCACCCCAGTCGGGATCGGCGAGGATCATGGCCACCGGGTAGGTGAGGAACACGAGCGAGAGGACGAGGAAGACCCGCTCCGCGTACCGGTAGGACCCGAACAACACGACGCCGAGGATCACCACCACCGCGATCGGCACGGAGACGTACCGGGAGACGCCGAAGATCTCGAGCGCGGCGCCGATGCCCGCGAACTCCGAGACGACGAGACCGAGGTTCGCGACCAGCAGGCAGCACACCGCGAACGCGCCGAGGCGCAGCGAGAACTGCTCACGCACGAGCGACATCAGACCCTCGCCGCTGTAGGCACCGACCCGCGCGGCCATCTCCTGCACTGCGACGAGCGCGACGATCACGCACACGCAGATGAACAAGGTTCGGTACTCGAAAAGGGCGCCGGCCTCCGCGTAGGTCGCGATCCCGCCCGCGTCGTTGCCGGCGTTGGCCGCGATCAGACCCGGGCCGAGGATGCCCAGGATCGCGGCGGGCCGCACGTAGCGGCGCCGGCGAGGCGCCGGCGGTGGGGACACAGGAACCGCGCTCATGACAGCTAGCCGAACAGCCTCGGGAAGCGGACGCGGCCGTGCTCGGGCACGAGCGCGTCGACCAGGTCGTCGGCGAGGATCCGCCCGACGGGACGGTCCTGCTCGTCGACCACGAGCAGCGACGAACCGCGCGAGTCGATGAACTGGTCCACGACCTCCTTGAGCGGCGCGTCCGGCTGGACCGTCGTCGGTTCGGGCGGGCCGGCCACGTCGATGACGGCGTCGTTCTTCGCCGCGACGAGCAGCTCCCACAGGCCGAGGTCGTGTACCACCCGGCCGTTCTCGTCGACGATGATCACCGCGTCGACGTCGTCCTGATGCTCGGCCTGCGTGCGCAGGATGCGGCGGACCTCGCCGACGGTCTGGTGCGGCCGGACCAGGACGAGGTTGGTGGTCATCAGCCCGCCGGCCGAGCCCTCCCGGTACAGCAGCAGCGCGCGCAGGCGGTCGGCGACCGTCGAGGTCATGACGGCCAGGATCTCGTCGACCTCGCCGACCTCCAGGTCGCGCAGCGCATCGACGGCCTCGTCGGGCTCCATCTCGGCGAGCAGCTCGGCCGCCTGCTTGGTGCCGGACTCGCGCAGGAGCGCGCCGAGCTCGTCGGGGTCCATCTCCTCGAGCGCGTCCGCGGCCGCCTCCGGCTCCAGCGCGGCGAGCAGCTCCTGGCGCTCTTCGCGACCGAGCTCCTCGAGGAGGTCCGCGACCTCGGCGGGGCGAAGGCGGCGCAGCGCATGGTTGGGTCGGTGGAGGCGCATCGGCCCCGGCGGGCCCGGCTCCGAGGCGCCGGTGCCGAACGGCTGGATCGCCCCCCAGTCGATGACGCGGTCCGGCGTCGGGCGCCGCCGCCAGCGGCTCGGGCCGAGCCGGCGGAGCAGCGTCTGGAAGCCCACGTCGACACCCACAAGGCGATACAGCTCGCCGACGCGCGAGAGGTAGAGGTCGGCGGCCCGCACGACCCGCACCCCGTCGACGTCGACGAGCTGGTGGTCGACCACGTCGCCGTTGAGCACCACCTCGCCGGTGCGCCGCTCGAAGTCGCGCAGGTCGAGGCGTGCGGTGCTGAGGGTGACGCGGTCCGGGACGACGTCCGCGACGGCTTCGGCGGGCACGTACGCGCGGCGTCGTCCCACCCGGACCACCAGGCCGGTGACCGGCGGGTAGGTCTCGCCCTGCCACCGAACGACGAAGTCGACGACGCGGCCGACCTCCGCACCGCCGCGGGCCAGGACCGGCCGACCGACGAGGCCGGCCGCGGACACGAGCGCTTCCGCGACGGCGCGGTTCGCGAGGAGGCGCTGGGTTCGGTGCTCGCGCCGGCGTCGGAGCGCGGCGGGCGTGGGCAGGGGAGGGCGACGGGCCATAACACACCTCCTTCGAGGGGCGGACGGACGCGGGCGCACAGGACCGGCCCGTCGGCTCGTCAGCTCAGACGCAGCACGGACGGCGGGCGCGGTCGCATCTACTCGGGGGTTCGCCGGTATGCATGCGCCTCACCACCTTTCCGCTCTTGCGCCTTCGGCACAGGCCGCTCGGGCCCCGCTCGGGCGACCCAGTTCCGTGGGCCGCTGCTCCTCGCTTCGGCGTCGCGAGCCTGTCTCTCGGCCCACAGGGGCCCCAACTGTACCGCCCCGGGCGCGCAACGGCCCGGGGCACCAGGACCCGGGCCGCCACCGCACTCCGTGCCCGGAGGGCTACTCCTCGATGAAGATGCACTCCCCGGGGCACTCCTCGGCGGCCTCGATGGTGGCCTCGAGCATGCCGTCGGGGATGTTGACGATGCCCTCGGGCCCGCCCGGGTCCGAGAAGACCTTGTCCGCCTCCTTCACGTAGGCCAGGCCGTCGTCGAGCAGGGTGAACACGGCGGGCGCGATCTCCTCGCAGAGCCCGTCGCCGGTGCAGAGGTCCTGGTCGATCCAGACCTTCATGTGGCCTTCTCCTCGAGGTCGCCCCGAGCGGGGGCTCAGGGTGGAGCGGGGGGTGGTCGATGGGAGCGTACCGACATATCGGCACGCGACAGCAATTCACCAGGCCCCTTCGGGGAAAATGCACATCGGGAGGACGTGGGATCGCTAGGGTCCCGCGTAGAGGCCGTGGCCGACCGGTCATGGCGTCACGAGGAGCGAGAGGAGGAGGCATCGTGGCTGCCGAGCACGAACGACGCCTCGCCGAGTACGAGCGCCAGGTCGGCGAGCTCCAGGACCAGATCAAGACGCTCGAGGAGGACATGGTGCTCCTCCGGCGCCGGCTCCAAGATGCGCCCAAGCGGGTGCGAACCCTGGAGGAGCGGCTGCTCGAGACCAAGGGTCAGCTGGCGCAGGCAGTGTCCCAGAACGAGCGGCTCTCGGCCACCTTGCGCGAAGCGCGCGAGCACATCGCGGCGCTGCGTGAGGAGGTAGAGAAGCTCACGATGCCCCCGTCCGGCTACGGCACCTTGCTGGGGGCCAACGACGACGGCACCGTCGACGTGTTCACGGCCGGACGCAAGATGCGGGTCAACGTGCACCCCGAGCTCGAGGTCGAGGAGCTGTCACGCGGCCAGGAGGTCGTCCTCAACGAGTCGCTCAACGTGGTGCTCGCGCGCGCCCCGGAGTCCCAGGGCGAGGTGGTGGTCTTCAAGGAGCTGCTCGAGGACGGTCTGCGCGCGCTGGTGGTGGGTCGCGCCGACGAGGAGCGGGTGTGCGAGCTGGCCGACGATCTGCTCGGCGTGCGGCTGCGCGCAGGCGAGCACGTGCTGATGGAGGCGCGCTCGGGGCTGCTCGTGGAGCGCATCCCCCGCCCGGAGGTGGAGGAGCTCGTCCTCGAGGAGGTGCCCGACATCACCTACGCCGACGTCGGCGGCCTCGACGACCAGATCGAGCAGATCCACGACGCGGTCGAGCTGCCGTACCTGCATGCGGAGCTGTTCCACGAGCACGATCTGGCGCCACCGAAGGGCATCCTGCTCTACGGCCCGCCGGGGTGCGGCAAGACGCTCATCGCCAAGGCGGTCGCCAACTCGCTCGCGCAGCGCGTGGCCGAGAAGACGGGCAACGCGAAGACCCGTTCCTACTTCCTGAACATCAAGGGCCCCGAACTGCTCAACAAGTACGTAGGCGAGACGGAGCGTCAGATCCGGCTCATCTTCGAGCGCGCCCGGGAGAAGAGCGAGGAGGGCGTGCCCGTCATCGTGTTCTTCGACGAGATGGACTCCCTGTTCCGCACCCGCGGCACCGGGATCTCCTCCGACATCGAGAGCACCATCGTTCCCCAGCTCCTTGCCGAGATCGACGGGGTGGAGAGCCTCAAGAACGTGATCGTCATCGGCGCGTCGAACCGGGAGGACCTGATCGACCCCGCGATCCTCCGCCCCGGGCGCCTCGACGTGAAGATCAAGATCGAACGCCCCGACGAGGCGTCTGCGAAGCAGATCTTCTCCCGCTATCTGCTGCCAACCCTGCCGATCGCCGAGGACGAGACCAAGCACCATGACGGCGACGCCGCCGCTGCGGTGCGCGTGATGATCGATCGCGCGGTCGAGGCGATGTACGCGGCCGACGAGGCGAACCGGTTCCTCGAGGTCACGTACCAGAACGGCGACAAGGAGACTCTGTTCTTCAAGGACTTCTCGTCGGGCGCCATGATCGAGAACGTCGTGCGGCGCGCGAAGAAGCTGTCGATCAAGCGACAGATCGCGGGCGGCGCGCGCGGGATCTGCACCCAGGACCTGCTCGACTCGATCAAGCAGGAGTATCGCGAGCACGAGGATTTGCCGAACACGACCAACCCCGACGACTGGGCGAAAATCTCGGGCAAGAAGGGCGAGCGGATCGTGTTCGTGCGCACGCTACTTTCCGAGGGCGACGTGGACCAGGGCGGCGGACGCCAGATCGAGCGCGTCACCACCGGCCAGTACCTCTAGGAGCGCAATCGCGCGTCGGCGCGTGCGAGCCCGGGCGCGACCCGAGACAGGTAGGCTGATCGCGTGGCAGTGCCGAAGGTGTGCGGGATCGAGACGGAGTACGGCGTCTCGTTGCGCGGCGCGCACGACGCGAACCCGGTGCTCGCGTCGTCTCTGCTCATCAACGGGTACGTGGAGCACCGGCGCGTCGGCTGGGACTTCGAGGACGAGTCGCCGGGGCGCGACGCGCGCGGGTTCGGGCGCGACGGCGGCCAGGCCCCCGAGGTCGAGACCCATCTGGTGAACACCGTGCTCACCAACGGTGCCCGCTACTACGTCGACCACGCGCACCCCGAGTACTCCACGCCGGAGTGCCTGGACGCGCTCGAGCTCGTAGCGGCCGACAAGGCGGGGGAGCGGATCCTCGCCCGGTCAATGCAGGCCGCGCGCCGCATCATGGAGCCAGGCCAGGAGGTCGTCGTCTACAAGAACAACTCCGACGGCAAGGGCAACTCGTACGGGTGCCACGAGAACTACCTTGTGGACCGCACGGTGCCGTTCGCGTCGCTGGTGCGCAATTTGCTGCCCTGGTTCGTGAGTCGCCAGCTGTTCACGGGTGCGGGGAAGGTCGGCGCCGAGAACGGCGCGGAGGCCGTCGACTACCAGATCTCCTCGCGAGCCGACTTCTTCGAGGAGGAGGTCGGGCTCGAGACGACGTTGAAGCGGCCGTTGGTCAACACGCGCGACGAGCCGCACGCGGATCCCCAGAAGTACCGCCGCCTCCACGTGATCGCCGGCGACGCGAACCTCTGCGAGACGTCGACGTTCCTGAAGGTGGGTACGACCGCCATCGTGCTCGCCATGATCGAGGACGACTTCATCGGCAAGGACCTTTCGATCGTCGGGCCGGTGCACGCGGTGCGCACAGTGAGCCACGACCTCACGTGTCGCGCGACGGTCGACCTGACCGAGGGCGGGTCCTGTACCGCGGTGGAGTTGCAGTGGGAGTTCCTTCGCCTCGCCCAGAAGTACGCCGACGAGGTGGGGCTGGAGGAGTGCGGCGGGGAGGTGGCCGAGACGGTGCTGGTCCGCTGGGAGCAGGTGCTCGGCGCGCTGGAGCGCGACCCGATGGGCCTCGACGGCACGCTCGACTGGGTGACCAAGCTCGCCCTGCTCGAGGCGTACCGCGAGCGCGACAGGCTCGACTGGGACGACCCCAAGCTCGCGCTGCTCGACCTCCAGTACCACGACGTGCGCCCCGAGCGGTCGCTCTACGAGCGGCTGGTGCGGGCGGGCAAGATCGAACGCCTGGTCGCCGAGGACGCCGTGCTCGCCGCGGTGACCGAGGCTCCCGGCCGGACCCGTGCCTACTTCCGGGGCGGATGCCTGGCCCGCTGGCCCGAAGCGGTGGTCGCGGCCAACTGGGACAGCATCATCCTCGACGTGGGCACGGACCCCCTGCGGCGGATCCCGATGATGGAACCGCTCAAGGGAAGCCGGGCGCACGTCGAGCGGTTGTTCCACCGGTGCCCGACACCGGCCGAGCTGGTGGACGCCCTGGCGCAATAGGGCGCGACCATCGCCCTAGGGTGCGTTCGTCGCCGAGGAGGAGTCGTAATGCCCGAACGGGAGCAGAAGAAGAAGCCCGCCCCGAAGGAGCGGGCTAACGACGAGGCCGAGGTCGCCGCGCCCGTCAACCAGGGGGAGGCGCTGAAGGAGGAGCTCGACGACCTCCTGGACGAGATCGACTCCGTGCTCGAAGTGAACGCCGAGGAGTTCGTGCGGTCGTACGTACAAAAGGGAGGTGAGTGACTATTGCGGACAATCCCGACTCAAAGGCTTGCCGGGATTGCGGGCAGACGAAGCCAGCGACTGCGTTCTACCGAGCCGCCGCGAACCGAGATGGCCTCCGCAATATCTGCAAGGACTGTGATCGGAACCGCCGACGCGAGGACTACCGGCGGAATCGTGAAGCTCGGATCCGGCGAGTCCAGGCCTGGCGCGAAGCGAACCGAGAGCTGTTCCTCGCGTATCAGCGCCGCTACAACGCGCGGCCGACGCGCACAGGGCGCGAACAGGCTTACGCGCTGGTGAGGTGAGCTTCGGCGGTCTGGGCGCGCAGGGGCCCGTCCAGGGCGCCCTCGGCCAGCACCTGGCCCTCGAGGCGCGGGGCCGGGCGCTGCGGGTTCCCGACGACGTCGTCGCCGCGGCCCGCGACGAGCGCCACCTCCGTCGCCTCCAGCGACGCCTCGCCCGATGGCGCCTGCTGCGCCGGGTCCGTTGAGCCACGTCGTCGCGACCTGCGGCCGGTAGGCTCGCCCGCCGTGACCACACCCGAACCGACCTGGGCGCTGCCGATGCAGCTCGGCGCCCTCGATCCCGGCCCGTCGTTCGTCGACCTCCTGCGCCGCGTCGCGCCCGACCACCTCTCCGGCGCCGCCGGCACGAGCGCCGGGCCGCCGTTCGAGATCACCCACGGCACCACCGTCGTCGCGATCCGCTTCGCCGGCGGGGTCGTGATGGCGGGCGACCGGCGCGCCACCGCCGGCTACACGATCGCCAACCGCCGCATCGAGAAGGTCCTCCCGGCCGACGAGCACTCAGGCATCGCCATCGCCGGCGCGGCCGGACCCGCCGTGGAGATGGCGCGCCTCTTCCAGGTTCAGCTCCGCCACTACGAGAAGGTGGAGGGCGAGGGCCTCAGCCTCGAGGGCAAGGCCAACCAGCTCGCCCAGATGGTGCGCGCCAACCTCCCGGCCGCGATGCAGGGCTTCGTGGTGGTACCGCTGTTCGCCGGCTACGACCGCCGCCGAGACTGTGGGCGGGTGTTCTCCTTCGACGCGGCCGGCGGCAAGTACGAGGAGGCCGACTTCCAGGCCAACGGCTCCGGCGGGGTCCACGCCCGCAACTGGATCAAGTCGGGCTGGGTCGAGACCCTCGCCGCCGACCAGGCGATCGCCCTCGCGATCCGCTCCCTGTTCGCCGCGGCCGACGAGGACGTCGCCACCGGCGGCCCCGACCTCGTGCGCGGCATCTACCCCAACGTCGCGCTCATCGACGCCGAAGGCTTCCGCTCTATGGACGACGACGAGGTCGCCACCCGGGCCCAGGCGCTGCTCGGCGGCGCGGAGCGCGGCGGCAACGAGACCACCGGCGGCGAGCCGAGAGTGGAAGGTGGCGCGGAATGAGCGGGGCCGCCATCACGACGCCGACCGAGCTCGATAGCGGCCGAGCGGGGCCCGAGCGGCCCGGTGCGGAGCACCAGGAGCGGACCAGATGAGCATGCCGTTCTACGTTTCGCCCGAGCAGCTGATGAAAGACCGGGCCGACTACGCGCGCAAGGGCATCGCGCGCGGCCGCAGCCTGGTCGCCCTCGAGTGCACCGCCGGCGTGGTGATCGTCGCGGAGAACCCGAGCCGCACGCTGTTCAAGATCTCCGAGATCTACGACCGCATCGCGTTTGCCGGCGTCGGCAAGTACAACGAGTTCCAGAGCCTCAAGATCGGCGGTGTTCGCCTCGCCGACCTCAAGGGCTACCAGTACTCGCCCGAGGACGTCACCGCGAACTCGCTCGCCAACGCCTACGCGCAGACGCTCGGCCAGGTCTTCACCCACGAGATGAAGCCCTACGAGGTGGAGATCCTCGTCGCGTCCGTCGGTGCGACCCCCGAGGAGCCTGACGAGCTCTTCCACATCCTCTACGACGGCACCGTGATGGACGAGGAGGGCTACACCGTTCTCGGCGGCCAGGCCGAAGCCGTAGCGGAGGCGCTCGCGGCCGAGTACCAGCCGGGCCTCGACCTCGGGGCCGCGGTGCGCCTCGGCGCCAAGGTTCTCGGCGCCGACCACGACGCCTCGCCGCCCGCCGACCAGCTCGAAGTCGCGCTGCTAGACCGTGCCCGGCCCGAGCGCGCGTTCCGCCGCATCAAGGGCGAGGAGCTCGAAACCCTGCTCAGCGATTCGTAGCCGCGACGCTCTCGATCGCGGCGAACGCCGAGGCGATCGACACCGTCGAGCGGAACGGCGATCTCGAGCGGGCGTTCGACAAGGCCCGCGCCTGCAACCGGGGCTTCGGCTGAGGTTCCTACCGGCACGACCGGGGGGTCTCCAGGACCCCGGTACGCTTGGCGCATGACCGCGAGCGTCGGTGCCCCCTGATGGAGCGCCGCATCTTCGGGCTCGAGAACGAGTACGGCGTCACCTGCACGCTGCGCGGCCAGCGCCGGCTCAGCCCTGACGAGGTCGCGCGGTACCTGTTCCGGCGGGTGGTGTCCTGGGGACGTTCGAGCAACGTGTTCCTCGAGAACGGTGCGCGCCTCTACCTCGACGTCGGCAGCCATCCCGAGTACGCGACGCCCGAGTGCGACTCGATCTCCGACCTCGTCGTGCACGACAAGGCGGGGGAGCGGATCCTCGAAGGGCTCGTGCACAGCGCCGAGCAACGCCTCCGCGAGGAAGGGATACGCGGCGAGGTCTACCTGTTCAAGAACAACACCGACTCGGCGGGCAACTCGTACGGATGCCACGAGAACTACCTCGTGGAGCGCGACGGCGACTTCGCGAAGTTCACCGACGTGCTGATCCCGTTTCTGGTCTCGCGCCAGGTGTACGCCGGCGCGGGGAAGGTGCTTCAGACTGCCCGCGGCGCGATGTACTGCATCGCGCAACGCGCGGAGCACATCTGGGAGGGCGTCTCCAGCGCCACCACCCGATCCCGCCCGATCATCAACACCCGCGACGAGCCCCACGCCGACGCTGAGCGCTTCCGACGCCTGCACGTGATCGTGGGCGACTCGAACATGAGCGAGTACACGACGTTCCTGAAGGTCGGCGCCACCTCGATCCTGTTGCGGATGCTCGAGGAGGAGGCGAGTCCGTGGCGTGACCTCAGCCTCGAGAACCCGATCCGGGCGATCCGCGAGATCTCCCACGACGTCACGTGCCGCCGTCGGGTGCGCCTGGCGAACGGCCGCGAGCTCTCCGCGGTCGAGATCCAGGCCGAGTACCTCAACCGCGCGCTGCGGTTCGCGAAGCGGCGCGGGCTCAGTCCGCTCGAGCAGCAGGCGCTGGAGATGTGGGAGCACGTGATGACCCACCTCGAGAACGACCCGCTCAAGCTCGACCGCGAGGTCGACTGGGTCGTCAAGTACCACCTCATCGAGGCCTACCGGCGCAAGCACGACCTCCCGCTCACCCATCCACGTGTCGCGCTCGTCGACCTGACGTACCACGACATCAGCCGTCCGCGGTCGCTCTACTACCTCCTCGAACGGCGCGGCCAGGTCGACCGCACGGTGATCGATGCCGACATCGACCACGCCGTCGACAACCCGCCCCAGACCACGAGAGCGCGCCTGCGCGGCGCCTTCATCAAGAAGGCCAAGGAGCGCAAGCGCGACTACACCGTCGACTGGGTCCACCTAAAGCTCAACGATCAGGCACAGCGCACCGTGCTCTGCAAGGACCCGTTCAAGGCCCGCGACGAACGGGTCGAGCGCCTCATCGCCTCGCTGTAGATGCCGTCGTTCCGGACCGGCCGGGTCGTCGCGTTGCTGGAGGAGCGTCCCGGCCTCCAGCGGGTCGAGGTCGACCTCGGCGACGGCCCCGAGCGCGCCTACGTGCTGTCTCAGCTCACGGGGACCGTAGCGACCGGCGATTCCGTCGTGGTGAACACCACCGCCGTGGAGCTCGGCCTCGGCACCGGCGGGTGGCACGTGGTGCACTGGAACCTGGCGCGCACGGAATGGACCGAGAAGGGTCCCGGCCACATCATCAAGGCGCGCTACACGAGCCTGCAAGCCGATGTCGGCAGCACCGAGGAGCACCTCGACCCCGACCTCGCCGACCTCACCTCGATCGACGGCATGCCCGTCGTGGCCGCCGCCCTGCACAGCCAGGTCCCCGCGGTGGCGGCGGTGTTCAAGGAGCTCCGCCCGACGGCACGGCTCGCGTACGTGATGACCGACGGTGCCGCGCTGCCGCTGGCGCTCTCAGACCTCGTGGCCGACCTCCAGGCCCGCGACCTCCTCGACGCGACGATCACCTGTGGCCACGCGTTCGGCGGCGACTACGAGGCGGTGTCGGTGTTCTCGGCACTCGCCATCGCACGCCATGTCGTGCACGCCGACGCGGCGGTCGTCGCGATGGGCCCGGGGATCGTGGGCACCGGCACGCGGCTCGGCTTCTCCGGGATCGAGGTCGGACCGCTCCTCGATGCCGTGACCGGCCTCGGGGGCGACCCGATCGCGTGCCTGCGGGTGTCGTTCGCCGACCCCCGGTTGCGCCATCGCGGGGTCTCCCACCACACGCTCACGACGTTGTCGGTCGCGTGCCGGAGCAGGGTCGTCCTGCCCGTGCCCGCCCTGGGCGGCGATGTCCAGGCGACGATCGAGACCGACCTGGCGGCGGCCGGCCTTGCCGAGCGCCACGACGTGCGGCTCATCCCGGCGCCCGACACCCTCGGCGCGCTCCAGCGCCACGACCTGCGCATCACCTCGATGGGCCGGGCCGCCGCGGACGACCCGGTGCTCTTCGAGTGCGCCGGTGCGGCCGCCGTCGTGGCAGCATCAGCGCGGTGAGCGACGCCCCGGATCGTCGCGAGCGCCTGCTCAACCTGTTGGCGGCGCTGCTCGAGACCCGGCGCGGCCTCACGCGCGCCGAGATCGTCAATAACCCCACGCTCGGCTATCCGGCGGGCGCGGCGGCGGCCCGCCGGGCCTTCGAGCGCGACAAGGCCAGCCTCCGCGCGATGGGCGTGCCGCTGCGCGACACCGAGAAGGACAACGAGACCCGCTACCGGGTGACGCCGTCCGAGTACTACCTGCCTGCGCTCGACCTCTCCGACGGCGAGCTCGCCGCGCTCCACGTGGCCGTGACCGCGATCGGCCTCGGCGACGGCGCGGGGGAGGGCGCGCTCATGAAGCTCGGCGGCATCGAAGGCGAGGGTGCAGTGCCGATTGCCGCGCTGCCGCTCGCCGAGTCGCTCGTGCCCCTGTTCGAAGCCTCCCGGCGCCGTGCGGTCGTGCGATTCCGCTACCGCGGCCGCGAGCGCGAGCTGGAGCCGTGGGGGCTCACCTCCAAGTTCGGCAACTGGTACGTCGTCGGCCTCGACCACGGGGTCGACGACATGCGGGTCTACCGAGCCAACCGGATCGAGGGGGACGTCGAGGCGGGCACACCGCGCGCGTTCGTGGTCCCGGCCGACTTCCGGGCCGACCGCTACCTCGAGGACCAGCCCTGGCAGTACGGCGGCGGCCGGCCGCTCGCCGTGCGCGTGCTTGCAGACGCCGGGCACGCGGCCGCGCTCGCGGCCCGGGCCGAGCCCGGTGCCGTCGAGCCGGTCGCCGACGGCTCGGCGATCGTGACGCTGCAGGCGGTGAACCTCGACACGCTGTGCAGCTACGTCGTCGGCTTCCTCGAGCATGCCGAGGTGCTCGACCCGCCGGAGGCCCGAGCGGCCGTCGTCGCCTGGCTCGAGGCGATCGCGACATGAGCCGCCCGGAGGCCGAGCACCAGCTTCAGCGCGTCCTCGCCATGATCCCGTGGCTCGCCTCACGCCCGGGCGTTCACAAGGACGAGGTCGCGGCCCGCTTCCGGATCACCCGTGACGAGCTCGAGCGCGATCTCGGGTTGATCATGATGGTCGGAGTCCCGCCGTACACGCCCGGCGACTACATCAACGTGTACGCCGAGGGCGACACCGTCGAGCTCTGGCTCGCCGACTACTTCACGCGCCCGCTGCAGCTCAGCCCCTCCGAGGGCCTCGCGCTTCTCGCCGGGGGCCGCGCGCTCCTGGCGGTGGAGGGCTCCGATCCGGAGGGCCCGCTCGCCACCGCCCTCGTGAAGCTCGAGGACGCACTCGGCATGAGCGAGGTGGTCGTGGAGTTCGGGGCGCCGGCGGAGCTGGCCGAGCTGCGGCGGGCCGCCAGCGCGGGCGAACGGGTGGAGATCGACTACTGGAGCGCGGGACGAGACGAGGTGACGACCCGCCGCATCGACCCAGGGCCTCCGTTCTTCGCGCTGGGCCGCTGGTACAGCGATGCCTACTGCCATCTGCGCGACGAGCAGCGGATGTTCCGCGTCGACCGGATCCGGGCGCTGCGCGCCACGGGCGAGCGCTTCGATCCCGACGCGGCCCCGGTGCCCGAAGTGCTCTACGCGCCCCGTCCAGGCGATCCCCGGGTCACGCTCGAGCTCCCCGCGGGCGCGAGCTGGGTCGCCGAGAGCTTCCCGGCCGAATCGGTCGAGGATCTGCCCGGCGGCGGCCAGCGGGTCGTCGTCGCCGTGAGCGAGCCCGCGTGGCTCGATCGGATCCTGCTACGAGTCGGCACCGGCGCCCGGGTGGTCGACCCACCCGAGCTGCGCGCCGCCGGCCGCCTCGCCGCCCTGCGCGTGCTCGCGCGCTACCGAACCTGAGACGAATGCCGGCCCGCGGTACCCACCCGGCCTCTGCGCCGCGCGAAGATGGGACCCTTGGAACGAGACCGGTGAGCGAGACGCCGATCGGCGAGGCCGCGCCTGCATCCGAAGCCTCCGAACCGACGCGACCGACGCGACCGACGCGACGCCACGGCAGGGCCGTCGCGGAGTGGACCGTGCTCATCGTTGTCGCGGTGCTCACCGCGATCGTGATACGCACCTTCGTGCTCCAGGTGTTCTACATCCCGTCCGAGTCGATGGTGCCCACGCTCCAGATCGACGACCGGGTGTTGGTCAGCAAGCTCAGCTACAAGATCGGCGATCCCGCTCGTGGTGACATCGTCGTCTTCAAGGCGCCGGAGGAAGCCGAGACCGGCGACATCAAGGACCTCGTGAAGCGCGTGGTCGGCCTGCCCGGGGAGACGATCGAGGGACGCGACGGCCGGATCTACATCGAGGGCCGGCTGCTCGACGAGACGTACCTCCCCGACGGGGTCGTCTCGAAGGACTTCAACCGCTGCACGGTGGAGCGGGTGGAGGCGAGCTGTCCCGGCGAGCCGTTCCACGTCCCGACCAACTCGTACTTCATGCTGGGCGACAACCGCCTGGCGTCGCGGGACTCGACAGTCTTCGGACCGATCACCCGCGAGGTGATGGTCGGCAAGATGTTCCTCGTGATCTGGCCGCTCGACCACATCTCGGTGCCCGGCTGGCTGCTCGTCGTCGGCGCCGGAGTCCTCGTGCTCGTCGTGTTGGGCTGGGTCCTCCTCGGTCGGCGCCGCGACGTCGTCGATCACCCCTAACCGCCCGTGGCCCACTCGGCGATGGCGGCGACCATGCGGTCGACCCGGTCGCCGTAGATGCCGTCGACGCCCATCCGCAACACCGCACGCAGCTGGCGGTGCTCCTGCGCGTCCCACGCGAACGCGCGCAGCCCGAAGCGTTGGAACAGGCTCACGAGGCCGCCACTCCACGCCGTGTGGTGGAGGTTCATCGCGTCGAGCCCGAGCCGAGCGAGCTCGGCGGCGTGGCGCTCCATAGCCGGCGCCGGCGGCGCGTCCCGCCCCGGGGAGTGCACCAGCCTCACCTCGGGCGCCTCGTCGCGCAGCCCCACGAGCAGGTCGACGTCGGGGGAGCAGAGCCAGAGTCGTTCGGCTGCGCCGGCAGCCCGGGCGACCGCGATGATCGGCCGGGCCGCAGCCGGCACCATGCAGTCGACCGAGCACTCGAAGCCGGTCCCCAGCTGCGCGTAGACCTCGGCGAGCCGGGGGACGCCGAGCGCGGCGAGCGCCTCCGGAGACTGCTCGGAGACCCGGATGCGGCGCAACCCCCGCCGCAGGACGGGGTCGTGGGCGAGGACCACCTCGCCGGCGGCGAGCCGGGCGTCGGTCTCCAGGCCCGAGGCCCCGAGGTCGAGGGCGCGTCGGAAGGCCGCGAGCGAGTTGTCGGGAGCCTCGGTGCGGGCGCCGCGGTGGGCGAAGGCGATGACCGGCACGACCCGCCATGGTGGCACGAGGCAGAGCCCGGGAGGGCCACGCATCCGCTCTCAAGGACCCCTGGGGCGCTGCCGATGGCACATCCAACGGTGCACCCGTCGGGGTGGGCCACACGAGGTCTGCGGGGAACCGAGAGGGGTTCGAGTGACCACCATCCGTGCCAACTGCCCGAGCTGCGGCGATGTCCGGCTGCGTGCCTCGGACCTGACGGTCCGGGTGTGCTCGGACGACGAGGGTGGCTCCTACACCTTCCGGTGTCCCACCTGTGCGGCCGCAGTCGCCAAGGAGGCGAGCCGGCGCATCGTCGACCTCCTGGTCTCCTCGGGCGTGCGCATAGAGGTCTGGCGCCGACCCGCCGAGCTCAACGAAGCACACGAGGGCCCACCGATCTCGCCCGACGACCTGCTCGACTTCCATCTGCTGCTGCGCCGTAACGGCTGGTTCGACGACCTGTCCGCAATGGTCCGGCGGTCGATGCCGCGCTAGGTTGCCGCGGTGATCACCCTGTGGTCGACCGTCGCCGTGCTCGCCGCCCTGGGCAGCGTCGCGCTGGTCCTCGCCGCCCGGCGGGTGCGCGACGAGGTAACGCTCACCGTGCGGGCGTTCGCAGAGCTCCGAAGCGCACTCGCCCCGGCGACCTTCGCGGTGCGCGACGAGGCCGTCGCGTTGCGTGAGCGCAGGGACGCGCTCACGCAAGGGGGCTCCGAGCACTCCTGGGGCTAGTGTGCCCACCGGGGCCAACCCGGCGCGAAAGGAGCCCCGATGCCCCAAATCGGCCCGTTGGAGGTCCTCCTGATCGTCCTCGTCGCGCTGTTGGTCTTCGGCCCGCACAAGCTCCCCGAGGTCGGCCGCCAGGTCGGCAGCGCCCTGCGCCAGCTCCGCAGCTTCCAGGAGACCATCAAAGGCGAGCTCGACGAGGTGCTCCACGGCGACACAGCCACGAGTACCGCCACCGGCTCGACGCCGAGCGACTCCGTCACGGCCGGGGTCGAGCCGCCCGAGGCGTCCCCGGCGGCGCTCCCCGCGCCGGAGCCCCCCGCGGTGACACCGGCGCCTCCGGCTCCACCCTCCGGCCGGGCGCCGTCGCGCTTTCGCGGCCCGGCCCAGCCCCCGCCGAGCTCCTGACGCTTCTCCGATGCCCCTGACCAGGAAGCGCAAGCAGCGCACACCCGACGCACAGATGCCGGTGCTCGAGCACCTCGCCGAGCTGCGTCGCCGGATCTTCATCTGCGCGATCGCGATCGCCCTCGGCGGCATCGTCGCATTCACCTTCTCCAACCAGATCATCGACTTCCTCCTCGAGTACTACAAGGAGGCCACCGACGACCCGAAGAAGGCCCTCGTCTTCACGGCGCCCGCCGACGCCTTCCTGACCCGCCTGAAGGTCGCGACCTACGGCGGTATCGTGCTCGCGCTCCCGGTGTGGCTCTGGCAGCTCTGGCGCTTCATGACGCCGGGGTTGCACCCCAACGAGAAGCGCTACGCAGTGCCGTTCCTCGTGTCCGCACTCGTGCTCTTCGGCCTCGGCGCGGTGGTGGCGTTCCTCACCCTCGAACCGGCGCTGCACTTCCTCATCGCGGTCGGCGGTGACGCGCAGCAGCCCCTCTTCACCTCCGACAAGTACCTCGGGCTGGTCTCGCTGATGGTCGTGGCCTTCGGGCTCGCCTTCGAGTTCCCCGTGGTCCTGGTCTTCCTGTTGCTCGCCCGCGTGATCACGACCGCTCAGCTGCGCAAGGCCCGCCGATGGGCGATCGTGGCCATCGTGACCTTCTCGGCCCTGATCACGCCCAGCCAGGACCCCTACTCCCTCGCCTTCATGGCGGTGCCGATGTACCTCTTCTACGAAGGCGCGATCCTCATCGGTAGGATCCTCAAGCGATGAGCAAGCAGCGAGCAGCACCGACAGGTGCCAAGCGCACGCCCACGCGGCGTTCCCCGACCGCGTGGAAGCCGCCCCGCGACCGCCGCCGGATCCTGGAGGCGATCGGCGCGGCCGTGGGCGTCGTCGTGGTGACCGTCGCCGCGATCTGGATCCTCAAGCCCCCCGACGACTCGACGTCCAACCAGGTCCCGGTCGAGCAGCCGGTCCCACCGCCCGCGGTCACGCCCGCGGACACCTCCTCCGACACCTCCGCGACCACCATCACCACGCCAGCCGCTCAGCCATGACCGCGGCGGCGTCGCGCTCGGCGTTTGAAGCCGGGTGCGACTTCGCACTCGACCCGTTCCAGCGGCGCTCGCTCGACGCGCTCGACGCCGGTCGGTCGGTGCTGGTGGCCGCGCCGACCGGCTCCGGCAAGACGCTCGTGGCCGAGTACGCGGTCGCGCTCGCGCTCGCCTCTGGGACGAAGGCGTACTACACGACGCCGCTGAAGGCGCTCTCAAACCAGAAGTACGCCGATCTCGTACGGGTCCACGGACCGGCGAACGTCGGCCTTCTCACGGGCGACAACGCGATCAACGGTGACGCGCCCGTGGTGGTGATGACCACCGAGGTGCTCCGCAACATGATCTACGCGGGCTCCGACACCCTCGAGCGACTTCGCTACGTCGTGCTCGACGAGGTGCACTACCTCCAGAACCCGTACCGCGGGCCGGTATGGGAGGAGGTGATCATCCACCTCCCGCTTACGGTCGACCTCGTGTGCCTGTCGGCCACCGTCTCGAACGCAGAGGAGTTCGCAGACTGGATCCGAACGGTGCGCGGCGAGACCGTCGCGATCATCGAGGAGCGCCGCCCGGTCGAGCTGACGAACCTCTATGCCGCTGCGGAGCGGGGTGGGGGACTGCACGTGCTCCCCACGTTCTCGTCCGGGCCGGGTGGGGAGTTCCGACCCAACCCGGAGGCCACCCGACTCGACGAGCGGAATGGCGGCCGCGGCCCCCGAGGCGCGCCGGGTCGCCCGCGCAGCCGCCTCGCCACGCCGCGACGGGTGGAGATCGTCGAGTGGTTGGCCGAGCAGGCCATGCTGCCGGCGATCACCTTCATCTTCAGCCGGGCCGCGTGCGACGACGCCGTGCGCCAGTGTCTGGCCGCGGGTGTGCGTCTCACGACCCGCGACGAGCGCCGGGAGCTGCGCCGCATCGCCGACGACCGCACCGGCGCCTTGTCCACCGACGACCTGGCCGCGCTCGGCTACGACGAGTGGCGGGCGGGCCTCGAGGCGGGGCTGGCCGCGCACCACGCCGGCATGGTCCCGCCGATGAAGGAGGCGGTCGAGCTCGCCTTCGGCGCCGGGCTCGTGAAGGCCGTGTTCGCGACGGAGACCCTGTCGTTGGGGATCAACATGCCGGCTCGTACCGTCGTCATCGAGAAGCTCTCGAAATTCACCGGCGAGCACCACGAGTTCCTCACGCCGGGGGAGTACACCCAGCTCACCGGGCGCGCGGGGCGGCGGGGGATCGACGACCGGGGTTACGCAGTGGTGCTCTGGAACCCGTTCGTTCCCTTCGACCAGGTCGCGGGATTGGCATCACGCCGTACGTACGCGCTCACGTCGTCGTTCCGACCGACCTTCAACATGGCCGCGAACCTTGTGTCCCGCTACGCCGCCGAAGAGGCGCACCACCTCCTCAACCTGTCGTTCGCGCAGTACCGGGCCGATCGAGACGTGGTGGGCCTCGAGCGCCGGCTCGAGCGCAGCCAGGAGGCGCTGGCCCGCCAACGCGACCTCGCCTGCTGCGAGCGCGGCGACCTCGACGAGTACCGCGCGCTCCTGCGGGCCCGCGACGAGACCCGCCACGATCCCCAACGCGCCCGCCGAGTCACCGAGGCGATCGACCGGCTGCGCCCGGGCGACGTGGTTCGCGCCCGACGCGGCGGGAGCGCGGCCGTCGTGCTCAAGCACGAGGGCTCGCGCCGCGGCGCCCGGGTCCTGGCGTTGGGTGTCAACCGCAACCTGGTGCGCCTCGGCGCAGCCGACTTCGACGAACCACCCCAGCGGATCACCACGATCGAGATGCCGCGGCAGTACGCGCCTCGCAGCAGCGCCTTCCGCAAGGAAGTGCTCACCGCGTTGCGCCGGGCCGACCTCTCCGCGCCGCTCACCCCCGATCCCGCAGCGGCCGAGGACGAGCGCCGGGCAGCCGAGATCGCGGCCCACCCCGTGGCCGGATGTCCCGAGCTCGCGCTGCACCTCCGGGCGGCCGTGGCACTCGACCGCCTCACCCGCGAGGTCGCCCGGCTCGAACGCCGGGTGAAGGGACGCAGCGAGAGCCTGGCTCGCCAGTTCGACCGGGTGCTACGCGTCCTCGAGTCGTGGGGCTACGTCGATGGCTGGTCGCTCACCGATGGCGGCCGCCTCCTGACCCGGATCTACGCGGAGACCGACCTGCTGCTGGCCGAGTCGATCCGCGAGCACCTGCTCGACGGCCTCGACCCGCCCGAGCTCGCGGCGGTGATGTCGTGCTTCACCTACGAGCGGCGGGGTCCCGACGGACAGCGCGGCCTACCACCGCCGCACTGGCCCTCAAGCCGGGTCGCCAAGCGCGCGCGGGCGATCGACCGCCTGTGGCGCGCGCTGAGCGCGAACGAGGACGACGCGGGACTGCCCGAGACGCGGCCCCCCGATCCGGGGCTGGCCGGCGCGTTGCACGCCTGGGCGGACGGCGACACGCTCGCCGACGTGCTCGGCGACGAGGACGAGCTCACCGGCGGCGACTTTGTGCGCCACGTGAAGCAGGTGATCGACCTGCTCCGCCAGGTCGCGGACGTCGCGCCCGATCCCGACACCGCGGCCGTCGCGCGAGCGGCTGCCGACGAGTGCTTCCGTGGGGTGGTCGCCGCGTCGAGCCTCGTTCGGCCGTGAGACCCGCCCGATGACCCTGCGCAAGGACAGGGACTGGGGCGAGCCGGTGAACGGACCGGTCGACTTCGAGGTGGCCGGCAACGACGCCGCGCTCGCCGCCGCGGCACACCGCCACCCCGGTGCACTCGTGGCCTTCCGTCCCACCGGATCCGACCTCGCCCGGGCCCTCGGGCTCGGCGAGAGCGGGCCAGGTGAGGACGCCCGCGCGCCCGCCGGCCTGGCGCTCCCACTCGACGGGATCGCGCTCGACGGCGCGACGGTGCCGTTTGCCCTCAACCTCGTCGTCGTCGGCACGTCGCCGGCAGGCCTGCGGGCGACCACCCGCTCGACCGACGTCCGGGTGTGCGTCGACGGCCGGGAGCTGCACCGGGGACCGGCCACGACGGTTGTGGTGGCGAGCGGCCAGTTCCTCGGGACTGCCGACGTGGTGCCGCGCGGCCACCCCGGCGACGGGCGGCTCGAGGTGCAGGTGTACGCCCTGGCGCGGCGCGAGCGGCGGGCCCTCAGGGCCCGGCTCCCGACGGGCAACCACGTCCCGCACCCCCGGATCGCGACCGGGTCGGGGCGCGCCGTGGAGGTGACGGTCGACGGCCGGGCGCTGCCGGTGCTCGCCGACGGCCACCCGGCCGGGGCGGTCACCCGGCTCGGCGCCGCAATCGTGCCCGGCGCCATCAGGCTGCTGGTCTGATGGTCGGCTCCGGCGACCCCTCCGCCGGCCCGTGCCGCGGTGGTCGCCTCCGCCGCGGCTCTGACGATCGCGATCCCCGGGCCCGGCCCGGCACGCCGGTAGCCTCGTCGGTCCGATGCAGTACGTGGCGGAGCGGTTCAGCAGCGCGGAGCGCGACGTCCTCCGCCCGTACTTCACGAACCTCGACGGCCCGGTCTTCGCGCTCGTGAACCTGCCCGAGGTCGTGAAGGGCGCGCTGTTCGCTCGCTACTCGCGCTCCGACAAGAGCCTCCGCCGCCTGTTCCTCGACGAGTTCGTCGGATCGCTCGACGTGAGCGGCGACCTGACCTTCGACGCGAGCACGGGGCTGCGACGCGCCGAGGAGCTCTACGACCGCGTGTTCCTCGAGTACGGCGACGACTCCGTCGCCCAGCTCGGCGGTGTCCATCTTGCGTGTGAACAGGCGTCGAACCTGCTCACGAAGGTGCTCGAGTGGGGTCGACTCATGGCGTACCTCGAGCAGTCGACGCGCTACATCCCCTACGACAGCCGCCTCGGCGGCCGCTACCGGTACCTCCGTCCTCCCGAGGTGCTCGACTCGCCGCTCGGCGCGCTCTACATCGCGGAGATGGATCGCTTGTTCGCGGCCTACTCGGAGCTGCTGCCGCGCATGCTCGACTGGGCGCGCGATCGGTACCCGAAGGAGCCCGGCGACTCCGACTTCGTCTACAAGCAGACCATCAAGGCGAAGGCGTGCGACGCGGTGCGCGGGATGCTGCCCGCGGCGACGCTGTCCAACGTGGGCATCTACGGGACGGGACAGGCGTACGAAGCGTTGCTGCTGCGGATGCGCGCGCACCCCTTGCCGGAGGCCCGCGCCTACTCCGAGCTGATCCTCTCGGAGCTCCGCAAGGTGGTGCCGTCGTTCCTCAGCCGGGTCGACCGACCCGAGCGCGGTGGCGCCTGGTCCAGCTATCTGGCCGAGACCCGAGAGCACACCGAGGCCGTGGTGCGGCGGGTCTTCGGCTTCGAGGAGCCCGGACCCCGGATGCCGGTGACGCTCACCGACTTCGATCCCGAAGGCGAGGACAAGGTGCTCGCCGCGGTCTGCTACCCGCACACGAACCTGGCCGATGACCAGATCCTCGCCCGGGTGCGACAGCTGTCGGCCGACGAGCGGGTTGCGGTGCTTCAGGCCTACGTGGGAGAGCGCGCCAACCGCCGCCACCGGCCGGGTCGGGCGTTCGAGCGCACCGACTACCGCTTCGACGTCCTCGCCGACTACGGGGCGTTTCGCGACCTGCAACGTCACCGCATGCTCACGATCGAGTGGCAGCCGCTCAGCCCCACGCACGGCTACATGGTGCCGGAGGCGGTGACCGAAGCCGGCTCCGAGTCCATCTTCGTGACTGCCCTCAACCGCTCCGCCGCGCTTCACAGCGCGATGGTGCTGCGGTTCCCTTCGCAGGCCTCGTACGCGGTGGCGCTGGCGTTCCGGATCCGCTTCGCGATGCAGATGAACGCGCGCGAGGCGATGCATCTCATCGAGCTGCGCACCACGCCCCAGGGCCATCCCGCGTACCGAACGGTCGCCCAGGACATGCACCGGCTCATCGCAGAGCGGGCCGGCCACCGCGCGATCGCAGCGGCGATGCAGTTCGCGGACCACGAGGTCTACGAGCTCGAACGCCTCGCGGCGGAACGCGCGGCGGAGGCGCGGCGCGCCGCGCAGTGACACTCCGCGCGCAACAGGGAGGCAAAGGGTGGCAGCCGGTGAGAGCTCCGCGCCCACGTCGCGCCGGCACGAAAAATCCTCTGGTGCGTTGACCAGGACCGACGCGCGAGTCCGCAGGTCACGGGCTCGGCGCGCACGACCGTTGCGCTTGACACAGGGGGGCGCGTTCTCGTTGCATACCGAGTGCGCCTTCGACCCGCGCCGTCCCGGCGCCTGCAGCTCGCCGCCGGCACCGGTTCCGGACGGGGCAACGCGAGGGCTCGGGGCTCAGGAGACCAAGTAGAGAACGCTGCGATAACCCGCCGGCGGCCGTCGGCCGGGCCAAGCAGTGGCCCCAACGGTCTCCTGGGCCCCGCTTCAGCCGGCGGGCGGGGACACGGGGCGACCCAGCGGCAGGTGGGGCGTCGACGCTCAGACGCGGCGGTATAGTGCGCGCCCCCGAACCCCCGAAAGGCAAGGATGTCCGACGACAACTTCGACGAGGATCCCGACCTCGAGGAGGAGGCGGATCTCGACCTCGAGGAGGAGGCGGATCTCGACGACGAGGAGGAGGCGAATCTCGACGACGAGGAGGAGGCGAATCTCGACGACGAGGACGCCGACCTCGAGATCGGCGAGGTCGTCGTGGATCCGGTCGTGCCCACGCCTCGGCGAAAGGGCAAGGCCTCGAAGGCTTCCGACGATTCGGCCGACGAAGATGAAGACGAGATCGTCGACCTCGAGGAGGAGCTCCACCCCGACGACGTGGAGGAGCCCCTCGACGTGCTGCTCGCGGAGCGGACCGCCGCGGAGCGGATGGACGAGGAGGAGGCCGAGCTCGAGGACGAGGAGGCCGAGCCCGACGACCGCGGAGACGGTTCCGGCAAGATCGTGCCGCGCCGCGACGACGAGTTCCTCTGCGAGTTCTGCTTTATGGTGAAGCCGTTGAGCCAGCGTCCCGACCCCAAGCGGAACCTCTGCCGGGACTGCGTGTGACGCAACCACCCGGGGGCGCACGATCGCTGCTCCCGGGTGCGCTCGCCGCGGTCGCCTCGGGTCTGCTGCTCGCGCTCGCGTTCCCAGGCTTCGACTGGGGGCCGCTCGCGTTCGTCGCGCTGGTGCCGCTGTGCTGGGCATGGCGCGACGCCGGGCCGGGACGTGCCGCGCTGTTCGGCTTCGTCGGCGGCCTCGCGTTCTTCGGTCTCCACCTCTGGTGGGCCGTGTACTTCGGTGCGATCGCGATCGTGCCGTTGCTCGTCGCACAGTCCGCGTACTGGGCGGCCGCGGGCGCGGTCGTCGGCGGTCTCGGGCGGTTGCGGGTCCGCTCGCCGTTCGTCGTCGCGGCCGCGTGGGTGCTCGCCGAAGCGTTACGCACCCGTTGGCCGCTGGGTGGGTTCGCCTGGGGCCAGACCGGCGTTGCCCTGCACGACCTGCCCTTCGCCCGGGCGCTGGCGGAGTGGGGCGGCGTGCCACTCGTCACCTTCCTCGTGGTGCTCGTGAACGCGTTGATCCTCGAGGCCGTCGTCGTCTGGCGGTCTGACCCCGGTCGGTCGCGAGCCCGCACCTTCGCGGTGGGCGGTCTCGCCCTGGTCGTGCTCGTGGTGTCGCTGCTCGACATGTTCCGCTACACCCCGACCGCGACCGGGCAGCTCCGGGTGGCGATGCTTCAGGGCAACGACCTCAACCGGCGCCTCACGCCGGCCGAGGTGGACCGCGAGTACCTCACTCGCAGCCATCTCGAGCTCGCGCGTCGGCTGCGCGGCCGTTACGACCTCATCGTGCTCCCCGAGTCGGGACTGCAGAGCGACCCCGAGGTTGACCCGGGCCTGCGTGCCGAGATCGCGGAGATCGCGCGCCGGCACGGCAGCTACGTGGTGCTCAACGCCATCGACGAGCAGACGCCGGGCAAGCGCTACAACGCGAACCGCTTGTACTCGCCCTCGGGTGCACTCGTCGCCACCTACGCGAAGCAGCACCTCGTGCCCTTCGGTGAATACGTGCCCTGGCGCGACACTCTCGACTTCGTCAGCGAGCTGGAGCAGGTACCCACGGACTTCGATCCCGGGGACCGCACGGTCACCTTCGACATCGGCGACACCCGCGTCGGCACCGCGATCTGCTTCGAGTCCGCGTTCGGACCACTGGTGCGCACCGCGGTGCGCGACGGCGCGCAGATGCTCGTCGTGACGACGAACAACCGGTCGTACCGACGGTCACCGAACGCCGAGCAGCACCTTGCGCTGAGCCAGATGAGCGCCGCCGCGACCGCGCGCCCGCTGCTCCAGGCGTCGATCTCGGGGATCAGTGCCGTCATCGACGCATCGGGGCGCGTGTCGCACACTACGCGCCTGTTCCACAACCAGGTCGTCACGGCGCGGGTCACCACGGTCACCGGAAAGACACCCTACGTGCGTTTCGGCGACTGGGTGGAGTGGGCGTGCTTCGGTGGCCTGCTCGGGGCCCTGGTCCTCGGTCTCAGCCGCCGTAGACTGCGGCCGTGATCCCGGAGAAGAAGCCGGTCGAGCGCTGCGTCGACCTGTTTGTCCACGCGCCGATCGGCATCGCGATGTTCGCCAGGGACACCGTGCCGACCTTTTTCAAGATGTTCGTGGCCCGTGGTCAGACCGAGCTCGACCAGCAGCGCAAGCAGGCCCAGCAGCAGGCGAACCGGTACAAGTCCGTCGGCCAGCTCGCGGTGAAGTTCGCCGGCCCCGTGGTGCGCCAGCAGGCCGAGCAGCGCGTCGGCGAGGTGCGCCAGATGGCCGACCAGAAGATCAACGGCCTCTTGATGCCACGCAACGGCAACGGTTCGCCCGGCGGCGGAGCGCCCGCGCCCCGAGGCGCGCCTGCACCCGAGGCGGCGGTCGCCCCGCCGGTCGAGGTGCCCGCGCTCGCGATTCCCGACTACGACCAGCTCTCGGCGTCGCAGGTGGTTGACCGACTCGACGGCCTCACCCCGGATGAGCTCGCCGCGGTGCGCGCCTACGAATCCGCGCACCGGGGCCGCAACACGATCCTCGGCAAGATCACCCAGCTCACGGACTGAGCGTGGAAGCCGCCCGCTTCGCGGTCGCCGATGACGTCGGGGTGATCGTGGCGCTCACCGAGGAGCTGCGCGCCGAGCTCACGCCCATGCGCGGCGGCGCCGTGTGGTCCCAACGCGAAGCCCGGTTCGCCCCCGATGCCGCGGCCTTCGAGGCACTCATCGGCCGCGACGACGTGTGCGTGGTCGCGGGAACGATCGAAGGCGCGGTCGTGGGTTTCGGCGTGTGCGTCGTGGAGCCGCTGCACGACGGCGAGGACCTCGGAGTGATCGACGAGCTCTACGTCACACCCGACGCACGCGGCGTGGGAGTGGGGGAGCAGGTGCTCGCCGCGATGGTGACATGGTGCCGCGAACGCGGATGTGTCGGTATCGACGCGCTCGCGCTGCCCGGGCACCGGGCCGCGAAGAACTTCTTCGAGGGCGCGGGGCTCACCGCGCGGGCCCTCGTGATGCACCGGAGCCTGCGGGAATGAGCGGAGCCACGAGTCATGCGGACAGAGGCAGACGCGGAGCGGGGCCCGAGCGGCACCCGCCGAAGGCGCAGGCGCCGGAGTGATGAACGCGCCGGTCGTCGCGGTCGCAGCGGTCGCGCGGCGCGACGACGAGATCCTCCTGGTGCGACGGGGCCACGGACCGGGTCAGGGCGCGTGGTCGGTACCGGGCGGGCGGGTGGAGCTGGGCGAGGACCTGCGCGAGGCGGTGGTGCGCGAGGTCGCCGAGGAGACGGGCCTCGAGGTGGTGGTGGAGCGGTTCCTCGGCTGGGTGGAGCGCATCGACCTGGCTGCGGATCCCCCATACCACTTCGTGATCCTCGACTTCTTCGTCGATGTGTACGACCCCGCACTCGAGCCCGAGGCCGCCGACGACGCGACCGAGGCAGAATGGGTGCCGATCGAGAACCTGGCCGAGATGCAGCTGGCCGCGGGCGTGCTCGAGGTGCTGGTCGACGCGGGCGTCGTTCCCGAAGCCTGATCGCCGGGTTCAGTCGGAATCGGACGCGAGGTAGCCGAGGGCCTCCTCGACGTCGTCCGCGCGATTCCGCGGAACCGCCAGCACTCCCGGCTCGGGCCACGCGTAGGCGACGTTCTCGGCGACGAGCCACGCGGCGACACCGTCGTGCTGGTCGGCAGTCCAGGCGCTGAGGTCGTACTCGACGACCTCGTCGGGCTCGGGCAGCGGCGGGGACTCGGGCACGGGAGGGGACTCCTGAGCATAGGGGGCGGCGTGCGGCGGCTCGTGCGATATCGTCGGCCGGTCGACCACGAGCGCGACGCCGTGGTCGGGGCAGCGGGTCACACTCGCCACGAACTCGTCGCCACACACCGGACACCACATGTCCCGATATCTTGCCCGCTGACGGGGGAGGCGTCGGGAAATGCCGAGGCCCCCGATCCGGGCAGGGTGGACCAGGGGCCGTCGGCGTTCTTGAGCCTAGGCGCACCCATCTCGACAACGGACGCGACCGGGTCTTGAGCTGAATGCTCGACTTGACCCGACAACCGCTTCCCCCCGCCGCAGCCGGACCGCCCATAATCCTCGTTATGTTACTTCCGCCTTTGAGCACGCGACTCCGCGGGTCAGGTGTCCTCTTGCCCAGCGCGCTAGCCGCACCACCCCCGACGAGCGCGCGCCCAGAGCCCGAGCCGCTCGCCCCTGCCGCGGCGCCTGGGAAAGGGAGCGAGCCGAGAGCCCCGAGGCCAGTGCCTGCTACCTCCTCCTGGTGCCCGAGCTCGACGCGAGCCCTGCCGAGGACCCGCACCTCGTCCTACTGAGGAAGGACACCCGCCGCAGCCTCACCTGAACGGCGGTTCCGCGGAACCGCCTGCTCACGCCTGGCGACGGAACATCGCCCGGCGGGACCGGTCCGGCGACCGAACCAGATCCGGGGACACCGGGCGAAGGCGCCGGAGCGCCCGGGAGTCGATCATCTCCTCGTGGAGGGCAACGCGCGCGTCGCTGCGACGCCACACGAGGGCGAGGACGAGCGCGCCCCAGCCGCCGAGAACCCACCAGATGCCGAGACCCCAGTACCACGCCCGCTCGTCGAAACCCGACGAGAACCACACCCGGGTCGGGATCCGGCGGAGGTCCCGCCCGCACCACAGGGCGGCGACGAGTCCGACGAGGTACCCAAGTCCCAGCAGCACTCCTACGCTCGATGCCACGGACACCAGGCTTGCACTCGGCCAGCATCTCCGCAACGGCGGCTCCGCGGAACCGCCCCTTCGCACAGTGCGGCCGAGGGACCCCTCGTGGTGACAACGCTCGGCGAGCACCTCCGTGGCGCCGATCTGCACTTCGAGTTTGGCCCCGGCCCCGTTGGGCGAGATTGTGCGCTGAGGAGCGCATACCGCTCCTCCGGCAACAACCCGGGGGGAAGGAGGGAGGGCGTGCCGGTCAGACGGGGCGGTTGTTGCCGCCAGGGTAGCTGCCGCCGCCGTGTGCGGCGTCGAGCGCGGCGTAGTCGACCTGCCAGCCGGCGCGCGGCAGCGCCTCGACGAAGACGACCGTACGCGGCTTCTTGTACCCGGCGATACGCGCCCGGCAATGCTCGATCAGCTCCGCCTCGGTCACGGTCGCTGCCGCCTGCCGCACGACGATCGCCTTCACGCTCTGCACCCACACCTCGTCGGGCACGCCGATCACCGCGACCTCAGCAACCGCCGGGTGCGTCCGCAGCGCCTGCTCCACCTCCTCGGGGTAGATGTTCTCCGCCCCGCTCTTGAGCATCCGTCCCTTCGGCGCGACGAACGAGAACGACCCATCGACCTCGTAGCAACCGAGGTCGTTGGTGTGGTGCCAGCCCCCCCGCGACCGAACCGCGTTGAGCTCGGGCCGGTTCCAGTACCCGCACATCACGGTCTCGCCCCGCACCAGGATCTCGCCGGTCTCCCCGACCGGCACGTCGGCGCCGTCGGGGTCGACCACGCGCACCTGCACCAGCGGCGACGGCCGCCCGTGCGTGCCGAGCTCGTCGGCCGACGACAGGAGCGCGAACGTCGACATGCCCATCGTCTCCGTCTGCCCGTACCCGCCGGGCCGACGGCCCCACGGCGAGTCGTCCACCCCGACCCAGGCGTCGTACGCCGGATGCCCACGCCGGCCGCGCATCGACGACAGGTCGAAGCGGCCGCCCTCGTTCGCCGCAACCACCGCGTCCACCATCGGTCCCACCACGTACCCGCTCGTGCAACCGAAGTCCGCGATAGCCCGGCACAGCGCCTCACCGTCGCTGCGGCGCACGAACACGTTGGCACCGCCGGCGAGGAACGTCGCGAAGCCCTCCATCCACACGCCCACGTGGAACAACGGCCCCGCCGCGAGGTACCGCGACCGGGCACTCACCCCCATCCACGGCCCCATCAGCAGCCCCTGGGCGACAATCGCGCGGTGCGGGAGCATCGCCGCGTTCGGCCGCCCGTCGAACGCCGCCGTGTACGTGCAGAGCAGCGCGTCGCCGGGCTCCGTCAGGTCGTCGATCTCGCGTGCCGGCGCGCTAGCGCACCATGCCTCGTACCCCTCGGCACCATCGGCGTCGTGCCGGATCGTCCGGGCTCGATGGTCCGCGACGCTCAGCCCGGCTGCCACCTCGTCGCCCACCTCCTCGGCCTGGGTGAACAGCACAGCCGGCGTGAGGTCGTCGACCACGAAGGCCAGCTCGCCCGCCCGCTGCCGCCAGTTCGCGGCACAGAACAGCGCCCCGAGGCGTGAGCACCCGAGGAGCAGCTCCAGCACCCGAAAGCTGTTCTGGCCGAGCCAGAGCACCCGATCGCCCCTGCCCACGCCCTCCGCGCGGAGCGCCCCCGCGCACCGGTCGACCCGCTCCGCGAGCTCCGACCACGTCAGAAGCACGTCACCGTCGCCGACGGCCAGCTCCGCGCCTCGTGCTCGCGCGTGCTGCGCGAGCACGTCGTGGAGCACGAGCCGTCGCGTCGGTGACATCAGGCACTCACGCGAGCCGGAACACCGGCACGGTCTCGCCCTCGCGCACGTCGTACCAGTCGACCGTGACCTCCTGGCTGATGCGGACCTCCTCCGGCGCGACCCCCACGACGTTGCCCACCAGCCGGCAACCACCGGTGCCGGGCAGCTCGACCACGGCCGCGATCAACGGCAGCGCGTCGAGCACGTCGGGAATCACCGCGTGGCGGATCACCGTGAAGCTGTAGATCGTGCCGCGCCCGTCGTGCTCGACCCACTCCAGGTCCTGTGACGCACACGATGGGCAGAATGGCGTCGGCGGCAAGCGGAAGGTGCCGCAAGCGGTGCAGCGCGGCACCACCATCCGGTGCTCGGCGGTGGCGCGCCAGAACGGCTCGGTCCACACGTTCGGCATGAGGCGGATCACGTCGGCCGGGGGGACTCCCTGCATCTGGGTGCTCCTAGCGGTGGAGGACGAGGTTGGAGACCGGAATCGAGGCGGGGCCGCCGGTGACGAGCGCGACCTCTGCACCCTCCACCTGGTTGACGGCAGTGCCGCGTAGCTGCTCGACGGCCTCCTTCACGTGCGTCATGCCGATGATGTACGCCTCGCTCAGATTGCCGCCGTGGGTGTTCACCGGCAACGAGCCCGTCGGCCACCGGATGTTGCCGTCCGCGACGAACCGGCCCCCTTCGCCGATCGGGCAGAACCCGTAGTCCTCGAGCTGCATGATCACCATCGGCGAGAAGTGGTCGTAGAGCAGCGCCACGTCGACGTCGGCCGGACCGATGTCGGCCATGCGGTACGCGTCGGCGGCGACGGTCCGGTGACCACTGGAGGCGAAGTACTCGTCGGGCATGCCGAACCACGTGATCGCCTGTCCCCACTTGCCGGCCCCGCCGTTCGCGGACGCAGCCACGTACACCGGTGGTTGCGCGCAGTCACAAGCCCGCTCCGCGCTCATTGTGATCACGGCAACGGCGCCGTCGCACTCCAGGCAGAAGTCGAACAAGCACAGCGGGTCGGCGATCATCCGAGCGTCGAAGTACTCGTCGAGTGTGAGCGGCTTCTGCATCAACGCGGTCGGCCGTCGGATCGCGTTGTTGCGCGTGCTGATCGCCACCTCAGCGAAGTGCTCGCGCGTGGTGCCGTACCGGTGCATGTGCCGCTGCGCGAGGACCGCGAACATCTGTCCCGGACCCATCAGCCCCGACGGCTGGATGAAGCTGCCCTCCGGCGACGGCGGTGCGCTGTAGGTGGCGCCGGGCTTGCCCCTCGGCGCGTAACTGGCACCGAAGCGCGACGCGGCCTGTTGCAGCGTCATGATCGACGCGACGCAGTCGGCCTGGCCGCTCACGATCGCAGCCGCGGCCAGGCCCACCGAACCGGCCGCTCCCCCACCCCCGCCGGTGAGCATCCCCGCGAAGCGCACGTCGATGCCCAGCCACTGCGCGAACAGGCTCGTGTCGAAGCCCATCGAGTAGAGCGCAAACCCGTCGACGTCGTGCACGTCGAGCCCCGCATCGGCACACGCGGCGAGCAGCGCCTTCGCCGCGAGCTCCATTGGGAGCTGCGGCACGGACTCGCCGCGCTTGTAGTACGGCGTGGCGCCCACGCCCACGATCGCCGTGCGGTCCCGCATCGTCAGCCCGTCGCCCTCGTTCATGCCGAGATCCCGTAGAGCCGGGCGGCGTTGTCGTGCGTGACCGCCGCGAGGTCCGCGTCGCTCAGCCCTTCGAAGATGCGGGTGACCGCTTCCTGGCTGTGCGGAAACGTCCCCTCGGGGTGCGGGTAGTCGCTGGCCCAGAGCAGTGGTCCGATCCCCGTGATCTCTCGGGCGAGCAGCGGCGCCCGGTCGGCGCCGAGGGTCACGAAGCACTGGCTCTTCGCGTAGTGGCTCGGTCGTTCGGCCAGTTTCGGTCTCACCCACTGCTCGTGCTCCTCGAACGCCTCGTCCATGCGCTCGCAGCAGTACGCGAACCAGCCGGCACCGGTCTCCACGAACACGAGCCGCAGGCCGGGGAACCGCTCCAGCACCCCCGACGCCGCGAAGTAGCACAGCGTCTCCGCCGAGAGCAGCCCGACCTTGGCGTAGTTGATCACCGCCCCGCCCGGTCCCTTCTCCGCGCTCGGCAGCGCGCCTGTTCCCGTGTGCAGTGAGAGCGGCATCGTCGCCTCGGCCGCGACCGCCCAGATCGGGTCGTACTCGGGACGGTTGTACGGGATGCCGGGGGGCGGTGTCGTCGGGATGAGCGCCGAGCGGAACCCGAGGCCGGCGACGCGTTCCATCTCGGCCGTCGCGCTCGGCACGTCGCGGATCGGCACGATGGCACTCGGCACGAACACCTCGCCCGCGCCGATGAAGGTGTCGGCCAGCCAGTCGTTGTAGACCCGCGCGCAGGCCATCGCGAGCTCCGCGTCCTCGATCATGTCCACGAAGAGCCCGAACGTCGGGTAGATCACCTCCGCGACGACACCGTCCATCGCCATGTCGCGCTTCCGGTCGTCGACGTCGGCACCGCCGCTACGGCCGAGCACCGCCCGGCGCCGCTGCTTCTCTGCGTTGCGCTCGGCGTCGCGGCCCGAGGCCGCCGCAGACTCCGAGGGAGGTGTCACACGGGTCAGCTTGCGGTTTGGCATGCCTTCCAGGGCCATCACGTACCAGTCGCCGTCGACCACGAGCCGCGGGCCGCGCTCGCGCATCGACGCGGGCAGGCGCTCCTCCCACAGCGTCGCGGGTTCGAACACATGGTTGTCGGCGCTGATCAACGGCTGCACGGCTGCTCCTTCACGGTCTCGGCCCCCGATCGGGCCACGATCGAGCCGGGACCAGCCCGTGCCCGTCCACCACCGAGGCGCGCACCGCGGTGCGCACCCGGTCGAACCCCGTCAGCCGCGGCCGGCGGCTCGTGACGGTCACCCACCCGTCGTCGATGTCGAGCTCCCACTCGTCACGGTTTACCCACGCGGGACCGCCCGGCTCGGTGGCGATCGCCACGGCCGGTCCGGCGAGCACGAAGTCATGCGGCGCGAGCCCGGTGCCCGCCAGCCGCTCGTACGCGCCCGGGCGCGCTCCGATCACGGGCACGCGGCCGAGCACGTCGGTGTAATCGGCACCGAGCTCGTCGAGCCCGTCGAGAACAGCCGGGGTGATCCCGAGCACGGCGCGATACGCCAGCAGCCGGGTGAACATCCGCACCCGCCGCGCCTCCCCGCGGGCCGCGTCTGCGCAGGACAGCTGCGCGCCGGCGAGCATCGTCGCGAGGACGAGCGGCCAGAAGTGAACCGCCTCGGACAGCATCGACGTGAACAGCACCCGATCGCCCGCACTGATGCCCAGGCCGGCCAGCACGGTCGACCCGGCACCGATCGCCCGGTCGATCTCGTCATGGCCGACCTCCCACGCGACGCGGGTGCGGTCCGACACCTCGTACTGCCCGACGCCCCACGCCACCGACCGGCTCACCGCGCCGTCACCCGCGGGATCTTGTGCGGCGGGCCGAGCCGTAGGAGCTCCTCGTTGGCGACCAGTTCGATTACCGGCTCGACGCCGACCGCCGCTCGCACCGCGTCGGCGACCTCCTCGACCAGG
Source organism: Actinomycetota bacterium (assembly GCA_016870395.1). GTDB lineage: Bacteria > Actinomycetota > Acidimicrobiia > IMCC26256 > JAENVU01 > SHUZ01. The sequence goes on along the minus strand of VGBT01000008.1, from coordinate 9,154 downwards.
GAGCCCAGGCGCCCCTCCGGGGTGTCCTGGTATCCGACCCGCAGGCGCAGCTCGTCCGACTCGCGATTGGGGCGGACCACCTGGAAGAGCCCGAGCCGGCAGGCCTCGACCGACTCGATCGCGGCCCAGACGTCGACGGGCAGCACCGACGCGCCCTGCACGACGACCTCGTCACCCTTGCGGCCGATCGTCCAGATCCGGGCGTGCGTGCGGCCACACACGCACGGCGACCGGTCGATCTCGACGAGGTCGTCGGAGCGAAAGCGCACGAGGGGTGCGACCCGGTTCGACAGCGCGGTCGCAACCAGCTCGCAGCGCACACGGTCACCGCTGACCGGCTGCGCGTCGCGGTGGTCGAGCGCGAGCGGATCGATCCCCTCGACGTAGGCCATGTCCTCCCAGAAGTGCATGCCGTCGTGTGCCGGGCACTCGAAGCACGCGGTGACGTCGCCGACGTTGGAATGCTCGAAGAGCTCAATGCCCCACGCGTCGGCGAGTCGGCGGGCCCGCTCACCCAGTGGCTCTCCGGCGAAAACGACGGCGTGATACGAGCTGAACGCGTCGCGGGGGTCGATGCCGGCTCGCGCCGCGATCTCCTCAGTGGCGTTGATCATGCTGCCGCCGAAGTTGTAGAGGGCGGTGGGGCGGTACTGCAGGGAGCACCGGAGCAGGCGCTCGATCTCGTCGACGCCATAGTCGAAGAGCACCGGGATCGCGCCGAGCTGCTGCACGAACCCGTAGGTCGGGCCACGGAACGTGAAGAGGAAGAGGGCGACGTGGTCGCCGGGTCGTACCCCCATCCCCCAGAAGTCCCGATACATGATCGCCGGCCGGCCCACGAAGCCGCCGCCCCACACCTCGGGGACGAGCGTCGGGTCACCGGTCGTCCCCGAGGTGGAGCTGATCGCGGTGAGCTCACTCTGGTCGCGGCACAGCACACCCCCGTACGGGTCCTTCCGCTCGTCACGGAACCGGCGCAGCGCGTCCTTGTCGAGGAAGGGCACCTTCTCCGTGAAGTCGTCCAAACTGCGGACGTCGGCCGGTGTGATCCCGGCCGCGTCCCACGTCTTCCTGGTCAAGGCGGAGTGCTCGTACGCGAAGGCCACTGTCTCGGTCAGCAGCTCCAGCTGCAGGTCGGCCAGCCGATCCCGCGACATCGTCTCGTACTCGGCGTCGTAGTACGGCGAGTCGGCCGGAGAGAGCCCGGTCACGGGCGGCGCTTCCCCACACCGAGCGCGGGCAGGCAGTATCGCATCACGTGCGCACGCACGTCGCCGACCGACAGGTCGAGACCGTCGAGGCGCGCGCTGGCGAGCGACCAGACGACGGCGTGGATCGTGCGGGCGTCGAGCTGCGGGCGGGCATCCGGGAACGTGCCGTCCTCGCATCCACGTTCGAGGATCTCGACGAGCGGCGAGAGCTCGTCGCCCCTGATGCGAGCGAAGTCCTTCGGGAACTCGCGCGCGAGTCTCGTCCCCTCGGACTGCAGCACTCGCGTCCGAGCCGCTCGTCGCGGTTCGTAGCCCAGTGCCAGCACGTCGTCGACCCACGCATCGAGGGCCGCCCGGGGTGACCCCGCGCCGGCGATCGCCGCCCGTCGCTTGGCCGTCGCCCGCTCGCTCTCCCGGGCGAACAGCGCGAGGACGAGCTCGTCCTTGCCGGCGAAGTGGCGGTAGAACGCGCGCGTCGACAACCCGGCCTCGGCCAGCACCTCGGCCACGGTGAGCCCGTTTATGCCGCCATGGTGCAGCACCGAGAAGGCGGCTTCGAGCAGGACGTGGACCTCCTGCTCGGCCCGCGACCGCACGCCGCGCACCGACCGCTCCACGACCCGGTCTGCAACCCCCATATGCGCGAATGAAACTATCGTTTTCACCCGCGCCCGTCGACCACCCTCGCCACACCCGAACCCCGCCGGGTTCGTGCGTCGAGGAGCGCATAGCCCGCATCTCTCACCAAACCGGGCGCCGACCTCGGCCAGATCAGTGGGTCAGTAGTGCCAGCGGGCGCGTAGCTGGGGGTACCAGTGCACGATCAGGCCGCAGCCGACGAGCTTCGCGGCCATGATCCCGAGCGTCACCTGCACCGCGACCGGGGTGTCGGCCTCGCTCGGCGCGGGCAGCTCGCCGAACAGGGCCCAGAGCGCGACCGCAAGCCCGGCGCCGATCAGCACCCAGCTGATCGTGGTCCGTGCCCAGTCCGGTAGGGGTCGACGCGGGCGCGGCACCCGGGGCGGCGCCAGGTGGTCGATCGTGCGCAGCGATCCGGGATCGGGTCGCCGTCCCGGGGCCGACGCATAGAGCGTGCCCATGTCGACGCGCAACCGGTACTCGTCGTAGGCGGAGCGGGTCACCGGGTCGCGCAGCACCCGGTACGCGGCCACGACCTCCTTGAACCGCTCGGCCGCCGCAGCATCGGGGTTGCGGTCGGGATGCAGCTCCTTGGCCCGGCGTCGGTAGGCGTCGTCGACCACGGCGCTCGGCGCATCGGGCTCCACCCCGAGCACGTCGTAGTAGTCGGCGCCCGACCACTCGCGCGTGCGCACCCTCGCACTCACCCGCCGCCGCCCTCGCCCCGCACCCGGTGCGGGACCGGCGCGACCTCCGGACCTTCCTCGACCGGCGGGTTCTCGGTGCCGTCGACGAAGCCCGTGAGGTCCCCGCCGTCGTGGTACAGGAAGCACTGCGTCTCCGACGCGAGCGCGGCCACGACGGCACCGGCACCGTCGAGCGCGACGTCAGCGCCCGCGCCGCGCCGCAGGTCGAGTTCGAGGTGCTCGCAGGCTCTGGTGCCCTGGGCGAAGATGCCCCGCTGTCCGGTCGCCATGGGCCGCGACGCTACCCCTCTGCGTATACCTCGACCGGGGGGCAGGCGCACACGACATTGCGGTCCCCGTACACGCTGTCGATGCGGCTCACCGGTACCCAGTACTTGGCGGCGCGCAGGCCCGCCAGCGGGTACGCGGCCTCCTCCCGGCTGTACGGATGCTCCCAGGTTGCTGCGACCACGTCCTCTGCCGGGTGGGGTGCGTTCGCGAGCGGGCTCTCGTCGTGGCTCCACTCCCCCGCCGCCACGCGCCGGATCTCCTCGCGGATGGCAACCATCGCGTCGCAGAACCGATCCAGCTCGGACAACGGCTCCGACTCCGTCGGCTCCACCATCAGCGTGCCCGGCACCGGGAAGCTGAGCGTCGGCGCGTGGAACCCGTAGTCGATCAGCCGCTTCGCGACGTCCTCCGCTGTCACCCCCGTCGCCGCGGTGATCGGCCGCAGGTCGAGAATGCACTCGTGCGCAACCAGGCCGTGCGCGCCCGTGTACAGCACCGGATAGTGCTCGGCGAGACGGTGCGCGACGTAGTTCGCCGCGAGGATCGCGACCTGCGTGGCGCGGCGCAGCCCGTCGGCCCCCATCATCGCCACGTATGCCCATGGGATCGGTAGGATTCCCGCGCTACCCCAGGGCGCAGCCGCAACCGCGCCGATACCGCCGTCCGAGGGCCCGCATTCGGGGACCAGCGGGTGCGACGGCAGGAACGGCGCGAGGTGGGCGCTCACCCCGATCGGCCCGACCCCCGGACCACCGCCGCCATGCGGGATGCAGAACGTCTTGTGCAGGTTCAGGTGGCTCACGTCGGCACCGAACCGACCGGGCGCGGCGAGGCCGACGAGCGCGTTGAGGTTGGCGCCGTCCAGGTACACCTGGCCGCCGTGCTCGTGCACCACGTCGCAGGCCACGACGATTCCCTCCTCGAACACGCCGTGCGTCGACGGGTAGGTAGCCATCAGCGCGCCCAGGCGAGCGCTGTGCTCCACAACCTTGGCCTTCAGGTCGTCGAGGTCGATGTTGCCGTCGCCATCGGTGGCGACGACCACGACCCGCAACCCGGCCATCACCGCGCTCGCCGCGTTGGTGCCGTGCGCGGAGGCGGGGATGAGGCAGACGTCGCGCCGCTCGTCGCCCCGACTCCGGTGATAGGCCCGGATCGCGAGCAGCCCGGCGAACTCGCCTTGCGAGCCCGCGTTTGGCTGCAGCGACACCGCGTCGTAGCCGGTCACCTCGCAGAGCCAGCGCTCGAGATCCGCGAAGAGCTCCCGGTAGCCGCCGGCCTGGTCGAGCGGGGCAAACGGGTGGATCCCCGCCCACTCGGGCCAGGTGATCGGCTCCATCTCGGTGGTGGCGTTCAGTTTCATCGTGCACGAGCCCAGGGGGATCATCGTGCGGTCGAGGGCGAGATCCCGGTCCGAGAGGCGCCGCAGGTAGCGCAGCATGTCGGTCTCGGACCGGTGGGCGTGGAACACCGGGTGGGTGAGGTACGGGCTCGTGCGGCGGAGCGCGCCCGGGATCGCGTCGGTCGCGTCGACTGCCGGCACCCGGAGCGACTCGACGCCGAACGCCGCCGCGACTGCCTCCACGACCTCGCGGGTCGTCGTCTCGTCGAACGCTATTCCGACCGTGTCCTGGTCGACGCGGCGCAGGTTGATGCCCCGCGCGAGCGCAGCGGCGACCACCGCATCCGCACGATCGGGCACGCGCGCGGTGATGGTGTCGAAGTGGACGGCCGTCGGCACGCCGATGCCGGCCTCGCGCAGCGCGCCGGCCAGGTCGTGGGTGAGCGCATGGACGCTGGTCGCGATCGCGCGCAGGCCCTCGGGCCCGTGGTACGCGCCGTAGCACCCCGCGATCACCGCGAGGAGCACCTGCGCGGTGCAGATGTTGCTCGTCGCCTTCTCACGCCGGATGTGCTGCTCACGAGTCTGCAGCGCCAGGCGCAGCGCGGGCCGGCCCTTCGTGTCGACCGACACACCCACGAGGCGGCCCGGCATCGTGCGTCTGTGGGCGTCGCGGCATGCGAGGAACGCGGCGTGCGGTCCGCCGAAGCCGAGCGGCACGCCGAAGCGCTGCGCCGAGCCGACCACGAGGTCCGCGCCGATCTCGCCCGGCGGTCGCAGGATCGTGAGTGCGAGCAGGTCGGCGGCCACGGCGACGATCGCCCCTTGGCCGTGCGCCCGCTCGATCAACGCCTCGTGGTCCCGCACTTCGCCACTGCTCCCCGGGTACTGGACCAGCAACCCGAACACCCCGACTCCCGGCAGGTCGCGCTCGGGGTCGCCGACCACGATCTCGATCCCGAGCGGCTCGGCGCGTCCCGCGACGACCGCGATCGTCTGGGGATGGCAGTCCGCGTCGACGAAGAATATGTCGCCGCCTTTCGGCGCCAACCGACGGCACATCGCCATCGCTTCGGCGGCGGCTGTCGCCTCGTCGAGCAACGACGCGTTCGCGAGGTCCATCGCGGTGAGATCCGCGACCATCGTCTGGAAGTTGAGCAACGCCTCGAGCCGGCCCTGGGAGATCTCCGGCTGGTACGGCGTGTACGCCGTGTACCACGCGGGGTTCTCGAGCACGTTGCGGCGAATGACGGCCGGCGTGATGGTGTCGGCGTAGCCGAGCCCGATGCACGACGTCCGCACCGAGTTCTGCGCGGCGAGGGCGCGCAACGCGGTGATCGCCTCTGGCTCGGTGAGCGGCGGCCGCAGGTCGAGGGGCTCGCGGCGACGGATCGCCGCGGGCACCGCCGCGTCCGTCAGGGCGTCGAGCGACGGGTAGCCCAGCGCGCCGAGCATCTTCGCCTGGGCCTCCTCGTCGGGGCCGAGGTGCCGAACCTCGAAAATGTCTCGCCGCTGGTGTGCCATCTCTCCGCCTCCACGCACGCCGGGGTCCGGACCGCGGCATGCGGCCCGCTCCCCCTCTGTCGCGGGACCTGAGAGATTCACCGCTGCGCCCTGGGACGCACCGGCTTTCCCCGTCGGTGAGGCCCGAACGCCCGGCGCCGGACCTGCTCTCCAGAGTCGCCTGCCCCGGGCGGTTCTTGGGCCTGAGAGATTCCGGGGAGGTTGCTCCTTCGGCGCCCCTCCCCCGTCGCGACGGTCAGCCGCGGTGGGTGGTGAGGACTCTCCCGTCCGGGGTAATCAGCTGTCGGCAGCGATGGTAGTCGCGTCGGGCGTCTCGATCCGAGGTCCGCCGCGGCGCGACCTGAGCGCGCCCCACCACGCGTCGAGCGCCACCGCGGCGAGCACCGGGAGCACCACCTCGAACGCGATGCGGAAGCGCATCGTCCCGTAGCCGATCACGCTGATCACCGCGACGACCACGGCCGGGGTGACCAGGGGCCACACGCGCACCCCCCGGCGCCGCAGGATCCAGAACCCGGCCGCGGCGACGGCGAGGTACGCCCAGTACTGCGCCACCGCCGGGTAGGCAACCCAACGGGCGCGCCCCTCCGGGAGCTGCAGGTCCGCGACAGTTGTCGCAACAGGTTTCCACAGCCCGAACGAACGCAGAACGCGCACCGGCACCACAACCGGAAGGCGACCTGCGTGCTCACGCGCGTAGCGAATGCCAGCCCGGCGGAAGATCGTGTCGGTCTCAGTCTCGTCACGGGGGAGCGGATCGGGCAGGCCTTGCGCGCACAGCCCTCCCCACCCACCGAGGAACGGGCCCGTGTACGTGTTGTCGCAGTTCGCCGAGGCGAGCAAGCCCCCGAAGCCCGTGGAGATCACGACGGGGTGTTCGAATCGGCCCGAGTTGTTATACAGCAGCCAAGGTGCAAAGAGCACAAGGGCGACCGCACCCCCTACGGCCAGGAACTCGACGCACCGACGGACGGAACGCCTCGAGGCCCCTGCCACCAGCGGCAGGAACAGCACCAGGTAGAGCAGCGCAGCCTCGGCCCGGGTGAGAGTCGCGAGCGTCACCGCTCCCCCCAGGACCGCGGCGCGCAGCAAGGTGGGGCGGCCCAGGAAGCGGTAGGCCAACCACAGGCTCGCGACGATCGTGGCCGCGTACATGCCCTCCGACCAGAGCACCACGTCTTGGATCACGAGGTCCAGGTACACCGCGGCGAGGCCCGCGGCGAGCAGCCCGGCCCGCTCGCCGGCGAGATCGCGGGCCAGCAGCCCGACGAGCAGCACCGTGACCCCACCCGGAACGCACGACCAGATCCGGTGCACAAGGCTCGACTGACCACCGACGAAGTCGACGATTGAGAGGTACACGGGGTACAGCGGCGGGTGCGACGCGCTCGGGATGGCGCGACCCGTGGTGATGAGGTTGAGGGGCTCAACGAAGCCGTCGCCGGCGGCGAGCTGGCCGGCAACGCCCAGATACCAGATGCCGTCGCCCGCGACGCCGGTGTGGTCCTCGTACCAAAACGCGGCCAGCACCCGCAGCGCGAAGGCGCCGGCGACGATCCCCGCGAGACCCCACGCGAAGGTTCTCGACGCTCGTCCCGTCGTCATGACCCGACGAACGGCGGCTTCACCACGGTGGCCGCGACCGCGGCGCCCCGCACGTCGACGGCCACGGACGCGCCGTCGGCGACGTCGGGCGGTAGGAACGCGAGCGCGATCGCGTGGCCGAGCGTGGGCGAGAAGTTCCCGCTCGTCACCACCCCCACCGCCTCGCCGTCAACGAGCACCGCGTACCCGGCGCGCGGCGGCCGACGGCCCTCCACCAGCAGCCCCCGCAGGCGGCGGGTGACGCCGCGCTCGCGTTCGGCTTCGAGCGCGCCGCGGCCCCGGAAGTCTCCCTTGTCCCAGCGCACGACCCAGCCCAGGCCCGCCTGCAGCGGCGTGATCCCCGGCCCGAGCTCGTGGCCGTGCAGGGGCAACCCGGCCTCGAGGCGCAGCGTGTCACGGGCACCGAGCCCGGCCGGGACGATCCCGACCTCGAGCAGCGCGCGCCAGAGCGCGCCGGCGGCCTCGACCGGCACGTGCACCTCCACGCCGTCCTCGCCCGTGTAGCCGGTGCCGGCGACGATGCAACCGACGCCGTCCCAGTCGGCCGGCGCGACGGCGAAGCGGGCCACCTCGGCCATCAGCGGGACCACCTTCGCCAGCCGGGTGCGGGCCTCCGGGCCCTGGACGGCCAGGACGGCGCGCTCGGACGTGACGTCGACCATCGACACGGCGCCGTCGGTGCGCGCCTGCGCGGGCCCGTCGGACAGCGCGCCCACGATGCGGTCGGTGTTGGACGCGTTCGGCATCACCAGGTAGTCGTCGGTGGCCACCCACCACACGATGACGTCGTCGACCACGTGCGCGTCGGTGGGATCGAGCAGGTGCGTGTACTGCGCTCGGCCGGGCGCGATGCGATCGTGGTCGTTGGTGAACGACCACTGCAGCAGCGAGTGCCCACCAGCGCCCGTCACGCGCACCGAACCGAGGTGCGACACGTCGAAGACCACCGCCCCCTCCCGGCAGGCGCGGTGCTCCTCGAGCACCCCGGCGTACTGGATCGGCATCTCCCAGCCGCCGAACTCGGCCATCCGGGCGCCGAGTGCGCGGTGCTCGGCGTCGAGCGGCCCATGGCGCGGCGTCGCCTCGGTGCCCATCAGGCGGTCTGTGCGTCGGACGCGACCCAGCCGGCCCGGTCGGGCTCGAGCCGCAACGGCTGGGGCTCCCCGAGCTGGTCGGCGAGCTGGGACGGTGCCTCCAGCCCGTACTTCACGAGGAGGCTCAGGTAGTCGCGCTGGTACAGGACCTTGATGCGCACCTCCGGGTGCAGCTCGCGCAACCGGCGGGCCTTGCGGTTCTTCTTCGTCACGAGCTTCTGGTTCAGCGTCGTGATCTCGATGTAGAGGTCCTGGGCCGGGAGGTAGAAGTCGGGGCTGAACGCCTGGGCCGGGTTCCCCTCGCGGTCGACCTCGAGGGTGAACGTGCGCGGCTCGTACTCCCAGGCGATGCCGTAGAAGTCGAGCAGCTTGGCGAACTGCCGCTCCGAGTTGTGCGCGAAGCGCACCTGCTCGTGCGGGAGCCGGGCGTGGTCGCTGATCGCTACCCTCCCGCGCCCACCGCTGCGGCCGGCCCGCGCTCGGCGATCGCAGCACGCGGCTCGATCTCGTGGATGCTCGCGTCGAGCTGGGCGACGAGCCCTCCGAGCGGCACGATGTTGAGCACGGCCTGGCCGTTGCGCACGAGGTCGACGATCGCGTCGCCGGTGTGGGCCATGACCGACCGGTTGCCCTCGATCACGAGGCTCGCCGACGCGAGGTCCTCGGCCAGGTGCTCCCTGAGGTAGTCGAGCGCCTTGCGCGCGGACTGCAGCGACAGGCCTGCGTCGAGCATGCTCTTGATGACCTTCAGCGCGACGAGGT
>VGBT01000007.1 GCA_016870395.1 Actinomycetota bacterium | reverse complement strand
GCACGATTGTAAACGGCTTGAGCCAAAATTGCTACGGAACGTACTCGAGCAAAGGATGCTGCCTCGACCCGCCCCCCCCCCCCCCCCGGGCGCCCCGCGGGGGGGCGCCCCCCCCCCCCCCCCCCCGCCGGCTCCCCGATCTCCGACATCGAACGGACCAACCCCCGGGGCCGTCACGCAGACCAACGAGGTACCCAGTGGCTGCCGAGCACCTCTCGACACTGATCTTCACCGGCCCGCTGAGCTGGACGGCCGACGCCGCCTGCAGTGGCCGTACCGAGCTGTTCTTCGCCCCTGCCGGTGAGCGGCCCGAGGCCCGCGTGGTGCGCGAGGCCAAGGCCCGGGTCGTGTGCGCGGAGTGCGAGGTGCTCCTCGCGTGTCGCGACTGGGCCCGCGAGCACCGCGAGTACGGCTTCTGGGGCGGCGAGTCCGAGGAGGACCGTGCGGCCGCCGGCTTCCGGGTCGACATGCCCGTCGGCCGGGTGGCCCGCTACCCCAAGGGCAACGGCGAGCCCGTCGCTCCGCGCACTCCCCGCGTCGCCTGATCGCCGTCGCGTAGTCTCCGGCTTCCGATCAGGACCGGAGCGATGAGCGACGAGGTAACTCCCGAGGGCATCGATCTCGAGCGTCTGCGCGCCTACTTCGCGGCCCACGTCCCCGACGCATCCGACCGTCCGCTCGTCGGGACCCTGATCGCGGGAGGCCGATCGAACCTCACGTACTCGATCACCGACGGCGAGCACCGCTGGGTGCTGCGCCGCCCCCCGCTCGGTCACGTGCTCCCGACCGCGCACGACATGGCGCGCGAGTACCGCGTGCTGGCCGCGCTCGGCCCGACCGACGTGCCCGTACCCAAGGCGCTGACGCTCTGCGAGGACACCGCGGTGAACGACGCGCCGTTCTACGTGATGGAGCTGGTCGACGGAGTCGTCTACAGCGACCCCGCGGCGCTGGCCACGATCGCTCCCGAGGACGCGCGCCGCTGCTCCGAGGAGCTCGTCGACGTTCTGGCACGCATCCACGCGGTCGACTACGCCGCCGTGGGCCTCGGCGACTTCGGGCGTCCCGACGGCTTCCTCGAGCGGCAGGTGCGACGTTGGGGGGAGCAGTGGGAACGCTCCAAGACCCGTGAGCTCCCGCAGGTCGACGAGCTCGCCCGCCGCCTGCGCAACGCGCTCCCGGAGTCCGGACCCGCCACGATCGTGCACGGCGACTACCGCCTCGACAACACGATGATGGCGCTCGACGACCCGGGCCGGATCGTCGCGGTGCTCGACTGGGAGATGTCGACGCTCGGCGACCCGTTGGCCGACGTCGGACTGTTCCTCCTCTACTGGGGACGCGCCGAGACACCCGTGATCGCCACGGGCGCCGCTGTCGGGGGCCGACCCGGTTTCCTCAGCCCTGACGAGGTCGTCGAGGAGTACGCGCGCCGTAGCGGGCGTGACGTCGAGTCCCTCGATTGGTACGAGGCCTTCGCCTGCTACAAGCTCGCAATCATCGTCGAGGGCATCAACGCGCGGTTCCAGATGGGCAAGACGCTCGGGGAGGGCTTCGAGGCGATGGGCCAGATGGTCTCGGGACTGGTGGACGCCGCGCTCGACCAGGCGAACCGCAGCTCGATCCCGGCCTTGAGAGGCTGAGCGGCATCGACGATGCCGGAGCTCGGTCGCCTCGGGCCGGTGCTCGGTCCCGGACCACCGGCAGTCCGCGCCGCTCAGGAACTGACGGAGGTGAGCCATGGGTCCGCTCGACGGGGTGAAGGTGCTCGAGCTCGCCGAGTTCGGCTTCGTGCCGAGCTGCGGCGCGGTGCTTGCCGACTGGGGCGCCGACGTGGTGAAGGTGGAGAGGCCGTCAGGTGACCCGTTGCGCGCGGTGATGGGCGCCGGGCTCGTCGCCGACACCGGCGAGTTCAACTTCCTCTGGGAGCAGATGAACCGCAACAAGCGCGGGATCGCCATCGACCTCCGCTCGATCGAGGGACGAGCCGCGCTCGACAGCCTCATCGAGTGGGCCGACGTGCTCATCACGAGCTTCCTGCCCTCCGCGCGCACCCGGCTGCGACTCGACCCCGACGACTGCTGGGCCGTCAACCCCGGGCTCGTCTACGCGCGTGGCCACGGGCAGGGCCAGCGCGGCCCCGACGCCGACCTCGGCGGGTTCGACGCGGTCTCCTTCTGGGCCCGAGGCGGGATCGGCCACATGCTCACACCGCCCGACGGACCACTCGTGATGCAGCGGGCCGCGATGGGCGACGGCCCCAGCGGCGCACACCTCGCCGGCGGGATCGCGGCGGCGCTGTTCCGGCGCGAGCGCACCGGCAAGGGATCGGTGGTCGACGTCGCCCTGCTCGCCACGGCGGTGTGGACGCTCGCGCCCGACCTGGTCAGCACGACCGTGACCGGCACCGACCCGGCCCCACTCGACGCCGGAAACGCGCTGCCCAACCCCCTGATCGGGTCGTACCGAACCCGCGACGGCCGGTGGCTGCTGCTCAACATGCTCGACGACGTGCGCCACTGGGAGCCGACCTGCGCCGCGCTCGGCCTCGATGCGCTCGTCGAGCACCCTGACTACGCCGACACCGAGCTCCGCGCTGCACACCGCGAACAGCTCCACAGCGCGCTCACCGACGCGATCGCTTCGCGAGACCTCGCCGACCTGCGCGCCGATCTGTCGACCCGCGACGTCATCTGGTCGGCGATGGCCTCGCCGGTCGAGGTGATCGACGACCCGCAGGTCGTCGCGAACGGATACCTGGCCGCCCATCCGGATCACAGAAGGGCGCGCCTCGCCATCGGACCGTGCCAGTTCGGCGACGAGCTGCCCCGGGTGCGAAGTGCTGCGCCCGAGATCGGGGAGCACACCGACGAGGTGCTGGCCGAGGTGGGATTCTCGCCCGAGGCGATCGCGGACCTGCGCGCCGCGGACGCGATCGTGTGAAGCGCCTGCCGAGGCGCGAGCCTGGTTGCCTCGGTGAACCGGCCAACGCTCTTGACCCTTTGGGCCGGGCCGCTGGGCCGGTGACTCATCCCGTACCCTGGCACCGTGAGCTCGCTGCGATGGGAGTCCCGGCCGCGTCTGCGTGACCCCGTGCTCGTCGCCGCGTTCACCGGGTGGAACGACGCCGCCGACGCGGCATCCGACGCATTGGGCTGGCTGTCGGGCCGCTACGGCGGCGAGCGCTTCGCGTCACTCGATGCCGACGAGTACCTCGACTTCCAGGTCGTCCGCCCGACGGTGGAGCTCACCGACGGCGTCACCCGCAGCATCTGCTGGCCGCAGATCCGCTTCGACGCCGCCATCACCGACGCTCCCGGTGGGCCCGATCTCGTGCTGTGCTCGGGCCCGGAGCCGAACCTGCACTGGCGCGGGATCTGCGCCGACGTGCTCACCGTCGTGGCGGAGACGGGATGCCGATCGGCGGTGACACTCGGCGCGCTGCTCGCAGACTCGCCCCACACCCGTCCCGTGCGCTGCACCGGTGCGGCGACCGTCGCCGCCGACATGGACCGACTCGAGCTCAGCCGTTCCCACTACGAAGGCCCGACCGGGATCGTCGGCGTGCTCCACGACGCATGCCGCGCCGCCGGAGTGCGCTCGGTGTCGATGTGGGCCCCGGTCCCGCACTACGTCGCTGCCCCACCCAACCCGCCCGCCACGCGTGCTCTCCTTGAACGGGTCGCGGCGTTTTCCGGCCTCGAGCTCGACCTGCGCGAGCTCGGCGTGAGCGCCGACGCCTGGCGCGCGCGGATCGACACGGCGGTGTCGGGCGACGACGATCTTGGAGCCTACGTCCGCGGCCTCGAGGAACAAGCCGACGACGTCGACGAGGCCCGCGACCTCGCCGACGAGGAAGGGCTCGCCACCGGCGACGCGATCGCAGAGGCGTTCGAGGAGTACCTCCGCGACCAGGGCCGCGACTAAGCCAGGAGGTCCTCGGCCAGCGCGAGCCACAGCTCGGTGGACAGCTTCAGGCTCTCCTGGTCGACGCGCTCGTCGTTGCCGTGGAACATCGTCGCGTAGTCCTCGAAGGCGAGCCGCCGGCTGAACAGGCCGAAGCCGTATCCGACCGATCCGGCGCGGCGGAAGAACCGGTTGTCGGTACCACCGGTCATCAACATCGGGACGAGCGCGGAGCCCTCGCACAGCCGAGACGTGACCCGGCCGAGCGCGTCCCACAGCGGGGTGTCGATCGCCGAACGCGTCGCCGGGTCGTCCTTCGATGTGATGTCGACGCGATCGGCGAGATCCCCAATCGCGTCGAGCAGCATCGAGCGGGCGACATCGCCCGACTGCTCCGGCAGCGTGCGGACGTCGACCTGCAGCTCGACGGAGTCGGGGATGATGTTCGTCTTCGTGCCGCCGTGCGCGACGGTGGGCGCCATCGTCGTGTGGGCGCACGCGTACGCGAGCCGGCTGAACCCGAGCGGGAGCTTGGAGATGTAGTCGACGAAGCCGTCCACGTGGAGCAGCTCGTCGGGGAGCCCCATGCCCTGCACGAAGCGAGACCAGGTCTCGCTCAGCACCGTCGGCGGGCGGTACTCGGCGATCCGCCGCACGACCTCGGCCGCGCTCACCAGCGCGTTGTCCGTGCGGAACGACTGGGACGCGTGGCCCGGGGTGCCGTGCACCGTGAGCTTCGACCAGTAGGTGCCCTTCTCCTCGACCATCACCGGAAGACAAGGCCCCTGGGCCCCGGGCATCTGAAACCCTCCCGACTCGGTGACCACGTAGTCGGCGCGCACGTGGTCGAGCTCGTGGTCGACCAGCCACTCCGCACCCCAGGTGCCCAGCGCCTCCTCGTCGGCCACGCCGAGGAACATCAGCGTCCCCTTCGGGGTGAATCCCGACTCGGCGAGCCGCCGGAACGCGACGGCCATCGTCGCGGTGAGGTTCAGCATGTCGACCGCGCCGCGCCCCCAGATCATCCCGTCGACGAGCTCACCGCCGAAGGGGTCGCGCGACCACCCGTCGGGGTTCACCGGGACGACGTCGGTATGACCCATCAGCATCAGCGACGGGGCGCTCGGGTCGGAGCCCTCGATCTTCGCGAGCACGCTGCGGCGGCCCGGCTGGGGCTCGAAATGCTGGAGGTCGAGCCCGCCGCCCTCGAGATAGCCCGTGAGCAGATCGGACGATCGCACCTCGCCGCCCGACTCGGGACGACCGTCGTTCACGCACGCGTTGCGGATCAGGTCCTGCAGGAGATGCGTTGCCTCCGCGGTCGGGTCGTCGGTGCGCATCGGATTTTCCTCAGGCGGACGCGGGAGGAGCGACCCGGTAGACGAGCACGCCGTCGTCGTCCCAGCGCTCGGCCTCACCGGCGCGCCGGAGATGCTCGAGGTGGGCGAAGGTCTCGCTCTCGGCCATCACACCCCAGTGCTTCTTCGGGAACAGCTCGTGACTGAGATCGATGACCGAGGCCGGCCCCACCGCCAATGACACGTCGCGCAGCCGTTCCATCCGCTCCTCGTGGTGGTCCTTGATCTCCTCGACCCGACCGGGCACGTCGTCGAACGGGTGGCCGTGCGCGGGCAGGCCCAGCTGCACGCCGTCGAGCGCGCCGACGAGGTCGAGCGTCGCGAGGTACGAGCGCAGCGCGTCGCCCTGGCCGGACCCGGAGACGTGCGGGGTGATCGACGGGAGCACGTGGTCACCGGAGAGCAGAACGCCGTGCTCCGGGTCGTAGAGGCAGAGGTGGTCGAGGGTGTGACCCGGGGTGTGGATCGAGAGCCAGTCGCGCCCCGCGAGCCGGACCGGTGAGCCGTGGTGGACGCGCCGGGTCGGGTCGGGCGGTGCATACAGGAGGCGCATCGCCCGGATCATCATCCGTCGCGAGAGCGGCGGCTGCGGGTGCTTGCTCCCACCCCACGGGGTCGAGCCACCCCAGGGCACCGACTGGCGCTGGGTCTCGGTGGTGATCTCGTCGAGCGCGCAATGGTCGTGGTCGTCGAGCGAAGGCAGCTCGTCGAGCGAGGGACCGCGGTAGTGCGATGCCTCCTCGATGGCCTGTTGCTCGAGCCGCTCGGCCTCCGCCTCGGTGAGCGTGGCGCCCTTGCGCTGCAGCGACCAGGTCGTGAACGCCTTGTGGGCGACCAGCTGCGCACCGGCCTCCTTCTTGAGCCGGCCAGCGGCGCCGAAGTGGTCGGGGTGCGAATGCGTGACGATCACCGTGTGCACGTCTCTCACCCGGTAGCCCGCGGCCCGCAGGCGCGACTTCATCGCCTTCCAGCTCTGCGGGCCGGGGAGGCCGGGATCGACGACCGCGAGCCCGCGGTCGTCCATCAGGCCGTACATGTTGACGTGGCCCAGGCCCGGCATCCAGATGGGCAGCTGCATGCGCAGGACGCCCGGCGCCACCTCGAGGATCTCCTCGGAGGCCGGGTCCTGCTCCTGCTTGTGGGGCCTGGGCGCCCTCGGAGGGTCGCCCGGCCGTCGCGCGACGTCGGTCACGCCCCCGAGCGTACCCCCGCCCGGAACCGCCTCTCCCCGGGAAACCTCTCCCCGGTTCGTACGTCCAGGAGCGCTCTGCGCTCCTGGACGATCAATCCCGGAAGGGGTCGGCGTGGGGTCAGCTGTCGGGGGCGAGCTTGGGCCAGGGGCGCACCGCCTCGAGCACCGAGCCAGCCGCGAAGCACAGCTCGTCCTCCAGGCGCCGGGCGACGACCTGGAGCCCGCACGGCATCCCGTCGACCAGGCCGGCCGGGATCGACATCCCGGGCTGGCCGGTCATGTTGAACGGTGCCGTGAACGGGGCCGACAGGTACATGAGGTCGACGTCGTGGCCGTTGACCTCGCCCTGCAGCGTTCCCTCCGCGACATACGCGGTCGTGGGAGTCGTGGGCGTGAGCAGCAGATCGACCTCCTCGAACACGCGCCCCGACGCGACGAGCAGCTCGTGGCGCCGGCGCACCGCCGCACCGAGATGCCGCGCCCGCAGGTGCGGCATGCCCTCCACCGAGCTGCGCGCCAGGAAGTCCAGCTCTTCGATCTGCTCGGTGCAGCGATCGAGCCGCCAGGCCGCGAGGTTCGGCGCGCTGAGCACACCCCAGGCCCGGCCCGGCCGGGGGAATGTCATGTCGACGTCGACCAACTCGAGCCCGGCGGCGTCGACCAGGGCCTCCGCGGCCTCGCGCACCACGGCGGCGACCGCGCGGTCGGTGTCGGCATATCCGAGCGTGGTCGTGAACGCCACCTTCCGACCGCGCAAGGCGTCGCGCGCGCGATCCGCGTCGGCGGCCAGCAGCTCGTAGGGTGCGGCCTTGGGGAGGGAGGTCGGGTCGGTCAGCGACGGTCCGCCCGTGACGTCGACGTAGCGCGCCGCGTCGCGCACCGAGCGGACGATGGGACCCGACACGGAGGTCAGTCCGGTGTCGAAGGGGTCGTCCTCGCCGCCGGAGGGGATGCGACCGAAGGTGGACTTCATGCCGGGAAGCCCGCTGTAGCTCGACGGGATGCGGATCGATCCCCCGCCGTCGCTTCCGGTGCAGGCCGGGAGCAGCCCTGCCGACACCGCGGCGGCCGAGCCACCCGAGGAGCCGCCGGGGGTGCGCTCCGGGTTCCACGGGTTGCGCGTGACGCCGTGGAGGCGGGACGCGGTGTAGCTCGGTATGCCGAACTCGGGCGCCGTGGTGAGGCCCACGATCACCGCACCCGACGCGCGCAGCCGCGCGACCTCGGGGCAGTCGTCGCGTGCGATCTCGTCGCGGTACACGAGCGACGCGTGCGTGTCGGGGAATCCCTTGACCTGCGCGAGCTCCTTCACCCCGATCGGGATGCCGGCGAAGGGACCCGGGTCACCACCGCCGGCGACGATCCGGTCGATCGACGCGGCGTGGGCGCGCGCGCCGTCGGCATCCAGGTGGCACACCGCGTTGAGCTCGGGGTTGCGCGCCGCGATCCGCTCGAGGCACACCTCTACCAGGTCTGCCGCAGCCTGCCGGCCGGCGCGCACGTCGTCGGCCAGCTCCCAGGCGTTACGTTCCCAGAGCTCGGTCATGTGGTGCCCCTTTCGTCGGTCTCGACGTCCAGGTCTCCCGCGAGCTTGGTCAGCTCCGCGAACGACGCTTCGAGCGCCGCGCTCAGCACGTCGAGGTCGCCGAACGCGTCGGGATCCACGTTCAAACCGAAGTGCAGCTGCCCGCAGTAGGACAGGATGGCGATCCCCAGGCTCAGGTTGTGGCTCAACGGCACGACCGGGTACGCCTCGAGCATGCGCGCGCCCATGCAGTACAGCGACACCTGTGGGCCCGGGACGTTCGTGACCACGAGGTGCACGAACGGCTGGCGCTGCACCAGCCGTGCTGCGAGCCCGAGCAACGTCGGCGCGGCGTAATGCGAGAGATCGAGCAGGAACGCAGCGCCGACCGCCTGCTCCCGGTCCTTGAGGTCGTGCGTGGTCGCGCGCACAGCGGCGAGCCGCGCGATCGGGTTCTCCTCGCCGACCGGGAGGTCGACGAACATCGCCGAGACCCGGTTGCCGAGCTGCATTCGCTCCGCGTCGTCGCGCACCGAGACCGGGCAAAGCACTCTCAGATGGCCACCGGCAACAATCTCGCCTCGGGCTTCGAAGAGGCGACGCAGCGCGCCCGACACCCCCGCGAGAACGACGTCGTTGACCGTGCCGCCGAACGCGTCCCGGATCGCCGTCACGTCGGAGAGCGACACGCCCACCGTCTCGAACCGGCGGTTGCGACCGACCGAGACGTTGAGCGACGTCGGCGTGACGATCGTGTCGCGCTCCGCGAGCGTCGACAGTGCGCGCCGAAGCTGGGTTGCGCGCTCCATCGCTTGCTGCGGTGCGCGCACCGCTCGCCGCACCGACCGAACCATCTCCGCCGGCTCGGTGCTGCGCTCGTAGAGGGAGTCTGCGAGCAGCCGTCCCGGCGACGGCGCCGGCTCCATCACCCACCGCGGCGGCTCGAGGAACCCCGGCTCGGGCGTGAAGTCGAGCAGCACGGTCGCCACGTCGACGCCGGACACGCCGTCGACGAGCGCGTGGTGGGTCTTCTGGATCAGCGCGACACGACCACCCTCGAGTCCCTCCACGAACCACAGCTCCCACAGCGGGCGGGCCCGGTCGAGCATCTGGGTCTGCACGCGCGCCGTGAGCGCGAGAAGCTGCTCCCGCCCGCCGGGGTACGGCAGCGCCGTGAGGCGCACGTGATAGGCGATGTCGAAGCGCTCGTCGTCCACCCAGATCGGACGCCCCTGTTCGAGCAGGACGTTCATCAACCGCTTGCGGAACCGCGGGATCAGGTGGAGCCGCGAGGCGACGAGCCGTCGGACCTCGGCCAACCGGAATCGGCCCGACGCGTCGAAGAAGGAGGCTTCTTCGAACACCGACAGCGCACCGACGTGCATCGGGGTCTCGATCCGCTCGAGGTGCAGGAACGAAGCGTCGAGCGAGCCGAGGCGGTCATAGCGCACCACGGCGAGATGGTACGGGTCCTCAGGCGCCGACGCAGTCCGAGAACCCGAGCTCGGACGCGATCTCGTCGGCACGGGCGTCGAGGAGGCGGCCGTTCTCGTTCGCCTGGTCGGCAACGCCCAGGTCTCCGGCCGCCTGGGCCTCGACCGACGCCTCGGCCTGGTCCAGCGTCTGGTCGACGAGCGCGATCCAGCGGGCATAGCGCGCCTCGTCGTCGGTCGGCGGCTCGAGGCGGCGCAGCGTCACGAGGGCTCGACGCTGGATCGACACGACCCGGCGAGAGGCCTTGGCGGCGGCGTCGAGGTCGCTCGGGTCGGGCGCGCCGACCTCCTGCACCGCACGCGCCGCCCGCCGGCAGGCTCGGTCGGCCTGGGCGCGCAGCTCGGCGTGCGTGAGGGTGCCGTCGCCATCGCCGCCACAGCCCCCCGCCCCGAACAGCACCACGCCCGCGAACACGAGCAGCACACCCCGTCGATGCATCGACCGACCACCCTCCGGACCCCGCGGCGACGGCGACGATACCCTCCGCTGCCATGCGGACTGCGACGGCCATCTGGTGGGTGAGCCCGGAGCTGGTCCTCGCGCTCGACGAGCACCTCGGTCCGCCGGTCGACTCGTACCTCAACGGCTCGCAGACCTGGTTCGGCGGCGACGAGCGCACCATCGAGTGGCGGCTCCACCCGGTCGGCGCGTACCGCGCTCCCGCCGGGTGCTCGCACTACGACCTCTGGGAGCAGGTAGTCGCTCAGCTCTCCGCGGGCGTCAACCCGGAGCGGCTCACGCTCGGGTCCGAGTCCCGGGCGCTCGCCGGGCTCTGGGACGGACTGGAGGCGTTCCCCGCCTACGACGACGAGTACGAGCCGGCGACGCTCGCCCAGGTGACCGTGGAGCTGCTCGGGATCGCACCGGACCTGTCGGGCGTCGTCGACCACGAGCCCGTCGGCGAAGCATGGGAGCGCAGCCACGGGGAGGTCTCGATCATCCGGCTGCTCGCCGACCAGCTCCAGGTCTGATCACGTCGCCCGAGCGCGCGAACGGCCACGGCGTTCGCGTGCCCGGAGCTCACCTCGTCAGGTTCCTCGCCAGGGGGGAGTGCGCGGTGGGTCGAAGTCGGACAGGAACGTCTCGCCGTCGATCGCGCGGAACGCGAGATCGGCCCAGCGGTGCGCGCCGGCGAGCGGCTGGGGCAGCCGATCGCGCGCGAAGAAGCCCACCTGGCGGGTCTCGAGGGGATGGCCCTCGAGCTCGCCGCCGAGCATGCGGCAGTGGAAGAGCAGCGAGTACATCGGCAGGCGCGCGAACCCGAGCCGCAGGCCGTCGACGACCGCGACGAGCGACACCGGCTCGACCTCGATCCCGGTCTCCTCGTACACCTCTTTCACCGCGACCTCCGCCGGTGAGTACCCGACGTCGGCCCAGCCCACCGGGTACAGCCAGAACCCGCTGTCGGCGCGCTGGGTGAGCAGGATCTCGCCGGCCTCGTTGCCGACGATCGCCGCGACCGCGACCTTGGGGGTGACGTAGCCCGCGACCCCGTCGCCGACGGTCGAGAGCCACTCCTCGAACATCGCGTCGGCCTCGGCCTCCTCGATCGCCGCAGCGCGGATGTCGGCGGCGACCTTGAGGACCTCCTCGAAGCGCTCCTGCTCGTAGAGGCTCTTGGTGAACCCGAGCCCGGTGCGAGCGATCGCCGAGAGCGTCTCGGCCCACCGCAGGAGATCGGACGAGGCGACGGCGTCCCCGGATGCGGCATCGCCTTCGTGCATCCGACGACCCTATTCGCAAGATGGACCCGACCGGACCCGCCCGGGCGTCAGCCGACCGCGAGCGAGTCGAGGAGGGCCTCGCCCAACCGTTCCAGCCGATCGGCATCGGTGACCTTGCCGGCCTGGTCGCGTACGTAGAACACGTCTACCGCCATGGTCCCCGTCGTGGCCACCTTCGCCACCGAGACGTCGAATCCCTGCTCGGCGAAGACCCGGGCCACCCGCGCGAGCAAGCCCACGCCGTCGGGGGCGAAGACCTCGATAACGGTCGCGTCCTCCGACTCGTCGAGCGCGACCTCGACGCGCGCCGGGGCGGGTGGCGAGCTGCCCCGGCCGTAGCGGGCGATCCAGGCGTGAAGCCGGTCGGCGAGCGGGACCGTCCCCTCGAGCACCGCTCGCACCGTCTCGGACGCCCGCTCGCGTCTCTGCGGATCGCTCAGGCGATCGAAGCGATCCGTGCCGGTGAAGACCTCGACCGCTCGCCCGTCGCCCGTCGCATGACCGGCCGCGCTCGAGACGTCGAATCCCTCGATGGTGAGCGCACCGGCGACGCCGGCGAGCAGCCCGGGACGGTCGGGCGCGGCGACCGTGCAGCGCAGCAGACCCCCCTCAAGGGCCTCCCAGTGCACCGCCACCCCGGTCGCGCCGACCAGCTCGGGTGGCACCTCGACGAGCTCGGGCATCGCGCGCTCCACCTCGCCCACGAGCCACCGCGCCGTGCGCTCGTAGCACTCACGCACGAGCGCGGCCTTGCCCGGTCCCCACGCGGCGGGGCCGGTGGCGCGGGAGTCCGCGACGGTGAGCAGCGTGAGCAGGCGCAGCCGCTCGAGATCGCTCACCCGAGTCGCGAACCGGGCGATGGTCACCGGGTCGCCGAGGTCGCGCCGACTCGCGGTGTCGGCCATGAGGAGGTGGTCTCGTACGAGCCACGCGAGGGCAGCCGCCCCGGGCGCGTCGAGGCCGATCCGCGCGGCCAGCGCCTCGGCGGTGCGGGCGCCGATCTCGGCATGGTCGCCCGGTCGGCCCTTGCCGACGTCGTGGAGCAGCGCGCCGAGCAGCAGCACGTCGGGACGCTCGCAGTCGGCGGCAGGGGCCGCGTCGGGCCCGGACGGGTCGTCGAGCAGCGCGGCAGCCTCGGCAACGGTCTCGAGGAGATGCCGGTCCACGGTGAAGCGGTGGTAGGCGTTGCGCTGAGGCAACGACCGTACCTGCGGCCACTCCGGTAGGATCCGCTCGAGCGCGCCTTCGTGGTCGAGCGCCTCGAAGACAGGCACCGCGCGGTGTCCGGCCCGCAGCAGATCGAGGAACGCGATCCGATCGGCGGCGGTCCAGCGGGGGACGCCGGCCTGGCCGAGGCGCGTGAGCGAGGTGCGGTCGAACGGGAGTTCCGTGCGGGCGGCGACCGCGGCGGCACGCAACACCAGCGACCCGTCGAGCACCGCGTCACCGGCCACGGCGATGCGCCGGTCGCGCTCGACGACCCCGTCGGCCAGCACTCGATCGCCTCCGCCACCACGACCCCCCGGACCCCGTGAGGAGGCGGCGAGCCGGTCCCAGACGTCGGTCGCGATCCACGCCAGGCGGCGCGTGGCCGCTGCGAGGTCCCGAACGAGCGCGTCGGCGTCGCACGCACCGACCGCGGCGGCAACGGCATCCTGGTCCTGGAGCGCGAGCACGTCGGTGCGCGCGCCGGTGGCGCGATGCAGCGCGACCCGCACGTCGAGCAGCTGGGCGCGCGCGTGTCCGAGGGCCGTGAGGTCAGGCGGCTGCAGGTACCCTCGGGCCACGAGGGTCGCGAGCCCGCCAGGAGCTCCGAGCGCCCATCCGGCCCAGCCGAGTGCGTGCAGGTCGCGCAGGCCCCCGGCACCGTCCTTCAGGTTTGGCTCGAGAATCTCCGCGACGGGTCCGGGCCGGAGTCGGCGCAGCACCGCGGCGTCCCGCAGTCGCGCGAGCAGCGGCTCACGCCGGCGTTGGGCTAGCTCTCGCGCCCGGCCGACGAGACGCGCGGCCTCGCCGGCAAGCCCGCCGCATACGACGCGCGCGTCGAGGAGCGCCGTCAAGGTGTCGAGATCTCGATCGGCGAGGCGCAGGGTCTCCTTCGGGGTGCGGACCGCGTGCCCGAGGACGAAGCCGGCGTCCCACAGCGGATACCAGAGCGCGTCGGCGACGGCGCTGACGTCCTGGCGACCGTCGTGGAGCAACATGACGTCGACGTCCGAACCCGGACACAGCTCCTCGCGCGCGTAGGAGCCGAGCGCGAGGACCGCGAGCCGCTCGGCGCCGAGGTCGGCGGTGAGCTCGCAAAGCGCTTCGTCGACGAGTGCGGTGAGCGCGCGCCCGAAGGCGGCCGCGCGAAGCGCCGGGTCCCCGACAAGGGAGACCCGGCGCGCCCGCAGCGTGCCGCCCGGGAGCGCGGCCGTCACGACGTCACGTGCTCCCGGGGGGCTGTCTCGAGTAGGTCACAACGCGTCCGGACCGGCTTCCCCGGTACGCACGCGAACGACGGACTCCACCGGGATCACCCATGCCTTGCCGTCACCGATCTTCCCGGTTCGCGCGGCCTCGACCACCCGCTCGGTGATCCGCTCGGCGTCTGCATCGTCGACGAGGATCTCGATGCGCACCTTCGGCACGAAGTCGACCTCGTACTCGGCGCCCCGGTACACCTCGGTGTGACCTCGCTGGCGCCCGAAGCCCTGCACCTCGGACACCGTGAGCCCCTGCACGCCCAGGTCCTTCAAGGCATCCTTCACCTCGTCGAGCCTGAACGGCTTGATGATTGCCGTGACCAGCTTCATCGTCCTCCTGCTTTCATGGTCGGCTCCGGCGCCACGGTCAGACCAGGTCGGTGGCGTAGGCGCGCTCTTCGTGCTGGGTGAGGTCCAGCCCGGTCTCCTCGTCCTCCTCCGAGACGCGGATCCCACCGGGCAGCACCGCCTTGAGCACCACGCAGATCAGGTACGTCACCACGAAGGAGAACACGATCGTGGCTGCGACGGCGATCGCCTGCTCGCCGAGCAGGCTCCACCCGCCGCCGAAGAACACCCCGTCCTTGCCCGCCTCGTTCACCGCCGCGTCCGCGAACAGGCCGAGCAGCAGCGAGCCGAGCAGGCCCCCGACGAGGTGAACGCCGACCACGTCGAGCGAGTCGTCGTAGCCGAACCGGAACTTGAGACTGACCGCGAAGTAGCAGATCGCGCCGGCCAGGAACCCGATGGCGACGGGCGCCATCCCGCCGACGAAGCCGGCGCACGGGGTGATCGCGACGAGACCGGCGACCGCACCGGACGCCGCGCCGAGCGTCGTGGCGTGGCCCGTCCGGAGCTTCTCGAAGATCAGCCAGCCGAGCATCGCAGTTGCCGCGGCAACCGTGGTGTTCACGAACGCCTGGGCGGCGAGGCCGTTGGCGCCGAGCGCCGAGCCCGCGTTGAAGCCGAACCAACCGAACCAGAGGATCCCGGTGCCGATCAGCGTGAGCGGCAGCGAGTGCGGGGGCATCGCGTGCTTCGGCCAGCCCCGCCTCCGGCCCAGCACCAGGATCGCGGCCAGCGCGGCGATGCCCGCGTTCACGTGGACCACGGTCCCGCCGGCGAAGTCGAGTGCTCCGCGCTTGAACAGCCAGCCCTCCGGGGAGAAGACCCAGTGCGCGACGGGCGAGTAGACGAGGATCGCCCAGAGGCCGAGAAGCCAGACCCACGCGGTGAAGCGCATGCGATCCGCGATCGCTCCGGTGATCAGCGCGGGCGTGATCACCGCGAACATCATCTGGTACGCCATGAACACCATCGGTGGGATGGTGAGCGCCCCAAAGCCCGGCGGCGCCATTCCGACGAACTTCCCGCCAGCTGGGGCAGCGACGTCGTGCAGCCAGGCGAAGTCGAAGTTGCCGATGAAGTCGTTCGTGCCGCCGAATGCGAGCGAGTAGCCGACGGCCACCCACAGCACGGTCACCAGTCCAAGCGAGAAGAAGTTCTGCATGAGCATCCCGAGCACGTTCTTCGTGCGGACCATGCCGCCGTAGAAGAGCGCGAGCCCGGGTGTCATGAGCATCACGAGCGCCGCGGCCACGATGACCCACGCGGTGTCGCCCTCGCTGATGCTCTTGATGAGCTCGCCGTCCACCGTCACCTCCCCGTCAGTTGATGACGGGATTGTGAGGACCCGAGGTTTCCCGGGAATGGCGCCAGTGTTTCGGCTGGGTTAAATGGCGGAGCGCCAGCGGCCTCCGCGGCTGCGCAGCCCGCTCTCGAAGTCGGCCTCCGGCACCGCGACCGAGAACAGGAAGCCCTGGGCGTAGTCACAGCCGAGCCGGGCGAGCTCGCCGAGCTGGCTGTCGGTCTCCACGCCCTCGGCGACCACCCGGAGCCCCAGCGCCTGTCCGAGGCTCACCACGGCCGCGACGATCGCGGAGTCCTCCGGGTCGGCACCCAGGCCGTCGACGAACGAGCGGTCCACCTTCACCACATCGACCGGGAACCGCTTGAGGTACCCAAGCGACGAGTAGCCGGTCCCGAAGTCGTCGATGCTGATCCGGACGCCGAGCGCCTTCAGCTCCCGCAACGTCTCCACGGACGCCACCTGCATCAGCACGGACTCGGTGATCTCGAGACACAGCATCTCGGCGGACGCGCCCGTTCGTTCGAGGGCGCCCGCGACCCGCGCCAGGAGATCTCCCCGCGCGACCTGACGGGCCGAGAGGTTCACCGAGACTGTGAACTGGCTGGTGAGCCCGAGCTCGACCTTCCAGCGGTTGATCGCAGCGCACGCCTGGTCGAGCACCCACTCGCCGACCTGGCCGATGAGCCCGGTCTCCTCGGCCAGGCCGATGAACTCGACCGGGCCGATGAGCCCACGCACGGGATGCTGCCAGCGAACGAGCGCCTCCGCGCCGATCCACGAGCCCGAGACGATGTCGACAATGGGCTGGAAGTGCAGCCGCAGCTCGTCGTTCTTGAGCGCATGATGCAGGGCGTTCTCGGTCTCGAGCTGGCGCAGCAAGTGCGACCGCATCTTCTCGTCGAAGACCTCCCAGCGCCCCTTGCCCAGCTCCTTGGCCCGGTACATCGCGGCATCCGCGTCGCGTAGCAGCTCGTCGGACCGGTCACCGGGACCCGCGATCGCGATGCCGATGCTCGCGGAGAGGTACACCTCCTCGCCGTGGATCTCGATGGG
The DNA here is from genome assembly GCA_016870395.1 of Actinomycetota bacterium. Lineage (GTDB taxonomy): Bacteria > Actinomycetota > Acidimicrobiia > IMCC26256 > JAENVU01 > SHUZ01. The sequence continues at coordinate 74,106 of VGBT01000007.1, read as the reverse complement.
ACGCTCGATCACCTCGAGCAGCCGGCTCGCGACCTCGGTGACCTCGGCGCGCGGGTCCTCGATCGTGAGATCGTCGCAGAGCACGGTGAACTCGTCGCCACCGAAGCGCGCCACAGTGTCACCGGGGCGCAGCACGGCGCGCAGCCGGTCGCCCAGCTTGACGAGCAACGCGTCGCCGGCGTCGTGTCCGAGGCTGTCGTTCACGTTCTTGAACCGGTCGAGGTCGAGGAAGAGCACCGCGACTCCTGTGCCGCGGCGGCGCGCCCGGGCCTGAGCCAGCGTGAGGAACTCCACGAACAGCGCCCGGTTGGGCAACCCGGTGAGGTGGTCGTGCTGCGCATCGTATGCGAGTCGTTCCTCCGCCTTCTTGCGCTCGAGCGCAATCGCCACGAGGCGGGCAATCATCTCCACGACCTCGCAGTCCCTCGACGACGGCCCACCGACCTCACCGAAGTACACGGCGAAGGTACCGAGGACCGCATCTCCATTCGACGCCAGCACGGGCATCGACCAGATGGCACGGATCCCGGCCTCGCCTGCGAGGCCGCGCACGGGCTCGTGGCGTGGATCGGTCATGATGTCCGGGACAACAACGAGTTCGTTGCAGAACGCAGCGCGACCGCACGCCACGCTCTCGGGACCTACCGGCACCTCGGTGACCTCGCGCATGACAGGCGGAACGTTCGGGCCGGCAGCGCGCCGCAGAACGCCGGCCTCAGCGTCGAGAAGCATGATCGAGCACCACGATCCAAGGACCTGGGACTCCACGACCTCACACATCGTGGCGAGCGTCTCTCCTAGCGGCGCGCCCTCGGCGATGAGCGTCAGCACCTGGGCCTGGGCGCCCACGAGGGACTCGGCCCGGACACGATCCGAGATGTCACGGGTGGTCACGACAAGTCCACCGACACCCGGGACATCGGTCATGTCTGCGGTGATCGAGCTAACGTGGCGATACGTCTCGTCCGCCACCCGAATGCGGAACTCGACCGGGGACGAGCGATCGCCGGCCCGCTGGTCGGCGAACTCCCTCAACACCCGCTCGGCGTCGTCGGGATGCACCTTAGAAAGCGGATCGGTCCAGGAGTCGTCTCCGTCGCTGAAGCCGAACAGGTTCGTTGCCGCCGGGCTGGTGTAGACGAGCCGCCCGTCGGCGCCGATTACGGTCACCACCTCGGAGAGGTTCGCCACCAGCGCCCGGAGCCGCTCGTCCGACTGCCGCAGCGCCTCCTCGGCGACGACGCGCCGGGTGACGTCGCGTGCGGAGACGAGCAGCCCGGCGATGATCGGATCGGCGAGAAGGTTGTTGCCGAGCGCCTCGAGATATCTCCATGACCCGTCGGACGCGAGGACGCGCAGCGTGATCGGACCCTGCACGCCGGGCTCGGTGAACGCCTGCGCCAAGACCTCCGCCACCATCTCGCGATCGTCCGGATGCACGAAGGCGAGCGGATCCGAGCCCACCTCGACGCCGCTGCCGTAGCCGAGCATGTCGGTCGCGGACGGGCTCGCGTATAGAACCATCCCATCGGCGCCGAGGATCGTTATTGCGTCGCTGAGGTTCGCCACCAGCGAACGGAAGCGCTCCTCGCTTGCCCGCACCTCGGCCTCGGCCTCGAGTCGAACGCGCTCGGCCTCCTTCTTTGCTGTGACGTCCGTCGCGATCGAGAGGATCCGCGTGACACGTCCCTCGGCGTCGCGCAGCGGAGAGATCGACGCCTCGACGTCGAGCATGTGTCCGTCGCGGTGACGGCGACGGAGCTCGAGATCCCTGATCGTCTCACCCCGCATCACCGCTGCGACCAGGGCGTTGAACTCTCGATGAGCATCGGGCTCCTCGGGGACGCTCGGCAAGGCACGCCCGAGGACTTCCGCCTCCGACCAACCGAACATCTTCACCGCGGCCTCGTTCCACGTCTCGACCAGCCCAGTACTGTCGAGCACCGCGATCGCCACCGGCGCCCCGTGCACGATTCCCCACAGGACATTCTCCGAGCGGGCGCGCGCTTCCTTCGCCGCTTGCGAATCGGTGATATCACGCGAGTTGACGACGATCCCCTGCACCACAGGATCGTCAAGCAGGGCCGTGCCCACCGACTCGAAGATGCGCCACGAGCCGTCGGCATGGCGCAACCGGTGCACAAGCGGGGACACCGATTGACCGTCGAGCAGCTCACGGAACCATACCCGCACCTCCTCGGCGTCCTCGGGGTGAGCGAGATCGCCGACGGCCGCTCCAAGTTCGTGTTCGTCAAGGCGCCGACCGAGCAGCCCCTCGACCTGATGACCGAGGATGCGCTCCACCGACAGGCTCGCGTACTTGACCAGCAGCTCGGAGTCCCAGACCACCACGACCTCGCTGGAGTTCTGCACGAGAGAACGGAACCATGCCTCGCTTTCGATGAGCCGCTCCTGGGCGTTGACCAGCGCGCTCAAGTCACGGGCCACGATGGAGAGAAACGACGGCTCCCCGGCACAGCCGGCGTGGCGCGTGACCGCGACAGACATCGGCAGCCTCCGGCCGTCTGACATCACCGCCGTCAGCTCGCCGGACCACCGACCCTCGGACAGGATCGCCGGACGCGCCTGGTGCTCGAGCACGTCGCTCGACGGGGCGTCGATGAAGTCGGCGAGATACACCCCGCTGATGTCGTCGTCGGGGCCGACGCCGATCAGCCTCCGCCCGGCGGCGTTCAGGTACAGCAGCCCCGGACCCGAGCGAGTCTGCAGGCTCGCGCCCGTCCGGGTGAGCGCGACCAGGTCGGTCGAGTCCTCGCACGCCGCGAGCAGCTGCTCGGCTCGATCCTCCGCCAGCTGCTTCCCGTAGACCTGCGGCGGCGGCAGGGCACGCGCGACCGACTGGCCGCCGCCCAAGGTCACTGCCGCGTCGGCGATGCTCTGCGCGTCGGATGCTTGCCCTCGAGGCTCCAGGAGCCGATTCTCGGCAGGCAAAGTAGCCCGCCTGAGTCGGAATCGCGGGCGCTCGGTGCTTCGAACGAGGATGCGGCGCATGGATGATCTCCAGGCACTCGGCCCGTAAGGAAGGGGCAAATTGTGATCGCTGCCCGACCAAAGCGCAAGGCGCCGGAGAAATTCGTCGTCGCAGACTCGCCGGATCCGGGGATTCGGAACGGAACCCGGGCCGCCTCAACCCCCAAGACGGGCCCGCAGCACGGCCGCCTTGGCCATTCCCCAGGCGAGCAGCGCAGCGCCCAGCTCCGGCCCACCGAGGTCCGCGAGGCTCCTGGGAGCGAGGTCGTAGCGGTCCTCCGGGACGGCACGCTCGTCGAAGGGATCACGCTCGACAGGGGGCACGCCGACCGCCGTGAGCACCGCCGTGGGCTCGCGCACCACGCTGCGCACGATCTCGGCCGGGGTCCTGGCCTGTTCGGCCGGGTCGCGAGTGAGCAGAGCCCGGAGCTCCGAGGCGACCCGGTGGGCGGCACTCACGCCGGCCGCCGCTGCCGCCCGCTCCGCGTCGAGGCACACCGCCGGGCTGGCTCGACCCCAGGCGTCGAGGATCCGCTCGACCTGCGCGGTGACCCAGGTCGGCACCGATCGTTCGATCCCGGCGACGAGCGCGTCCCCGGCCTCGGCCAGGGCGCGCAGGGCCCGGGCCTCCTCGCCGACGGCTTCACAACCCGCTCCCATGCCGACCATCATGGCCGCGTGCGCATCCTCGCTTCGTCGGTGTTCGAGCGGGTCGTCTACCACTGCAGCTGTCTCGACCCCACGGACCCCGAACGGCCCATGCTCGAGGTCGACGCTGTCCTCCGCGACGGTGACTCCGACGGCTCACTGCTGCTCGGTGTCGCGGACTACAAGCGGATGCTCGGCTTCGAGACAGCCCGCGCGAGCCTGACGGCGCTGCGCGACGCCGGGCGCACCACAGTGCGCGACGGCGTCGAGTACCTCGTGTTCCCACTCTGGCGCGCGATCGACACGACCTGACCGACGGGTCATCCTTCCAGGACGTCGCCCTCCATCGTGTTGACAGTGCAGCCGACATCTTGGAGGTAGGCGATCGCGGCGTCGAGCTGGGCGCGCTCGCCGGCGAGCTCGAGGATGATCCACCCGGAGTGCGCCTCCACGTTCGCCCGACGGATGTTGGGCACGACGTCGTAGGCCTTCACCATCTCGTAGACCATCGGACGGTCCACCAACTCCTCGGGGAACGACACGTGCAGTCGAACGCTCGTCGCCGCGTTGGGGTCATCGATCATTGGCGCACGATCCCGATTCGCGCCAGCACGTCGGCCGGCTCACCCAGGAGCCCCGTGACGAACGGGCCGAATGCCGCGTAGCGCGCCGACACCTCGTCGAAGCGCATCTCGTAGACGATCTCCTTGAGCGCAACCGGGTCGTCCGCGAGCAAGGTGACGCCCCACTCCCAGTCGTCGATGCCGGTGGAGCCCGTGATCAGCTGCAGAACCCGCCCCGCGTAGCCGCGCCCGACTCGGGCGTGGCCGCCCATCAGCCGCTTCCGCTCCTCGAACGGCAGCGAGTACCAGTTGTCGTCACCAGTCCGACGCTTCGACATCGGGTAGAAGCAGATGGCGCGCTTCAACGGCAGCCTCGGGTGCAGGCGCTGCTCCCGGTAGTGCGCCATCCGCTCGTTCCACGCCACGATCCGTGCGTCGATCTCGGCCGGCTCGAGGATGCCCTCCTCGTCGCGCAGGCGCGCGCGCTCGTCTTCTTCGGTCGACACGTACTCGGATGCCTCGGTGAGCGACAGGTACGACCACTCGACGACGAACGGCGCGCTGAGCAGCTCGACCTGGAACGCCTGGAGGCGTGCAAGGTCGGGACCCAGCGCCATGACGCCCAGATCCGCCTTGTGCCCCAGGACGGCGAAGAGCAAGACCTGGTGGTCGTCGGCCTCGAGTGAGGCAATCGCGTCCAGCACTCGCTTCGCAGCCCCCGGTTCGCGATCCGCACGCTCCCGATCGACCCGGCAGAAGAGGTGGAGCACCCCCCAGCCCAGGGACGGCACGACTGGCTCGAACGGCATGACGTCAGGCTACCGGTCGCCTCCCCGTTCTCGGCACGTTCCGACCCGGATCCCGATTCGTTCCGAGGACGCGAGTGGGGCGCCCCTTCGGGCGCCCCACTCTGCAGTGCTGCTCGGTCGGCGCGGACTAGAAGTCCATGCCCCCCATGCCACCCATGTCGCCGCCCGGCATCGCCGGCGCGGCCTCCTTCTCGGGCTTGTCGGCCACGACGGCCTCCGTGGTGAGGAACAGCGCCGCGATCGACGCTGCGTTCTGCAGCGCGGAGCGGGTCACCTTCGCAGCGTCGATGACGCCGGCCTTCACGAGGTCCTCGTACTCGCCGGTCGCGGCGTTGAGGCCGTTGGAGCCCTTGAGGTTGCGCACCTTCTCGACGATCACGCCACCTTCCATCCCGGCGTTGAGCGCGATCTGCTTCAGCGGCTCCTCGAGGGCCCGGCCGACGAGCTTGGCGCCGGTAACCTCGTCGTGGTCGAGCGTCTTCGCGAGCTCCTCGACCTTGGCCTGGGCCCGCAGCAGCGCTACGCCGCCGCCGGGAACCACACCCTCCTCGACCGCGGCCTTGGTGGTCTGCACCGCGTCCTCGATCCGGTGCTTCTTCTCCTTGAGCTCCACCTCCGTGGCCGCACCGACCTTGATGATCGCGACGCCGCCCGACAGCTTCGCGAGCCGCTCCTGGAGCTTCTCGCGGTCGTAGTCGGAGTCGGTGTTGTCGATCTCGGCCCGGATCTGGTTGATCCGGCCGGCCACGTCGGCCTTGGAGCCAGCGCCCTCGACGATGGTGGTCTCGTCCTTGGTGACGACGACCTTGCGGGCCTTGCCCAGCAGCTCAAGACCCACACCCTCGAGCTTGAGGCCGACCTCCTCGGAGACGACCTGGCCGCCCGTGAGGATCGCCATGTCCTGGAGCATCGCCTTGCGGCGCTCGCCGAAGCCGGGCGCCTTCACCGCGACCGACTTGAACGTGCCGCGGATCTTGTTGACGACCAGCGTGGCCAGGGCCTCACCCTCGACGTCCTCGGCGATGATCACCAGCGGCCGGCCCGACTGCATGACCTTCTCGAGCACCGGCAGCATGTCCTTCACCGCGGAGATCTTCGAGGACACGAGCAGGACGTACGCGTCGTCGAGGACGGCCTCCATGCGCTCGGGGTCGGTCACGAAGTACGGGGAGATGTAGCCCTTGTCGAAGCGCATGCCCTCGACGAGGTCGAGCTCCATGCCGAAGGTCTGGCTCTCCTCGACGGTAATGACGCCGTCGGTGCCCACCTTCTCGAGCGACTCGGCGATCATCTTGCCGATCTCGACGTCGGCTGCCGAGATGGCCGCCACGTTCGCGATCTGCGCCGGGTCGGTCTTGACGCTCTTCGCGTCCTTCTTGATCGACTCGACCGCGACCTCGACCGCCGCCTGGATGCCCTTCTTCAGCACCATCGGGTTCGCGCCGGCCGCGACGTTGCGCAGGCCCTCGCGCACCATCGCCCACGCGAGCACGGTGGCCGTGGTGGTGCCGTCACCCGCGACGTCGTCGGTCTTCTTCGCCACTTCCTTGACCAGCTCGGCCCCGATCTTCTCGTACGGGTCCTCGAGCTCGACCTCCTTGGCGATCGAGACACCGTCGTTGGTGATGGTGGGGGCGCCCCACTTCTTCTCCAGGACCACGTTGCGGCCCTTCGGCCCGAGCGTGACCCGGACGGCGTCGGCGAGCTTGTTCATGCCCGCCTCGAGCGAACGGCGGGCCGACTCGGCGTAGGCGATCTGCTTGGGCATACGGAACTCCCTCGGGGAACGTCGTGGACAGGGTGGGTGGCCCGTGTCGCCGGGCCCGTCGGCCAGCGCCGGGTGCCGGCGCGGGGGCTGGCACTCGATGCTGACGAGTGCCAAACATGTTGGCACTCTCGGCCCGAGACTGCAAGTTGGTCGCGGTCGAATAGAAACTTTCGTCGTGGCTCGCCCCCGCGACCGAGGCCCACCGGGCCTGGCGGGCGCGGCGCACCAGCCCAGGCGACGCGGATCCGGAGCTTCTACCGCCCCCGCGCTGGGGCGACACCGGGCGATCGGCTCCTCCACGAAGGTCTAGGACCTGTGCGACCCGGAAGCGGTGGCCCGGCAGCTCGGCGATGCGCGTGCGGAAGTCGTGGTCCTCGACCGGCGCAACGACGTCAAGCATGCGATGAGAGCATCGTGCGGGCGGCACGGAGCCAACGACTCACGGCCACGTCGGGGGGTGTCCGGGGCCGGTGACGGTGAACGGGCGGACGACGGTCACGTCGCCGCCCCGCGCGCGGCGCACCAGGCAGCGCTCCTCGACGAGCACCCTCGAGCGTGCGTAGCCGCAGCGGGGATCGCGCGGACCGTCCTCTCGTGAAGGGATCGCCACGCCGCCGACGGTGCACACCCCGCCGTACGCGGAGGAGAACGAGGTGACCAGGAGCCGAGGGTCCGGCGGATTCAGGGCGAGCACCGTGCTGGGCGCGAGCACGTTGTCACGCCGCCGAGCCGCCTCCACGTCGGGACCGTCGTCGCGCACCCCGGCGCGCCCGGCGAGATGGAACACGACGTCGGCACGTCCGAGCACCTCCGCCTCGAGCGGCCGAACGCCGGTCGAGACCGACGACGCCCGCACCGGCTGCAGCCAGTGCACCGACGAGATGCGAGCCGACGAACCCGGCGGAGCCGGTGACGACCGCTCGCACCCCCTTCATCGCGCCGTTCACGTGACCGTGAACGTGGTCACCATGCCCTCCTTCAGGTGACTCTCGACCTCGCCGCTCTCCTCCGTCTCGACGATGTTGCAGAGCAGCGTGTACTCACCCGGGTCGAGCTCGAACACGCCGTCGCACGTCTGCCCGGCCGGGAAGGCCTCCACCTCGCCCACCAGCGCGCCGTCGGGGAGCGCGGCCTCGTCGAGCGCGCCGTCGTCGTCGAGCGGGAGGTCGGTCGGAGTCACGCCGTCGACCACCACCAGCTCATGCGGCTCCTCGCCGATGTTCTCGTTGACGAAGCCGATCTTGCCGGCCAGCGCCGCCGGGACGCCCAGGTCGACCACCCATTCGTCGAGCCGCACGTCCACGCGCGTGTCGGCCTCCTGGATGTCGCCCACCGGCTCGCACTCGGCGGTGCCCGATGCGGACGCCGATCCGCTCGCCGAACCCGAAGCCGACGACGACCCGTCGTCTCCGATGCTGCGCACCTTGGCCCCGTCGTCGTTGTCGCCGCAGGCGCCCACGACCACCTGCAACACCATGACCAACGCGAGCACGGTGACTCGCCTTCTCCCGACTCTCACGATTCCCTCTCCATATCTATAGCGAAGACGTGCCGACCGCAACCGACCCGGCGCACCCGACCTCGACGGGCGCCGGGACGTCGCGAACGCTGTGCCAGCCCCACGCCGCAAGTGCAGCGGCCATGACGACCCAACCGACGAGCAGCGCGTCCGTCCCGAACGGATGCAGACGCAGGTCAGGCAGCACGACGCGCATCGCGCGGACCAACGGCATCGTCGTGCGCTCGAAGTCGACGACGAGGGTGAGCCGACCCATCAGTCCCTCGACCACGAGCCACGCGTAGATCGACGCGCCGACGACCAGACCGGCTGCCAACAGGCGGCGCGCGATCTCGTAGCGCGCGGACCACCACGCAACGGCGAGGACGAGCGTCGGCAGCACCACCACGACCTGGCGCCCCGGCCACCACCAGCCGTGCATCGTGAGCGCGACGAACGTCGCATTGAGCCACCCTGCGACGAGGGGGAGCGCGACCGCGCTCCAACCGCGCGGACGAGCGGCCACGAGGGCCGCGAGGGCCGGGATCGCGAGCAGGTATGCGGGTTGCCACACTGCCAGCCCGAAACCACGATCCACGAGCAGGCCGACGAGACGGACGCTCCGACCGAGGTAGTCCGGATCCACACCCATCACGGTGGCCTCACCGCCGGCGAAGTGGGAACCGGCGGCATAGGCCGTCCAACCCCCGTACCACGCCTGATGCGTGACCAGATACGCAGCGCCGGCACCGACCAGCACGCCGGCGAGCACGGTCGCCACCCGGACCCGGACGGCGCGAAGGAGCCGCCACCAAGCGAGGCCCGCCAGGACGGCCGCGACCGGCAGGTACTTGACCGAGAGCCACGGCAGCGCGACACACGCCGCGCCGAGCACTGCCAGCCCGCGTGCGCGCAGCGACCCCGTCACCGCCGCAATCGCAGCCGTGACCGCGAGCGCGGCCGGGAGCTCCGGGTACACCTGGCCGCCGTACACCGCGATCGGTGCCGCGAGCGAGAACGCGCACACCGCCAGAGTCCCCACCCCGAGCGGGACCGCGAAACGACGCACCGCGGTCCACAACATGAGTGCAGCAAGCAAACCGGCAAGGACGGCGAGGGTCAGCTTCGCGACGAGCCATCCGCCCACGCGCATCGGCAGCGCGAGCAGCGCGGGAAGCAGCGGATCGTGGGGACTGACCCGGGTCCCGTCGGCCCGGATCTCTTCCTGGATCGGTAGGCCGACCTCGTGGAACCCGCGATACCGGCCCGCCGCTCGCTCGTCGCTCACGTCGAGGTTCCCGTCTTCGGCGAGGCTCGTGGCCGTCATGAGGTACTGAGGCTCGTCGGCCGTGGTGCGCGCGCCGTAGGTCGCGCGCACTCCCGCGACTGGCACGGTCCAGGCAACGACACCCGCGGCGACGAAGACCATCGCGGTGCTCAGGCGCATCAGGAAAGCCGCTCCATCCGCCGGATCGTGAGCAGCCACGTCAGCACGCCCGACAACCCCACGAGCACCAACGCGGCCAGACCGGCCTGCGCGAAGAACCCTTCTTCGGCTGCGCCCCAGATCTGCATCGCGAGGGTGTCGACGCCGATCGGTGCCAGAAGCAGCGTCGCCGGCAGTTCCTTCATGACCGAGAGCAGCACGAGGCCACCTCCGGCGGCGAGGCTGGGCATCATGATCGGCAGCTCCACGGTGCGAACCCGTCGCGCTCTGCCGGCGCCGAGCGCCTGGGCAGCGTCTCGGAGCCGTTGCGGCACTCCGTCGACCGCGACCTGCGCGGCGCGCATCGCCTGCGCGCCGAAGTGGACCACGTAGGCGAAGACCAGGAGCGGCAGCGTCTGGTAGAAGACTTCGAGGACGGGACTACGCAGCGTCCAGGAGACCAGCGCAAGGGCGATGACCAGCCCGGGCAGCGCGAATCCCCCCACCACGAACGCGTTCGCGACGCCGCCGGTGCGCGAGCGGTACCGGCTGGTGAGGAACGCGACGGGCAGCACGACGACCACGGCGACCACCGCCGCGGTGACCGCCAGCAGCGCCGTGTTGACGGTCGGTTCGACGAGGCTGCCCACGTCGGACGTCCGGCCCAAGACGTTGCGGCCCCCCATCAGGCCCCGCACCGCCCAACGGGCGAGCACCGCCACCGGCGCCAGGAGCCCGAGCCCCACGATCGTCGCGGCGAACAGGAATGCCGGGACCCTCCAGGGCCCCAGGCGCGCCCGGAGCGGCCGGCCGCCGGTGACCGCCGCCTCGACGCGCCGCCGCCGCTTCGTGATTCCTCGCTCGGTCGCGACGACGATCAGAGCGACGGCCCCGAGCAACAGGCTCATCGCCAGCGCGGCGCTGGGGTCGAGAAGACGGGCCGAGTAGATCCGCCTCGTCAACGTGTCGTAGCGCAGCAGCGCGACCGCACCGAACTCGCTGACCGCGTAGAGGAAGACGAGCAGCGATCCGGCGAGCACGGAACCTGCGATCTGGGGCAGCACGACCGTTCGGAACACCGCCGCGGGGCGCCGCCCGAGCGCACGCGCGCTCTCCTCCAACGACCGGGGCAGCGCGACCAGGCGCGCCGCCACTGGCAGGTACACGTACGGGTAGCTGATGAGCGTGAGCACCGTGAACGCGGCCCAGTAGCCCTCGATGCGCAGCCCGGTGTCGAAGCCGAGCAGCTCCTCGAGCAAGCCGCCATGTGCGAAGGCGGAGACGAGTGCGAGTGCGGCGACGAAGGAGGGCAGTACTAGCGGGAGCGCGGCCGCGGCCGCGAAGAAGCGACGTCCGGGCACATCGGTGCGGGTGACCAGCCACGCCATGGTGGTGCCGACCACCGCGCACGCGATCGTGACGCTGACCGCCAGCCACAGCGTCCGCCACAGCGGTTCCGTCACTTCACGCGAGGCGACGACGTCGAGGAACCCGGTGACGCCGTCGAGGTTCCGAACGAGGAGGTAGACGAACGGTGCCGCGAACCCCGCGCCGATCGCCAGCCCGGCCACCGCCAACCCGACGGGGGCCCTCGGGGGCGCCGTCGGGCCAATCGCCACTCGGTCGAGAGCGACGACGGTCATCTCAGGCCTCGAAGCCGGCCTGCTGGATCAGCTCGCGTGTCTTCGCGAGCTCGTTGCCGAGGGAGCTGAGCTCGACCGACGGCCCCGCGATGTCGGCGAGTGGCGGGAGGTCCTCGACGGTTGGCTCGACGCCAGCGGCCAGCGGGTACTCGAAGGTCTGCTCCGCGAAGTACTCCTGAGCTTCCTTCGAGAGCAGGAAGTCGACCAGCTGCTCTGCTTCGTCGGTGCGCGCGCTGGTGCGCAACACGCCGGCCGCCGTGACGAGGATCACCGCACCGATGTCGCCGTTCGGGAAGACGAAGTTCTCGCTCGCGATCCCGGGGTCCTCGGCTTTGGCCTGCTCGTTGTAGTAGTGGTTCACCAGCCCGAGATCGATCTCGCCGCGGCCCACGGCCTCGACGATCGCGATGTTGTTCGCGTACTCCTGGGCGTCGTTGGCCTTCAGACCTTCCAGCCAAGCGAGGGTCCGCTCGTCTCCCTCGATCTCTCGCATCGCGGTGACAAAGTCGATGAACGACGCGTTCGTGGGGGCGATGCCGACCTTCCCCCGGTAGCGCCCCTGGGTGAGGTCGAACACCGAGTCGGGAAGCGTGCCGAGATCGACCTTCTCGCGGTTGTACACGAGCACCCGGACCCGACCCGAGACCCCCACCCAGTCCCCGTCCCCGGCCCGGAACCGCGCGTCGATTTGGTCGAGGATCTCGTCCGGAAGTTCGCGCAGCAGGTCGCTGCCGTCGACGTAGCCCATCGCTCCGGGGCTCTGGGACAAGAACACGTCGGCCGGGCTCTTGTCGCCCTCCTCGTTGAGCAGGAGGGCCAGGTCGGCCGAGTCGCCGTAGCGCACGTCGACCGAGATCCCGGACTCCTGTGCGAAGCGCTCCAGGAGCGGCGCGATGAGCTCCTCGGTCCGGCCGGAGTAGATCGTCACCCGCCGCCCACCGCCGCTCTCGCAGGCGGTCAGCGCACCGGCACCCAGGGCCAGGGCCAGCGCGACGGCGACGGGACGGGATCGGCGCATGGCGCGCAGCCTGCCACGGCTCGCACCGTTTGTAAAGTTGTCCTAACCTTAGGTCATGCATCGCCCGGTGGTCCTCTTCCTCCCGGCTCGCAACGAGGACGCGTCGGTCGGCGACGTGGTCCGCCGCGTGCCGCGGTCGGTCGCGGGACACCCGGTCTGCTGCCTCGTCGTCGACGACCACTCCACCGACGCCACTGCCACTCGTGCCACCGAGGCCGGGGCAACCGTCGTCGCGAACCACGGGCCCGAAGGCCTGGGCGCTGCAGTCCGGCTCGGGTTGGCCGAGGCGGTACGCCGGCACGCGGCGGCGGTCGCGTTCTGCGACGCCGACGGCGAGTACGCCCCCGAAGAGCTCCCCTGCATGGTCGCGCCGATCCTCGCGGGCCAGGCCGACTACGTGGTCGGCTCCCGCTTCGCAGGCGAGATCCGGCGCATGCACCCTCACCGGCGCATCGGCAACCGGGTACTCACCGCAGTGCTGGCCCGGCTCGCGCACCTGCCGATCACCGACGGGCAGAGCGGCTACCGCGCGCTCAGCGGGCAGGCCGCTTCCGCCGCCGAGATCATCCACGACTACAACTACGCGCAGGTGCTCACGCTCGACCTCGTGCGCAAGGGGTACCGCTACGCCGAGGTGCCGATCACGTACGCGTTCCGGGAGCGAGGGCGTTCGTTCGTGCGGCTCGACCCTTACCTGCGCGCTGTCGTCCCTGCGGTGTGGCGCGAGCTGCACACCCCATGAGTAGCATCCTGGGCTCAGTCCTCCACGACGTGGGTACGGAATCGGTCGCAGGCCTCCAGCCAGGCCCCGGCATCGAAGGACCCGTCCTCGCGCACCGCCGCCGCCGCCGCCGCACCCATGGCGAGCGCGTGGTGAGTGTTGTCGTGAGCGAAGAGTCCCTGACGGCCGAAGGTCACGATCCGCGTGAGTGAGCGCGCCCACCCGTCGAGCGTCGCGAGCGGACCCTCGTAGCCGACGTCGTAGACGGGGTACGCGTGCGGCACCCGACGGACTTCCGCATGCACCGGGGTGGCCGCGGGCAAACCACATCGCGCGAGCTCGACCATGGTCCGTGCCGCGAGGTCCGAGGGGTGGGCGGTCCACGTCGCGTCCCCGATGCTGCACGGCAGCTCGATACAGAGCACGGTGCGGCCAGCCGGGTCGGTTCCGGCACCGTCGCGATAGCGCGTTGGCTCCGACACGCGGCTCGCGGCAGTCTCGGATCCGGGGAAGTAGTGGGCGTCGAATTCCGTGTAGCACTCCCGCTCGAGGACCACGTAGCAGAGCACCAGTGCCCGGTACCGCAGGAGACCCGAGGCGGTCACCACCGGCGGGGCCGGTGCCGGGTGCACCAGGCCGGCGAGCGCGTTCAGCGGGATCGTCGAGAGGACGAGCTCCGCGGGCACGCTCCGCCGCGTCGTGCGCACCTCGCCGCGGTCGCTCACACCGGCCACCGCTTCCCCCAGCACCAGCTCGGCGCCCGCGGCCACGGCCGCATCGGCGAGACGCTCGACGATCTCGCCGAAGCCACGGCGCGGGTAGAAGAACGTCCGTGCGTCCGGATCAGGGCTTCTCAGACGGGAAAGCAGCTCGACGCCCGAGCGAGCACCTACCCGACGCCGGGCCAGCTCCCCCGAGAGCCGCTCGCCGGGGATCCCCCAGATCTTCTCGACGTACGGGCCGTAGAAGCGCCGATACATGGTGGGACCGAGACCGGCCCGGATGACCTCGTCGAACGTGTCCGCGGCGGGGGTGCGCAGCGAAGCGCCGACCGCATCGAGCGCAAGACGAAGCGCAAGGCCCGGTGGGAGGTTGCGAGCGAGATCGGCCGCCCGAGGTGGGAACTGCACCCAGCGGCCGGCAAGACGCAGGCGTCCCCGGCGCGCTCGCCGCTGCAAGTCGTCTCCGAGCAGCTCGCGCAGCAGCCCCAGCAGAGCCGGGTCGCACGCCCGGTGCAGGCGGTGGCTGCCGTGGTCCACACGCACTCCTGCGACCTCGAAGCTGCCCGCGAGCCCGCCGACCGCGGCGGACTGCTCGACCACCACGACCCGCCGACCACGGCGGACGAGCGCCAGCGCGGCGAGCAGACCGGCCGGGCCGGCGCCGAGCACGGCGACGTCGACCGCGGCACTCACTCCCCCGCCGCGGCGGAGACCGACGGCCCGGCCGGGAAGACCAGCACGTCGCCGGTCATGGCGAGCGACACCCGATCGCCGACCAGGAGGTCGCGCGACGGGCCGAGACGTGCGCGGGCACGGCGGCCGGCTGGAAGCTCCACCTCCACGAGCTGACCGTGGCCGAAGTACTCGATGCGGTGCACGACCCCGATCCCCGTGCCGTCGAGCCACACCCGGACCCGTTCGGGACGCAGCACCACGTCGACCGGGCCTGCGGGCGAGCCGGGCGCGGAGATCCGGCCGATCGCGGTGTCGACCTCCTGACCGTCGGCCTCGCCGGGCAGCAGGTCGGCGTCGCCCACAAACGTGGCGACGAAGGCGTCGACAGGCCGCGCGTAGAGCTCCGCCGGTGCGTCGACCTGGAGGAGGCGGCCACCCTGCATCACCGCGACCCGATCCGCGAGGCTGAGTGCTTCCTCCTGGTCGTGCGTGACGAACACCGCCGTCGCGCCCGCGAGGAGCAGGATCTCGCGGACCTCCGCCCGCATGCGCACGCGCAGCGCCGCGTCGAGGTTGGAGAAGGGCTCGTCGAGCAGCACAAGGCTGGGCTCTGGCGCCAGGGCGCGTCCGAGCGCGACGCGCTGCTGCTGTCCGCCGGACAGCTCGTGGGGGAGACGATCTGCCGCATCGGCCAGGCCGATGAGCTCGAGCATCTCGGCGACCCGCCGCCGGCGGCTCGACTTGTCACGTACCCCGTAGCCGAGGTTCTGGGCGACCGTCAGGTGCGGGAACAGCGCGAAGTCCTGGAACACGACACCGATGCGGCGACGCTCGGGCGGCACGAAGCGGCCGTCGCCGGCCACGACGTCGCCCGCCAGGGCGATGCTCCCCTGGTCGGGACGCTCGAAGCCGGCGAGGAGCCGCAACGTCGTCGTCTTGCCGCAGCCGCTCGGACCGAGCAGCGCCAGGAGCTCCCCGGGCCGGGCCTCGAGGTCGACCCCGTCGACGGCACGCACCGATCCGAAGACCTTCACGAGCGAGCGCGCCGCCACGACGGGCGGCACGGCGCCGAACACCCGGCCGCGCACCGGCGTCTCGATGACCTCTTCCATTCATGGTCAGGGTAGCCTTACCTCTATGGCCGAGATGCACGACACCACCGAGGAGTACCTCGAGACCATCCTCGAACTCGAGGAAGAGGGCGTCGTGCCGCTCCGAGCCCGACTCGTCGAGCGCCTCGGCCTGTCGGCACCCGCGGTCTCCGAGACCGTCAACCGCCTCAGCGCCGCGGGCTACACCGAGCTGCGGACCGACCGCAGCATCCGCCTGACCCCCAAAGGCCGGAACCTGGCGACGACCGT
Source organism: Actinomycetota bacterium (assembly GCA_016870395.1). Taxonomy (GTDB): domain Bacteria; phylum Actinomycetota; class Acidimicrobiia; order IMCC26256; family JAENVU01; genus SHUZ01. The sequence goes on along the minus strand of VGBT01000007.1, from coordinate 58,263 downwards.
TGTTCGCCGGCACCGCCTGGCCGAGCGCCTGCTCGCCGACGTGATCGGCCTGGAGTGGGAGAAGGTGCATCGAGAGGCGGCGCTGTGGGAGCACGCCATCTCGGCTGACGTCGAGGTGAAGCTGGTCGAGCTGCTCGGCGATCCGATGACGTGCCCGCACGGGAACCCGATCCCCGGCTCCAAGCGGACGGCGCAGCCGGTGCCCTCGACGATGCTCACCGAGGCCGCGCCCGGCAAGGTCACCGTGACGCGCATCAGCGAGAAGCTCGAGCTCGACGACGCCAGCCTGGAGCTCGTCGCCCGCGCCCGGCTGATCCCTGGGGCCAGCGCGACCGTGCTGTCCCGGAACCCCGACGGGGTACGCGTGAAGACCGGCGCGGGTGAGCACACGGTGCCGACAGGCGTCGCGGAGCAGATGTACGTCACGGTCTGAACCGGCCCCACCGGCCTCCGGGCGGATCAGCCCCCGGCGACGGCGGGGATGATGCTCACGACCTGCCCGTCCGCCACCGGCGTCTCGAGCCCGTCGAGGAAGCGGATGTCCTCGTCGGCGACGAAGACGTTGACGAAGCGCCGGAGCTGGCCGTCGCCGTCGTGGAGGCGCTCCGCGAAGCCGGGGTGCGCGGCGTCGAGGGCCGCCAGCAGCTCGGCGACGGTGCCTGCTGGCAGGGTGATCTCCGCGGCGCCGGCCGAGAGCTCGCGCAGCTGAGTGGGGATGCGAACGATCACGCCCATCAGGCGAGGTCCTCCCGGTCGAACGCCGCGTGAAACGCGTCGAGGTTGGGGGCGATGGTCGCGGTCGGGCCGACCACGTCCTGGACGGCGTCGAGCGTCTTGAGTCCGTGGCCGGTGACGTACGCGACCACGCGCTCGTCGGACCGCACGACCCCCTGCTCGGCGAGATGCTTGAGGGTGGCGATCGTCACGCCCCCTGCCGTCTCGGCGAAGATGCCCTCGGTCCGTGCGAGGAGCCTGATCGCCTCGACGACCTCGTCGTCGGTGACCGCGGCGAACCCCCCACCCGTCTGGCGGACGGCGTCGAGCGCGAAGTAGCCGTCGGCGGGGTTCCCGATCGCGAGCGACTTGGCGATCGTGTCGGGCTTCACCGGCTTGATCGTGTCAATCTGCTCGAGCCACGCGCCCGCGACCGGCGAGCAGCCCAGGGCCTGTGCACCGCTCACCCGCACCTCGGGCTCGGCATCGAGCAGGCCGACTTTGTGCAGCTCGTCGAAGCCCTTGCGGATCTTGGTGAGCAGCGAGCCGCTGGCAACAGGAACGACGACGTGGTCGGGGACCTCCCAGCCCAGCTGCTCGGCGGTCTCGTAGGCGAGCGTCTTGGAGCCCTCCGCGTAGTACGTACGGACGTTCACGTTGACGAACGCCCACGGATAGGTGCCCGCGAGCTCAGCGCACAGGCGGTTCACGTCGTCGTAATTGCCGTCGATCGCGACGACGTTGCCGCCGTACACCGCCGTGGTGACGATCTTGCCGGCCTCGAGGTTCGCCGGGACGAACACGAAGCTGCGCAGACCCGCGTGCGCGGCGTGCGCCGCGACTGCGTTGGCCAGGTTGCCGGTAGACGCGCAGGCTGCCACCTTGAAGCCGAACTCGAGCGCCTTCGAGAGCGCCACCGAGGTGACCCGGTCCTTGAACGAGTTCGTGGGGTTGGTCGTGTCGTTCTTGATCCAGACCTCACCGAGGCCGAGCTCCGCGGCGAGCCGGTCGGCGCGCACGAGTGGCGAGTACCCGGCACCGAGATCGACCGCCGGGTTCCGGTCGACGGGCAGGAGATCGGCGTACCGCCAGATGCTCGGCGGGCCCGCCGCGATCTTCTCGCGGCTGATCGCGCCGGCGATCGCGTCGTAGTCGTACGCGCACTCGAGCGGGCCGAAGCACCACTCACACGTGTAGATCGGCGCGACGTCGTAGGTACGGCCGCACTCCCGACACCGCAACGAGTCCACATGGGCCATGTCAGTGCTCCTGTGTCCAGGTGGTCGCCCACCACTTCCCGGGTGGTCGCCCACGGCTGCCCTGCTCGGCGCGCTCGCCATTGGTCGAGCGCCTCGAGCGGAGGACCGGAGACCGGTGGCCCACGCTGCGGGGCTCTCTCATCGTTCGGGCATTGGCACCTGGCCCCGGTTACCCGGAGTGCTGGTTGCCGCGGCGTCGTCGGGCCCGTCCCTCGGCCGCTCTGGATGAGCGCGTTGCCGAGCAGTGTAGGCCGCGCCGCCCACCGGGGCGAACCAGGAACGGCGGGCCGCCTACGCTGGCCGGTCGTGCAGCTCCTCCCCGTGCCCTGGCGCCACGACGCCTTCGACCCGGAGCACCTCGCCGCCGCGAAAGCCCGCACGGGTTCCCGGGTGTCGGTGTGCCTGCCCGCCCGGGACGAGGAGGCCACAGTAGGGCACATCGTCGCGACCGTGCGCCGCACCCTGATGGAGGCCGTGCCCCTGGTGGACGAGGTCGTCGTGATCGACGACGGCTCGACCGACAGCACCGCCGAGGTCGCCACGTGGGAGGGCGCCCGCGTGTTCGCCGAGGCCGACGTGCTCCCCGAGGCCGGGCCCGGTTCCGGCAAGGGCAACGCGATGTGGAAGTCGCTGCACGTCTCCCGAGGCGAGGTGATCTGCTGGGTCGACGCCGACATCCGCAACTTCGGACCGCACTTCGTCACCGGGCTCCTCGGCCCACTGCTGACCGCGCCGGAGGTCGGGTTCGTCAAGGGCTTCTACGAGCGACCGCTGCACGCCGAGCCCCACGGCGGTGGGAGAGTCACCGAGCTGGTGGCCCGACCGCTGATCTCGGTGCTGTTCCCCCAGCTCGTCCGCTTCGTCCAGCCCCTCGCCGGTGAGTACGCGGGACGACGCGACGTCCTCGAGTCCGTCCCGTTCGTAGAGGGTTGGGGCGTGGAGCTCGGCATGCTGATCGACGTGGTCGAGCGCTTCGGGCTCGGAGCTACCGCGCAGGTCGATCTCGGCGTGCGCGAGCACCGCAACCGCCCGCTCGAAGACCTGGGTCCCCAAGCGACCGCGATCCTCGTCACCGCGCTGCGACGGGCCGGGTTCGATCGCGTCCCTGCCGAGCACGCCGAGCTCCGCCGCTTCGCCGAGGGCTACGAGCCCGAGGCGATGACCATCGAGGTCCGCGAGCGGCCACCCGCCGCGACCATCGCCGGCTACCGCGCCGGTCGCGGTCTCAGCGCGTAGCCCTCGCTTCAGTCGAGACCCAGCGCGCGGCGGCCCGCCTCGATCGCCGACTCCTCGACGAGCGTCGCGGCGCGTGAAAACGCTTCGCCCGCCTGCCACACGCGATCGGTCAGCGCGAGAACGAGCACATCGCCCAGCACGCTCGCTTCCTCCGATGGTCGGCTCCGGCGCCCGTCTGCTCCATCCTGGGCCGAGGTGGACGCCTGCGCCTCCTGGCGGCCCTCCTCGGTGACTTGGCCCGCGATGACCGCTCGGTGCGGCACGCCGAGGTCGTTCGCCCATGCGAGCACGCTGCCGGCCACCTTGCCCGCGAAGCTGGTCGCGTCGAGCTTGCCCTCCCCGGTGACGACGAGCTCAGCACCTTCGAGCTCGAACTCGAGACCCGCGGCGTGTGCGACGACGTCGAAGCCGGGCTCGAGACGCGCGCCGATCGCAGCCAGTCCACCGGCAAGCCCGCCCGCGGCCCCGGCTCCCTCCAGCGTCGTCACGTCGACGCCGGTGCGGTCGCGATACAACGCGGCAAGCTGCTCGAGGCGACGCGTCAGCAGAGCCACCTGCGCGGCCGAGGCACCCTTTTGCGGACCGTAGACCTCGGCCGAGGCCGTGAACGCGGTTCCGACGTCGTCGCACGCGACCACCACGTCGAGTCCGGCGAGCGACCAGCCGAGCGCCTCCACCGCGGCGAGGCCACCATCGGTGGTCGCGCTGCCGCCGACCCCGACGACGATCCGCCGTACGCCCGCCCGAGCCGCAGCCGCGATCAGCTCCCCGGTGCCACGGGTACTGGCCTTGAGAGGATCGGGCCTTCCGGTGACGAGGGCACGCCCGCTGGCCCGCGCCATCTCCACGACCCCGGTGCCGTCGGCCAGGACGGCCCACTCGGCGTCGACCGGGTCGCCCAGCGGGCCGGCGACCCTGGTCGTACGGCGCGAACCGCCCTTCGCGGCAACCAGTGCGTCGAGCGTTCCCTCGCCCCCGTCGGCTAGGGGAAGCTCCACGACCTCGGAGAAGCCTGCCGTTCGCAGGCCCCGGGCGATCGCGGCCGCGGCCTCGGCTGCGGTCAACGAGGAGCGAAACTTGTCAGGACAGGCAACAGCGCGGCCGATCACGGTCGATAGATTGACCGCTTCGGCATGGCCCGCGCCGATCAGACCGAGGAAGTCCCAGGTGCTCGAACGCGTCCCCCTGCTCGAGAAGGACCTCGCCGACTACGAAGGGGTCGCGGGCGCCGACACCGTCGAGCGGATTCGCGCGCTGGCCGAGCCACTGCGCGGTGCCCGGATTTTGCACGTCAACGCCACGGCCTACGGCGGTGGCGTCGCCGAGCTGCTGGCGACCCATGTGCCCCTCCTGCGCAGCTTGGGCATCGAGGCCGAGTGGCAGGTGATCCACGGCAGCGACGAGTTCTTCGCCGTCACGAAGGCGGTGCACAACGCTCTGCAGGGCGCCGACGTGCCGTGGAACCACGACATGCAGAAGGTGTACCTGGAGAAGGTCCTCGACAACGCCCTGCTCCTCGAGGACAGCTGGGACTACGTGGTCGTCCACGACCCGCAGCCGGCCGCGTTGCTCACGTTCGTTGGCTACTCGGGCGTCAACCGGCCGGGCACCCACTGGATCTGGCGCTGTCACATCGATCTCACCGATGCGCGCGCAGACATATGGGAGTTCTTCCTTCCCCATGTCGAACAGTATGACGCCTCGGTGTGGACGATGCCCGAGTTCGTCCCGGCATCGCTCGGCACCGAGCGCGTTGTCGTCGCACCGCCGTGCATCGACCCGCTGTCGGTGAAGAACCTCGACCTCCACGATCCCTTCGTCACCGAGATCTGCAAGCAGTACGGGATCGACACCACACGCCCGATCATGTGCCAGGTCAGCCGATACGACCCGTGGAAGGACCCGGTCGGCGTGATCGAGGCGTTCCGCATCGTGCGCGACGAGGTGCCCGACGCCCAGCTCGTGCTCGCGGGCTCGATGGCCACTGACGATCCCGAGTGCTTCCGAGTCTGGGAGCAAGTCGAGGAGGCGCGCGGGCAGGACCGCGACATCCATCTGCTGTCAAACATCCAGCAGGTCGGCAACGTGCAGATCAACGCGTTCCAGCGGGCGGCCGACGTCGTGGTGCAGAAGTCGTTGCGGGAGGGCTTCGGTCTCACCGTGGCGGAGGGTCTCTGGAAGGGCCGGCCCGTGATCGGCGGTCGCGCCGGCGGCATCGAGCTCCAGATCCGCGACGGCCTCGACGGCTACCTGGTCGACTCGGTCGAGTCGTGCGCGCGACGCACGATCGAGCTGCTCGCGAACCCAGACCGCGCCGACGAGATGGGTATGGCAGGCAAGGAGCACGTCCGGCAGAACTTCCTATCGACCCGCGAGCTCGAGGACTGGGTTCGCCTCTTCGGATCGCTCGCGGGCTAGCCAGTGATCGTCGTCTCGCACCGCGGCCCCGTCACGTTCCGCGCCCGCGAGGACGAGACGTTCGAGGCCCGTCGGGGCGCGGGGGGTGTGGTCAGCGCGCTCGGACCGCTCCTGGCGCGCCGCGAGGACGTGCGCTGGATCGCGGCCGCGATCTCCGAAGACGATCGCGCCGCGGTGGCCACCGACGCGGCCCGCGCGTCCGACTTCGACCTCCGCCTACTCGCACTTGACCGGGAAGCGCATCGTCTCCACTACGACGTGATCTCGAACTCTACGTTCTGGTTTCTCTTCCACGGCCTGTACGACCTGCCGCGCCGGCCGCTCTACGACCGTCGCTGGCGCGACGCATGGCACGGCTACGTCGCCGTCAACCAGGCGTTCGCCGAGGCGGTGGCCGAGACGGCGCCGGAATCCGACACGGTGCTGCTCCAGGACCTTCACCTCATGCTCGTGCCCGGCATTCTGCGAGAAACACGCCCGGACCTCCACGTCACGCACTTCACACACACACCGTTCTGCGGCCCCAACACGATCCGCGTCCTGCCCGACTACGCCGCTCACGCGATTTGCGCCTCGCTCGCCGTTTGCACCGCCGGATTCCACACCGAGCGGTGGGCCAACGCGTTCCGCGCCTCGGCGCGCTCCGTGCTCGGCCCGCACGGTGCCGTCGGGCGTACGTACGCCGCCTCGTTCGGACCCGACCCCGAAGCGCTCGCCGACGACCTCGCCACCCCCGAGGTGCAACAGGCGATCGCCGCGCTCGAGGAGCGGGTGGGCGACCGGGCGCTCGTGGTGCGCAGCGACCGCATGGAGCTGTCGAAGAACGTCGTGCGGGGCTTCCACGCCTACGACCTCATGCTCGAGGAGCACCCCGAACTGCGCGAGCGCGTCGTCTTCGCAGCGCTGCTCAACCCGTCGCGTGAGTCGCTGCCCGAATACCAGGCGTACCGCAACGAAGTTGAGCGGGCCGCGGCTCGGGTCAACGAGCGCTGGGCACGGCCAGGCTGGGAGCCGGTGTGGCTGGACACGCGCGACAACTACGCACGCTCGGTCGCCGGACTCGTGTGCAGCGACGTGCTCCTCGTGAACCCCGTGCGCGACGGCCTCAACCTGGTGGCGATGGAAGGCCCGCTCGTCAACCGCCACGACGGGGTGGTGTGCCTCTCGCGCGACGCCGGCGCCTACGAGGTGCTCGAAGGGGGCTGCATCATGGTGCACCCGTACGACGTCGTGCAGACCGCGGCCGCGCTCCACGAAGGCCTGATGATGGAGCCCGCCGAGCGTGCGGTGCGCGCGGCACGGCTGCGGCAGGCTGCAGTCTCGAGCCCCCCGACCGTCTGGCTCGAGACCCAGATCCGACAAGCGACTAGCTGACATGTAGTCAGGGAATTGCAGTGGCGAGGTCGAGAAGAAGGTGGGCGAGGCCTTCGGGACCGTCGACGTGGAGGTCGGCCCGGGCGATGACCTCGGACGGCTCCTCGGATGACCGCACGCCGACGCGCACGGCCTGATCGAGCGCACCGCCCGCGACGAGACGGTCGAGGGCGTCGAACGCGGGCAGGTCGCCCCGGTCATCCCCGGCGAACAGCGCGACGCGCATCCCCGCACACAGCAGCTCGACGGCACTGCCCTTGTCGACGGCGATCGGCGGGCGCAGCTCCGCAACCATCCGCCCCGGATGCAGCTCAAGGCCCGAAGCGGACGCGGCACCGTCGGCCCAGTGGCGGGCCTCATCCGCGCGGCCGGGGTTCTGCCGCCAGTGAATCGCGACCGCGACGTCGCCCTTGCGCTCGACGCGGATGCCGGCGAGCGCGCGCTCGGCCTCCGCCGCGACGGTCGCGACCGTCGCTCGGTAGCGTTCGACCCGGGGGTCGACCACCACCCTGCGGTCGACGACCCGTTCCAAGCCGTACTGGCCGACCAGCACGACGCCGTCGAGCGCGAGTGCGGCGCGCAGGAACTCGGCGGGACGCCCGCTCACGACACCGACGCGCCCGACGCGCCCGACGAGCGCGGCCAGGGCTTGACGGGCGGCGGGCAGCGGCGCGGCGGCCTCGGGGTCGTCGACGATCGGCGCGAGCGAGCCGTCGAAGTCGACGAGCACCACCGAGCTCGCCGGCGCGAGGACGATCGGCACCAGCGCGTCCGCGATCACGCGGCGGCCGATACGACGGCTAGGAACCGAGGAGCACGACGCAGCTTGCGTTCTCGCTGCCTGTGGGAGCGGGGCTGGGGATCGCCTCCACCTTCGGGCTCCCGCCGACGGCGGTGGCCACGGTCGCGCACTCGCGGTCGGAACCCGGTTTGAAGTACACGACCGTACCGGTGCGGGCCGGAGCGTCGGCCGGGGTCAGCGTGGGGTAGCCCTTCGCCTTGAGCGTGTTGGTGAGCGCAGTCGCCGCTCCGCTCCTGCCGGAGCCGTTGAGCACGAGCAGGGACACCTGGGCCGGCGGCTTCGCCGCGGTCGTCGTCGAGGTGGTCGACGATGCTCCGGTGGTGGTGGTCGTGGTGGTCTCCGTGCTCGCGCCGCCACCGTCACCGATCGGTTCACCGGAGCCGGCGTCGATGACCTGCAGGAGCACGATGCCGATGATCACGGCGATGCCGATGAGGACTGCGCCGCGCGCGGCGGAGGAGCCTGCGGCGCGACCACTCGGGGACGTGGCATGGGGCCAGCCCGGCCGCGGCTCGGATGCGCTCGGATCGGTCATGCGAATACCACCGGAGACGAGATCACGGTCACTGGGACCCTACCGGCTCGACGACCCGGAGGGGTGGCATCCGAGGCTCCGGATCAGCTCAGGCCGGCTGTCGCGGCATGCGCACGGAGTAGCGTGCCTAGGGCTTGGTCGTCGACGGGCGGGTCGGCGAGTCCAGGCGTCCAGCCCGGCGGGCCCGACACGCCGACGGTCCGCTGCTCCAGATCGAAGACCCCGAACACGACGTCGGGCTCGATGGCGCGGGCGAGCACCGCGGCCGTGACCGCGGCATTCGCCACCACCGCGATCTCCACGAGGGCGTCGCGGTAGCCGGCGGCGCCGACGACGGACGCGCCGTGCACCTCGGCGAGCGTCAGCGCGGCCATGCGCACACCCGCGAGCAGCGCGTCGACAATCGCACGGAGCGCCGGATCGTGCACCACGCGCAGGTAGGTCTCCGGCGCGAGCAGCGCGTCCACGGCCGCGGTGACGGCACCGCAACGCGTATGCCCGAGCACGGCGACCAGCCGGAGCGTCGACAGGTTCTGGACCGCGTAGTGAAGGCTGCCGAGGCACTCAGTGCCCGGAACGTTGCCCGCGACCCGCACGACGAAGAGGTCGTTCGCTGCCTGCCCGAAGACGAGCTCGACCGGCACGCGTGCGTCGGAGCAGCCGAGCACTGCCGCGAACGGCTCTTGGGCGAGCTCGGCGCCTTCGGTGCGCGGAAGCCCAAACGCCTCCGGACCGACGGGGATGACATGGGTGCCGCCGGATCGGCCGAGCTCTGCGAACGCCGCGTTGCCGCGGTCGAGACGATCGCGAGCATCCGCGACCGTCTGCGGCTGTCGCTGCTGATACCCCGCGGCCGGGTCGTGCCGCCAGACGATCTCCCGCACGAGCCGGAACGCTACTCGTCGCGCCGCTCGATTTGACGCGTCGAATCACCGCCTCGGACGCGCTCGGACCGACGGGACATTGGAGCCGGAGGTCGGGATCGAACCGACGACCTGCGGTTTACAAGACCGCTGCTCTACCAACTGAGCTACCCCGGCAGGGGGCATCCAAGTTACCGGGCCCGTTGTCGGGCGACCGCGTGGAACGCGACGGCGGCTGCGGTGGCGACGTTGAGGCTCTCCAGCCGGCCGTACATCGCAACGCTCGCGACCAGATCACAGCGGTCGCGCGCGAGGCGCGAGAGGCCACGGCCCTCCGCGCCGAGCACGAGCATGAGCGGCCGGTCGGCGACGGCGAGCTCGAACACCTCGGCGTCTCCTGCCGCGTCGAGCCCGACCGACCAAACCCCGGCCCGCTGGGCGCGGTCGAGCACAGCCGGGATGCCGGCCGCGGTGGCGATCGCCAGCCACTCCACGGCACCGGCGGCCGCCTTCACCGCGGCCGGTGAGAGCCGCGCCGAGCGGTGGCGCGCCAGCACCACCCCGGTCGCTCCCGCCGTCTCCGCCACCCGGAGCACCGCGCCGAGGTTGCCCGGGTCGGTGACGCCGTCGAGCGCGACGAGGAACGCGTCGGGTCGGGCGAGGAGGTCGTCGAGGTCGGCCGGCTCCACCGGCGCGGCGCGCGCCAGCACTCCCTGCGGCGACTCGGTGCGGGCACGCGCGTCGAGCTCCACCGCGCTCACCTGGCGCACCCGAACACCGGCCGCCCCCGCGAGGTCGAGGATCTCGTCGAGCACGGGCGCGTCACGGCTCGGCGCCACCCACAGCTCGCGCACACGGCGGCGCCCCGCGCGCAGCAGCTCCCGCACGGCCTGGCGGCCTTCCACCTGGTCACCGCCCAGTCCCTCGCCGCGGTCAGCGCCGCGGCCTGCGCCGCGACGGGGAGACGCACCTCTGCTCATCGGTGCCAGACGGTGCCGCGCGGTGTGTCCTCCAACGTGATCCCGCGCGCGGTGAGCTCGTCGCGAAGGCGGTCGGCAGCGGCGAAGTCCTTGGTGGCCCGCGCCGCGTCTCGCTCGGCCACCATCGCGTCGATCTCCGCATCGCGCTCGGCGACCGTCTCCCCTGCGCCGACCTCGAGTCCGAGCGCGCCCGCCAGCTCCACGACGGTGGCGACCAGACGTGCCGCGCCCGGCTCGTCGCCCGCGTCGATCGCGCTGTTCGCGCGCCGGACCGTGTCGAAGACCACCCCGACCCCGCCCGGGGTCCCGAAGTCGTCGTCCATCGCGGCGCGGAACCGGTCGGCCACGTCGTCGGCCACCGGCACACCGGTCACCGCGATCCCGGCTGCCACGGTGCGGCGAACGAGCGCGTCGAGCCGCCCGACCGCCTCGGCCGCGGCACGCAGCTCGGTGTCGCCGAGCTCCATCTGCGACCGGTAGTGGACCTGGAGCACGGCGAGGCGGAAGGCGCGGTCTCCGTGCGCGTCGATCGCCTCGCCGAGGGTCGTGAAGTTGCCGAGCGACTTCGACATCTTCTCGCCACCGATCATCACCATGCCCGAGTGGATCCAGTGGCGTGCGAACTCGTGGCCGGCCGCCTCCGCCTGCGCCCGCTCGTTCTCGTGGTGCGGGAAGACCAGGTCGTCACCACCGCCGTGGATGTCGAAGCCCTCGCCCAGCAGCTCGAGCGACATCGCCGAGCACTCGATGTGCCACCCCGGCCGGCCCCGCCCCCACGGCGAGTCCCAGTCGGGCTCACCCGGCTTCGCCGCCTTCCAGAGCGCGAAGTCGACCGGGCTCCGCTTGCGCTCGTCGACGTCGACCCGCGATCCCGCGCTGTCGAGGAGGTCGCCGAGACGCCGGTGGGAGAGCTCGCCGTAGCCCCCGTAGCTGTCGACAGCGAAGTACACACCCTCGCCCTCGATCACGTAGGCATGCCCCGACGCGACGAGCTGCGCGATGAGATCGACCATCGGCTCGATGAACTCGGTGGCGTGCGGCACGTCGTCGGGGCGTCGTACGCCGAGGCGCTCCAGCTCGGCCCAGTAGGTGGCCTCGTAGCGCGCGGAGATCTCCTGCTCGGTCGCGCCTTCCGCCGCGGCCCGGGCGATGATCCTGTCGTCGACGTTGGTCACGTTGCTCACGTACGCGACGGCGAACCCACGCCACTCGAGGTAGCGCCGGATCACGTCGTAGACGAGTGCCGTGCGGCCGTGACCGACGTGGGGAACCTCGTAGACCGTCGGGCCGCACACGTAGATCGACACCCGGCCGGGGACGCGAGGCTCGAGCTCGACGTCGCGTCCCAGCAACGTGTCGTGGATGCGGACCATGGGACCGGAGGCTACCGGCCAATCAGCCGCGCTCGAGCAGGGAAACCGCCCACGCGGCGATGCCCTCGGCCCGGCCCACGAAGCCCAGACCCTCGCCCCGCTTCGGCGTGATCGAGACCATCACGCCCGGGCCCATCGGCTCTCGAAGCTCGGCGAGTGCGGCCTCCACGTTCGCTGCCATCGCGGCAACATGGGGGGAGAGCCGTGGCTGCTCGGCGGCGATCACCACGTCGACGTTGCCGAGCCACCAGCGCTCGCGCGCTACCCGTCCCGCGACGTCGGCAAGCAACTCGATCGACGAGACGCCCCGGTAACGGTCGTCGCTCGCCGGGAACAGCGTCCCGAGATCGGGGAGCCCGACCGGACCGAGCAGCGCGTCGGCGACCGCGTGCGCGACGACGTCGGCATCCGAGTGGCCGGCGAGCCCCTGGCCCTCGATCGTCACTCCCCCGAGGACGAGCGGACTGTTCCCACCGAACGGGTGGACGTCGAAGCCGAGTCCGACGCGAATCATGTCTGCAACTCGGCCAAGAGCGCCTCGGCCCGCGCGAGGTCGTCTCGATCGGTCACCTTGAGGTTTGCCGGCTCGCCGGGCACGACCACCACGACCCCTCCGGCCGCCTCGACCAGGGCCGCGTCGTCGGTGCCCTCGGCCTCGGTCCCGTGCGCGGCACGCAGCCGTTCGGCAGCGAAGGCCTGCGGTGTCTGCACCGTGACGAGATCGTCGCGCGGGATCGTGGCCACGATCCGGGAGCCTCGCACGCGCTTGACGGTGTCGGCGACCGCCACCGCCGGCACCGCGCCGTCGGCACCCTCGGCCACCGCAGCGATGACCGCGTCGTAGAGCACGTCGGATGCCAGGGGACGCGCCGCGTCGTGCACGACGATCACCTCGGCCGACTCGGGCACGCGTTCCAGTCCGGCGCGCACCGACGCCGAGCGCGTCGGCCCGCCCTCGGTGGCGGCATCCACCGGCGGTCCGTCCCAGACACAACCCCGGGGCAGCACGACCACCACCCCATCGGCATGTCGGCGCGCCACGCGCAACGCTCGGTCCACGATCCGCTCTCCCCCGAGAGCGAGGAACTGCTTGGCCGCCCCGAAGCGTCGGCCCGCGCCGGCCGCGACCACGATCACCCAGGTCTGCACCGTTCAATGATGGCCCGAGTCGGGCCCACCTGAAGGCGCCGGGACCACCTCTCTGTCCGTGGAGGGACGCTCGTGGCGCTCCCGGGCGTCGTTGATCCGGGCGAACACGATCCGTCCCGCGCTCGTCGGCACGATCGACGACACCACGAGGGCGACCGCACCCGCGCCGACGAGATCCGCCCCGCCGTTGACCACGACCATCGACCCGTCCTCGAAGAACCCGACCCCCTGGCCCGGATGGCGGCCGGGACGGGTCAGCGCGACCTCGATCGTCTCACCGGCCAGCACGCCGGGGAGCAGGTCGGCCGCCAGCCGCCGTGGGATCACCGCGGGGACACCCTGGAGCTCGGCCACCTTGGCCAGGTTGACGTCGTTGGTCAGGAGGCGCAGCTGCAGTCGGCGACACAGGGCGACGAGCTTCGCGTCGACCTCGTCCACCTCGGGCACCTCGTCGTCCACCACGTAGACGCGATTGGGCGCCTCGCGCCGCAGCACCTCGAGCGTCTCGAGTCCCTGCCTCGCTCGGCGGCTGCGCTCGTCGCCAGCGTCGGCCATCCCCTGCAGCTCGTCGAGCACGAAGCGCGGCACGAGCAGGTCGTCCCGGAAGAGGCCGGAGCGCGACAGCGGCCGGAGCTGGCCGTCCATGACCGCGGACGAGTCGACGAGGAACCCCTCGGTGTCGTCATAGGGCCGCGCGCGCACGAGCGGTCGCGTCGAAAGCCCCGCCATCGCGAAGAGCTCCTCGCTCTTGCGCGCCGCGACCCGGAATCCGAGGTACATCATCAACCAGATCGCCAGACCACCGATGGGCAGCGAGATCTCCGGCCGCAGGTAGACCGCAGCAGGCACCGCGAAAATGAGCCCGAGCGCCGCACCGACGCCGCCACCCACCATGCCCGCGAGCACCTGCGGGAGCGGCACCCGCTCGACGCGGCGCTCCACGACGCCGACGGCCCGCTCGAGCATACGACCCAGCAGCCCGCCGCCCAGGTAGCCGATGAGGCATCCGAGCATCCCGCCGATGCCGGCGAACGTCTGGTCGGCGGCGCCCAGGTCCGAGCCCACGAGGAAGCCGGCTGCCGTGAGCAGCACCACCGTGAAGAGCCGAGTGACTTCGACGAACACGGCCGGCGTCGCCTCCCTCGGAACCGCGAACCCCCTAAGGATCGGCGCGGGAGGTGGTCGCCTTGAACGAGGCGTCTGCCAGACCCCGGATCACGGCCGGATCAGGGTCGCATCACTTGGTGCTCGCCGCCGCCTTCTTCGCCGGGGCCTGCTTCGCCGCCGCCTTCTTGGCCGGGGCCTGCTTCGCCGCCGCCTTCTTCGCCGGGGCCTGCTTCGCCGCCGCCTTCTTAGCCGGGGCCTGCTTCGCCGCCGCCTTCTTGGCCGGGGCCTGCTTCGCCGCCGCCTTCTTCCCGGGGGCCTTCTCCGCGGGCGTCCTCTCCGCCGGTGTCTGCGCAGCCCCATCGCCGGCGGTCGGCGCGTCGCCCTTGCCGAGCACCTCGTCGAGGGTCTCTTCTGCGGCTTCCTCGTTCACGTTGAGCGCGAACGTGAGCTCCGACACAAGGATCTGGCGCGCCTTGCCGAGCATGCGCTTTTCCCCCGCCGAGAGGCCCTTGTCCCTCTCCCGGATCGTGAGGTTCCGAACGACCTCGGCCACCTGGTAGATGTCGCCGCTCTTCAGCTTCTCGACGTGGTTCTTGAACCGGCGCGACCAGTTGGTCGGCATGCGCGCCTCCTTCTTGCGAAGGACCGCGAACACCTCCTCGACCTCCTCGTCGTTGATCACGTCGCGCAGGCCGATCTCCTCGGCGTTGTCGGCGGGGACCATGAGCGTGAGATCGCCGTACGCGAGGCGTAGGACGAGGTAGTCCTGGCGCTTGCCGAACGCGGTCTTCTTCTCGCGCTTCTCGATCGTCGCCGCGCCGTGATGGGGGTAGACGACCTTGTCTCCGACGTCGAAGGACATGGAACTCCTCGAAGGGGCTCACCGGGGAAGGTGAGAGAACGGACCATGCTACCGGACCGCGGGAACCACCGAGAATCCGCACCCGAACCACCCGGACGTACCCCGGTTAGTGTGGCCGCGTGCCGAAGCGCCGCCTCCTCGACTCGACCGAGCTGTTCGCCGGGCTCCCCTCCGAGGTGCTCGACGGGTTGCGCGATCGGGCCCGGGCCCGGAGGCTCGAGAAGGGCGAGCTCCTCTTCTCTCAAGGGGACAGGTCCCAGGAGCTCTTCGTCGTGGTCGAGGGCCGACTGGCCGTCTCGACGCGGTCTCACGACGGGCGCGAGTCGATGGTGGCGATCATGGAGGCGGGCGGCCTCTTCGGCGAGCTCGGCCTCTTCGACGACGAGCCCCGCTCGGCCGAGGCCCGCGCCCTGGTCGACTCCGAGCTGGTGGCGGTCGCGTACGACGACGTGCGCGCGGCGCTGCAAGCCCGTCCCGAGACGCTCTGGCTCATCGTCCGCCTGCTCGCCCAGCGCCTGCGCGCCACCGACGAGGCACTTGCCGACGCCGTGTTCCTCGACGTGCCGGCCCGTACCGCGAAGCACCTGCTCGAGCTGGCCGGCGACGCCGACGAGTTCGCGCTCCCGATGACCCAGGAAGACCTCGCCGGCCTCGTCGGCGCCTCGCGCGAGCGCGTCAACAAGGCGCTTGCGATGTTCACGCGCCTGTGCTGGATCGAGGCGACGGGTCGGAGCCGCTACCGGATCCTCGACCGCGAACAGCTCGAGCTGCGCGCCAACCCGTAGCCTCGCCAGCGCGGGCGCCCTGCAACGGCTACGCCTCCACTGGCTACGGAGGGAGACGTCGCGCTTCAGTCACAGGCAACTGCGACGGCGAGCGCCGCGCAGACCTCACGCATCCGCTCATCGCTCAGCCAGCCCGTGCGTTCGACCAGCGTCTTTACCGAGACACTCTCCACCGAGTCGAGGTTCACGGCGCAGCGCTTCGGGACCGGCTCCTCGCCCGGTTCCAGCACGACCTCGCTGGCGAGGCCGCGCACCACGGTCGTGCACGGTGCCACGAGACTCCGGCGCAGCCGCGAGATGGCGGCGTCGCGTGAGAGCACGACAACGGGGCGGCGACCGATTTGCGGGAGCTGGCACCACCACACCTCGCCACGGGCCGGAAGGCTCACGACGAGGACCCCGCCTCGCGGAACGACGCGGGGTCTTTCCACTCGTCTTCGGCGTCGAGTGACGCGGCGTCGTACGCGGCGTACGCGGCGTCGATCTGCGCGGCGCGGCGGCGTGCGAGCAAGGCCTCCAAGGCCGCGTCGAGCAGCGCGGCGTCGTTGAGGCCCCGGTTGGCCGAGCGCGCGCTCGCGAGCAACCGCGCATCGACGGTCGTGCTCACCCTCGTTCAAGCCATGCCATAACAGTGGCATGTTTATGGCATTCCGGGAGCGGTCAGTACGAGGGCTGGCCGCCGTACACCACTGTGCCGTCGGCCGCGATCGCGTAGTACTCGATGCCGTCCTCCACGTGCGGCGCATCCGCGCCGAGGGCAACCGCGATCTTGTTCGCCCCGTTGCGAGCGACGTCGAGCACGAGCTCGACGGCCTCGCCCGGCGTGAACTGCGATCGCACCTGTTCGGCAAGGCCGCTCGGGTAGGCAACCGGCTGCCAGACGATCGCGTCCACCAGCCGTAGTGCGACCTTGTGCCGCTCGGCGAGCGCAGAGCGCTCGTAGTGGTCGACCGCGTCGTAGGTCGCCTCGGTCACGCCGCCTTCGGCAGCGCGCAGACTCCGGATCGATCGACAGAGGCGACAGTCGTGAGCACGCGCGCCGCGCAGGCGCACGAGCTCGGTCGTCACCGGGTCGAGCTCGTCGCAGCGCGCGACCGCGGCGAAGAACGACTCGAGGGCCTCCCACAGCGACGGGGCCGGGTCGAGCGTCTCGGGCCGGGGAACGGCTTCGAACAGCTGCCGCCAGGCATAAAAGAGCCGGGTGCAAACGTCGACGGACCAGCACCACTGCACCACGGAGAACGCGTCCGCACCGAGCGCGTCGACGGCCGCGACCCGCTCCGCGTCGGTGATCGAGCTCACGTCGAGCACCATCTGTTCGAGGAACGGGAGCGCGTCGCCGAAAACCGAGCTCGCGCGTTCGCGATCGCACCGGGCGTCGGGCTCGAGCAGCCCGCCGACGAGGGCTGCGACCAATGCATCGAGGTCGCCACGACCGATGCCCGCCGGGGTCACCCGCAGCACGTCGAGCGCTGCGAAGGGCTCGGGGGCGAGCGCGCGGAGCTCGTCCGGGCTCATCCGAGGAACGCGAGCACTCTCGACCACGCGTCGGCCGCGTCGTCGCCGCGATGTGCGGGCCGCTCGGGATCGTGCACGAAGCCGTGCTCCGCTGCCTCGTAGATCACGATCTCGCAGTCGGTCCGGCCCGCCCATGCGGCGCGCAGCGCGTCGACGTCGGCAGCGGGGGTGAACGGATCCTCGGTGCCGAAGATCGCAAGGGTCGCACACGCATCAGCCGCGGTGTCCAGCGGCTCCGCGAGGCTCGGCCCGCGCCAGCCGTCGGGCACGCGGATCATCCCGTAGAAGTCGACCGCCTTGTCGAAGCGCCCGCCCGCCGCGGCCTTGAGCGCGTACATCCCACCCGCACAGAAGCCCATCACCGCGACATCAGCGACGTCGTCCTCGACGACGAGGTAATCGGCGGCCCGCTCGAGGTCGCCGATCTGGACGCGGTCATGGAGCTCGGCGACGTGTTTCATCCGTGCCGGTGCGTCGAGCTGCTCGCGATTGTCGAGCCGGGCTAACGGCTCGGGCGCGCACACCGCGAAGCCGTGCGTCGCGAGCCGATAGCAGAGGTCGTCGAAGAGCGGGCGCAATCCCATGATGTCGGGGTGCAGCACGATCCCACGGGTGGGCATGCCGAGTGGGCGCGCATGGATCGCGTCGACCGCCTGCCCGTCGCCCCCGCGCAGCACGACCCGTCCCGCATCCGCCTCGTGAGGACCTCGCTCGAGTGCTGCCATGAGTCCGGAACGTACCGCGCGCGCCACCCATCACCGCGCCCCCCGGCCTGCCGACCTGGGGCGCGTGGACCGCCGTACGCCGATCCCGACTACACGTACCGCTCGAGGATGCTCGTCTCGGCCAGGCGCGCCAGGCCCTCCTTGATGGCGCGGGCGCGGGCGTCGCCCACCCCCTCCACCTCGACGAGGTCCGGCACTCCGGCCCGCATGATCTTCTGCAGGTAGCCGAACCGGGCGACCACGTGATCGGCCACCATCTCGGGCAGGCGCGGGATCTTGTGCAGCAACCTGAAGCCGTGGGGTTGGATCGCGGTGTCGAGCCCGGCATCGCGTGGGAGGTGCAGCAACTCGGCAACGAGGCGGAGGTCGAGCAGCGACTCCGTGTCGAGCGTTACCAGCGCACCCGTGGCGTCGTGGAGCTCGTAGTCGGGCGAGCCGACGTAGTAGTCCTTCGCGAAGAGGCGGCGATCGTCCTCGACCCCAGCCATCAGCTCCTCGAGCTGGAGCAGGATCAGGCGGCCGTCGGCTCCGAGCTCGATCACGTACTCCTCGATCTCCTCGGCGATGCGCCGGACCATCTCGGCCCGCTGGAGCGCGGTGGCCACGTCGCGCACGGTCACGAGGTCCTCGACCTCGAGCGCGGAGAGCGAGCCGCTCACGGCATCGAGCCGGGTCTTGTACCGCTCGAGGATCTGGAGCGCCTGGTCGGCGCGCGAGAGCACGCGTGCGACCGGCTCGAGCGTCCGCTTCACTCCTTTGCGGTGCACCGCGACAAGCGACAGCTCCTCGGAGATGGTGATGACCGGTGCATCGATCTGCATGGCCACGCGCTCGGCCGTGCGATGCCGGGTCCCGGTCTCGCTGGTCGGGATGTTGGGGTCCGGCACCAGATGGACGTTCGCGCGGGCGATCCGGGTGCAGTCGGACGAGAGGATCATCGCCCCGTCCATCTTCGCCAGCTCCGAGAGGCGCTGGGGCGTGAAATCGGCGTCGAGCAGGAAGCCGCCCGAGCAGAGGGCGAGCACGTCGGGGCCGTCGCCGATGACGATGAGCGCACCCATCTTGGCCTGCAGGATGCGGTCGAGGCCCTCACGCAGTGGGCGGCCGGGGGCGACGAAGCGCAGCGCCGCGAGCATCGCTTCCGACCGGGTCGGTGTTACCACGGTGCGCTGCCCTCCTCTGCTGAGGGTAGATCCGGCGACGGGAGCCGAATGCCGTGATCGACCGGTGCATGAACTGCCGTCACGATAGCAACCCGAGCTGCGGTCTCAGTCGTACATGCCGGCCAGAGCGAGGGCCTCGGCGATGCCGCGCACCGGGATCGACGTGATGCCTTCCACCGCCGGCGCGGAGACGGGCACGACCGCGAAGCGGAACCCGAGCCGTGCGGCCTCCGCGAGCCGCCGCGGGGTCTGGGCCGCCAGCCGGACCTCGCCCCCGAGGCCGACCTCCCCCACCGCGACGAGGTCGGCGGGGATCGGCCGGTCGAGTCGGGCGCTCGCGAGCGCGAGGGTGAGCGCGAGGTCGATGCCCGGATCCGCGACCCGGATGCCTCCGGCGACGCTCGCGTACACATCGGCCGCACCGACCTTCACCTCGCCGCGCCGGTCGAGCACGGCCTGGAGCAGGGCGAGACGGCCTCCGTCGACGCCCTGGGTGGCCCGCCGCGACGGCGCATCGCCGGTGGCCGGCACGACCAGCGCCTGGACCTCGACGAGCAGCGGACGTCCACCCTCGAGGATCGGCGTGACCACGGAGCCCGAGAGCTCGGCCCGCCGATCGGCGAGGAACAACGCCGAGGGATCCGCGACATCGGCGAGCCCGCCGTCGCGCATCTCGAACACGCCGAGCTCGTTGGTGGAGCCGAACCGGTGCTTGAGCGCGTGGAGCATGCGCAGCGCGTGGTGGCGATCGCCCTCGAACGCCAGCACGGTGTCGACGACGTGCTCGAGCGCACGCGGACCCGCGATCGCCCCGTCCTTGGTGACGTGACCGACCAGGACCGTCGCGAGCCCCCGCGCTTTCGCGACGCGCACCAGGCGGTGTGCGCACTCGCGCACCTGGTGTATCGAACCGGGCACGCCCGGCTGGTCGGGATCGACGATCGTCTGAACCGAGTCGATCGCGAGCACCTCGGGCGCCACCTCGTCGACGTGGGCGAGCACGTTGGGCAGCGAAGTCTCGGCGACGACCAGCAGGTTCGGGTCGAGCGCCTCGATCCGGCCGGCGCGCAGCCGCACCTGCTCCTTGGACTCTTCGGCGCTCACGAGGAGGCATCGCGCCCCCGCGCCCGCGAGCCGGCCGAGGGCCTGGAGGAGCAGCGTGCTCTTGCCGATGCCCGGCTCGCCCGCGAGCAACGTGACCGAGCCCGGCACCAGGCCGCCGCCGAGCACCCGGTCGAGCTCGTCGACGCCCGTGGGACGCCCCGCCGCGGCAAGCGGGTCGACCGTGGCCAGGGGAACCGGCCGCTCGCCGACATCGAACGGGGCTCCGGGCAATTCGAGGGGGTCGTCGAAGACCTCCTCGACCAGGGTGCTCCATGCCCCGCACTCGGGGCAGCGGCCCAACCACTTCGGTGCCTGGGCCCCGCACTCGGTGCAGGCGTAGACGGCTCTGCTGCGAACACGTGTTCGGATCATACGCAAACGATACGCCGGGGGTGCGACGGTTACGGGGACCGGGCGACGCGCTCGGTGGCCGCGCAATCGCGGTCCCGACCGTGGTCGGCGAGTGAGCTGCACGACTATGGGGTCGACGTGGTACTCGACTCGCTGGAGCAGTTCCCCGCCTGGCCTACCGACGCTGTCGTAGCTCGCCGACGAGGAGCAGCACGACGGCGCCGGCAGCGAGCGCGAGGCCACCGGCGAGCATCGCGACGTGGGAGTAGTCGACGTCCGACGAGCTCGTCGTCATCACGACGCGCTTGCCCGCGGGGACCACAAACGCCTTCGGCGCGGCGTTGGGCAACGAGATGGTCACGCGGAGGTGGAACGCGTCCTGCACCTGCCGTGCGAGGGCAACCTCGAGCCCGGCCACGTCGACACGCTCCGCTGTGAGGCGCGCGACGAGCTGCGCGTCGTCGGTCACGCCCGGATCGAGAACGCGCCCGTCGCCGACCCCGCGGAAGCCCCAATGACCACGGAACGCCCCCAGGTCGCGCGTGAGCTCGACATGGCGGAGCGGCCCGTCCGGTCCGTTGAGCTCGGCGACGAGGTCGCCGGCCTCCTCCGGAGTTGCGAAAGCCTGGCGAAGCGTCACGCTCGCCCCGGAGCCCGTCCGCCGCCAGCCTCCGACGTGCCAGCCGGCCGCCGCGAGGTCCTCGAGGCGCACCCGGGTCTCGAGCGTCCCGCCGTCGACCTCCGCGGCCCGCACGGCATCGGCATCGAGGCTCAGGCGCACGCTCAGCGTCCCGCTGCCGTCCTCGTGCATGTCGACCTGCACGACCGCGTCCACCCGGCACGCGCCGAGTGCGACCACCAGCAGCCCGGCGACGAGCACCCTGCGCACGGCGCGCAGTCTGGCAGGTCGCGCGGTCGGCCAGGAAGGGCTACTCGGTGGAGCCGCTGCCCGCGAGCTCGACCGGCGGGGGCTCGATGCCCTCGATCGTGCGAAACACGATCTCGTCGTCGAGCGCGTCGACGATGATCGTCTCGCCGGCCTGGAACTCCTTCCACAGGATCCGCTCCGAGAGCGAGTCCTCGACCATACGTTGAATCGCTCGGCGCAGCGGCCGGGCCCCGAGCGTCGGGACGTAGCCCTTCGTCGCGAGCAGGTCCTTCGCGTCCTCGGTGAGCTCGAGCGCGAGTCCCTGGCCCTCGAGCTGGGTCTGCACGCGCTTGATCAGCAGGTCGACGATGGCGTGGACCTCGGACCGGCTCAGCTCCGCGAACACGATCACGTCGTCGATGCGGTTGAGGAATTCGGGCCGGAAGTGGCGCTTGAGCTCCTCGGTCACCTTCTCCTTCATCCTCTCGTAGGTGACTGCCTCGTCGGCCTTCGCAAAACCCACATTGGCCTTGCGCAGGTCGGCGGTGCCGAGGTTCGACGTCATGATGATCACGGTGTTCTTGCAGTCGACTGTGCGGCCCTGCGCGTCGGTCAGCCGGCCGTCCTCGAGGATCTGGAGGAGGGCGTTGAACACGTCAGGGTGGGCCTTCTCGATCTCGTCGAAGAGCACCACGGAGAAGGGCTTGCGCCGAACCGCCTCGGTGAGCTGGCCGCCCTCGTCGTAGCCGACGTATCCGGGAGGCGAGCCGATCAGGCGCGACACGGTGTGCTTCTCCATGTACTCGCTCATGTCGAGCTGGATCAGCGAGCTCTCGTCCCCGAAGAGGAACTCCGCGAGCGTCTTGGCCAGCTCGGTCTTGCCCACGCCGGATGGGCCGAGGAAGATGAACGAGCCGCTCGGACGCTTCGGGTCCTTCAGGCCCGCGCGCGTGCGGCGGATCGCCTGGCTGACGGCCTTCACCGCGGGCTCCTGGCCGACGATGCGCTTGTGCAGGTCGTCCTCCATGCGCAGGAGCTTCGCGGTCTCCTCCTCGGTGAGCTTGTAGACAGGGATCCCGGTCCACATCGCGAGCACCTCGGCGATCGACTCCTCGTTCACCTCGTTGAACAAGTCGACGCCCTCGGCCTTGAACTCGGACTCCTTCGCCGCGCGCTGCTCGAGAAGCTCCTTCTCGCGGTCGCGCAGGCTGGCCGCCCGCTCGAACTGCTGACCCTCGATCGCGGTTTCCTTCTCCCTGCGGACCTTCGAGATCTCGTCCTCGAGCTCGCGAAAGTCGGGCGGCGCCTGCATGCGCCGGATGCGCAGGCGCGAGCCGGCCTCGTCGATGAGGTCGATCGCCTTGTCGGGGAGGTGGCGATCGGAGATGTAGCGGTCGGCGAGGTTCGCCGCCGCGACAATCGCCTGGTCGGTGATCGTGACGCGGTGGTGGGTCTCGTACCGGTCGCGCAGGCCCTTCAGGATCTCGATCGTGTGAGCGACCGACGGCTCCTCGACCTTGATCGGCTGGAACCGGCGCTCGAGGGCGGCGTCCTTCTCGAGGTGCTTGCGGTACTCGTCGAGCGTGGTCGCGCCAATGGTCTGGAGCTCGCCGCGGGCCAGCATCGGCTTGAGAATGCTGGCCGCGTCGATCGCGCCCTCGGCCGCACCCGCGCCGACGAGCGTGTGCAGCTCGTCGATGAACAGGATGATGTCGCCGCGGGTGCGGATCTCCTTCAGCACCTTCTTGAGGCGCTCCTCGAAGTCGCCGCGGTAGCGGGAACCGGCCACCAGTGCGCCGAGGTCGAGCGTGTAGAGCTGCTTGCCCTCAAGGGTCTCGGGCACGTCGCCTTCCACGATGTCGGACGCGAGGCCCTCGACGATCGCGGTCTTTCCGACACCGGGCTCGCCGATCAGCACCGGGTTGTTCTTGGTGCGGCGGGAGAGCACCTGCATCACCCGCTCGATCTCCTTCTCGCGCCCGATCACCGGGTCGAGCTTCTTGTCGCGCGCGAGCTGGGTGAGGTTGCGGCCGAACTGGTCGAGGACGAGCGAGCCGGACGGGCCGCCGCCCTCCGCGGGCTGGACGGCACCCGCGGGTGCGCCTTCCTTGCCGCCCGCGTAGCCGGACAGGAGCTGGATCACCTGCTGACGCACGCGTGACAGGTCGGCGCCGAGCTTCACGAGCACCTGGGCAGCGACGCCCTCGCCCTCGCGGATCAACCCCAGCAGGATGTGCTCGGTCCCGATGTAGTTGTGGCCGAGCTGGAGCGCCTCGCGCAGCGAGAGCTCGAGGACCTTCTTCGCGCGCGGGGTGAACGGGATGTGACCGGAAGGCGCGGAGCCGCCGTGGCCGATGATCTCCTCGACCTGGCCCCGCACCGCCTCGAGTGAGATGCCAAGCGACTCGAGCGCCTTCGCCGCGACGCCTTCGCCTTCGTGGATCAGCCCCAGCAGGATGTGCTCGGTGCCGATGTAGTTGTGGTTCAGCAGGCGCGCTTCTTCCTGCGCCAGGACCACCACTCGCCGGGCCCGGTCGGTGAACCGTTCGAACACTGGCTTCCGCCTCTCGTCAGGCGCCGTTGCTGGACGCCCATCCTATCGGCAGGGATCCCTCGCTCCCCGCCGCCCGTCGCTCTGCATCGACGTCTCCAGACGGCGGCTGAAGACGCCGAAAGGCTTCGGTACGACGCTTCCAGGGCGCGTGTTGTTCCCGTTCCGGCTTGGTGTCCGTCGGCACAACGCCGTACCCTGCGCAAATGCAGCCGCTGCAAGCGCTCGGGCTCGCGCCGCTGGCCGCCGATCTCGAGCGGGTGGAGGCGGCGCTCCAGGCGTCGGTCCGGTCTCAGGACCCCTTCCTCGGCAACGTGGCAGCGCATTTGATCTCGGCCGGCGGCAAGCGCCTGCGCCCCGTCCTCACCGTCTGCGCGGCCTACGCCGCCAGTGGCGTTGCGCCCGTCTCCGAGGACGTGGTGACGGGCGCGGTGGCCGTGGAGCTCGTGCACCTCGGCTCGCTGTACCACGACGACGTGATCGACGAGGCAGAGACCCGCCGCGGCGTGCCAAGCGTCAACGCGCGCTGGTCGAACATCGTGGCGATCCTCGTCGGCGACTACTTGCTGGCGCGCGCCTCGGAGCTCGCCGCGTCGCTCGGTGCGGACGTGGCTGCATTGCTCGCGGCGACGATCGGCGAGCTGTGCCGCGGACAGGTGCTCGAGCTGCAGCACCTCTTCGACGTCGACCGCAGCGAGGACCTCTACTTCTCCGCTATCGACGGCAAGACCGCGTCACTCTTCGGGACCGCGTGTCGCATCGGCGGGATGGTTTCGAAGGTCGACGGCGCGACCCTCGACGCGCTCACCGACTTCGGCCATCGCCTCGGCACCTGCTTCCAGATCGTCGACGACGTCCTCGACGTGACCGGCACCGAGGAGTCGCTCGGCAAGCCCGCGGGCAACGACCTCGTCGAAGGCGTCTACACGCTGCCGGTGATCTACGCGATCGAGCGCGAGCCGGCGTTGCGCGAGGTACTCGGCCGCAAGCTCGACAACGCCCAGATGGCCGAGGCGCGCCGGCTCGCCACCTCCGACGGCGCTCTCGACGCGGCGCTCGACGCGGCGCGAGAGCAGGCCGCGCTCGCCGACAAGGCGCTCGGCGGCGCGACCGGGCTCGACGCCGAGGTCACCGCGCGCCTCGGCCGACTGGTCGAGACCCTGGTCACCCGCGACCGCTGACTTTTCTCACGGACGCCTGCCCATGCGACGAATCTCCCTCGAAGCATCAAAGGGAGATCACCGTGGGACTGCTCAAGCCGCGCGCCGGCCCAGTCGCATCGCCCGGTGCCATGCGATCGCGAACAGCCACGGGCGAAGCCGATGGGGCCCACGAAGCTGGCCCAGCCGCTGCCATCTGGTGAGGAACGTGTCGTGGAGCGCGGCCTCGGCGTCGCGCCGGTCGCGCACCACTGTGAGGCACAGGCCGAGCACGCGGTCCAAATACCGGTCGTAGATCACGCCGAACGCCGCCTCGTCGCCGTCGCGAGCGGCGAGCACGAGCTCATGATCGGTGGGGATGCTCAACGGCCACCTCGGGGGGAGCCCCGCCGCAAGCGGCCGGTCACGGATTCCCCGGCGCGCCTAGGCGGACTCGGCCGTGTCGTGCTCCTCGATCGCGGCCTCGAGAGCGTCCACCTCGGACAAGAACCCCAGCACCGCCTGGTTGAACGCGTTGGGCGCCTCCACCATCAGGCCGTGTGCCGCGCCGCACAGCACCTCGAGTCGGGCGTGCGGGATGAGCTCCTCGAGCTCCTCGGCGTCCCCCACCGGCGTGAGGGAGTCCTGGGACCCGGTGATGACCAGCGTCGGTGCCGTCATGTTCACCAGCTCGAGGCGGAGCTCGTCGGGCGCGTCGAGGATCGCCGCGACCTGCCCGACGAACGCCTCGGGCTTCTGCTGCAAGACGATCCGGGCACCCAGGTTGAGCCAGATCCCGAAGCGCCGCCGGAGCCGGGGACCCACCAGCCAAGCGAGCGCCTCGTCGCCCAGCGCCCCGATCCCGCCCGACGCGACCGCGTCCGACCACTCCTGGAGCAGCTCGCGGCGCCACTCGTGGTGCCGGCACGCGGTGCAGGCCAGCACGAGCCCTCGAGTGCGGTGCGGGTGCAGGACCGCCACGATCTGCGCGATGACGCCGCCCATCGACGCCCCCATCACGTGGGCCCGATCGATCCCCTCGGCATCGAGCACGGCGAGCGCGTCGAGGGCCATCCGCTCCAGCGAGTACGGGCCCGCTACGGGACCGGTGCGCCCGACTCCCCGGTTGTCGGGCGCGACGCAGCGGTAGCGGCGCCCGAACGCCAGCCGTTGCAGCGCCCAGCCGCGGGCGTCGGTGCCCAGACCGTGGATCATGAGCAGGGGCGGAGCATCCCGCCGCCCGAAGGCTTCGTAGTGGATCGTCACGCCGTCGTCGGCGACGACCTCGGGCACGGCCACTCCCATCAGCGTCGCGAGCGATGGCCCGCGTCCGAACCAGCCTAACGGGGCTCCGCTCAGGCCCGGAGCAGGGCGTCGACCGCCTCGCGGGCGGCCTCGGCCAGCTCCGCGGCCGCGAGCGGGTCGCGAGACCCCGGGCCGGCCCGCGACGCCAGCGGCTCGCCCACCACGACCCGCCAGGGCCGCAGCGGCAGACCCAGCGGCCCACCGGGGGTGACGGCGACCGGGATCACCCCGAACCCGAGCGCGGGCACGAGGAGCGGCAGCGGCGTGGTCCCGCCCGCGGTGCGCAGCCAGGTGGAGCCGAGCGGGACCGCGGCCACGTGGCCGGCCCGCAGGAGCGCGGCGACGTCGCCGGGGTAGGCCATCACGCCGCCGAGCTTGCGCATGAGGTCGCCCAGCACGGGGACGTCGGGAGCGCCCACCACTCGCAGGCGGCGGCCGACCTCGATCCGCAACGCGATCGCGAGCGCTGTCGGCTCGACCACGCCGAGACCCCGGTTCGCGACGAGCAGGGCCGGGCCCGAGCGCGGCAGCCGATCGGCGTGCTCGACGCGCACCCGCACCGAGGCCAGAAGCAGCGGTGCGACGAGGTCCTGGAACTGCGGGTCGGCCCCGAACGGGTCGATCGGGTAGCAGCCGTCCACCCTGCGTCGCACCACCGTGCCGAGGTCGGTGTGCTGGGTGCGGTCGGGGTCGACGCCGTACACCGGCAGCGAGGTCACGCTCGCGCTCACCGCCGTCCTCCGTCGGCCACCACCGCGAGCGGGCTCGGGTTGCGCAACGGTGTGACGGTCGCCCACTCGAACAGCTCTGCGCACACGTCCTGGGTGGGACGCATGCCCACCAGCCCGAGCGCCTCGACGGCCCGAGACCCGTCGCCGGTCCTCCCCTTCGTGAGCAGCTCCATCAGGTGCGGCGGCACCGGCGCACCGGCGAGCTCCGCAGCCCGTCGCGCCAGCCGCCAACCCGGACCGAGCACCGGCATGGGCACCCGCCCGCCGAGCCGCACCGCCTGCCACACGCTCGCCGCGCCGGGGCCAACGAGGTTCAACGGGCCGTCGAACCCGCGCAGCAACGCCTCGACCATCCCTCGCGCCGCATCCTCTTGGTGCAGCAGCTGGAAGGCGGGGTCGGCAAGCGCAGGAACCGGCACCAGGGGCAGCCGCAGCACCCGCCCCAGCGGTGAGGGCACGTGCGATCCCGCGACCGGCGCCATCCGCAGCGCCGCGACCGGGATCTCGTGGCGACGTCCGAGATCGGTCGCGAGCGCCTCCACGTCGAGGCACGTGCGCCCGTAGGGGCTCGACGGGGCGACCGGCGCGTCCTCGTCGGGGACGCCGGGCCGGCCACGGCCACGCCCGTAGACCTCGAGTCCCGAACGCAGCGCGACAGCGCGGAGCCGACCGGTGCGCGCCGCGGCGCCCAGCGCGGCAATCGTACAGCGGTGCGAGTACACCGCCGCGAGGCGCGGGTCGAGGCGCGAGCCGGGCTCGTACACGCCGAAGTGCGCCACCGCGTCGGGTGCGACCTCGGCGACGAAGTCGGCCAGCTTTCCCCTCTCACGTGGGTCGATCCGGCGGAACTCGCTGCGACGAAGGCGGCGCCGAGGCGGGACGAAGTCGACGCCGACGATCTCGTCGACCTCGCTGCGCTCCTCGAGCAGCTGCGCGACGCGGGTCCCGAGCTCTCCACCCATCCCCGTCACCAGCACCCGCATCGGTTGGACCTCCTTCGATGGTCGGCTCCGGCGCCCGTCGTTGCGGGTCCGGTCACCGACCGGCGCCAGCGCCTCCTGGACCCTCTCGCCGTTTCCTCAGGGTCGGTTCCGCTCGTAAACGATTCGCAGACCGTGCAGCGTCAGCCAGGGCTCGTGGTGCTGAATGGTACGGGAGAACGGCATGATCAGCTCGGCCAGCCCGCCAGTGGCCACCACGGTGCACTCCCCGAGCTCGGCTCGGAACCGGTCGACGATGGCGTCGATCTGACCGCTGAACCCGTAGATCACCCCCGACTGGATCGACTCGATGGTCGACTTGCCGATCACGTTGCGGGGCGACACGAGCTCGACCCGGCGCAACGCCGCGGCTCGGCCGAACAACGCGTCGAGCGAGATCTCGACACCGGGGAAGATCGCGCCACCGAGATACTCGCCCTTGGCGCTGACCGCCTCCACGGTGTTGGCAGTGCCGAAGTCGACGACGATCGTCGGCCCGCCGTAGAGGTCGTAGGCGCCGATCGCGTCGGCGATGCGGTCGGGCCCGACCTCCTTCGGGTTGTCGTAGAGCACCGGCATCCCGGTGCGCACCCCGGGCTCGAGCACGAGCGCCTCGAACCCGAAGTAGCGCACCGTCATCTCCCGCAACGCGGCGGTGACGCTTGGCACACCGGAGCAGATCGCGACCCCGGTGACTTGCGCGTCGAACGAGAAGCCGTGGAACCCGAGGAACTGCTGGATCATGAGCGCGAGCTCGTCGGAGGTGCGCGACGCCACCGTCGCGATGCGCCAGTGGTCCGCGAGCTCGGTGTCGTCGAAGAGGCCGATTACCGTCTGGGTGTTGCCGGTGTCGATCGCGAGCAACATCAGACGCGGTCCAGGTCCAAGGCGAGGTCGAGCGCGGGCGCGGAGTGCGTGATCGCCCCCACCGAGATGTAGTCGACACCGGTCTCGGCGTACGCGCCGACCGTCTCGATCGTCACGCCGCCCGAGACCTCGAACGGCAAGCCACCGGAGATCGCGATCGCCTCCGCGACCTGTGTCGGCGTCATGTTGTCGAGCAGCACGAGGTCGGCGCCGGCGGCCACGGCCTCGCGCACCTGCTCGAGGGTGTCGCACTCGACCTCGACAACCCGTCCCGGCCAGCGCGCGCGGGCGCGCTGCACTGCCGTGACGACCTCGAGGCCCACGAGATGGTTGTCCTTGATCAGCACCGCGTCGGAGAGCGACTCGCGATGGTTGAACCCGCCACCGGCCCGCACCGCGGCCTTCTCGAGCGCCCGGAGACCCGCAAGGGTCTTGCGCGTGTCACGGATGCGCGACTTGCCGTGCGCGGCGCGGACGAACCGGCGGGTGAGCGTGGCCACCCCGGAGCAGTGTGCCAGGAGGTTGAGCGCGCTGCGTTCGGCACCCAGGACCGACCGCAGCGGTCCCGCGACCGTGCCCACGACCTGTCCGGGCGCGAGCTCGACGCCGTCGCCGATCTCCCAGTCGAACCCGAGCTCCGGGTCGACCTGACGGAACACCTCGGCCGCGGCCGCCGTGCCTGCGAGGACGCCCTCGCTCCGGGCCACGATCCGACCGCGGGCCTGCGCGTCCTCGGCGATCACCGCGATCGACGTGAGGTCGCCGAGCAGCCCGAAGTCCTCGGCCAGTGCGCGCGCGACGACGTCACGCACGACACCGACGGGCGGGTCGAAGTCGAAGGTGGCGTTCACGCCCTCACCTCAGCGGCGAGCGGAACGAACGAGACATCGCCGCCCGTGAGGAAGAAGCGGCCCAGCATCCCGGCCTCGGTCCGGGGAAAGTCGAGTCGAGCGTGGGTGCCGCGCGACTCCTCGCGAGCGGACGCGGCGCCGACGAGCGAGGCCGCGACGGCCAAGAGGTTGCGGACCTCCCAGGCTCCGGGCTCCCGGTGGTCGAAGCCCGAGGCCTCGGCTTCGAGGTCGGCCATGTCGCGTGCCGCCCGCTCGAGGCTCGCGCGGTCGCGCAAGACGCCCGCGTTCGCGGTCATTGAGGCCGCCAGCCGCGCCCGGAGCTGCTCCGGCCGCGCGCCAGTGGCGGCCGCGGCGCGCGCTGCGGCAACCGGGGCCGGCACTGCCGCGGGCCAGCCCGAGCGCAGCACCCCGGTCCGCCGGGGTCCCTCGCGACCGGCGGCGATCGCCTCGACTACTCGGGGCGCGAACACGAGCCCGTCAAGAAGCGAGTTGCTGGCCAGCCGGTTCGCGCCGTGCACTCCCGAGCACGCCGTCTCCCCACACGCCCAGAGAGCGGGCAGGGTGGCCGCCCCGTCGAGGTCGGTGCACACCCCACCGGAGAGGTAGTGGGCGGCCGGCGCTACCGGGAGGAAGTCGCGGCCGGGATCGAGGCCGACCGCGCGGGCCGACGCCGAGATGGTGGGAAACCGCCGCGAGAAGTCGTCGATCGCCGTGCAGTCGAGCCACATGTGCGGCTCACGGCACTCCAAGATCCGTCGGGTTATCGCGCGGGCAACGACGTCACGCGGCGCGAGGTCGGCCAGCGGGTGCTCACCGGCCATGAACGCTTCGCCCGCCGCGTCACGTAGGACTGCGCCGTCGCCGCGCAGCGCCTCCGAGAGCAAGGGGCGCGGCATCGTCGCAGTGTCGAGCGCGGTCGGATGGAACTGCATGAACTCCACGTCGGCAACGGCCGCACCGGCACGAAGCGACATCGCGATGCCGTCACCGGTGGAGACGGCGGGATTGGTGGTGACGGCATACAGCTGGCCTGCACCGCCAGTGGCGAGCAGCGTGTGCGCGGCGCGCACCTCGCGGAGCTCCCCGGAGGGCTCGAGCGCCTGCACGCCCACGCAGCGGCCGCCTTCGACGAGCAGGTCGACGCTGAACCAACCCTCTCGCACGTCGACGCCGTCGAGGGCACGTACGCCGCTGCCCAGGGCGCGCTCGATCTCGGCGCCTGTGGCATCGCCACCGGCATGGACGACCCGGGCGAGGGAGTGCCCTCCCTCACGCGCCCGCGCGAGCGCACCGTCTTCCAGGTCGAAGCGGGCGCCGAGCGCGATGAGCTCCCGCACGCGCTCGGGTCCCTCGCTCACCAGCACCCTGACTGCGTCGGTGTCGCAGAGCCCGGCCCCCGCCGCGAGCGTGTCGGACAGGTGGAGCTCCACGGAGTCGGGCGACTCCAGCGCGGCGGCGACGCCCCCCTGGGCGTACCGGGTCGCGGAATGGGCCATCTCGCCCTTGGTGCAGAGGATCACCGACAGGCCGCGCTGGGCGGCGTGGATCGCGGCAGCGCACCCCGCGATGCCGCTGCCCAGCACGAGGAGGTCGGCCATGGAGAGAGCCTAGGAGGCCAGGCCGTGGCGCTCGCGGTCGAGTGTCTCGGTGCCGAGAGCGACCGGACGGTTCGCCGCGTCGACGCGCACGACCCGGGGTGCGAAGCCGGCGAGCTCGGCGTCCTCGTACTGGGCGTAGGTGATCACGATCACCTTGTCGCCCGGCTGCACGAGCCGGGCGGCGGCCCCGATCAGCACGACCTGACCCGGCCCACCGACGCCGGGGATCGCGCACGTCTCGAACCGGGCAGCGTTGTCGATGTCGAGCACGTGGACCTGCTCGTGCTCGAGCACGTCGGCCAATGCCGTCGGCTCGGGATCGAGGGGGATCGAGCCGACGTAGCTCAGGTCGGCACCGGTCACCGTGGCGCGATGGATCCTCGACTTCATCATCGTCCTACGCATCGAGGACCTCATCTGCTCCTACTTCGACTCCCAGGTCGGCGTCGACGCGCCCGTCGACCACCTGGATCACGACGTTGTCGATCAGACGGGCGCGCCCGAGCCGACCGGCAACCGCGAGCACGACCTCCCCGTCAACCCGAGTCAACGGCTCGAGGCTCGCGGCGCCGCGCAGCTCGACGTACTCGAGCGCGATCTCCCGCCTGTGCGCGAGCGCGTCGGCAACCCTCCGCTCGACGGCTCGGGCGTCACGCTCACCGGCGCGCACCGTTGCGACCGCGTCGACCAGCGCGGCGAAGAGCGCGGGAGCCACTGCCCGCTCGTCGGCAGTGAGGTAGGCGTTCCGACTCGACATCGCGAGCCCGTCGGGCTCGCGAACCAGCGGGCAGCCGACCACCTCGACGGGCAGGTTCAGGTCCTGAGTCATCCGGCGAACCACGGCAAGCTGCTGGTAGTCCTTGCGACCGAAGTACGCGCGACATGGACCGACGATCGAGAACAGCTTCGCGACCACCGTGGTGACACCGTCGAAGTGCGTGGGGCGCGCCGCGCCACACATGCCCTCGGTCAGCTCGGCGACGTGCACCTTGGTGCGCGGTGGACCCCCCGGATCCATCTCGTCGACCGAGGGAGCGAACAGGATGTCTACGCCGGCCTCGATGGCCACGGAGACGTCGGCGGCGAGGTCGCGTGGGTAGGCGGACAGGTCCTCGTTCGGTCCGAACTGGGTCGGGTTGACGAACAGCGTCACCACCACGAAATCGTCGTGGGCACGCGCGGCCCGCATCAGCGAACGGTGACCGGCGTGGAAGTATCCCATCGTCGGCACGAGCCCGACGCGATGACCTGCACGGCGCGCCGACTCGCAGTGCTCGCGCAGCTCCGCGACGTGCTCGACGACCTTCACGCGAGCACCTCGAGCATCGCGGACCGGGCGTTGCCCGCGAGGTGCACGGCTTCGCGTGCAAGCGCCCGGTAGGCGTCACGTTCCTTCTCTGGGAGCACGGCGAGATGGGCTCGCACGGTCTCCACGTCGCCGCGCGCCACCGGACCGGTCAGGGCTCCCGCCGGGCCGAGCTCGGCGACGTTCTCGACGGTGGCGCGCACGAGCGGCAAGTAGGCCTCGAGCGGCACGGGAGCGAGCCGCTCGACCTGGGCGAGGAGCGCGACGAGATGATTCGACGCCACGCACGCGGCGGCGTGGTACCGCACACGATCCGCGTCGGCGAGCGCCATCGGATGCATGCCCATCGCGGCCGCGAGGTCGTACACCTGCGGATCGCCGGCGACCGCGCACCACGACCCCCGTAGACGCGAGAGGCCGAGCCCGCTCGAAGGCAACGACTGGAGCGGATGCAGCGCGCCGGCGCGCCCGCCGGCCGCAGCTACCGGGGCGAGCACGTCGAGACCCAGGGAGCCGGACAGGTGCACGACGAGGGTAGAGGCGGACACGGCGGGCGCGATCGCCGCCACGACCTGCGCGATCGCGGCGTCAGGGGTCGCGACCAGCACCACGTCGGCGCCGGCAGCAGCCTGCGCGACTGGCACCGGCGGGGCCTCGAGGGACACCCCGGCCGCGCGTGTGGACGGGGCATCGGGGGAGCGACCGGCGACACCGACGACCCGCCAGCCCGCGGTGACGAGCGCGGCCGCGACGGCGACGCCCGCTCGGCCGGGTCCGACGAGCGCGAGTGCGCCCGCTTCGTCTCCCACGATGGTCCACCCTTCGCGGTTCCGGCCTCGCAGGTCCGGACTGGATCAAGGGACCCGCAATGCTACCGCCGCCCGGCGAACCCCGGTCCAGCCCCCCTCGGGCGCCCTGACGTGGTCGGGGGCGAGGTCGTGCAGCGGGGCGAGCACGAACGACCGCTCGGCCATGCGCGGGTGGGGGATCTCCAGGTCGGGCTCGGACACGCGCTCCTCTCCGTAGACGAGGATGTCGACGTCGAGCGTGCGTGGGCCCCAGCGCTCCTCCCGCACCCGAAGCGCAGCCTGCTCGAGGAGCTGGGTCACGTGCAAGAGCTCATGAGGTGCCAGATCGGTCTCGATCTCCACCACGGCGTTCAGGAAGTCGCCTTGGGGGGGACCTCCGACCGGCTCGGTCTCGTACACGGGCGAGACCGCGACCACCCGGATCCGCGGCTCGGCCGCCAGCGCGTCGAGCGCGTGCTGGAGGTGCCCGAGCCGGTCACCGAGATTCGACCCGATCCCCAGAAAGCACCACGTCCCGCTCACCGCATTATCCCCCCGCCATTGCCGAGATTGTTGACGAATGCGCGCATACCGCTCCTGAACGAACAAGCGGGGGAATGGTGTGGGGGTGGTGGCGGCCGATTGCTACACCGTGAGTCGGACAGCGATGTGCTCGAGCATCGCCCGCACCGGCGGGTGGAGCTTGCGCACCGTGACCGTCACCGATCTCACGCGCTCGTCCGTGCCACAGACCTCGCCGATGCGCGTCGCCAGCCGTTCCAGGAGTTGGTACTGCTCGTTGGCGACGACATGCCCGATCGCCTCGGACACCGCCGCGTAGTCGACCGTGTCGTCGAGCCGGTCGCTCGAACCGGCGGCTTCCAGGTCGACCTCTAGCTCCACGTCGACCTCGAACGGCTGCGGGCGCGTCTGCTCCTCGGGGAGCACTCCGTGCACGCCCAGCGCACGCACCCCGCTGATGAGGATCGAGCCCACTACCCCTCCGCTCCGGAGCGCGGCGGACGGCTGATCCCCTCCTCGACAGTGATGGCGACGATCTCGCGGCCGACCGAACCGAGCTCGCGACCGGTGAGGCGCTCGGCGAGGAGGATCGCGTGCGGGCCTTCGGACACCAGACCGGCGTACAGCAGATACCCGCCCACGACCCCGAAGAGGCGCTCACCGAACTCTTCGTGATGCACGAGGATCTTCTCGCAGGGAACGTCGAGACGGCGCGCGATCGACTCGTAGATGAGTGGCAGACGCTCGCCCAGCTCGTCGTGGCGCCCGAGCGGCACCTGCTCGCAGGCGATGCCTGCGTCCTCATAGGCACGGAGGTTGTGGGGCGAGTTGAGCAGCGAGATCACCCGCGTGAAGTCCTTCTGCGCCAGCCAGATGAGCTCCTCCTGGCGACGGACCTTGCGGTGGCTGCGCGCGAAGCCGCCCGGACGCTCGGAGATCGCGAAGCGATCCTTCACCACCCAGCAGAAGAAGCGCGGCTCGAGGCCCTGTGCCCAGCGACCCCTCAGCGCGGTCATGCGACGGCCCCGACGGCGCGTGGCTCGGCCGCGCGCAGCGCGTCGAGCACGGTCGCCGCGTGCACGGCCCGGCCGACGTCGTGGACCCGCACCATCGCCGCGCCGCGCTCCAGCGACCACACCACGGTCGGAAGGGTGGCATCGTCACGGGCTGTGGCATCGTCGACCCCGGTGAGCGCGCCGAGGAACCGCTTGCGCGACGTCCCGACCAGGACCGGGACGCGCACGCGCGCCACGAGCTCACCCAGGTGGGCCAACAACGCGAGGTTGTGGTCGACGGTCTTGCCAAACCCGATCCCGGGATCCGCCATGAGCGACTCGGGCGCGATACCCGCCCCGCGTGCCGCGGCGAGCCGAGTGCAGAGGAAGTCGCCGACCTCACGCACGACGTCGCCGTAGCAAGGGTCGTCCTGCATCGTGCGGGGCTCACCCAGCATGTGCATCACCACGTAGCCGGCTCCCGCGTCCGCCACCACCGAGAGGACCGCCGGGTCGAGCCGACCGGCCGACACATCGTTGACGATCGCCGCGCCGGCCTCGAGCGCCGCCGCGGCGACCTCGGCCTTGGTCGTGTCGACGCTGATCGGCACCGCGGTCCGTTCGGCAAGCTCGCGAACCACGGGCACGACGCGCCGGGTCTCCTCGGCCGCGTCCACCGGTGCCGCGCCGGGTCGGGTGGACTCGCCGCCGACATCGAGCACCGCCGCCCCCTGGGCCGCCAGCTCGAGCCCGTGGGCCGCCGCGGCCTCGGGCTCCAGGTAGCGCCCACCGTCGGAGAACGAGTCGGGCGTGACGTTGACGACGCCCATCACCCTGCCCCGAACCTGCTTCCAGTCGAACATCAGGCCCAGCACCCTACCTGGCACGAACGCCGACGCGGACTGGCGCTTCAGAGACGGTTGCCAGGGTGGCCGATGAGCGACATCGCCTCGGCCCGGGTCGCGGGATTGTCCTTGAACAGGCCCCGCACGGCCGACGTGACCGTCAGCGAACCGGGCTTGCGCACCCCCCGCATCGACATGCAGAGGTGCTCGCACTCGATCACGACGAACACGCCTTTCGGGTTGAGCACCTCGACCAAAGCGTCCGCGATCTGGGAGGTGAGCCGCTCCTGGACCTGGGGGCGGCGGGCGAAGCCGTCGACCAGGCGCGCGATCTTCGAGAGCCCGGTGATCCGACCGTCGTCGCCGGGGATGTACGCGACGTGCGCCATCCCGTGGAAGGGCACGAGGTGATGTTCACACAAGCTGAACAGCGCGATGTCGCGGACCATGACCATCTCGTCGTGGTCGGCCTCGAACGTGACGGTGAGGTGCTGGGACGGGTCGTCGTACAGGCCCGCGAAGACCTCCTCGTACATCGCCGCCACCCGCGCCGGCGTGCGCACGAGCCCGTCGCGCTCGGGATCCTCCCCGATCGCGGCGAGGATCTCGCGCACCGCCCGCTCGATCCGGTCTCGGTCGACACGCTCCGAGGGTTCCGGGACCGCGTGCAGCGTGTTGCCGTCGGTCACGGTCGGAATCTCCTGCTGGAGGTCTGATCCGAGGTCGCCGCGGCAGACGGCCGTGTCGAGCCGGTCTCGGCCGCTCCTCTCCATGGCGCGACGCCGTCGAGCACCTCGATCACCTGGTCGGCCTCCAACGTCTCGTGCACCATGAGCATCTCGACGAGGGCGTCGAGCGCCCCGCGGTTCTCGGTGAGGATCCCGCGCGCGGCGTCGTGGGCGCGATCGATGAGCCCGCGCACCTCCGCGTCGATGTCGGCGGCGATCTTCTCGGAGTAGTCGGGCATGGAGTTGAAGTCGCGCCCGAGGAACACCTCACCCTTCGGGGTGCCGAACCGCATCGGGCCGAGTATGTCGCTCATGCCGAACTCGGTCACCATCTGACGAGCGATGGTGGTTGCCCGCTCGATGTCGTTCTGCGCGCCCGTGGTGGGGTCGGCGAAGATCAGCTCCTCGGCCGATCGACCACCGAGCAGCATGGCGAGCTCGTTGACCAGCTCGCTGCGCCGCACGAGGAATCGGTCCTCGGTCGGGAGCGTCAGGGTGTAGCCGAGCGCTCTCCCCCTCGGAATGATCGAGACCTTGTGCACCGGGTCGGTATCCGGCAGCGCATGACTCACCAGCGCGTGCCCGCTCTCGTGGTATGCAATCACCCGCCGCTCGGTCGGTGAGATCAGCCGGCTGCGGCGTTCCGGCCCGGCGACCACGCGGTCGATCGCCTCCTCGAGCTGGGGCAACCCGATGTGCTCGAGATCGCGACGCGCGGCGAGCAGCGCGGCCTCGTTCATCAGGTTGGCGAGGTCGGCGCCGGTGAACCCGGTGGTACGCCGCGCGATGACCTCGAGGTCGACACCCTCGGTGATCGCCTTGTTGCGAGCGTGCACCTCGAGGATCTTCTTGCGACCCTCGAAGTCCGGACGGTCCACCACGATCTGGCGGTCGAAGCGGCCCGGGCGCAACAGGGCGGGATCGAGGATGTCGGGACGGTTGGTGGACGCGAGGAGGATCACGCCCGCCTTGGCGTCGAAGCCGTCCATCTCGACGAGCAGCTGGTTGAGC
Organism: Actinomycetota bacterium; assembly: GCA_016870395.1. Taxonomy (GTDB): domain Bacteria; phylum Actinomycetota; class Acidimicrobiia; order IMCC26256; family JAENVU01; genus SHUZ01. Next base: position 20,860 of record VGBT01000007.1, on the reverse strand, counting down.
GTCTGCTCCCGCTCGTCGTGCCCACCGCCGAGCCCTGCCCCCCGGTGACGGCCGACGGCGTCGATCTCGTCGACGAAGACGATCGCGGGGGCGGCGGTCTTCGCCTTGTCGAACAGGTCGCGCACACGCGACGCGCCGACACCGACGAACATCTCCACGAAGTCCGAGCCGCTGATCGAGAAGAAGGGCACGGCGGCCTCGCCGGCAACGGCCTTCGCCAGGAGCGTCTTGCCGGTCCCCGGCGGCCCGTAGAGCAGCACGCCTTTCGGGATCCGGGCCCCCATCCGCTCGAAGCGCTCCGGGTCGGCAAGGAAGTCCTTGATCTCCTGGAGCTCCTCCACGGCCTCGTCGAGACCGGCGACGTCGGAAAAGGTGACGGTCGGCTGGTCCTTCCCGATCGGCTTGGCGCGTGAGCGACTTATCCCGAACACGCCGGGCCCACCGCCCTGGGACCGGCTGAGGAAGAAGAACAGGACACCGACCACCAGGAGGACCGGGAGGAGCCTGATCAGGAGATCGACCCACGCGCTCTGCTGTTGTCCGTCGACGTCGAAGTCGCGCACACCCGCGGCGCGGATCTTGCGCGTGAGCTCGTCGGTGTACTGCTCGGGGAAGTGCACCTCGTAGCGCGTGCCGTCACGGAGCTCGCCGTCGATCCAGTGGTCCCGGTCGAAGAGCGTCACCGACGCGACCTCTCCGTCCGCGAGGCGGTCCTCGAAGGCAGTGAGATCGAGCGTCTCGCGCGACGGACCGAGATCGAGGGCGCGAAAGGCGAGGAAGCCGACGACGAGGGCGGCCAGGATGCCGATGAGAATGAAGCGACGTCGCTTGGTCATAGGTACCGCCAACTGCGGATCGGGGAACCAGGCTAGCTGCCGACGTAGCGGACCACGTCGGCGAGGTTCCTGTATCGCTCGGCGACATCGAGGCCGTAGCCCACCACGAACTCCGGCGGGATGCGGAAGCCGACGTAGCGGATGTCGGGATCCGACTTCTGGAGGCCCTCCTTGAGCAGCAGGGCGCACACCTCCAGGGAGGCCGGGCCGCGATGGGCGAGATTGCGGCGCAAGTAGGCGAGCGTGAGTCCGGAATCGACGATGTCCTCCACGATGATCACGTGCCGGTCGGTGAGGTCGAGGTCGAGGTCCTTGATGATGCGCACCACGCCACTCGTGCGCGTCGCCGACCCGTACGACGACACCGCCATGAAGTCGAACTCCACCGGGAGGTCGATGGCCCGGGCGAGATCGCTCATGAACATGAACGCGCCCTTCAACACCCCGACGAGCAGCGGCGGCCGGCCTTCGTAGTCTGCGGTGATCTCCTTGCCGAGCGTGCTGATGCGGGCCTGGAGCTCGTCGGCCGGGACCACGACCGGACCGAGGGCTGGATCGCGCTCCGCTCCGGTCACGGGCGCCACGGTACTTCCTGATGGAGGACACCGGCCCGTCGGCAGACCCGACGGCCGCCCGCGAGCTCGGTGGCGCGGCGTTCGTTGCGGGCGATCGCGAGGACCCGCTCCACCTCGGACAGCGAGGGCGGAGGATGACCGAGCCAGCGGCGAACCGCCCGGCGAGCCAACGCAGGATGCGCGTCGGCAAGCACGCGTGCCGACGGGGCCTGACCGCCCGCGGCCTCGAGCAGCGCGTCGGCCAGCTCGTCGAGAAGCTCGGACTCGGCCCGCAGCACCGAGGCCTGGCGGGTGAGCACGGGCACGAGATCACGCGCCGCGCCGGCTGTCAGCCGGGGCAGCACCTCGTGGCGCACCCAATTCCGTCGGTGGGTGAGGTCTGTGTTGGACGGATCCTCGAACGCGACGATCCCGCGCTCCGCGGCAAGCGCGCGCAGTTCGGTCCGTCGGACCCCGAGCGCCGGCCGCACCACCGGACCCCGACGGGCCGGCATGCCCGCGAGGCCGGTGGCGGCCGCGCCCCGGAGCAGGTTCAGAAGCACGGTCTCGGCCTGGTCGTCGGCGGTGTGCGCGACCAGCACCGCCGTCGCGTCGAGCTCGATACGTGCCTGCTCCAAAACGGTGTAGCGCGCGTCGCGAGCACGCGCCTCCAGGTTGGATCCGGGGGCGACGGGGGCGCGCACCGCGTGACTGCGCGCTCCGAGCCTCGCGGCGGCGGCGTGCACGCGATCCGCCTCTCGCTCGCTGCCGGGACGGATCCCGTGATCGACGTGGACGGCGATCGGCTCCAGCATGACCTCGCACGCGGCGACCAGCAGTCCGAGGGAGTCGGCACCGCCGGAGCAGGCAACGACGACCGGCGCGACGATCCCGGCCCAGTCGATGCCGGCGGGTCCGGACGCGCTCACGGCCGCGGCCCCCGGAGCTCACCCTGCCGGAGCACCGCCAGCAGCTGGTTGATCCCCTTGCGCTCGACCCTGCGCCCGATACGTCGCAGCCCGGAGTAGGCGTTGCTACGACAGGTGCCGAGCCGCTGTGCGACCCCGGTGACCGAGGAACCGTCTGCGAGCAGCTTGAGGAGCCCGCGCTGGTTGGGCGTGAGGTCCTTCACCCGCTCGCGTGCGTCACGAAGCGCGACTCGAGCAGCCGCGACGGTCGGCGCCTGCTCGAGTCGCGTGAGTCGTACACGCGGCGCCGACCCGTCGTCGGGCGCGCCCCTCTCGGCGCAAGCGAGCGCCTCGAGCGCCGTCGCCTGGACGCGACGGCGCTGTTCGGGCTCGGGCAGCTCTTCAGGGTCGAGCGCGCGTCCGAGCTCGTCGGGCTCGAAGGGCTTGGTGATGTAGCGCAGCGCGCCCTCGATGCCGCCTCGGAACCGCTGCTCGTCGTCGAGCATCGCGGTGACGAGGAACACGGCGTCAGGGACCGCGTCCCGGAGCACGTCGAGCGCTTCGACCCCACCAGCCGCGGTGAACACGCGATGACCCGCCGACTCGAGGTTGATCCGCATCAACCTGAGGATGTCGGGTTCGTCGTCGACGACGAGGACGACCGCCATCGCGCGCTAGCCGGCGACGCGAGCGTCGACCCGGACAAGCCAGGCCACCGGGTCTTCGAGCTCGCCGAGCGTCGGCAGCCACTCGGGCCCACGCCAGGCTGCGTCGAGCGCGCCGAACCCGGCGAGGCGGTCGACCGCGTCGACGAACGCCTCACCCACCTCGTACTGGCGCATCTTCAGGTCAAGCCCGATCATTCGGTGCACCAGCGCGACGGCGCCCCGCGCGTGGCGGCGGGCGTGCAGCACGCGCGCCATGCGCTCCTGCCCGTCGACGAGGTCCGCGCCGAGACGGTTCATCACGGCGTTGCCGTGCCCTTCGAGCAGGGACATCAGCGCCTGCACTCGCTCGAGCACGACCCGCTGTTCGGCCGACGCGAACAGCGACACGACTCCCCCGTCGTCGAGCGGGTTCCGCCCATGGCGCGCCTCGTCGAGGGCGCGGGTGACTGCGCCCAGCACCCGGCGCAGGTCGGGCTCCACACCCTCGAGGAGCTGACCCACCTGGGCGAGGAAGTAGTCGCGCAGCCACGGAACGCCCGTGAACTGCGCGCGGTGGGTCACCTCGTGAAGTGCGATCCAGCGCCGGAAGTCGCGAGGGCGGAAGGCGAAGCGCTTCTCGAGCACGAGCACGTTGGGGCCGACGTAGTAGACCGCGTCGTCGGACGGACCGTCACCGACCATCAGGTCGTACTGGCCGAGCACGCGTTGTGCGACGTATCCCAGCAGGAACCCCAGCTCCGCCGCCGCCACCCGACGCCCGATCGGCGCCACCGGGCTGCGAGCCATCCGCTCACCCATCCGTCGCGTCAGCGGGTCGAGCAGGCGCTGCATCGAGGCGACGTTCGCGCTCACCCATCCGCCGCGATCGACTACCGCCGCGACCGCCGAGCTGGACGGATGCAGACCGGTCAGCGCGCTCACCGCGGCCTCGGCCTCCGCAGTCACCAGGGCGAAGTCGTCGTGCAGGGAACCGCCGAGGTAGGAGACGGCGAGCGGCTCACGGCCCGCGACCCGGCAAGCGATGCGCTCGGCGAGGCCCCAGTCGACCGCCGGCGGCGAGGCGGGCGCCGATGCGGTCACGGGGAGGGCCATGGCCCTAGCGGCCCCGGTACTTGAGGCGCCCGACCTTGATCCACCAGCCGATCGGCAAGGCGACGAACAAGATCAGGAGAGCCGAGGCCAGGAGCACGATCGAGATCCAGTAGTGCCACGGCTGGGCCGGGTTGCCGTCGCAGCCGGTCGCGAGCACCACGAGCAGACCGAGGAGCAGCGGCAGGCGGATGCGGTTCCGGGCGGTGTCGAGCACGTCGGTCCCCTTCGGCGGCTGGGCAGGGGCATCGTAGAACGGCATCCCGGCGCGAACGGAAATTCAGGCCCCCCTCCGAGGATCGATCCCGATCGCCTCGGCGATGCGGCGCCGGAGGTCCTCGGGTGCCTCCTCCCGACACCGCACCGAGATCACCCGGCGGATCTCGAGCTCGACGTCGTAGCCCTGTGCGCACGGCGGGCACTCGTCGAGATGGCGCCGGATCGCCCGCCGCTTCCAGACGGTGAGCTCACCGTCCAGGTAGTGGTAGACGCCGTGGATCGCGCCGTCGCAGTCCATCGTCGTTCCTATCCCCCCGCCGATCCTGCGGGGACGAGGCCGCGCTCGGTGGCCAGGTCCCACAACCGCTTCTGCAGCTGCTTTCTTCCCCGATGCAGCCGGCTCATGACCGTGCCGATCGGGACGTCCATGATCTCGGCGATCTCCTTGTAGGAGAACCCCTCGACGTCCGCGAGCAACACGGCCATCCGGAACTGCTCGGGCAGCGCCTCGAGCGCCTCCTTCACCTGCTCGTCGGGGATGGAGTCAAGCAACTCGGCCTCCGGCCCGCGATCCGCGTCGACCGCCTCGAGCCCCCCGAGCCGCTTGTACAGGTAGAAGTCCTCGAGGTCGTCGAGCTGCTCCTGCTCCGGACGCCGCTTCTTCGCCCGGTAGGTGTTGATGTAGGTGTTGGTCAGGATCCTGTAGAGCCAGGCCTTGAGGTTGGTGCCCTCCTTGAACCCACCGAACCCGCGGAACGCTCGCAGGTAGGTCTCCTGCACGAGGTCCTCGGCGTCGGCCGGGTTGCGGGTCATGCGCAGGGCGGCCGAGTAGAGGGCCGACATGTACGGCATCGCGAGATCGGCGAACTCCGCCTGATCTGCCATGCCACCAGGCTACCGAATCGGCCGTGCCGAGCTGCTCGCGCCCTCTGACCCCGTGAGCAGGCCCCGGCCCACGACCCGCGGTAGAACACCCCGGTGCTCACCCCTCGCCTCACCGACGGCCTCGTAGAGCTGCGCCCACCACGCGTCGACGACGTCGACGAGTTCTACGACGCGGCGCGCGAGTCGATCGCCGACGTGACGCCGTGGATGGGCTGGCTCCACCCCGCCTACGAGCGGATCGAGACGGCGGAGTGGGTCCGCTCCGCGCTGCGAGCCTGGGACGAGGACCTCGAGTACCCGTTCGTGTACCGCGAGGTGGCCACTGGCCGGGTGCTGGGATCCTGCGAAATCAACAGCCTCGACCGGGAGAACCGCTGGGCCAACCTCGGCTACTGGCTGCGGACCAGCGCGACCGGACGCGGCTTCGCGACGGCCGCGGCCCGCCTGGCAGCCAGCTTCGGGTTCGCCGAGCTGGGGCTCGACCGCGTCGAGATCCTCGCGGCGACCGGCAACGTCTCGAGCCGAGCGGTCGCCGACCGCCTCGGCGCGGTCCGCGAAGGGGTTCTCCGTCGACGCCTGCGAGTCCACGACGTCTCGCACGACGCGGTGGTGTACTCGCTGGTCCGCGAAGATTGGCGCTAGAGGCGGCTGCGCGTGGGAGAACCCGCCTTGTCCTTGCGACGAAGCACGACCAGCACCGCGAGAAGGGCGACGATCGCGAGCACACCGACGATTTGCAGCATCCGATGACCTCCGGGGCGGGACCCAGCCGCGCCCCGGAGGTATCGGCACCACGTCGTCGGGAGTTGACCCCTACGTGAGGGTCATGTTCGGCTCGCCCTGGGCGTTCTTGCCCGTCAGCGAGCCCCGGGCGCAGGTGCCCCCGCGTGGCGTACCGCCGTTGTAGGCCTGGCGCACGCAGTTCCGCAGCGCGAGCTCACCCCAGTAGTTCGGGTGCAGCGACTCCTGGACCTGGTACGGGCCGAACACGGTCGAGACCGTGCGCACCTGGGAGATCCACTCGGTCTTGTCGACCGCGCCGGTCGACTGCCAGGTGGCGAGCCCCTTCTCCTCGAGGAGGCCGACGGTGTTCTCGCACAGGCGGCGTCCGTTGAAGGACGTCTGCAGGTTCATGGTCTTGACGTTGCCGCCGACCTGCGCGGCCGCACTGGCCACCGCACCGTTGATCTTCACCACCGCGGTGTTGTTCGCCCAGTCGGCGTCCTTGTTCCAGAAGCCACACCCGCCGGTCGACTGCCGGGTGTAGCCGGACTGCGAGTAGCGGAAGCCCGAACCGAGCGGCACGGGGGACATGTAGTTCTGGACCAGGATCGTGTACTGGGACTGCGCGTACCCGGCGTTCGCCATCGCACTCTGGACGTTCTGGATCGCGCCCTTGATCGCGTTGGTCTGGTTTGTGATGTTGGTCGTCGTGAAGTTCGAACTCACCGACGAGTCGTCGTAGCAGTAGTTCGGCCACCAGCTCGGCGACAACAGGAAGTTGGTGATGCAGGTCTGCACGATGTCGGCGAAGTTGAAGTTGTTGCCGCCGATCGACAGGACCACCATCTTCACGTTGTGCGTAGCCGCGTAGGTCTGCAGCATCTTCGCCTGACCCTGCTGACCGGCTCCGTTGTCGTAGAAGTCGATGCCGGGCTTGAAGTCGCCGCCCGTCTGCGTGTAGGTGCGCGCGCCGGAGCACGAGAGGTTGGCGCCGACCACACCACCGCCGATGAACGCCTCGGCTGCCTTCGAGCGGTGGCAGCCCGCGATCGTCTCCGCGGTGCTGGAGGCGTTGTCGTAGTACGCAGTCGAGCCGAGGGCGTCGACGTTGCTCGACGACGTGTTCGTGTTGCCCGCCCAGCGACCACCCTCACCCGAGATGTAGGAGTCGCCGAGCGTGACGACCGTGGGGGTGCCGACGCCGGGGCCGTCCGCAACGGCCGGTGGCGCCGTGGCCACCAGGCCGGCACAAGAAGTCGCAACCGCGGCAGCAGTCGCGAGGAATCGTGAGGTACGCCCCATTCGTGAACCCCCCGAGCTCACGAGCGCCACACCCAACGGTGGCGACTGGGGCAATCTAGGCACCGGCAGCCCGGAAGGCGAGGATCGCGCCGCGTGCTCCCGGGAGGGCATCGGCGCGATCATCGGGTTCGTGAAGGTCGACGTCGGCCCGGTCTCACGGGTGAGCGCCAACGCGTGGCTCGACTAGGCGGACGAGGCCCTGAAGGAGCTGCACCGATCGTTTGGATCGGTGGTCCCTCCCGACGCGCTCGACGCGTTCGCCGGCCTGCTGCGGGAGTGGCGGAAGGTGGCACGCCGGCCGGACCCGTTCCGGTGGCACGCGGAGCTCGACCCCGAGCAGGCCGAGTTCCTGATTCGCGCGCTGTACGAGAGCGGGGTCGTGATCGAGCGGGAGCACGAGGCTCGGCGGGCCCGACTCCGACCTCCCGAGGCAGACGCGTTCCTCGTCATCCTCGTCGACTGCGTCCTCAGCGCCCTTGAGCACGAAGGTCCGTCGAACGCGCAGTTCGTCGCCGCGATGCGCGACCAGTGGGAGATCGCGCGCCGAACCTGAGCACGAGGCATCGAAGCTCGCGGATCTCTCGGCGCTCCACGCGTCGGGTGGTCCACTGGCCAGGACGGATCACGGGCTCGGCGGTCCTGCGCCGACCGGCGGCATCGGTTCTGGATCGAGCCACCAGGCGAGGTCGTCGGACACGGACCGCCAGACCGCGGCAGCGCCCGTTGGCGTGAAATGGATTCCGTCGGACTGCATCTCTGCGCTCCCGATCTGCACTCGCGGTCGGTCGGACCGGCACACCAGTGAGTGCAGATCGATGATCCCCACGCCTGGGTGCTGCCGCGCGTACTCGCGGAGCCGCTCGTTGAACCACGTGATCCGCTGCGTCTCGGTGAGCCTCGTACGCATCTGCGCCTCGAAGACGTCGCTCGGGTCGAAACACGGCGTGGTCAACAGGAGGAGCCGCCCGCCCGAGTCCGTGGCCAGCTGCGCGAACGCATCCAACCTGCGTTCCAACGCGGCCGCCAACGCACTCGAGTAGTACGGGACGCGGCGCCCTTGGATCTCGCGTGGGTACAGGTCAAACGCGCCTCCCATCACGACCAGGGCAGCTGGCTGGTAGACCGAAGCGGCCTCCGACCAGTACCCGAAGGCCTGTCAGCAGTCGATGGCTCTCGTCGCTTCGCCACCGACCGGGGACCCCGGCAGGATCCCACAGCCGAGGATCCCGGCGCCCGCAACCGCGACCCGCGATTGACTACGGTTCGACACCGGATTGGCGAGCGTCAGCGCGATCGAGCCACCGATGACGAGCACCCGCGGACGATCCAGCGGAACGGTCTTGTCGAGCTGGTATCTCGCAAGGCGCAGCGAGCGCACGGTCGGCACGTCGGCGAGAGCCGGCCCCTGCTGAGCCCCCGTCGCGGCGATGACCACGGCCACGAGCAGCGCAGCGAGCACCGGGGTGCCGATCTGCCACTGGCGACGGCTGAGCGCTCCCCTCCGGATCGGCATCTCGACGAGGTGGTACGACGCGATCGCGATCACCAGGGCCACCGCGGTCTGCACGGCGAAGAGCGGCCAGCCCGTGAGACCGACCCGGGTCGCGTTGAGGTACACGTCCACCGGCCAGTGCCACAAGTAGAGCCCGTAGGAGATCAGGCCGATCCAGCACAACGGCCGGAACGAGAACACTCGTGCGAGCGGGCCCGCGCGCGGATGGACCACGGCCGCGATCACGGCTGTCGCCGCGAGCCCGGCCACCACGAAGCCGCCCTGGTACAGGCGCGGGTTCTCGCCGTCGATTTTCGTCCACATCAACGCGATCGCGAGCGCTCCGGCGATGCCGGCTGCCTCGATCGCGACGCGGTGGCGACGACGCTGCACGTGTCCGAACACGGCGAGCGCCGCGGCGAGCGCGGCACCGAACAGCACGCCCGCGGCACGGGTGTCGGTCCCGAAGTACACGCGCGACGGATCACTCCGTCCGTAGAGCAGGATCATGAGCGTGCTCGAGAGCACCGCACCCAGCGCCGCAGTGAGGAGCACGCCTTTCGGTGTCTGCGTGCGCCACGACCACGCGAGCCCAACCACGACGACCGGCCAGACGAGGTAGAACTGCTCCTCGATCGCAAGCGACCACGTGTGTTCCAGGGGCGACGGGCTCACGAACAAGGCCCAGTAGTCCTGACTTGCGAAGATGGCCCGCCAGTTCGCGACATACCCGATCGTCGCGAGGGCATCGCCACGGATCCGTCCGAGCTCTCCCGGAGCCGCCACGAAGAGGCTGTAGCCGGCGACACAGAGCAGCACCAGGAACAGTGCCGGGAGGAGGCGTCTGGCGCGTCGAAACCAGAACGACCCGAGCGCGACGTGCCCCGACCCGCGCCACTCCACCAGGAGCAGGCTGGTGATGAGGAACCCGGAGAGGACGAAGAAGAGGTCCACACCCAGGTAGCCACCCGTCAGGTGCCCACCGTGGAACAGCAGCACGGCTGTGACCGCGGCACCCCTGAGATTGTCGAGCGCAGCGACGTGAGGAAGCGATACCTGCGTCGTCGTGAGACCGGCCACTTTTGCAGGTGGCGCTCGCCGTCGAGACGCGAGGCGAGCACGCACGGGTACACGCCCAGAGCTGGAGCCGGGAAGGAGATTCGAACTCCTGGCCTGCTCATTACGAGTGAGCTGCTCTACCGACTGAGCTATCCCGGCGGGGTTGGGCAGTGTACTCGGCGCCTCCCGGGCCGCCCCGACGGTTCCGCGGAACCGCTCAGCGCCGACCGGCCGGAGCCGTGCCGGGCACCGGAAGGTGCAGCACCAGTCGCTCGAGCAGAAGCGCCTCGTTCGGGTTGAACTCGAACGACTCCCGCGCGTCGCGGCACGCGTCGACGGCCAGACCCGCGCCGTGCGGGTCGACGCGCCAGTCGCATTCGTCGGTAAGTGACCGCAGATAGGCGTGCTCCAGCCCGGCGAGGCCCTCGGCGAGCGCGTCCAACCGCGCCCGTCGCTTCTCCTGGGCCTGACGTTCGACCACGCGCTTGCGCAACCCCTGTGCGGCCCGGGCCGAGTACCCGGCCCGCTCGATCTGCGCCGCGAGCTCCTCGAGCTCCTGGGCGGCCGCGGCCTCCTGGGTGGCCGCGGCCTCGTCGATGACGGACTTCAGCTCGTCTGCGAGCACGAGCGCGTTCGCACCGGTCCCGTCGACGCGCGCCGCGGCGGACGCGAACGCCGCTCGCACACGCGCCGCCGCCTCCGGATGCGCGGCGGACGCGTAGTCGAGGTCGACGCGCTGACACCGGGACCGAACGGTTGCGAGCATCGCGTCGGGCCGATCGGTCACCAGCACCACGACGGTCCGCGGTGGGGGCTCCTCGATGCTCTTCAGCAGCGCGTTCGCGACCGCGTCGTCCATCCGATCTGCCGCGTGAAGCACGACCACCTTGCGTTCGCCCTCGATCGGCGCCTTGTGGATCTCGGGTATCACGCGCGGCAGCGTGCGGTCACGCCGGTAGGAATCTTTCGATCGCGGCTCGCGCACCTCGTTCGCCAGCGTGTAGGTGTTGGTGGTCGGCTCGAACTCCACCACGTCGGGATGCGCGCCGCGCAGCACGAGCGGCTGGCCACGCTCGGGGTCGGCGCCGATCAACTCGGCCGCGAAGCACCGCGCCGCCACGTCGGCGCCCGCCCGCCGAGACCCGACCAGCAGGTACGCCTGTACCGGGCGGGCGGCCGCGCGGCGCAGCGTCTCCGCCGCGCGTTCCTGGCCGGACAGCCGCTCCCACATGAGACCCGAGCCTAAACATCCGTCGCGCCAGACGCCCCGAGCAGCGGTGCGACCACCGCGAAGACCGCGTCGCTCACCACGTCGACCGCACCCGTGCCATCCACCACCCGCCAGCCGCGCTCCGCCGCGAGCCTGCGATACGCGGCCCGCACCTCGGCGTGGAAGCCGTCGCCTTCGCGCTCCATGCGGTCGGCCTGGGGCGCGCGTCGGCCCTCGGCCACGACGTCGTCGACGTCGAGCACGACCACCAAGTCGGGCTCCAGGCCGCCGGTCGCCCATGCGTTGACCCGCTCGACCTCATCGATGCCGAGCCCGCGCACCAGACCCTGGTAGACGAGCGACGACGGCACGTAGCGGTCGGCAACCACCCACGCCCCGCTCTCGAGCGCGGGACGGACCATTTCGCCCACGTGCTGGGCCCGGTCGGCCGCCATCAGCAGCGCCTCCGCGACCGGGGCGACCGAGTCGCCGTCGAGGAGCAGGGCCCGGATCGCGTCCCCGAGGGTGGTGCCGCCGGGCTCGCGGGTCTCGACCACTCCGAACCCGTGGCCGCGCAGCCGGTCCCCGAGCAGACCGACCTGGGTGCTCTTCCCGCACCCGTCGCCGCCCTCCAGCACCACGAAGCGCCCAATCACAGGCTCTCCTCCGATGGTCGGCTCCGGCGCCCACCGTCGAGACCCGGATCCACGCTGGGCGCCTGCGCCTCCTCCTCCGACGGTTGGGTCGGGTCGTCGCCCGGGGGCGCCGCCGCCGCGCTCGGGTGGCCTTCGGCTGCGATCTGCACGCGCAGCGTGCGCAGCTCGTGGCGCGCGTAGAGCCCGGACAGCACGGTGATCCCGGCCCCCGCCCACAACGCCCAGCGCACGCCCGGGAATCCGTAGTCGAACCCGCCGAACGTGATGTGACGGTCGGAGTCGACCAGCCCGAAGAGCCACTCGTACAGGTCGGCGGACAGCGGCGCCACCGTGAGCGACAAGAGCAGGCAGAGCCGCACGACCGTGTAGAGCGTCGCGAACGTGCGCCCGCGCAGCTCGTCGGAAACGGTCTCCTGGATCAGGGTGAAGCCGGTGACGTACGCGCTGCCCGCACACGCGCCGACCGCGGCGATCATGAGCCCGGCGAGCCCCCCGACGTTGGCGGCCGCGGCAAGCGCGAGGAACACGCCGACACCCATCACGGCCCACGCGAACACCGCGTCCTTCGGCAGGCGGCTCTGGAACGCGAGCAGCGAGAGGAGCCCGATGGAGGCACCCACCCCGAGCGCCATCAGCAGCACACCGAACTGGGCGTCGCTCCCGAGGATCTCGCGGGCGAACACGGCTCCGAGCGGGACCATCGCGCCGGCTCCGATGATCCCGCCACCGAGCCCAACGATGACCGCGCGCGTGAAGCGGTCGTGGCGGATGAACGCGAAGCCCTCCTTGATCTCGGAGAAGGTCGACATCCACTCGAGCTTGCGTCGTAGCCCGCGATCGGGGCCCGCGATCGGGAGCCCGAGCACGATGATCGCCGAGACCACGTAGGTGACCGCGTCGAACCAGAGCGCGATCACCTCCCTGTCGACCAACAACGACGACAGCGCGTCGAAGCCGCCCAACCAGGTCGCGACGACGGCAAGCACGGAAAAGATCAACGCGCCGACGGGGAACGTCCCGTACGAGGCGGCGAGCGACAGCGTGTTGGCCCTCGCCAGGTTCTCCTCCTGCACGAAGTGCGGCACCGACGCGTCCTTTGCCGGCCCCCACAGCAGGGTGAGCATCTCGATGCAGAACGACACCGCGATGAGGACACCGAGGGTATTGACGAAGGGCAGCAGCGAGATGATTCCGGCCCGGCCCACGTCGCACACCACCATCACCTTGCGCCGGTCGAAGCGGTCGACGATCACGCCCCCGATGGTCGCCAGGAAGAAGCCGGGCACCATCCGCGCGGCCATCACCAGGCTCAGGGCCACGGCCGAGTTGTCCGAGACCCGGGCGGTGATGATCAGGATCGCGAACAACCCGACCCAGTCGCCGAGGCTGGAGAAGACCTGGGCCAGCCAGAGCTTGAAGAAGGGGCGCGTGCCGAAGAGCCGCCAGGGGGCCGGCGGGATCGGGGTCGCCTCCGAGGAGGCAGGGATGAACGGGGCTGGCTCCGAACTCACGCTCCGCTCAGACTAGGTGCCCGGTTCGGGTTTCCCCTCGACCGTCGCCGACGCGCCGGCCGCGTTCGGGTCCGGCACCTCGGTCTTCCTGGCAGCCGTGATCGCATTCTTGACCGTCTGCTTCGTGCTCTTCTTCGTGGCCTTCTTGACCCTCTTCTTCGTGGCCTTCTTCGTGGCCTTCTTCGTCGTCTTCTTGGCCGTCTTCCGGGCCGACTTCTTCGTCGGGCCACGGGCCGCCCGCTCCCGCAACAGATCGAGCGCGTCCTCGAGCGTGAGGCTCGCGGGGTCGAGGCCGCGCCGCACCGTCGCGTTGGTCGTGCCGTCGGTGACGTAGGGGCCGAAGCGCCCGTCGAGCACCCGGATCGGCGCGCCCGTGTCGGGGCTCGGGCCGAACTCCGCGATCGGGGGCTTGGTGCGCTGGCCGCGCCGGAGCTTGGGCTGGGCGAAGATCGCCTCCGCCTCCGCGAGCGTCACCGTGAAGATCTGGTCCTCGGTCTCGAGGCTGCGGCTGTCGGTCCCCTTCTTGAGATAGGGCCCGTACCGCCCGTTCTGCGCGGTGATCTCGTTGCCCTCGCCATCCGCGCCCACCACCCGGGGCAACGAGAGCAGGCGCAGCGCGGTGTCGAGCTCGATCATCTCGGGATCCATAGAGGCGAACAGCGACGCTCGCGGCGGCTTGGCCTTCGAGCCCTCCTCCAGCTCGCCGAGCTGCACGAACGGCCCGAACCGACCGGTGAGCGCGAGCACCTTCTTCCCCGTCTCGGGGTCGATGCCCAGCTCGCGTGGCCCGCCCGCACCCTTGGCCAGGAGCTCCAGCGCCGCCTCCACCGTGAGCTCGTCGGGCGCGAGGTCGGCCGGCATCGGGCACTTGTCGTCGCCGTGGTGGATCGACTCTCCGGTGTTCCACACCCGCACGAGCACGGGAACGCCTTGCTCGTCGGCGCCGATCCCGATCGCGTTGACCTCGCTCATGTCGATCTCGGCGAGGTGCTCCTCCGAAACCAGCTCGCGGAGGCCGACCGAGCCGTCGCCGAAGTAGAACGCGTGGAGCCACTTCTCCGACTCTCCCTCCCCTCGTGCGACCGCGTCGAGCGCCTCCTCCATCGTCGCGGTGAACCCGTAGTCGACGAGGTGCGCGAAGTAGCGCTCGAGAAGCTGGGTCTTCGCGAACGCCGTCCAGCTCGGGACGAGCGCGTTGCCCTTCTTCCACACGTAGCCACGGCCGCTCGTGATCGTCTCGATGATGGACGCGTAGGTGGACGGACGCCCGATGCCCGAGTCCTCGAGCACCTTGACCAGCGTCGCCTCGGTGTAGCGCGCCGGGGGCCGAGTGGCGTGCTGCGCGGCGTCGAGGCCGAGGCAGTGCACGCCCTCGCCCTTGCCCACGTTGGGGAGCACGGCCTCGTCGTCGTCAGCGGGCTCGTCGCTCACGTCGACGTAGGCCATCCGGAAACCGAGGAAGTCGTAGCTCTTCCCGCCCGCGCGGAACACCGCCTCCTCGGCCGCGCTCGACGTGCCGGCCAACCGCAGCGTCACCCGGTGGCCGCGAGCGTCAACCATCTGGCTCGCGATGGTGCGCATCCAGATCAGCTCGTAGAGCGCCTGCTCGTCGCGGTTCAGCTCGCCGCGCACGTGCTCGGGGGTGCGGAAGCGGGCACCGGCCGGGCGGATCGCCTCGTGGGCCTCCTGGGCGTTCTTGGTCTTGTTCGCGTAGCCCCGCGGCGCGGGCGGGAGGAAGGCCTGGCCGAAGCGCTCGACGATCTGGGCCCGGGCCGCGTCGACCGCCTGCCCCGAGAGAGTGATCGAGTCGGTCCGCATGTAGGTGATGTACCCGCGCTCGTAGAGACCCTGGGCGGTGTGCATCGTGCGTCCCGCGCTGAAGCGCAGCTTGTTGCCCGCCTCCTGCTGCAGCGTCGTGGTCTTGAAAGGCGGCCTCGGTCGTTCCACGAACTCCTTCGACTCGACCGACGCGACCGTGAAGCTCGTGTCCCGAAGCCGACTCGCGAGCGCGCCGGCCTCCTCGCCTCGCAGGTGCACCGCGGCCGACGCGGTCGCGAGCAGGCCCGTCGCGGCATCGAAGTCGCTGCCGTCGGCGACCCGTCGGCCATCGAGCTCCACGAGCTTCGCGACAAACGCCGCGTCGCGCGCCGAGAACCGTCCCTCCAGGTCCCAGAACTCCGCCGTCCGGAACGCCATGCGCTCTCGCTCGCGCTCCACCACGAGTCGGACGGCAACGCTCTGCACTCGACCGGCCGAGCGCGCGCCTCCGACCCGGCGCCATAGCACGGGTGACACCTGGTAGCCCACGAGCCGATCGAGCGCGCGCCGACCTTCCTGGGCCTCGACGAGCTTCATGTCGATGCCCCGGGGGTCCGCGATCGCGTCGTCGATGGCGTCCTGGGTGATCTCGTGGAACACCATCCGCTTGACCGGGACGTCGGCCTTCGGCTTGAGCAGCTCGAGGAGGTGCCACGCGATCGCCTCACCCTCGCGGTCCTCGTCGGTCGCGAGGTAGAGCTCGTCGGCGGACTTCAGCGCACGGCGCAGCGTGGCCACGACCTCTTTCGCCCTCCCGTGCGGCGGGGCGTACTCGAGCTCGAAGTGGTCGTCGACCTTCACGCCGAGACCCTTCGACGGCAGATCGCGCACGTGGCCGTAGCTGGCCAACACCGTGTAGTCGGGGCCGAGGAACCGACCGATCGTGTCGGCCTTGGTCTTCGACTCGACGATGACGAGAGGCTTGGGCACGGGACTCGTTTCGGTACGGGAACGGGGCGACCGTAGCGCCGCTCCCTTTTCCGTGGTGGCATGCGGGCGCCGCCCGTGTCAAGCCGGGAGCCTCCGGCTCGCCGTCACCGAGGCGCCGAAACGCCTGACTAGGCTGACTCGATGCATCTCGCCGGGATCACCGACGCGATCGACCCACAGGAGCTGTTGCGGTCGTTCGGGACCATCGGGCTGTTCCTCATCGTCTTCGCCGAGTCGGGCCTGCTCATCGGCTTCTTCCTCCCGGGTGATTCGCTGCTGTTCACCGCCGGGCTGTTCGCCTCGAGAGGCGACCTCAACATCGCGGTGATCCTGCTCGGCTGCTTCCTCGCCGCGGTGATCGGCGACCAGGTGGGGTACGCGTTCGGCAGGCGCGTCGGGCCGTCGATCTTCCGACGCCCGAACTCGAAGCTGTTCAAACAGGAGTACGTCGAGCAGGCCGACGAGTTCTTCGAACGCCACGGCGCGAAGACGATCGTGCTCGCACGCTTCGTGCCGATCGTGCGCACGTTCGCGCCGATCCTCGCCGGCGTCGGCAGGATGCCGTACCGCACGTTCGTCACGTTCAACGTGATCGGCGGCTTCGTATGGGCCGTCGGCGTCACCTCGCTCGGGTACTTCCTCGGCGACGTGATCGGCGAAGACAACATCGACAAGTACCTGCTCCCGATCATCGCGGTCATCGTCTTCGTCTCGGTGCTCCCGGCGGTGATCGAGGTGATCCGCCACCGCCGCAAGGCCGCGCGCGCCGCCTCGGGCGAGGTGAGCCAGGTCGAGGCCGAGGCGATGGCCGAGCACCTCCACGAGATCATCGACGATTAGCGCGCTCTCGCGCCTTCGGCGCAGGCCTGCGCATCTTCCGGGAAGGTGCGCACGCTCGGGCCCCGGCTCGGACGGGCGCACGACACGTGCGCCGCGCTTCCTCGCCTTCAGTGACACGTACCAGTACGTTGATCGGGTGCGACACGGCAGGAATGCTCGGCTCCTGGGTGTGATCCTCCTCGCGGTGCTGGTCGTGGCCGCGTGCGACGACGGCGACACCGGCAAGAAGGCGACCACCACCACGGTCGGCGCGTCGACCACGACCGCCCCCTCCGCCGCGCCAGTCACGCTCCACGCCTACAACGTGGAGCTGGTCTACGACTGCGACACCTGCGAGAACCCCGGCTTGCGCGTCGGCGTCGACTCCACCGACACCACGATCGGCGTGGCCGTCACCGGTTGGACCGACACCGACCTGTTCGCGCTCTACGCGTGCCCGGTGCCGGATCTCGGCGCCGACAGCCCCGCCGGGCCACCCGAGGACGACTGCACCGAGCTGACCCCGGGCGCCGAGACGGCGATCGCCCACCCCGCGGGCAACGACGGCATCGAGATCACGCTGGCGCCGTCCCGCTCGTTCACGGATGCGGCCGACCCGCCCGACACGGTGACGATCGAGCAGGCCGCGGTCACCTACGCCGCCACGACCAACCGCTCCATGATCCAGCTGCCTCTGGTTTCCGCGCCCGTCGGCGCGAGCGCGTGCAAGGACAACGCCTGCAACCCGTACTTCGAGATGACGCCCTTTACCCTCGGCTCGATCGACGCGCGGGCGTCGTGGGGTGCGGGGACCCCGGCGCCGTCGACGCTCGGACGCCTACAGATCCTCGTGGGCGAGGTGAGCGCGCACCGGATGTCGGAAACCGGGATCGCCTACGGCGTGCCGGCGACGTCCGATGGCCCCTCGCCGCGGTACGTGGTCGGGCGGGTCCCAGCGTCCGAGGCCGCGGTCGCGCTCCAGGACCTCGACCCGACGCGCCCGCTCCAGGAGATCGAGCTCACGATCACCTGGCCCTGAACCCCAAGGCTGCCTGTGCTCTGGCGTCGCAGGACCGCGATTCTCGCGGTCTGTTGACGCCAAAGCCCTGGAAGGGCTGGGGGTTGGGGTCAGCCGCCGTAGTTCATGCCGGTGTCGCGCAGCAGCAGCGGCGGCGCGACAGCGTCGACTCGCTCGCTTCAATATCCGGAGCCGGTCGCTCCCGTCTCGGCCTCGGCGGCGACGAACACCTCGGTCTCCTCGGCGAAGCCCCCGCCCTTGCGCTTGCTGAACGCGATGGCGACGAGCAGGACGACCAGGCTCGCGCCGGCGATGGCGTAGCGCGCCGGGTCGTTGTCCTCCAGCGAGATGATCGCCGGGAGAACGAGCAGCGACACCAGGTTCATCACCTTGATCAACGGGTTGAGCGCGGGGCCGGCGGTGTCCTTGAACGGGTCGCCCACCGTGTCACCGATGACCGCGGCCTTGTGCGCCTCGGATCCCTTGCCGCCTTCGTGGCCGTCCTCGATGTACTTCTTCGCGTTGTCCCATGCGCCACCGGCGTTGTTGAGATAGTTGGCCATGAGCTGGCCGGTGAGGATGATCGCGGCGAGGAACGCGCCGAGGGCGTAGAAGTTGATGCCGAAACCGATGATCACCGGCGTGAGCACCGCCAGCAGCGCCGGGGTGGCGAGCTCGCGCAGCGACGCCTTGGTGCAGATGTCGATGACCGGGCCATAGTCGGGCCGCTTCTCGCCCGCCATGATCTTGCCGTCGCGGAACTGGCGGCGGACCTCCTGCACGACGGTGCCGGCGGTCCGCCCGACCGCGCGGATCGCGAGGGCCGAGAACATGAACGCGATCGAGCCGCCGATGAGCAGGCCGATGAACGTCTTGGGGTCGGCCACGTTGATCGGGATCGCAGCGAAGGCGTTCTCGGCTCCGCCGACGAGATCCGGCAGCTCGTCGGCGATCGTCTCGATGTACGACGCGAACAGGGCGACCGAGGCGATGACGGCGGAGCCGATCGCGAAGCCCTTGGTGACCGCCTTCGTGGTGTTGCCCACCGCGTCGAGGCTCACCATGATCCGCTCGGGCTCGCCACTGAACTCGCCCGACATCTCGGCGATGCCGGCCGCGTTGTCGGCGACCGGTCCGAAGCTGTCCTCCGAGACCACGACGCCGGTGGTGGCGAGCATGCCCAACCCGGTCAATGCGACGAGGTAGAAGACGAAGTCGATGTTTCCGCCGCCGAGGCCGATGGCCACACCCAGGGCCGCGGCAATGGCGACGACGGCCCACACGGTCGACTCGAGGCCGGTCGAGGTACCCGAGAGTACGACCGTGGCCGGGCCGGTGCGGGCCGACTCCGCGATCTCCTGGACCGGCTTGCGCTCGGTGGAGGTGAAGTACTCGGTGAGGTGGCTGACCACCTGGGCGAGCAGGAGACCGGCGATCACCGCGCCGAACATCCGCCAGCCCGGGTTCGAAAGCGTGTCGACGATCTCACCACCCGGCAACCGGCGCGTGCCCTGATCGTTGCCGACGTAGGTGAGGCACACGGCGAGCGTCCCGATCGCGGTGAGCACTCCCGCGGTGATGAAGCCGCGATTGATCGGGGCCATCGCGCTCTTGTCCTTGTCGGACGCGCGCACGGCGAACACGCCGATGATGGAGGCGAGCACGCCGATGGCACGGGCGATGACCGGGAAGATCAGGCCGATGACCCACATGCTCGGGCGATCCGGATAGATCGACTCGAACGCCGTGACGCCGAGGATGATCGACGCGACGAGCGTGACCTCGTAGCTCTCGAACAGGTCGGCGGCCATGCCGGCGCAGTCGCCGACGTTGTCGCCGACGTTGTCGGCGATCGTGGCCGGGTTGCGGGGGTCGTCCTCCGGGATGCCCTGCTCGACCTTGCCCACGAGGTCGGCGCCGACGTCGGCGGCCTTGGTGAAGATGCCGCCCCCGACCCGCATGAACAGCGCGATCAGGGAACCACCGAACCCGAACCCGATCAGCATCGCGGAGCTCGTGTTCTGGAACAGCATGATGATGACCGTCGCCCCGAGGAGCCCGAGGCCGACGGTGAACATCCCGGTGACGCCACCCGTGCGGAACGCGACCCGCAGGGAGGCGGCAAGGGAGCCGCTCCGCGCCGCCGCCGCGGTGCGCACGTTGCCGCGGACTGCCAGGCTCATCCCGATAAAGCCGGTGAGGCCAGACATGAAGCACCCCGCGACGAACGCCAAAGTGCGGAAGGCGCCCGACTGGGCGAAGGTCAACGCGACCTCGCCGTCCGGCTTCACGATCTCGGTCGAGGTGACGAACACGACGACCGCAACCGGCACGAGGATGAGTGCGATCGTGCGGAACTGGCGCCGGAGGTACGCCATCGCGCCCTCCTGGATCGCCTTCGCGATCTCGATCATCGAGGGGGTGCCCTGATCGGCGGCGAGCACACCGCGTGTCAGCACCAGCCCCATGATCAGCGCCAGCACGGCAGTCGCCGCGGAGAACAGCAGCCACATCCACTCGTTGCTGGTGAGCACGAAACGCTGCCAGCCACCTTCGGCCGCGAGGACGATCATCGAGTGTTTTGCTCCTTTATTAAGGGGCCACCGGGCGCGAACCGGCGACCGGTACTGCTGCGAAAGGGCGCCGGGCACGGTACGGGCGGCGCCACGAAGGTGTCAATCTAGCCAGCCGCGCGCGATCGCTGCCGAACCGGCCGAGAAGTGAGCCGCAGGCCGTCCCGCGGCCTACTCGAGGTGGTACGGGACCGAAGTGACCACGGTGCCCTTGCGGAACAGGAGCCGCGCTTTCAGGAGGAGCGCGCTCTGGTTGTGGAGGAACTGGCTCCACCAGGAGCCGACCACGAACTCGGGGATCACGATGGTCACCACGTCGTTCTCACGCTGCGCGTCCAGTTCGTCCACGTAGCGCAGCACCGGGCGAGTGAGCTCACGGTAGGGGGCGCAGATGATCTGGAGCGGGACGTCGATGCCGTACTGGGCCCAGGCGGCGGTGATCCGGTCCTGCTCCTCCTCATCGGACACCACGGTCATTGCGAGCAGCTGGCTCGGGTGCAGCGATTTTGCGTAGGCGAGGGCCTCGAGCACCCCCCGGTGCACCCCACTGACGAGCACGACCATCGTGTGGTTCATCTTGCGGGTCCGGT
>VGBT01000006.1 GCA_016870395.1 Actinomycetota bacterium | reverse complement strand
GCCGCCGAGCGCGACGCGGTGCTGGCCGAGGTCCGCCAGGTCCTGGCAACCCACCCCGAGACGCGCGGGCGCGACACGATCGCCATCCCCTACCGGGTCGACGCCTACTGGTGCAAGCGGGCACCGCGGTGAGTCTTCGAGCGAGGGTCGCGCTCGGCGCCGGGCGCGCCGCGGGCTGGGCGTCGCGGGTCACCGGACGCGGTGCGGGGACGCAGGTCAGCGGGCGGGTGATGCTCGCGATCGCGCCCGACCTGCTCGAACAGGTCGGCAGTGGCCGGCGGTGCGCGATCGTGTCCGCGACGAACGGCAAGACGACCACGACCCGGCTGCTCGCCGAGGCGCTGCGCAGCGCCGGGATCCCGGTGACGAGCAACCACACCGGCGCCAACATGCCGGCCGGGCTCGCCGCCGCGCTGGGCCGCGACCCGGAGCCGCGCGTCGCCGTCCTCGAGGTCGACGAGCGGTGGGTGCCGCGCGTCGTCGACCCGCTCGCGGCCGAGCTGCTCGTGCTCGGCAACCTGACTCGCGACCAGCTCGACCGCTTCGGCGAGGTGCGCTCGATCGCGGTGCGCTGGCGCGAGGTGTGCGGGTCACACCCGAACCTCGCGGTCGTCGCGAACGCGTCCGACCCTCACGTGGTGTGGTCGGTCGAGCCCGCGACCGACGTCACCTGGGTCGCGCTCGGCGCGCCCTGGCGTTCGGACGCAGCCACCTGCCCGCGCTGCGCCGCGCTGCTCGACTGGTCGGCCGACACGTTCGCCTGCCGCGCGTGCGGGTTCGCCCAGCCCGACGCGCCGTACCGGCTCGACGGTGAGGTGCTGGTCACGCCCGAGGGCCGGATCGACCTCGACCTCGCGCTGCCCGGGGCCTGGAACCGCATGAACGCCGCGCTCGCACTGACCGCCGCGATCGCGCACTTCGGGATCGACGCCGAGCGGGCCGCCGCGGGGATCCGCGACCTCGAGATGGTCTCGGGTCGTTTCTCGACCCGTCGCCTCGCCGACGGCCGCGACGCGCGGGTGCTGCTCGCAAAGAACCCTGCCGGCTGGACCGAGGTGCTCCGCTGGCTCGCGCCCACCGACACGTCGGTGGTGCTGGCCGTCAACGCGCATCTCGCCGACGGGCGTGACCCGTCGTGGCTGTTCGACGTCCCTTACGAGCTGTTGCGCGGAAAACCGGTCGCCGCCAGCGGCGAGCGCGCGCTCGACGTCGCGGTGAGGCTCGACTACGGCGACGTCTCGCACGTGGTGGAGCGCGACCCGTTGCGCGCCGCGAACGGCCTCCCCGGCGAGGTGGTCGTCGTCGCGTCGTACACGCAGTTCACGCACCTGACGCGGGGTTCGTGGTGACACGCGAGTCGCCGGTGCGGATCGGGCTCGTGTACCCGGATCTGCTCGGGACCTACGGCGACCGCGGCAACGCGCTCGTCCTGGTGGAGCGGTGCCGGCGGCGCGGCGTCGAGGCCGAGATCGTGGAGGTCGCGGCCGGCGAGCCCCTGCCCGACTCGCTCGACGTCTACCTCTTCGGTGGCGGCGAGGACGACGCGCAAGTGATGGCGGCAGCGGGGATGCGCGCGTCGTCCGCCGCGCTCGACCGGGCCCGGGGCGGCGGGGCGGTCGTGTTCGCGGTGTGCGCCGGGCTCCAGCTGCTCGGCACGAGCTACGCGGCCGGTGACGGTGACGTGCTCGACGGGCTCGGCCTCGTCGAGCTCGAGACCCGGGCCGGTGAGGGGCGCTGCATCGGCGAGGTGGTGGTGGAGCCCGACCCGTCGTTGCGGCTCCGGACGCTCACCGGCTTCGAGAACCACGGCGGTCGCACCCGGCTCGGGCCGGGGGTCGGCCCGCTCGGACGGGTGACGGTGGGACACGGCAACGGGGTACCGGAATCGGACGGTGCGACGGTCGACGGGGTGCTGGCCGATCGGCTCATCGGCACGTACCTCCACGGGCCGGTGCTCCCCCGCAACCCGGACCTCGCGGACCTCCTGCTCGGCTGGGTGCTGGGCACCGACGCGCTCACCCCGCTCGGCGACACTTTGGTCGAGGAGCTGCGCGCCGAGCGCCTGCACGAGGCCCGTCTGAGGGGCCGGCGGGCCCGGCGCCGCGACCGCCGCCTCACCCGCGGCTGACCCCAACCCCTCGCCGAGGGACTGCCCCGGGTTCGTTGCGAAAGGAGCGGTATGCGCTCCTGCGAGTACAAACTCGGCGAGGGACTGGTGAGGGGCCGGGCCGGGGAGTCGGCCGACGGGTCAGTCGCCGGTGATCTCGCGGATGCGCTCGACGTGCTCCTCCACGTGGTTCACGTCTTCGCCCTGCGTCGCGAGCAGCTCCAGCCGAGTCGCCTCCGCCTCCGCCTCCGCACCCGCGTCGGCCGACGCGAGCACCGCGTCGACGCCCTCCTCCATGATCCGCTCGGCCTCCGCGACCAGGGCGTCGACCATGTCGGCCTCGGGCACCACTCGCACCACATGGCCCTTCACGAACAGGTGGCCCTTGCCCCGACCGGCCGCGATGCCGAGGTCGGCTTCGCGCGCCTCGCCCGGGCCGTTGACGACGCAGCCCATCACCGCGACCTGCAGCGGGATGTTCCGATCGGTCAACGCGGCCTGGGCGGCGCTCGCGACCTGGATCACGTCGACCTCGGCCCTGCCGCAGCTCGGGCACGCGATCAGGTCGAGCCCCTTGCGCTCGCGCAGCCCGAGGGCCTCGAGCAGGGTGCGACCGGCGCGGACCTCCTCGACCGGATCGGCGGTGAGCGAGTAGCGGATCGTGTCGCCGATGCCCTCGGCCAGCAGCGTCCCGATCCCCGCGGTCGACTTCACCAGTCCCGCGGGCGGCGGACCGGCCTCGGTGACGCCGAGGTGCAGCGGATGATCGACGGTCTCGGACAGCAAGCGGTACGCGTCGATCATCAACCGCACGTTGCTGGCCTTCACCGAGATCTTCACGTCGTCGAAGCCGATCTCGGCGAAGTACGCGAGCTCGCGCTGGGCGGACGCGACGAGCGCCTCGGGGGTCGCGCCGCCGTGACGCTCGGCGATCTCCGGGTCGAGGCTGCCCGCGTTCACTCCGATGCGGATCGGGATGCCCCGGTCCTTGGCCTCGGCGGCGACGGCCTTGATGTGCGCGGGCTTGCGGATGTTGCCCGGGTTGAGCCGAAGGGCCTGCACCCCGGCCTCCATCGCCGCGAGCGCGAGGGTGTGCTGGAAGTGGATGTCGGCCACGACCGGCACCGGCGAGCGAGGCACGATCCGCGCCAGGCCCTCGGCCGCCTCCTCCTCGTTGCACGTGCAGCGGACGATGTCGCAGCCGGCACCGGCGAGCGCGTAGATCTGGCTGAGCGTGCCGTCGACGTCGGCCGTCTTGGTGGTGGTCATCGACTGCACCGACACGGGTGCGCCACCCCCCACGGCCACGCTCGGCCCGGGCGGGCGCCCCACCACCACTTGCCGGGTCGTCCGGCGTTCGAACGTCACACCCTCAGCCTAGGACCCACCGGGTGAGTGCCCGAGCGTGCGCATCTGTCGGGACGGTGCGCCGGCCCGCGACGGAGTGGCAAGAGCGGGGAGAATGCCCTAGAGACCGCGGATGTCGAGGTACATAGCGGAGAGACCGAACATGAGCAAGAACATCATGACGATCGCCGCGACGGGCATCACCCGCCGATAGTCGACCCGCACCCGGCGTCGGGTCACCTTCGAGGCGATTCCCTCGTAGCACGCGATCGCCGCATGCCCGCCGTCAAGCGGCGGCAGTGGCAGCGCGTTGAACAGGGCGAGGAACAGGTTGATGGACGCGAGGAGGCCGAGCAGGACCACGAAGTCGCCGCGGACGATGTCGTCGCCCTCGGCGACGATGCCGATGACAGACCGGGGCCGTTCCTGTCCGGTGAAGCCTCCCTTGGTATTCGTGACGGTCTTGCCGTACCTCTCGAGTCCGCTCGGGCTGAAGATGCGGCCGAGCACCTCCGCGACCTGCTTGGTGCCCTCGACGAGCACTGCGAACGACTTCGGAAGGGCGGTGATCGGCGACTCCGGATCGCTGACGATCCGTGAGGTGACACCGATCCGTCCGGCCCCCTCGACCATCTCGGGTGTGACCGAGATCGGCACCTCACGGCCGTCTCGAAGCACCACCACCGTGAGGGCGGTTCCCGCGTTGGGCCGGACGAGCTCGCTGAGGGTCTCCCAGTCCCCGACCGGGGTGCCGTCGATCGACACGATCCGGTCGTCGGCGCGAATCCCGGCGGCACGGGCCGGGGAGCCCGCGGTCACCCTGTCGACCTGGGTCGAGAGCGACTCGCGGCCGCGCACCACCAAGATCGTGTACGTGAGCACCAACACGAGCACCAGGTTCACGGCGATGCCCGCGAGCACGACCGTCAGCTTCTTGGGGGTGGTCGACTGCCGGTAGGTGCGCGCCTCGTCGGCGGGATCGACCGCCTCGAGGTTGGTCATCCCGATGATGCGCACGTAACCGCCCGCGGGGATCGCCTTGATCCCGTACTCGGTCTCGCCCCGCCGAAACGACCAGATGCGCGGTCCGAACCCGAGAAAGAACTCGGTGACCTTCATCCCGGCCTTCTTGGCGGCGTAGTAGTGGCCCCACTCGTGCAGCATGATCGTCACGACCAGGCCCACGATGATCGCGACCGTCACGAGCAGCGACGGCCGGAGCGCCACCAGCAGCACCAGCGAGGCGACGATCACCAGGATCCCGCTCACGGCCTTTCGGGTCTCGACGGGCGCAGCGTCCCCCAGGGGGTCCTTCATTCAGGCAGCTTCTCTCTCGGCGACGGCGACCCGGGCCCGCTCGCGCGCGACCCGGTCTGCCTCCAGAACGTCTGCTGTGTTCTCGACGTTCCCGGTGCCGCTCTGGAGCACCTGGTCGACCACGTCGGCGATCGCGAGCCACGCGATCCGGCCGGCGAGGAAGGCTTCGACGGCCACCTCGTTTGCCCCCGACAGACTGGCCGGGGCGCCCCCACCGGCCCGGCCCGCGGCGTAGGCCAGCGCAAGGCAGGGGAAGGCGTCGAGGTCGGGCGCCTCGAAGCTCAGCGCGCCGATCGTCGCCCAGTCGACCGGCCCGAACGCCTGCGGCAGCCGATCGGGTGCGCCGAGGGCGAGGCCGATCGGCAGACGCATGTCGGGCATCGACAACTGCGCGAGGGTCGCGCCGTCGCAGAACTCGACCATCCCGTGCAGCACCGACTGCGGGTGCACCACCACCTCGATCGCGTCGAAGCCGATCCCGAACAGCTCGTGGGCCTCGATCACCTCCAGGCCCTTGTTCATCAGGGTGGACGAGTCGATCGTGATCTTCGGGCCCATGTTCCACGTGGGGTGTGTGAGCGCGTCCTGCACGCTCACCGTCGCGAGCTCGGCGCGGGTGCGGCCACGGAACGGCCCGCCGCTTGCGGTGAGCACGACCTTCGCGACCTCGCTCGGCCGGCCGGCACGCAGTGCCTGGTACACCGCGGAGTGCTCGGAGTCGACGGGCACGATCTCGCCGCCACCCGCGGCGCGGACCTTGGCGACCACCGGTCCGCCGGCGATCAGGCTCTCCTTGTTCGCGAGTGCGAGGCGCTTGCCGTGCTCCAGCGCGGCCAGGGTCGCGGGAAGCCCGGCGAAGCCGACCACCGCGTTGAGGACCACGTCGGCCTCGGGCAGCGCCGCGAGCGCGGCGAGCGCCGTTGGATCGCCCGCTGCACACACCGCTCGATCCCGGGGAACACCCAAGGCGGCGGCCTGCTCGGCGAGGAGCTCGGTGTTGCGACCGGCCGCCAGAGCCACCACCTCGTAGTCGTCGGGATGCGCCGCGATCACCTCGATGGCCTGCGTGCCGATCGAGCCTGTCGAGCCGAGCAGGACGACGCGGCGCCGGGGATCGGGACCCCTCATCGGAACAGGCCGGTCGTGCCCGTCATCACCCGATGATGTCGAGCGCCCGGGCGAGGTAGTACGTCGCCGGCAGGCAGAAGAGCAGCGCGTCGAAACGGTCCATCAGGCCGCCATGGCCGGGCAGCACCGATCCGAAGTCCTTGATGCCCAAGTCGCGCTTGAGCATCGACTCGCAGAGGTCGCCGAGTGGTGCCATCACCGCGATCGTGAACCCAAGTGCCAGTGTTTCGCGAAAGCCTCCCCACGGGGCGATCCACTTGACCACCAACAGGGCGAGCGCGATCGAGGCGACCATGCCGCCGATCAGACCCTCGAAGGTCTTGTTCGGTGAGACCGACGGCGCCAACCGCGTCTTGCCGAACTGCGACCCGATCAGGTATCCGACCACGTCGTAGCCGACCACGCAGATCGCGGCGCCGAGGATCAGGCCGACGCCGTCTTCGAACGCGAGCAACAGCCCGGCAAAGCCACCGAGGATGCCGACGTACGCGAACCCGAAGACGGTGACCGCGGCGTTGACGATCGGGCGGGAATGCACCACCTCGAGGAGGTACCACAGCAGGCTGAACACGGTCACGAGCGCCAGCACGAAGCCGAACGCGAACTCGCCGCGGTCGTACGCGATCGGCGTCACCGCGACGCAGCCCAGGATCGCGACCAAGGTGGCGGGCCGGAAGCCGCGCCGGTGCAGCGCCTGGAAGAACTCGAACGCGGCGACCCCGATGATCGCGGTCGCGAGCACCATCGTGGAGCTGCGGCCGTACTTCAGGCACACGAGCGCGAGCACCGCGATCCCGATGCCGGTGATGACCCGGGTCGCGAGGTCGGCCTGGGCGGCGGGCTGGGCCTCTTCGGTCGGCGGGCGGCGGGCCCCGCCCCCGCCACCACCGGCCCGTCGGCCGGGGGTGCGGTGCCGGCGCGCCTCCACCTCGCGCTCGAACACGGTGTCGTAGTCCTCGGGTGGCGAACGCAGCGCGCCCACGTCGGTGCCCTCGTCGCCGAGGGTCTCGATGGGCTCGAAATCGCCGTCGGTCCAGTCACCCATTCCCGTGCGGAACCGGGGCGAGGTGCTCGCGGCCGCGGCGAGGGCGCCGTCCTCGTCCTCGAGGCCCTCCCCCGACTCGGCCTCCGGAAGGATGATCGGCATCTCCCCGGTCGGGGGTTCGGTCCAGTGCGGCAGCTCCGGTGCACCCGACACCTCGGGCAGCGGCTCGTAGGGGGTCGCCTCCGGGAGCTCCGGCTCGACCGCCGCGCCTCCCGCGGGCATCGGTTCGACGAAGCCGCTTGCGTCGCCGTGACGGGGCTCCACCTCGGGCAGCGGCTCGTCGGACGGGCGCGGGAAGCGGGCCGCCGGTCGGACCGACGGATCGGGCCGCGGCGGGACGTCGCCGAAGCGCGTCTCCTCGTCACCGAGCCGGCGCGCGACCGAGCCCGCGTCGAGCGCGGCCTGCGCCTCCTCGGCCCCGAGGATCCGCACACCCTCCCCCGGACCGCGGGGCGGCACCGCCTCGCGCGGCTCGTCCTGTGCGTCGTCCTGTGCGTCGTACTCGTCGTGACGGTCGGTCACGCCAACACCCCCCCGATCGCCCGTCGAGGCCAGGCTAGACGGGCGCCGCGGCCTCGGCCCGGACCCCGTCTCGACCCCGCAGGGACTCAGACCTCGAGCAGCTCCTGCTCCTTGTGGGCCAGCATCGCGTCGATCTCCGCCACGACCTCGTGGGTGGCCTTCTCCAGGTCCTTCTCGACCCGGTCGAGCTCGTCGCGGGAAATCTCACCGCCCTTTTCGAGCGCTTCGAGCTCGTGGCGCGCATGGCGGCGGACGTTGCGGACCGCCACCCGGCCCTCCTCGGCGCGGTGCTTGACGACCTTCACCAGCTCCTTGCGCCGCTCCTCGGTGAGCGTCGGGAACGCAAGGCGCACCACGTGGCCGTCGTTGCCCGGGTTGATCCCGAGGTCGCTCTGCTGGATCGCCTTCTCGATCGCACCGATCGCGCTCTTGTCGTACGGCTGGATCACGAGCACGCGCGGCTCGGGCACCGAGAACCCCGCGAGCTGCTGGAGCGGGACCTCGCTGCCGTAGTAGTCGACCCGCAGCTTCTCGACGAGCGCCGGCGTGGCCCGACCGGTACGGACGCCCGAAAACTCCTCCTGGAGGTGGACAACGGCCTTGCGCATCTTGTCTCGGCAGTCCGCCGTGATCTCCGACACCGTCGCCACCTCAGTCCTCCCTCGTGCTCACCAAGGTGCCGATCGGCTCGCCGACGAGCGCCCGCGTGATGTTGCCCGGCGCGGAGACGTCGAACACGACGATCGACAGTGCGTTGTCCATGCAGAAGGTGATGGCCGTCGAGTCCATCACCTTGAGCCCCCGCTCGATGACCTCGAAGTGGCTGACCTCCGTCAGCTTCACGGCGGTCGGGTCGAGGCGCGGGTCGGCGCTGTAGACCCCGTCGACCCCGGAGTGCGTGCCCTTCAGGATCGCCTCCGCCCCGATCTCCGCGCCACGCAGAGCCGCAGTGGTGTCGGTGGTGAAGTACGGGTTGCCGGTACCCGCAGCGAACACCACGACCCGGCCCTTCTCGAGGTGGCGCAGGGCGCGCAGGGGGACGTACGGCTCCGCGACCTGAGCCATCGTGATCGCGGTCTGCACCCGGGTCGGTTGGCCGACCTTCTCGAGCGCGTCCTGCAACGCGAGCGCGTTGATGACCGTCGCGAGCATGCCCATGTAGTCGGCGCGGGCGCGGTCCATGCCCCGCGTCGCGCCGGTCATGCCCCGGAAGATGTTGCCGCCGCCGACGACGACCGCGATCTCGATCGCGAGGTCGCGCCGTGCGGCGGCGAGCTCCTCGGCGATCCGGTGCACGATCTCGGCGTCGATGCCGAAGCCGATCGAGGTGTCGGCGAAGACCTCGCCCGAGAGCTTCAGCACCACCCGCTTCCACCGGGCCGGCAACCTTTTACTCCTCCCCGATCTTCACCCGGGCGAAGCGCTTCACGGCTGCGCCGGCACCGAGACCCTCGACCAGCATCGCAACGGTCGTCTTCGGCTCGCGCACGAAGCCCTGCTCGAGGAGCACGTAGTCCCTGTAGAACCCGTTGAGCCGTCCCTCGACGATCCTCTCTATCGCGTTCTCGGGCTTGCCCTCGTTGCGGGTGAGCTCGGTGAGGACCACCCGCTCCTTCTCGATGGCGTCGGCCGGCACGTCGTCGCGACTTACATAGCGCGGCGCGGCGCTCGCGATGTGGAGCGCGATGTCGTGCGCCACCGTCTGGGCCTTCTCGTCGGACGGGTCGACGCCGTCGAGCTCGACGAGCACGCCGATCACGCCACGGTTGTTCTGCACGTGCTTGTAGCCGTCGAGGAGGCCGCCGTCGGTCTCGTAGCGGATCACCCGGCCGAGCTGCATCTTCTCGCCGAGCTTCGATCCCAGCTGCGTGATCTCCTCGGCGACGGTGCTCTCGCCGAACGGTTGGGAGCTCACATCGGTGTCCCCCGACGCGGCGACCTGCGCTGCGAACTGGCCGACGACGGCCTTGAAGTCGTCGCCCTTGGCGACGAAGTCGGTCTCGCAGTTGACCTCGACGAGGGCGGCGACCCTCCCGTCGACCACGACGTCGATCGCGCCTTCGTCGGCCTCACGACCCTCCCGCTTCGCAGCACCGGAAAGTCCCTTCTTGCGGAGCCAGTCCTTCGCCGCCTCGAGGTCTCCTCCGGACTCCTCCAGCGCGCGCTTGCAGTCCATCATCCCGGCGCCGGTCTGCTTCCGGAGCGCCGCGACCTCTTTCGCGGACACCTCAGCCATTCGTGGGCTCACCCTCGTCGTTCGTCGGGGCAGCCGCCGCGGGTGCGTCGGCTGCCGCTTCGGCGACGGCCTCGGTCGCGGCATCCGGCGAGGCCGCCTGCTCGTCCGCGGCCTTGGCCTTGGCCTCGGCGAGCCGTTGCTCGCGTGCGGCCTGGGCCGCCGCGGCCTCCTCCCGGGCCTTGGCCTGCTGCTCGGAACGGGCGCGCTGCTCCTCGGGGCTGAGCTCGGCGGCCGGGGCGGCTTCGGCCTTCGTGCCCGGGCGCGCGCCCTTCTCTTGCGCGAGGTGCCGGCCCTCGTCGGCTGCGTCGGCGATGACCCGGCACAGCAGGTTCGCCGACCGGGTCGCGTCGTCGTTGCCAGGGATCGGGTACGTGATGACGTCGGGGTCGCAGTTGGTGTCGACCACCGCGACGACCGGGATGCCGAGCCGGTTGGCCTCGGTGACCGCGATGTGCTCCTTGCCGGTGTCGATCACGAAGACCGCGCTCGGAAGCCGCTCGAGGTTGCGGATGCCGCCGAGGTTCCGGTCGAGCTTCACCACCTCGCGCTTGATCTTGAGACCTTCCTTCTTGATCATCTGGTCGGTCTCGCCCGTCGCGACCTGGCGCTCCATCTCGCGCAGCTTCGCGACGCGCTTGTGCACGGTGGAGAAGTTCGTGAGCATCCCGCCGAGCCAGCGGTAGTTCACGTACGGCATGCCGCAGCGCTCCGCCTGCTTGCGGATCGGCTCCTGGGCCTGCTTCTTGGTGCCGACGAACAGGACGGTCCCGCCGTCCTCGACCGTCTGGCGGACGAAGCGGTAGGCGGTATCGATGCGGCCAAGGGTCTGCTGGAGGTCGATGACGTAGATGCCGTTGCGCTCCCCGAAGATGAACCTGCGCATCTTCGGGTTCCAACGACGCGTCTGATGGCCGAAATGGACCCCGGCCTCCAGCAGCTGCTTCATGGTGACGACAGCCACGCGAGTGTTCCTTCCTTCGGTTGTGTCCTCCGCCCGTGCTGCGCCGGTCGGGTTCTGACCCGGCGGCGACCGTTGGATGACGGGCGTGCGAGATCCCGGGCGCGAGCGCTCGGGTCGGCGGGCAGTGTAGCGGAGGCGACCTTCTTGGCTCCGAGCCGTCCAGCTCAGGGCTGGGAGAGCTCGTGGGGACGAAACGCGCTGAGCTGGCCGTCGGTGACGAGCCGTTGGGCCACGAGGACCAACCGGTCGGTCCCGGCGAGCGCGATCGGCACCCCACCGGCGAGCGGACGGGCCCGGACCCGGCCGCTCGCCCGGTCGAGCACCACGACCTCCCGCGCGTAGTCGGTGACCACCACCGTGTCGCCGACCACGACCGGACCGCCCATGACCACTGCCTCCTCCAGGTCGCGGCGCCAGCGGGGGGCGCCCGTCGCGGCGTCGAGCGCGACCACCTCGCCGAGCTCGTCGACCACGTAGACGGCATCGCCGGCCCGGGTGGGGACGAGACCGGGCTGGAACGCCCCGAGCGAAGGCGCGGACCACCGGGGCGCGCCGTCCGCCAGCTCGTAGGCCGTGACCTCGCCGGCCAGCTCGAGGTGGGCCGCGCCGAGCACGACGGTGCCGTCGGTGACGAGCGGCGAGCCGGCGCGCGCGCCCACCGGCGTCTCCCATGCCGGCGCGCCGCTGCGGGCATCGAGGACGCGTAGCCGGGTGTCGGCTGCGCTGCTCACGAGCGCGACGGTGCCCGAGGCGTCATCGGTGGCGAGCAGGCCCCGCGGCGAGCCCGGGAGCCGCCCGGACCAGCGCGTCGCGCCCGTCGCCGCGTCGAGGCCCGCGATCCCGCCGGCCGTGGTGGTGACCAGGGCCAACGGGTCGGCGTCGGGCGGGTCGACCAGACCGACCGGTCCGGAAGCCTCGGACGCGCTCGCCCGCCACCGGAGGTCCCCCGTGGCGCGGTCGAGCGCGACGAACCCGGCCTCGGTGCTCACGAGCACCGTGTCGCGGTCGAGCGCCCACCAGGGGTTCGGCGCGTCGACCGGTGCCTGCCAGTGCACCGCGCCATCGCGCCCGTCGAGCAGGGTGACCGAGCGACTGCCCAGGAGGGCGGCGGTGGTCCCGTCGACCAGCACGCCCTGAGGCTCGTCGAGCGCGGTGTGCGCCCACGCCTTCCCCACGAACCGGGCTGGCGGGGCAGGTCGGGCCGTGTTCACCGATCGGTCGCGGCGCGTCGACGCGGCCTCGCCGCCACGAGGGACGGCGACCGCGACGGACACGGCGCCGACCACCAGCACCGCGCCGATGCCGGCGAGCCACCGGGCCCGGCGAGCCCGCGAGCGACGTCGCCGGGAACGCCTGTGCGAGGTTGCCGTCCAGAAGCTCATCGAGAACCTCCGTGTCCTTCGAGGGTCGGGTTCCGATCGAGGGAGCGCGCCAGCCGCGACGCGCGATCGGCGAGCCGCCCGGCCGTGTGCTCGAGGCGACTGACGATCACCGGCTGCACCGCGCCCCGGATGCCGTCGAGCCAGCCGACGCACGGAGGCGGACGTTGCTCGATGGTCAGACGCACGGCGGCCATCGCCCGCTCGTCGGCGACGATCCCCGCGTGGTCGCCGAGCCCACGCGGGTTCACCGTCACCTCGGTCGCACCGGGAACACCGGTGTGGTCGGCCGGCACGATCAGGTCGTCGGTGCCGCCGATGGTGGTGACATCGACGTGGTCGGGAAGCCGGTGGTCCCACAGCGACCGCAGCAGCGGCGAGGCCTCCGCGAGCTGGCGGACCGCCGGGCTGTCGGCGGGGGGCACCGTGTCGCCGGAGAGGTCCCGAATCGCGCGCAGCGCCGCGCGACCCTCGGCAGTGGACCGCAGCCAGCGCGTCACGGTGGCGATCGGCGCACCCTGGTGCGGCGACGCGAGCGTCACCACGTTGCCGAGCGGTGGAAGCGTCGGGTCGCCGGGGTCGTACACGAGCTGCAGGAACGCGCCGACGACGACGCCACCCTGCGAGTGCGCGACCAGGTCGACCTCGCGCCCCGGCTCCGCCCGCTGCCGCTCCCGCAGCTGTTCTCGGAGCGCGAGCGCCTGGAGCAGCAGGTCGCCCCACGTGTCGCGTACTCGGTACGGGCCGCCACCGGCTGCGTACGAGAACCAGTGGACCTCGTCGTCGCGATAGCCGAGCGACCGCCAGTCGAGCCCGAAGGTGGATCCGGTCGCGCGATCCGTCGAGCTGTTGACGCCACCCACGGCGAGGAGGGCATGGCCCGACCCGCCACCGTCGGGACCAGCGGCCGTGTCGGCGCTGCACTCCGCACGCGACCGGGCCCAGGCGATCAGCCGTCGTGACACCGATAGGGTGTCGTCGGCGGCCGCGCCCAGGGGCGTGCCCCGGAGCAGGCGCCACCCGGCCCGGCCGGCGGGTACGACGAGATCGGCGGCGCCGCCCACCATCCCCGAGGCCACGCCGGCCAACAGCGACCACTCGCTGCCGGCGCCGTCGGAGTCCCCGCCGAGGAGCGGCGCGGCCGGCAGGTGCAACGAGGCCGCGAGCGCGCGCTGCTCGAGCGCGGGCGGGTCGAAGCCCTCCTGCGCCGACGATGCCACGGGTGCCAGGCGGATCAGCCGCGAGAGATCCGCGGGCGCGAACAGCGCCATCGGGTCGACGTACCGGTCGCCCACCCGCAACCCGAAGTGCAGCACCTCCGGGCCGTGCTCGTTGCCCGAGCCGCCGGTCGCGCCGAGGACCTGCCCGCGAGTGACGCCGTCCCCCCGGCGCACGTCGACACGCAGGAGGAACGAGTACGAGGTGCGCAGACCGCCCGAGTGTGCGATGACGACATGCAGCGACCCGGCGACCGACCCGGCGAACGCGACGACGCCCTCGTTCGCGGCGCGTATCGGAGTGCCGGGCGGCGCAGCCAGGTCGGCGCCCCGATGACCGGCGCCATATCGGGCGACGGGCGCGACGAAGGGTCGGACGACGACGCCGTCGACGGGACGGATCCAGGGACCGACCACGGCGCGTGCGGGCGGCGGCAAGACGACGAGGATCGCGACGAGGATCGCGACGAGGATCGCGACGGCGAGGCGAAGCGGGGCACGGTGCTCCATGGCGACTCCCGGCAGGAGGACGGGCGCGGGAGGGGGAAGCCGTGGAGGAAGCTGCGGGCGACCCTACCCCGAGGGTGCGACACGCGCCAGGGGCACGAGCGGAACGAGAGCTCTACGCCGGCTCTGCGAGGCGCGAGCGCAGCTGCAGGATCGCCTTGGTGTGGATCTGGCACACCCGGCTCTCCGTGACCCCGAGGACGTCGCCGATCTCGGCCAGCGTGAGGCCCTCGTAGTAGTAGAGCGTGAGCACGAGGCGCTCGCGATCGGGCATCCGGTTGATCGCGTCGGCGAGCAGGTGCTTCATCTCGTCGACCTCGAACGCCGCGACCGGGTCGTTCACCCGGTCGGCCACCGTGTCGCCCACGGTGGTGCCGCTGCCGCGATCTCCCGCGCTGAGCAGCTCGTCGAGCGCCACCACGCCGACGAAGCTGATCTGGCTGAGCGACTGGCTGAGCTCCTGCTCGCTGACGCCGAGCTCCCGCGCGACCTCCTTGTCCTCGGGGGTCCGCTTCAGCTCGTTCTCGAGCTTGGAGTACGCGCTCTCGATCGAGCGGGCCTTCGAGCGCACCGAGCGCGGCACCCAGTCGATCGAGCGCAGCTCGTCGATGATCGCGCCCTTGATGCGGCTGATCGCGTACGTCTCGAACTTGAAGCCGCGCGCCGGGTCGAACTTGTCGATCGCGTCGATCAGCCCGAAGATCCCGTACGACACGAGGTCGGCCTGCTCGATGCTCTGCGGGAGCCCGACCGCGACACGACCGGCCACGAACTTCACCAGCGGCGAGTAGTGCAGGATCAGCAGCTCGCGCACCTCGGTGGTGCCGTCGTCCTTGTACTGCTGCCACAGGGCGGCGACGACCTCGGCCGCGTCGATGTTCACCGTGGTCGTCGTGATTTCGTCAGGCACGGGGATGAGTGGCCTCGTAGACGGCTCGTAGGCGTTCGCGGGTGAGGTGGGTGTAGATCTGCGTGGTCGCGAGGTCGGCGTGACCGAGCAGCTCTTGCACGGTCCGCAGGTCGGCTCCGCCTTCCAACAGATGCGTAGCGTAGGCGTGTCTAAGGGCATGTGGGTGCAAGGTGCGCCCATCGGGCAGCGGGTGGCGTTCCAGGACACGCCGGGCGTCCCGGGGCGAGAGCCGCCGGCCCCGCCGGTTGAGCAGCACCGCGTCGGGCGGACTCTCGGGAGTCGCGAGCACCGGACGGCCGGCCCGGAGCCAGGCGGCGAGGGCATCCGCGGCCGGTGCGCCCAGCGGGACCCGGCGAACCTTGGCCCCCTTGCCAAGCACCGTGAGCGTGTGGCGCCGCAGGTCGCAGTCGGCCGGGCCGAGCCCGCAGAGCTCCGAGACCCGGATTCCGGTGCCGTAGAGGAGCTCCAGAACCACCAAGTCACGCAGCGCGACCGCCCGCGCTACCGCGTCTTCCACGGGCGCTTCTTCCCCGGGCGCGACTGTTTCGTTCACTCCCCCGGCGACAGGCTCGTCAGCCCGGGCCGCGGCAGCATCGAGGAGCGCCACGGCCTCGGCGGAGCGCGGGACGCGCGGGAGGCGGGCCGGGCCCTTCGGTGCCCGCAGGGACCGCGCCGGATCGGAGACCACCACCCCGTGGCGCTTCAGGTAGCGCAGGTACGACCGGACCGCGGCGGCCTTGCGGGCGACGGTTCGTCGCGAGAACCCACGCGTCGTGAGGTACGCGAGGTATCGCCGCAGCGTCGTGTGGTCGAGGCGGGCCGGCTCCGCGCAGCCGCCGCGGTCGGCCCAGGCGACGAGCTGGCGCACGTCACGCTCGTAGGCCTCGACCGTGTGCGGGCTCGACGCGGTGAGCGACGCGACGTAACCGTCGACGTCCCAGGGCATCCCCTCAGGGTACCGGCGGGCCGGGGCCGTGCGTGTCACACCCCCCAAGTACCCTCGCGGCACGCCGTCGAGGATGCCGCGGCAACCGACCCGCAACGACCAATCGGCCCTCCCCACCGAGTCCCCTGTCATCCTCGGGAGGTCCCGTGCTCGCTTCGGTGCGCAGCGCCACCCTGCTCGGCGTCGACGGTCACCCCGTGCGCGTCGAGGTGCACGTCTCGGGCGGTTTGCCCGGCTACACCGTCGTCGGCCTGCCCGACACCACCGGCCGCGAGTCGCGCGAGCGCGTGCGCGCCGCGCTGCTCTCGTCCGACCTCGAGTTCCCCGTCAAGCGGGTCACCGTCAACTTCGCCCCGGCGACGTTGCGCAAGACCGGCGCCGGTCTCGAGCTCGCCATCGCGCTCGGCCTGCTCCTCGCCGAGGATCACCTGCCCGCCGACCGTCTCGACGGCGTCGGCGTCCTCGGCGAGCTGGGCCTCGACGGCTCGATCCGCGCGGTGCCGGGCACGTTCGTGCTCGCGGACGCCCTCCACCGCTCGGGGGCCGACGCGGTCGTCGTGCCCCCCGAGAACGCGACCGAGGCCGCGCTCGTCACCGGCCTGAAGGTGCGCACTGCGCGCACGCTCGCCGAGCTCCACGCGTGCCTGCTCGGCGAAGAACCCTGGCCCGACCCCGAGCCGCCGTCGCCTCCCGAGGAACCCCTCGACACCGACCCGCTCGACCTCGCCGAAGTGCGCGGGCTGCCCAAGGCCAGGATGGCGCTCGCCGCCGCGGCCGCAGGCGCGCACCACCTCCTCTTCGCCGGCCCGCCGGGCACCGGCAAGACCATGCTCGCCCGCCGGATGTCGACGATCCTGCCCCCACTCGAGCCCGACGAGGCCCTCGACGTCACCCGCATCCAGTCGGCCGCGGGCGGCCGACCCCCCGATCGGCTCGTCACCCACCGCCCGTTCCGCGCGCCCCACCACACCGCCACCACCCCCGCGCTCGTCGGCGGGGGCAGCCGCCGGCTGCGCCCCGGGGAGGTGACACTGGCCCACCGCGGGATCCTGTTCCTCGACGAGCTCGGCGAGTTCCCGCCGACCGCGCTCGACGCGCTGCGCCAGCCGCTCGAGGAGCGGGTGGTTCGCATCGCCCGCCAGGCGGGCAGCCTGACCTTCCCCGCCGACTTCGTGCTGGTCGCCTGCACCAACCCGTGCCCGTGTGGCCTCGGCGGACCGGCGTGCCGTTGCAGCGACCAGGCCAAGGCTCGCTACCGCCGGAGGCTCTCGGCCCCGCTGCTCGACCGGTTCGACCTCCGCGTCCGCCTCGCCGGGCCGACCCCGGGCGACGGCCCGGGCGAGACGTCGGCCGAGACCGCCAGGCAGGTCCTCGACGCCGTGCACCGCCAGCAGTGGCGCCTGCGCGGCACGCCCTGGCGTCGCAACGCGCACGTTCCGGCGGGCGCACTGGGGATCCTCGTCCGCCTGGAGCCCGAGGCCGACGAGGCCTGGCGGTTCGTGATCGAGGACAACATGCTCACCGGGCGCGGTGCCGCGCGCGTCCGCCGCGTGGCGCGCACGCTTGCCGACCTGCGCGGCGACGAGGACGTGTCGCCTGACGACATCGTGCTCGCGGCCTCGATGCGCGAAGACGTGCCATGAGCCCCGACATTGCAATCGCCGCCCTCGTGCACCTGCCAGCCATGACGCCCACTCGCCTGCGCCGCCTGCTCGAGCGATGGCCCGAACCGGACGCGGCTGCGGCCGCGGTCGGCGCGGGCCGGGCCGGGGAGGCACTCGAGGGCCTCCGCTGCGCCGACCCCGCGGACCTGGCCGGAAGCTGGGCCCGCGCGCTGGATACGGCCGCGGCCGCGAAGGTGCTCGCGACGCGACGCACGCGGGTGTGCTGGACCGGTCATCCCAACTACCCGATCGAGGAAGGCATCCCCGACCGTCCGGCCGCGCTGTTGAGCGAGGGCGATCGCCCCGACGTCTTCGAGCGACCCCGGGTCGCGGTCGTGGGGACACGCGCGGCATCACCGCAGGGGCTCGTCGACGCACGCGAGCTCGGGTCGGCGTTGGCCGACGCCGGGGTGGTGGTGGTCAGCGGCTTGGCGATCGGGATCGACGGAGCGGTGCACGAGGGCGCGCTCGACGCGGGCGGCGCGGTCATCGGCGTCATCGCCACCGGGCTCGATGTGGTGTACCCGCGCCGGCACGTCGCGCTCCACGAGCGCGTGCGCGGCCAAGGTCTGCTGGTCACCGAGCAGCGGTACGGCACCGGTCCGAGCCGCGAGCGCTTTCCGATCCGGAACCGGGTCATCGCGGCACTCGGCGACGTCACCGCGGTGGTCGAGGCGACGATCACCGGCGGTGCGCGCATCACCGCGAGGGCCGCGCTCGAGTACGGCCGCCACGTGCTCGCGATGCCGGGTTCCCGCCGCAACGGCGCGGCGGCCGGCTGC
The DNA here is from genome assembly GCA_016870395.1 of Actinomycetota bacterium. Taxonomy (GTDB): domain Bacteria; phylum Actinomycetota; class Acidimicrobiia; order IMCC26256; family JAENVU01; genus SHUZ01. Next base: position 78,016 of record VGBT01000006.1, on the reverse strand, counting down.
AACGACCTGCTCCGACTCGGTGAGGCCCACCCGATGCTGGAGCCCGCCGACGTGCTGGAGGCACTCGGGCTCACCGGGGCAAGCCGCCGGGGACCGAAGGGAGGCGGCGCGCCCGGGGCCACGCCGGAGGAGCGGGCGATCCATCGCTGCCTGCACGGCGAGCCGGCCACCGCCGACGAGATCGCCGGGCGCACCGGCCTCGGCCCCGCCGAAGTGGCCCGAGCCATCGCCGGTCTCGTCCGGGGCGGCGGCGCCAGCCGGGCCCACGGCCTCGTCTGGCCGCTCTAGTTACAGCTGTGCGCGGGTGACGCCGATGCACCCGGTGTGAACATCCAGCGGTGCCCCTACGACGCCACGCCCATCGAGGCCATGGGCTACTCGGGCGGCTCGTTCCTGCTCACCTGCAGCGCCTGCGGCGCCGAGTGGGAGGCGCACAACACCCTCGTCCGACGGGTGACGCCACCCGACTGGGATGCCGTGCGGGCCAGCCGCGAAGGCGCGGTCACGAGCACCACTCCCCCGCCTCCGAGCTGACCCCGCCCCGACCCGCTCCTGCCCCGGTGAAGTGCGGCTCGCGCTTCACCACGAACGCGTGACTGCAGACACGAGAGGCGTGGGTACGGTACCCGGATGGGCTTCAACCCCTTCCGGGGGCGCCGCCGCCGCGCCGCGGACGTGGCGCTCGTCGCCGCCGCGTTCGTCGTGATCGCCGCGCTGCTCGCATGGGCAAGCTTCGGCGGATGAACGAGCTCCCGCTCGACACCGAGGTGGCTGTCCGCCACGTCCAGCCCTACGAAGCGGTGAAGGCATACCGCTGCCCGGGCTGCGATCACGAGATCGGCAGGGGGCTCGGCCACGAGGTCGTCGTGCCCATCGACGCGCCCGAGCTCCGTAGGCACTGGCACTCGGGCTGCTGGCACCGCGAGCAGCGCCGACGCGCTCGGGGCTAGAACGCGGCTTCGAGCACCTCGACGATCGCCGGTCCACCCCTCTGCGCGATCACGGATGCGACGTCGAAGCGCAGCGAGCGCGCGCGGCCCGGATGAGTGTCGAGCCAACGAGAAGCCAGACGCCGCAGCCGTGCTTGCTTGCGCAGCGTCACGGCTTCGGCCGGCGTCCCGAACGCCGTGCTCGTGCGGGTCTTCACCTCGCAGAAGACGAGAACGCGACCGACCGCGAGCACGAGGTCGATCTCCCCGTCGCGGCAACGCCAGTTCCGGTCGAGCACCGTGTACCCGCGCCGCTCGTACCACTGCGCGACCAACGTCTCGCCTCGCTGCCCGAGGCTGCGTCGCGGATCCGGCCGTCCGTGGCCGCTCATGGTGCGCTCCTTCGCTACAGCTCCTTGCCGGCCAGCTCCTCGACGTTGACGTCCTTGAACGTCACGACCTTCACGTTGGTGACGAATCGCGCGGGCCGGTACATGTCCCAGACCCAGGCGTCGCGCAGCTCGAGCTCGAAGTAGACGCGCCCACCCTCACTGTGCGGAACCATCTTCACGTCGTTGGCCAGATAGAAGCGACGCTCGGTCTCCACGACGTACGCGAACATCGGCAGGACGTCGCGGTACTCCTTGTAGAGCTGGAGCTCGATCTCGGTCTCGTAGCGCTCGAGGTCCTCGGCGCTCACCAGCGGACTCCGGGAGAGGGCTTCCTCACATCCCGCAGTCTATGCCCCCCGAGTTCTACTGAACGCGCCTCTCCTTGACCTTCGCGGCCTTCCCGATGCGGTCGCGCAGGTAGTAGAGCTTGGCGCGGCGGACGTCACCCAGGGTCGCGACCTCGATCTTGGCGATGATCGGCGAGTGGACCGGGAACGTCCGCTCAACTCCCACCCCGAAGCTCACCTTGCGGACCGTGAACGTCTCGCGCAAGCCCGAGCCGTGACGTCGGATGACCAGGCCCTGGAAGACCTGCACGCGCTCCCGGTTCCCCTCTACCACGCGGACGTGCACCTTGAGGGTGTCGCCGGGAGCGAAGGGCGGAACGTCGTCGCGAAGCGAGGCGCGGTCGACGAGATCGGTGCGGTTCATGGCGCGGGTGGTCCTCGGCTCGGGGTTCGGAGCGACCAACGATGTTAGCGGAGGGCCCGTCTCAGGGCGACTCGTGCTGGGCTTCGAACTCGTCGAGCGCCGCCTGCTGGTCGGCGGTGAGTGCGCGCCCGCCGAGGAGGTCGGGACGGAGCGCGAGCGTTCGGCGCAGCGCTGCCGCTCGGCGCCAGCGAGCGACCCGGGCATGGTCACCCGAACGCAGCACCTCCGGTACCGCCCAGCCTCGGAACTCGGCCGGGCGCGTGTACTGGGGGTATTCGAGCAACCCTTCGCTGAAGGACTCCTCGGATCCCGAGGCCTCGTTGCCCATGACCCCGGGGACGAGCCTCCCGACCGCCTCGATCACCACCAAGGCGGCGGCCTCCCCACCGGCGAGCACGACGTCGCCCACGCTCAGCTCCCCGTCGCAGAGGTGCTCGGCGACGCGCTGGTCGACGCCCTCGTAGCGCCCGCACAGCAGCGAGAACCCGTCACCGGCCGCCAGCTCCCGCGCGAAGGCCTGGTCGAACGGGCGGCCACCGGCACCGAGCAGCAACAGCGGGCGCGGCGGGGTCTCGGCCTCCACCGCCGCGAAGAGGGGCTCGGGCATCATCACCATCCCCGCGCCACCACCGAACGGAGCGTCGTCGATGCTGCGGTGACGGTCGGTCGCGTGCTCGCGCGGATCGTGCAGACGCACATCGATCAGCCCATCGGTTCGCGCCCGGCCGATCAGCGACACGCCGAGCGGACCCTCGAGGTACTCCGGGAAGATCGTGAAGACGTCGATGCGCATGCCGTTCCTTTTACGAGTTCAGGTCGAAGAGCCCTTCGGGCACGTCCACCACCACCCGCCCGTGCCCGTGATGCACCACGAACGCCATCGGGACGAGCAGGTCGCTGCCTCCCCCGACCGGGGCGAGCACGAGGAGGTCACTCGCAGGGTTCGCCTCCACCGCGACGACCGTGCCGAGCGTGGTGCCCGAACGGTCGGCGACGGTCGCGCCCACGAGCTCGTGCACCCACAGCTCTCCCTCCTCGCTCGGGAGAGGCTCAGCGGTGAGCACCTCGCCCCGCAGCGCCTCGGCAGCATCGCGGTCGTCGACGCCCTCGAACCGCACTAGCCATCGTCGTTGGTGCCGCCGGGACGAAGCGACGACGAGGTCACGGTCGGCCGCGTGCAGCGTCGCGCCAGGGGCGACGCGCTCCTCGCGATTGGTCGTGAGCGTGACGCTCACCTCCCCGTGCAGGCCGTGCGCCCGTCCGATCCGGCCGACCTCGAGGTGCGCCGGCGCGCTCACCGGTCGCTACTCGACGATGTCGACGGAGGCCTTGATCCCCTCGGCCGCGCCCGCGGCCCGGGTCACCTGGCGGAGCGCCTGGATGACGCGGCCCCGCTTGCCGATCAGACGACCCATGTCGGACTGGTCGGCGTGCACGAGGAGCATCACCTCGTCGCGCCGCTCGACGACGTCGACCTCGATCGCCTCGGGCTCGTCCGCGATCGCCCGCGTCACGTGCTCCACGACGGCCTTCGCACGTCCGCCGAGCACCCGGTTGCCCTCGCCCGCGACCTCGTCGTCGTAGTCGTCGTCGTAGTCGTCGTCGTAGTCGTCGTCGCTCACGACTGGTCCTCGGCGCCGGTCTCGCTCTGCTCGGCCGCCGCAGCCTCGCTCGCGGCTTGCGCCTCTGCGTCGGCCTTCGCCTGCGCGGCGGCTGCTTCCGCCTCGACCTTCGCCTTCTCCTCGCGCTCGGCCCGGGCGACCTCGGCGCCCTTGGCCTTCGCGGCTGCGGTCCGGACCGCCTTCGACTGCGTCGAGCGATCCGACTCGTAGCGCTCCCAGATCCCGGCGCCGACGAGCAGGCGGTGCACCTGCTCGCTCGGCTGCGCGCCCTGGCGGAGCCAGGCGAGAACCTTCTCGTCGGCGACCGTGAACGCGGAGGGCTCCTCACGCGGCCGGTACTGGCCGAGGATCTCGATGTAGCGCCCATCGCGCGGCGACCGGCCGTCGGCCACGACGACCCGGTACGACGGCTGCTTCTTCTTGCCCACCCGCATGAGGCGGATCTTCACTGCCACGGCAACGATTCCTCTCGGTGCTACGGGGACAGGCAAGGCTAGCGGAGGAGCCGCCTCGATGCCGCCTCCGGAAGACCTAGTGACCCCCGGTGAGCTCGCTGAGGTCCATCCCGGCGAGGCCCTTGAGCTTGGGACGCTTGCCGCCCGCCATCGAGCGCATCATCTGCTGGACCATCTTGAACTGCTTGAGCAGCGCGTTGACCTCGGAGGTCGTCGTTCCGCTGCCGCGGGCGATGCGAACGCGCCGCGAGCCGTTGATCAGCGCCGGATCGCGCCGCTCGGTCGGCGTCATCGAGCAGATGATCGCCTCGATGCGCGCGAGCTCACCCTCGCCCACCTCGGCTTGACGAAGCTCCTTGGGCATGCCCGGCATCATCCTCAGGAGGTTGCCGATCGGTCCCATCTTCTTGACCTGGCGCATCTGGTCAAGGAAGTCCTCGAGCGTGAACTGGCCCTTCTGGAGCTGCTCCTGGGCCTTCGCCGCCGCCCCCTCGTCGAAAGCCTCCTCCGCTTTCTCGATCAGCGTGAGCACGTCGCCCATCCCGAGGATGCGACTGGCCATCCGGTCCGGGTGGAAGGCCTCGAAGTCCTCGACCTTCTCCCCCGTGCCCACGAAGAGGATCGGCTTGCCGACCACCTCCTTCACCGACAACGCCGCGCCACCGCGCGCGTCGCCGTCGATCTTGGTGAGCACCACGCCGTCGAGACCCACGGCCTCGTCGAACGCGGCGGCGACGTTGACAGCCTCCTGGCCGGTCATCGCGTCGACCACCAGCAGCGTGTCGGTCGGTCGGACCACGTCGCGCACGCGGCGGAGCTCGTCCATCAGCTCCGCGTCGACGTGGAGCCGGCCGGCGGTGTCGACGATCACGACGTTCTTTCCCAGGCGCGCGGCCTCCTCGAGCGAGGTGCGCGCGACCGCCACCGGATCTTTCGGTCCGTCGTCGGGCGCGGACCACACCGGCAGGTCGAGGCGGGAGCCGAGCACCCGCAGCTGCTCGACCGCGGCCGGCCGCTGCAGATCGGCCGCGACCAGCAGCACGCCCAGCCCCTGCCCCTTCAGCAGGCGGGCGAGCTTCGCGGTCGCCGTGGTCTTGCCCGATCCCTGGAGCCCACAGAGCATCACGACCGTCGGCGGCTTGGGGCTCATCTCGAGCTTGCCCGACACGCCGCCGAGGGTGGTGACGAGCTCTTCGTGAACGATCTTGATCACTTGCTGTGCAGGACTGAGGCTCTTCTGCACCTCGGCGCCGTGGGCGCGAGCCTTCACGCGTGCGATGAAGTCCTTGACGACCCTGACGCTGACATCGGCCTCGAGCAGCGCGAGCCGGATCTCCCGGGCGACCTCGTCGACGTCGCGTTCGTTGAGCTTCCCGCGACTGCGCAGCCGCGTGAAGATCCCGTCGAACCGATCCGAGAGCGCGTCGAACATCGTGGACGAGGCTAGGCGAACAGCGCGTCGACGAATTCCGCGGGATCGAACGCGACGAGGTCGTCGGCACCTTCGCCGACGCCGATCACCTTGACCGGGATGCCCAGCTCGGCCTGGATCGCGAGCACGATGCCGCCCTTGGCAGTGCCGTCGAGCTTGGTGAGCACGACGCCCGTGACCTCGACGGCCTCGGTGAACTGCCGCGCCTGGGTGAGCCCGTTCTGGCCGGTGCTCGCGTCCACGACCAGGAGCACCTCCTTCAGCGCACCAGGCGTGCGATCGACGATCCGGCGGAGCTTCTTCAGCTCCTCCATCAAGTTGACCTTGGTGTGAAGCCGGCCCGCGGTGTCGACGAGCACCAGGTCGGCCCCGCGGCCGGTCGCCGCGCTCATCGCGTCGAACACGACCGAGCCCGGATCCGCACCTTCCTGGCCGCGCACCAGGTCGGCGCCCACGGCCTCGGCCCAGTGCCCGAGCTGCTCGGCCGCCGCGGCCCGGAAGGTGTCAGCCGCGGCCAGCACGACGGTGCGGCCCTCGGTCACCTGCTGCCGGGCGAGCTTCGCGATCGTCGTGGTCTTGCCGACCCCGTTCACCCCGACGAACATCCACACGTTGGGCTCGTCGGTCGTGAACGTGAGCGACCGCTCCCCCGGCGTGAGCAGGTCGAGCAGCTCGGCCTTGAGGAGCGGGAGCACCCCGTCGGCGTCGGCCTTCTCCCGGGCGGCCCGCGCCTTCACGTCCTCGAGGATCCTCGTCGCGGTGGGAACTCCGACATCCGCGAGGATCAGCGCCTCCTCGAGCTCCTCCCACGTCTCGGCGTCGACCTTGCCCCGGCCGCTGAGACCCCCGAGCGCGCCCGCGAAGGCAGCCCGAGTCTTGCCGAGCCGGTCGCGCAGCCGGGGACGAGCCGCCGGTGCCTCGACGGCCGGCTCGACGACCTGCGCCTCCGTGGCCGTGATGGTCTCGAGCTGGGCTTCTGCCTCGGCTTCGGCCTCGGCGATCGGGGCACGCTCGGTTGGGGAAGGCGCGGTCGGTGAGGGCGCTGCGCCCACCCCACCGGCACGTCGCGAGAGGAGGAGCCCGCCCGCGATCAGCACGACCGCGAACGCGAGGATCAGGACGACGACGAGCAGCTCGGAATCCATGGGCGGGCGATGCTAACGGCCGGGTGGCACCCGGCCCTCGGCGCGGAAGGTCACCACCGGCTGGAAGCTGCGGTCGATGCCGGCGTCGTCGAGCGCCACCTTGAGCCGGGCCCGCAGCTCGCGGGCGACCCGCCACTGCTCGAGCGGCTTCGTCTTCACGACGAGTCGGATGAGGATCTGCTCGGCCGTCACCTGCTCAGCGCCCCACACCTCCGGTTCCTCGAGGATCACCCGGGCGTACGCCGGGTCGCGCCACACGGCGTCGGCCGCGGCCTTCACCACGGAGACCGCTCGATCGAGGTCGACGTCGTACGCGACGGCCACGTCGAGCAGTGCGCGGGACCACTGCTGGCTCTTGTTCCCGACACGCCGGATCTCGCCGTTGGGCACGTGCCACACCGTGCCCTCGACGTCACGCAGGCGCGTCGTGCGCAGGCTCACACCCTCGACCGTGCCGCTCGCGACGTCGGCGTCGATCACGTCGCCAACGCCGTACTGGTCCTCGACCAGCATGAAGAGGCCGGAGAGGAAGTCCTTCACCAGCGACTGCGACCCGAAGCCGATCGCGACGCCGATGATCCCCGCGCCGACGCCGATCGCCGCGAGGTTCACGTTCAGCTCCTCGAGCACCATCAGCACCGCGGTCGTCCAGACGAGCGCGGTCACGACGCTGCGCAGGACCGCTCCGATCGTCTCGGCGCGAAGCGCGCGTCGCGCCGACGGGACCGCCGAAGTCTCGAGTAGCGAGATGCCGGTCTTGGCCTTGAGACGCGAGATCCGGTGGCCGGTCTCTTCCTGCGCGAGCTTGCGCACCACCCGCTTGATCACCCGCCGGGCGACCATCACCGCGACGTACGCCACGACGAAAATCACGAGCATGTTGAACAGTGGCGCGAGGTCGTCGGCGACCTCGGCGGCCTGCTGGCTGCCGGTCAGGTCGTAGACCGTCGAGCAGAGCCATGCCTGCGTGCCGGGTTGCCCGCATGCCGCGACCTTCTCCAGCTCCGACCCCTGAGACGCGTGGGGCGCGGCCGCGAGCAGCATCGGGCCGGACACGGCGTCAGTCGAGCACGATCTCGCCGCGCATCCGCTGGCTGATGACGCGGCTGGAGCCGCCGGGAGGCATCGACACGCCGTACAGGCAGTCGCCCGCCTCCATCGTGCGCTTCTGGTGCGACACGATCAGCAGCTGCGCGTCGTCGCGGAACTCGTGCACGAGATCCAGGAAGCGGTGGAGGTTGACGTCGTCGAGCGCGGCCTCCACCTCGTCGAGCAGGTAGAAGGGCGACGGCCGAGCTCGGAACACGCCGAACAGGAACGCCATCGCGGTGAGCGAGCGCTCGCCACCGGAGAGCAGCGAGAGGCGCCGCGTGTTCTTGCCGGAAGGCCGGGCCTCCATCTCGATCCCGGTGGAGAGCAGGTCGGCGGGGTCGGTGAGGAAGATGCGTCCCGACCCGCCCGGGAAGAGCGTGGCGAAGAGGCTCGAGAAGTTCTCCCGCACGTCGGCGAACGCGGTTTCGAAGACGCTCACGATCTCCCTGTCGACGGCCTTGATCACCCGCTGCAGCTCTCGCCGGCTGTTCTTCACGTCTTCGAGCTGCTGGGACAGGAAGTCGTGGCGCTCCTGGAGTGCGTCGAACTCCTCGAGTGCGAGCGGGTTGATCGGGCCCATGATGCGCAGCTCTCGCTCCAGGTCGCGAGCGCGACCGGCGAGCGTCGTGCCGTCGGCGACCTCTGGCGCGGGCGCGTCGAGTGCGGTCGCGGGCTCCGTGTCGAACTCGGTGCGGATGCGCTCGACCACGGCCTCGAGCCGCATCCGCGTCTCGGCGTCCTCGACCTCACGGCGCTGCTGGCGTTCACGCGTCTCGGCCAGCTCCCGCTCGAGGGCGGACCGCTCGGTGCGCAGCACCTCGAGCTTCCCCCCGGCGGCGTTCGCCCGCTCGGTCTGGGCTCGGCGTTCCTCGCGCAGTCGGCCGAGCACCCCTTCGATCCGGACCATCTGGCCGTCGAGGCGCTGTTCGACCTCCTCGTAGGCCCCGGCCTTCCGCTCCAGGGCCGCCCGGTAACGTTCCGCCGCGGCCTTCGCCTCGGGATCCCGGGCCAGACGCACTTCGACCTCGTCGAGGCGCCGGGTGAGCAGCGCGCGCCGCTCCTCCGTCGCGGCGGCGCGAACGTCGAGCTCACGGCGGAGCGCGACGGCCACGCGCATGCGCTCCTCGATCGCGACGCGGGCCTCGGCGCGCGCCGTCTGGCGCGTCTGGGCGTCGGCCTCGGCGGCAACGAGTGCGGGCAGCTGCGCTTCGAGCTCGGCGATCCGCGCGCGATCGGCAGACTGCGCGTCGAGCAGGCCGACGCGCTCAGCCCGGACCGCCTCGAGCTCCGATGCCCGCTCGTCGCGCTCCCGTTCCGCGCGCGCAGCCTCACCCGCAGCCCGTTCGGTCTCGCGTGTTTGGCCGAGCACGGCGCGTGCCTCACCCAGCGCGGCCTCGGCCCGCTGCGCCGCAGCCTCCGCCGACGTCGCGTTCTCGATCGCCTCCTCGAGTGCGGCGCGGGTGACCGTCGCACTCTCACCGCTCCCGAAGCGCCAGGGTGCCCCCCCGCCGAAGCGGTCACCGGCGCGAGTCATGACCGTGAGGTCGGAGTTCTCGATCGCGAGGTCGACGGCGGCCTGCCAGCCCCCCTCGGCTAGCACGTACCCGCCGAGCAGTCGGGTCAGCGTGGCCTGGAGCCCCGGCAGGTGCGACCGGACGCAGCCCGCGAGGGCGCGCGCCCCGGTGGGGGCGAGCGTCGCACCGGGCGTCACCTCGGTGTCGCGCTCGTCGAGCACGAGGAGCAACGCGCGCGCGTCGCCGCCGGCAAGTCGTTCGACCGCGTCGCGGGCCCGGGCGCCACCCGTCACCACGACCGCGCTCATCGCGTCGCCGAGCGCTCCGGCGACCGCCGCCTCGGTGCCCTCCTCGATGTCGACATAATCGACCAGGCTCCCGGCCACGCCCTCGAACCCTGCGAGCAGGGTGGCGCCCGCCCGGCTGCGGGGATCGTCGAGCGACTGCCCGAGCGCTTCGGCCCGCGACTGCCAGCGGTTCACGTCGGCCGTGGCGTCGCGCCACGCGGTTTCGGCCACACCGAGTCTCGACTCCGCGTCGGCAAGGTGGCGGCGGGAGTCCTCGAGCGATGGCCCGGTGCTGACGCCGAGCCGCGCGATGCGCGCCTCGAGCCCGTCGGCGCGCGCGTCGAGGCGGGCCAGCTCGGCGTCGACGCGGGCCAGTGCGTCACCGCGGGCGGCCAGCTCGCGCCCCACCGCCCGGGCATCCGCGCCAGGATCGGCCTGCGGTGCACCGGCCTCGAACGCCTCCAGCTCAGCCGCGACGCGCCGCTCGGCGGCCTCGACCTCGGCGACCCTGCCGACCGCCGCCGCAACCTCCTCGTCGACGGCGACGAGCTCGGCCCGCAGCCCACCGGCATCGGCGACGAGGGTCTCGATGACACCTTCGTCGGCTGCAGCCGCGAGCTCCCGGGCGAGCCCGCGCTGCTTCTCCCCGAGCAGCGCACGCAGGCCTCTGGCCCGCTCCCGCATCGACTCCACACGCACGAGCGCGTCGGCCACGTCGCCGTGACCGGCGTCGGTGAGCGCCTGCTCGGCGTCGAGAACGGCGAGGTCGAGCTCGCGCAGGCGTGCCTGGACGGTCGCCTCGGTGCGGGCGAGCGCGTGCGACTGGTCGCGCAGGCGCTCGCCTTTGGCCTGGAGGCCGGCGAGCTCGTGACCGGCGAGGTGGAGCCGGATCGCGTGGAGCTCGGACACCAGTCCCCCGTGGCGGCGCGCCGCGTCGGCCTGCTTCTGGAGGGGCGCGAGGCCGCGGCGCACCTCGCGCAGCAGGTCGTTGAGTCGGAGCAGGTTGCCCTCGGTCGCCTCCAGTCGGCGCTCGGCCTTCTCGCGTCGCTTGCGGTACTTGAGGATCCCGGCGGCCTCCTCGATCACGGCCCTGCGGTCCTCCGGGCGCGAGTTGAGCACCGCGTCGATCTGGCCCTGGCCGACGATCACGTGCTGCTGGCGGCCGATGCCGGTGTCGGAGAGCAGCTCCTGGATGTCGAGCAGTCGGCAGGGCGCTCCGTTGATCGCGTACTCGGAGTCGCCGTTGCGGAACAGCGTTCGGGTGATCGTGACCTCAGAGAACTCGATCGGCAGCGGACCGGCGGAGTTGTCGATCGTGAGGGAAACCTCGGCCCGGCCCAGAGCCGGGCGGTCCGGGGTGCCGGCGAAGATGACGTCATCCATCTTCCCGCCCCGCAGGGTCCGCGGGCCCTGGGCGCCGAGCACCCAGGCCACCGCGTCGACGAGGTTCGACTTGCCCGAGCCGTTCGGGCCGACGACGACCATGATGCCCGGCTCGAACTCGAGCACGGTCTTGTCGGCAAACGACTTGAACCCGCGCAGGGTCAACGACTTCAGGAACACTCCGCAGCTCCCTTCCTGACCGACCGAGCGTAGCGACGGCCGAACCCCGCCCCGGGGACCTCCCCACCTCCGCCGGGATCGTTGAGAGAGGAGCGGTATGCGCTCCTCGACGCACAGACCAGGGAGGGCATCGGGGAACCGGCGGCTCGTGTCACACCTGGCAGGCGGCGCAGAAGAAGGTGCTCCGACCGCCGACCTTCTCGCGCACGATCACGTGACGGCAGCGCTTGCAGGCCTCGCCCTCCCGCGCGTACACGTGATGGTGGAGCTGGTACTCGCCCTTCTTGCCGAACAGGTCGACGTACTGCTCGTCGGCGAGCGACGAGCCGCGGTACTTCACCGCGTCCTGGAGCGTCTCCATCAGGGCCCGGTAGAGGCGCCGCACCTCCTCCGGGGAGAGCGAGTCGCTCATCCGGTCCCAACGCAGCCCGGCGTGGAAGAGGATCTCGTCGCTGTAGATGTTGCCGATCCCGGCAAGGAGCTTCTGGTCCATCAACGCCGCCTTCAAGCGTGCGTGGCGCGCCGCGACGAGCTCGCCGAAGTCGTCCCAGCTCATCGCGGTTTCGAGTGGGTCGATCCCGAGGTGCGCGAGCTCGTCGACCTGGTCGATCTCCTCGATGCTCGTGACGAACATCTCCCCGAAGGTGCGCGGGTCCACGAAGCGGAGCTGCCCGCCCTGGGTGAACGTGATCACCACGTGGGTGTGCTTGGGGCAAGCTTCCCGAGAGCTCTTGGCCCGCAGCAGCTGGCCAGACATCCCGAGGTGGATGATCAGCACCTCACCGTCGTCGAGCCGAAGGAGCAGGTACTTGCCCTTCCGATCGACACCCACGATCTTGCGGCCGTCGAGCAGGCTCGTGAACTGCTTGCGCTGACGGTACCGGCGGATGCTGCGCATGCCGGTGACCTCGGTGTCCTTGATCTTCTTGCCGACGACCTCGCGCTCGAGATCTCGGCGCACCACCTCGACCTCAGGCAGCTCCGGCATCGTCGCCCCCCATCGCTTCGGCCGCGGCCTCGTCGGCTCCCACAGTCGACTCGGGTCCGGTCTCGGTCTCCGCACGCAGCCCCAGCCACGCCGATCGTGCGGCAGCCTGCTCGGCCTGCTTCTTGGAACCGCCCTCACCGGCGCCGCGCGCCTCACCACCCACCAGCACGGTCGCGAAGAAGCGCTTCGCGTGGTCCGGGCCCTCGTCACGCACCTGGTACCGGGGCAGGCGATCGAAGCGCCGCGCCGCGAGCTCCTGGAGGCGGGTCTTGTAGTCGTCACCCCCGGGCCCGCTGGCCGCGTCGGTGATCCGGTACTCGAGCAACCGCATGATGGTGTCGCGCGCCGCGTCGATACCGCCCTCGAGGTACACCGCGGCGAACACCGCTTCCGTCGCATCCGCGAGGATCGAGGTCTTCGTGCGGCCACCAGATGCGTCTTCGCCCTTGCCCAGCCGAAGGCACGGCCCGAGCCCCACCGCGGCACCGATCTCTGCGAGCGCGTCGGCGTTCACCACCGACGCGCGCGCCTTGGCGAGCTCGCCCTCGGCGAGATCCGGGTACCTGCGATACAGGTGGTCGGTGACGACGACGCCGAGCACCGCGTCGCCGAGGAACTCGAGCCGCTCGTTGGACGCGTCTTGGGGATGCTCGGCGCACCACGACCGGTGCGACAGCGCGCACAACATGACCTGTTCGTCGCGAAAGGAATATCCCAGGAGCTGCTCGAAGCGCTCACGGTCCTCCAGACGCATCGCCGTCCGCGGCCTCAGGCCGCCGACCCTCCGAGCCGTATGACCACGTATTCGACCGCGTCGCGCACCGTCTTCAGATCGCCGAGATCCTCGTCGTCCACCGAGAAGCCGACGCTACGCTCGCCGAGCTCCTCTTCGAGGGCTTCGACCAGCTCGATGAGCGCGAGCGAGTCTGCCTCGAGGTCCTCTGCGAAGGTCGCCTCGAGCGTGATGCGGGCCTCGTCGATCTCGAGAATCTCGCCGAGGTGCGCACGGATGATCGCGTGCACCTCGGTCGGACCGAGCGGGTCGTGGCTGGCATGGGTCTCAGCGGGCATGCGCTCTCTCCGTCTCGGGTTCGATGGCACGTTTCATCGAGGCGACGACCTCCCCCTGTACGCAGTCGTCCGCGAGTGCGATCGCGTTCACGATCGCACGCGCGGACGACGAACCGTGGGAGATCACGCAGACGCCGTCGACCCCGAGCAGCAGCCCACCACCCACGGTGTCGGGATCGAGGTAGTCCGTCACTCCCTGCAGCAGCATGGGGGCGACGACCTCGGAGGCCGCCCTGGCTTCGTCGGTCGAGCCGAGCACCGTGAACACGAGTCCGGCGGCGGCCTGCAGCGCGCCCTCCATCGTCTTGAGCGCGACGTTGCCCGTGAAGCCGTCGGTCACCACGACGTCGGGACGGCCGGTCATCAGGTCGCGACCCTCGACGTTGCCCACGAAGCCGGGCATGCCGTCGAGGAGCGCGAACGTCTTCTTGCGCAGCTCGTCGCCCTTCCCGGGCTCCTCGCCGTTGGACAGCAGCCCGACCGTCGGATCATCGACTCCCAGCCGCAGGCGGGCGTAGGCCCGGCCGAGCAGCGCGAACTGGGCGAGCCACTCCGGCGAGCAGTCGACGGTGGCCCCGGCGTCCACGAGCAGGTGGGGGCGCCCGAACGGGACGGGAACCGGCACCGCGATCGCAGGCCGCGCCACTCCCCTGATCCGACCAAAGCGCAGGAGCGCGGCCGCCATCGTCGCCCCGGTGTTCCCGGCGCCGACCATCGCGTCGGCCCGCCCGTCGCGCACCGCCTCCGCGCCGCGCACGATCGACGCATCCTTCTTCGTGCGCACCGACGCCCCGGGCTCGTCGTGCATCGCGATGACCTGCGAGCAGTCGAGGAGCTCGACTCCGGCCGGCGGCTCGCCGCCGGGCAGCTCCGCTCGGACCGCCGCCTCGGGGCCGACCAGGAGCACCTCGACCCCGAGCGCCTCGACGGCCTCGAGCGCGCCCGCCACGATCGCGGACGGGGCAAAGTCGCCCCCCATCGCATCGACCGCGACCCTCATGTCAACACCGCGTCAGTCAACGTCGATTGCCTGGCGGCCGCGGTACCAACCGCAGTTGCCACACACCGTGTGGGGCAGCTTGACCGCGCCGCAGTTCGGGCACAGCGACCGCGCCGGCGTTTCGGGCCGCCAGTTGGCGGCCCGGCGGCTGCGGGTCTTGGAACGGGGCGTCTTGCGCTTCGGGACAGCCATCGGTCGAGCTCCTGGTTCTCAGTCGTCAAGGTGCAGCTCGCGCAGCGCGTCCCACCGGGGATCGGGCGGCGTGTCGTCGCAGTCACAGGGTTTGTCGTTGCGGTCGCTGCCGCACACCGGGCAGATGCCCGCGCAGTCTTCCCGGCACAGCGGCGCGATCGGCAGGTCGAGCAGCACCGTGTCGCGCACGGGCAGCTCGAGATCGATCTCCTCGCCCTCGAGCGGGTAGGTCTGGCCGTCGAGGGGATCGGGCTCGAAGAGCTCGCGCACGGCCGTGTCGAACGTGCGGGTGAGCGGGCGCAGGCACCGGCTGCACTGGGCGGTGAAGACGCCGTGCACCGTGCCGTGCACCACGACACCGTCGGGCACCCGCTCGAGCACGACGTCGAGCACGAGCGGAGCCTCGGCCAAACGCGAGCCACCCACCTCACCGAGCTCGGCGGAATCGGTCTCGAGGTGCACCGGGCGGCGCGCGGCCGGGTGGTGCAACAGATCGGCGACGTTGCAGCGCAAAGCGTTCATGGTTCCATGGGCGCGCTCGGCCCCGCGGATCGGGACCGGAAGGTGACCCAGACTAGCAGGTCAGCCTCGATTCCCAGATTCTTCTAACCCAGGTCCTGGTCGAAGAAGGCGCCCTCCTCGGGCTCGGCGACCACCTCGGCTTCGGGAAGCTCGACCACCACCTGGAGCCGCTCCCTACCGCGCTGCACGGCCTGCATAGTGCGGTCGAGCACGACCTCGAAGCTGGCGAGCTTCTGGTCGATGTAGTCCTCGGCCTCGTGCTTGATCGCCCGAGCCTGCGCCTCGGCGTCGTCGACCACCTGCTGGGCGCGCCGTCGCGCCTCGCGCACCACCTCGGTGCGCTCCACCATCCGCTCCGCCTGCTGGCGCCCCGCGTCGATGATGTCCTCGGCTTCGCGGCGGGCCTTGGCCAGGAACTCCTCGCGCTCCTTCAGCAGCCAGCGGGCCTGGCGGATCTCCTCCGGCAGCGCCTGGAGGGCGTCGTCGACGAGCGCGAGCAGCTCGTCGCGGTTGACCATGACGGAGGCCGACATCGGCACCGAGCGCGCGGTCTCGATCTGGTCACGGGTCCGCAGCAACAGCTCTTCGGTGTCGAGCGGCTCGAACGGCTGCTCGAACTGGCTCACGTTGCCCCCTTCGTCGATTCGTAGCACTCCGCCAGCCGCTTGGCCACGACTGGCGGCACCATGCTCGAGACGTCTCCTCCGAAGCGAGCCACCTCGCGGACGAGGCTCGACGAGAGGAAGGAGTGCTGCGGGCTGGTGGAGATGAAGAACGTGTCGATCCCCGAGAGCCGCTGGTTCATCTGAGCCATCTGGAGCTCGTAGTCGAAGTCGGAGATGGCGCGCAGCCCCTTCACGATCGCCGCGGCCCCGTGGTCGCGGGCGAAGTCGACCAGGAGCCCCTTGAAGAACTTGATCCGCACGTTGTCGAGGTGCGCGGTCACCTCGCCCAGCAGCTCTTGGCGCTCCTCGAGCGTGAACAGCGACTGCGACTTCTGCGGGTTTCGGATGACAGCCACGATCACGAGGTCGAAGTGCCGGGCGGTCCGCTCGATGATGTCGAGATGACCGTTGGTGACCGGGTCGAACGATCCCGGGCAGAGGGCAGTGGCCACGCGGTGATGCTCCTTGTCAGAGAGGGTCGCGGCTGCCCGGGTCGCGGGCGGCAAGGACCACGAGCGTATCGCCGTACACCCGGTGCCACGTGACCAACCACCCGGCTGGCAGCGGCGGCGGCCCCGCGGAGGCGGCGCGCTCGATCACGAGCGTCGCGTCGTGGCTGCACCATCCGGGCGCGGCGAGCGCCGTCAGCACGCCCGCCAGCTCGGGGCCCGGCTGGTCGTAGGGCGGGTCGAGGAACACCAGGTCGAAGGGAACCTCCGGCGGCGCAGCTCGCAGGAAACTGCCGAGCCCCCGCCGCTGCACCGACGCCCGGTCGGCGAGCTTCGTGGTGCGAAGGTTGCGCCGCACCGCGTCGACCGCGAGCGGCTCGCGGTCGACGAGCAGGGCCCGGGCCGCGCCACGCGAGAGGGCCTCGATCGCGAGCGCGCCACTCCCCGCGTAGCCGTCGAGCACGTTGGCGCCCACGATGCGCAGTGGCCCGAGCGCGGCGAACAGGGCCTCCTTGACCCGGTCGGCGGTGGGTCGCGTGCGCGTGCCGTTCGGCGCGCTCAGCCGGAGGCCGCCGGCTTCCCCCGCGATCACCCGCGGTCCCCGCCCACCGCCGTGAGCTCCCCTCGCCATATGCGAGTCGATGGTGCCAGGCGTCGCATAGCGTCGTGGGGATCGACCTCCTCGCGCTCCTCGACGAGCTCCAGGCGATCGCGCGCAACGGCCTCACCTACTCCGAGAACCCGTACGACCGCGAGCGCTACGAGCGGCTCCTCGATCTCGCCATTCGCGGCTACGGCGAGGCGCTGTCGATGCCGCCCGAGGTGGTGCGCGCGCGGCTCGGCGGCGAGCTCGGCTACGTCACCGCCAAGGTAGGTGCCGACGGCGCGATCTTCGACGACGAGGACCGCGTGCTCCTCGTGCACCGCGCTGACGACGACACGTGGGGCCTGGTGAGCGGGTGGGTCGACGCGGGCGAGACCCCGGCCGACACCGTCGTGCGGGAGATCGCCGAGGAGGTGGGCCTCGACGCGACCGTTCTCGGGCTCGTCGACGTCATCGGCCGTCCCGCCGGAAGCGGGTACGGCCCGCATGGCGCGGTGGCCGTCGTCTACCGGTGCGCTGTCGCACCTGGCGAGATGACCCTCTCGCACGAGGTACGCGACGCGCGCTACCGCGTGATCGACGAAGTGGAGCACTGGCACCACAACCACGAGCGGCTCGCGCGGGTTGCGCTCGCCGCGCACCTCGCCGCCAAATAGGCCCCTCGTTCAGACGCAGAGGGTGTTGCTGACGCCACGGAGACAGGAGAAGCGCTGCTCGGCGCGTAAGACCAGCCAGCCCTCGTCGCCCGGCTCGAGCATGATCCACCAGTCGACGCCCGCGACCGAACCGTCCTCGAGGTCGCGCTCGACGACGTATGGGTGCTGCTCGAGGACACCGAGCCCTACCGGGTCGACGTGGAGCCCGACGACCAAACAGCGCCCGCTCGCCGTCATGTGATCTCCGATCTCGGCGTTCAGCTCTTGAAGAGGAACTCGACGTCGTCACCGAGGAGGTCGTCGACCTCCTCGGCCAGCGGCCGGTTGCGCGCCAGCTTCGGGTCGTCGTCGAGCAGCCGCTCGGCGACGCCGCGCGCGTAGAGCACGTAGCGCTCGTCCCGCGGCAATTGCCCGAGCTTGAGGTCTCCGAGACCGGACTGGCGCTCGCCCAGCACCTCGCCACTGCCGCGGATCGCGAGGTCGCGCTCGGCCAGCTCGAACCCGTCGGAAGACCTCACCATCGCCTCCAGCCGCGCCTCACCGTCGGGCGTCGTCGGGTCGGCGAGCAGGAAGCACCAGGCGTCGTCACCGCCCCTCCCGACCCGACCGCGCAGCTGGTGGAGCTGCGACAGGCCGAACCGGTCGGCGTCCTCCACGATCATGATCGTCGCGTTGGGCACGTCGACGCCGACCTCGATCACCGTGGTCGCGACGAGCACGTCGGTGTCGCCGGCGCGAAACGCTGCCATCGCCGCCTCCTTGTCGGTCGCGGCCATCTGCCCGTGGAGGAGGCCGAGGTCCAGCCCGCGCAGCTCCTCGGCGCGCAGGCGCTCGTACTCGTCGGTCGCGGCCTTCGCCTCGACCTTGGCCGAGCCCTCGACGAGCGGGCACACCACGTACCCCTGGTGCCCTTCCGCGATCTCGCGCTGGAGCCGGCCGTAGGCCTCGGCCCGCTCGGCCGTCGCCAGGGCGACCGTCTGCACCGTCTTGCGCCCGGGCGGCATCTCGTGCAGCTCGGTGTGGTCGAGGTCGCCGTACACGAGCATCGCCGCCGTACGCGGGATCGGCGTGGCGGTCATCACCAGCACGTCGGGGTCGTCGCCCAGGCCCTTCAGCAGCGCGCGCTGCTCGACGCCGAACCGGTGCTGTTCGTCGATGACCACGACCCCGAGCTTCGTGAAGGGCGCGTCGCCGAAGAGGAGCGCGTGGGTGCCGACGACGATGTCGACCTCGCCGTTGGTCAGCCCGGCCGCGATCCTCCGACGCTCGGCGGCGCCGACCCGGTTGGTGAGCAGCGCGACCGTGACCGGCCGTTCCGCGAGCAACGTCTGTTCGCTCGGCACGGTGATCGCGCCAAGCGTGTCGCGAGCGACGGCGTGCAGCTGCTCGGCCAGCACCTCGGTCGGCGCCATGAGCGCGCCCTGGTAACCGCCCTGCACCGCCATCAGCAGCGCACTGAGCGCAACGACGGTCTTGCCCGAGCCGACCTCGCCCTGGAGCAGCCGGTGCATCGGGGCGGGCCCGGCCATGTCGGCGGCGATCGTCGCGATCGCCTCGCGCTGATCACTCGTGAGCTCGAATGGCAGCGCCTTATGGAACCTCGCCACGAGCGTTCCGTCGACCACGTGACGGAAGCCGCGCGCTTCGGCCTCGATGGCGCGCTTGCGCGCCACCAAGCCGACCTGCAGGCGCAGGAACTCGTCAAAGGTGAGCCGTCGCCGCGCCTTGCGGACCTGCTCCGCCGTCTCGGGCCGGTGGATCCAGCGGTACGCGTCGGTGCGGCCGACCAGCTTCGCCTCCCCGAGCACACCCGGCGACAGCGTCTCGGCCAGGTTGCCCGCCCAACCCAGTGCGCAGGCGACGGCCGGCTGGATCTCCCAGGTCGAAACGTCGGCCTTGCCCGACTGCGGGTAGATCGGGATCACCAGCCCGGTCTTCGGATCTCCCGCGCGACCGAGCACGTCGACGATCGGGTTGGTGAGCTGCCGCTTGCCCCGGTAGACGTCGAGCTTCCCATAGAGCGCAACCTCAGTACCGGGCGCGAGCTGACGTTCACGCCAGCGCTGGTTGAAGAAGACGAGGTTCAGCATGCCGCTGCCGTCGTCGACCACCGCCTCGACCATCCACTTGCCGGTGCGGGCCTTGCGCGCGGCGACGCGGCGCACCTCGGCGACGATCGTCGCCTCCTCCCCCACCGACAGCTCCGCGATCTCGGCCCGCCTCGTGCGGTCGTGGTACCGCCGGGGGTAGTGCTGAAGCAGATCGAGCACCGTCTCGATGGCCGGCGACATGCGCGCGAGCTTCTCCAGCAGCGCGGGCTTCACCCCGCCGACGTCGCCGAGCGGAGTCGCCGCGAGCTCGTGCAGCGTGCGGCCGGCAGCCGTGGCTACTCCACCCCGATCAGGTACGGGTACAGCGGCTGGCCGCCGTCGTGGACCTCGACCTCGAGGCTCGGGTACGCGAGCTCCACGTGTTCGCGCAAGCGCTGGGTCTCCTGCCCGCGCGCCTCGGCACCGAGCAGGACGGTGACCACCTCGGAGTCATCGTCGACGAGCTCGTCGAGCAGCGCGAACGCGGCCTCGACTGCGGAGCCGGTCGAGATGCAGATCCCGTTCGGCCCGATCGCGATCCAGTCGCCGGCCTTGATCGGACCGCACTCCGCGACGCTGTCGCGCACCGCTTGGGTCACCTCGCCGGAGGCGACGCTGCCCGCGGCCGCCGACATCGCCTCGAGGTTCACCACGACCTCGGCGTGCGGGTCGTACGACACAAGCGCGGCCAACGCCTCGACGACCGACACCGTGGGCACCACGACTACGCGCTTGGTGCTGAGCGCATCGACCTGGCGCGCCACCGGCACGATGTTCTTGTTGTTCGGAAGGACCACCACGGCCCCGGACGGGCACCGTTCCACCGCCTCGAGGATCTGTGCGGTGGAGGGGTTCATCGACTGGCCCCCGGCGACGATCTCGTGCACGCCGAGGCCGGTGAGCAGACGGCGGACCCCGTCGCCGACCGCGACCGCGACCACACCCGTCGTGACCCGCGGCCGCAGGTCCTCGAGGTCAGGTGCACCAGCGCGCGCCGCATCGTTGTCACGGTGCTCCCCGGCGACCTCCTCGAGGAGGTCGGTGACCCTGATCTTGCGTGGGCGACCTGCTTCCACGCCCGCTTCGATCGCGCCGCCGATGTCGTCGGTGTGCACGTGGCAGTTCCAGAGACCGTCACCGCCCACCACCACGATAGAGTCGCCGAGCGCGGCCCACGCGTGCTTGAAGGCAGGCACCGTCTCGTCGGCGGCCTCGAGCAGGTACATCACCTCGTAGCGCAGCGCGGAGACGTCGTCACCCGCGAGGTGGGCCTCCACGACGCTCGGCGTCGCGACGATCTCGGGCGCGGGAATCGGACGCCCGTCGACGACTTCGAGGAACGCGTCGATGAAGAGTGTGAACCCGCGGCCGCCCGCGTCGACGACACCGGCCTCCTTGAGCACCGGGAGCACCTCCGGGGTATGCAGCACCGCGTCCCGCGCCGCATGTGAAACACGCTCGAGAAGACCCACCAGCGCGGTCTCCCCCGCCGCCATTGCCGACTCCGCGGCTTCGGCCGCCTCACGCACGACGGTGAGGATCGTGCCCTCGACCGGGCGCATCACCGCCTCGTAAGCCGCGTCGGCCGCTGTACGCAGGGCCTTGACCAGATCCGCGGGGCCGGCCGTCTCGAGGTCGCGGAACACGTCGGAGACGCCGCGCAGGATCTGGCTCATGATCACGCCCGAATTGCCTCGGGCCCCCATGAGCGAGCCGTGCGAGATCGCCTGACACACCTCGGACATGCCCTCGGCGCTGCCGAGCTCGGTGACGACGGACTCCAGCGTGAGCGTCAGGTTGGTGCCGGTGTCGCCGTCGGGAACCGGGTAGACGTTGAGCCGGTTCAGCTCCTCCTGGTGGAGTCGCAGCGCGTCACGAAAGCGCGTCACCGCCTGGCCCAGGTTGGCGGCGTCGAGGCGCTCGAGGGTGGTCATGGGCGCCGATCGTAACGGCCGAGCCGATCCGATCGAGGCTTGCCTGCTACCTTTGCCCGGTTCCCGTGCGGGTCCGCCCGCTCCACGAGCTCGAGGTTTCGCGTCATGGCATCCGTCTGCGACGTCTGCGGCAAGCAGCCCATCTTCGGCAAGCGCCTCAGCCACTCGCACCGCCGGTCGAACCGGCGTTGGAACCCGAACGTGCAGCGCGTGCGTGCCGTGGTCAACGGCACCCCGAAGCGCATCCACGTGTGCACCGCCTGCCTGAAGGCCGGCAAGGTCCAGAAGCCGTAGGGCCGGCCGTGCAGGGCGTCGTCCGCAGCTTCGACCCGGCCACCGGCGAGGGCGTCGTGGTTCGCGACACCGACCGCAGCGACGTCGTGCTCGCCGCCGACGCGCTCGACGGCTCCATCCTGCGCATGCTCCGCCAGGGCCAGCGGGTCGTGTTCGACCTCGACGACGACGGGCGCGCCACCCGCGTGCGCACCGGCAGCGAGGTCGACATGGGCCTCCCACCCGACGTCCGGGTCTAGACGCCCCCACCGCCGGGCAGCCATCGGAGCGCCGATCAGGGTCGTGGCTCGGCAGCTGTTCGCCGACCGGGCGAGCCGGTAGTGGCTCAGTTTGGGCGGCGCAGTCCGTCGGGCCGTTCCGGGAATCGGTAGACGATGTGGTCTCGAAGGTGGTGGCCAACGGGAACGTTCGGGTGCTCGAAGTTGCTGGACGGGTCGCGGACCATACCGATCCGTTCCATCACCTTCCAAGAGCGCACATTGGCCGGGTTGGTGAAAGACAGGATCTCAAGGAGACCCGCCTCGTCATAGCCGAAACGAACGGCGCGCTCGGCGGCCTCCGTCGCGTACCCGTGACCCCAATGCTCTTGGGCGAGCCGCCATCCGACTTCGATGGCGGTGCTGGACTTCACTTGGAAAGGCACTCGGTGTAGGCCGACGAAGCCGATGAACGGCGCGCCATCCTCGACCTCGACCGCCCAGAACCCCCAGCCGCACTCCTCGAACTCGGCCTCGATCCGATCTATGAACCCGGCACTCTCCTCCCGCGTCATCACCTTCTGAAAGTGCTCCATCACGGCGGGATCAGCATTCAAGGCAGCGAACGGGTCCAGGTCCTCATCGCGCCATCGGCGCATGATGAGGCGATCCGAATGAAGGGTCGGGCCATCGGTCATGCGCCGACCCTACGCGTGCCCCCACACGCTGCTCAGTCGGACGACCGCCCCCATGACCGTGTGCGACGGTGGGCTCACCCGCCCGGTGCACCCACAACAGCCCGGATTCGGTGGGTTCCGGGGTCGTCACTACACTCGCTGCACCGTTTTCCACGAGCCGGTCGAGGAGTGCGTCGTGTCCCTGGTCGCCAACGCCCCCACCCGTCACGAGCGTCTCCTGGCCTGGGTCATCGACATCGCAGCGCTCACCGAGCCCGACGCGATCCACTGGTTCGACGGGTCCGAGACGGAGGCCGAGCTGCTCTGCAAGCAGCTGGTGGACGCCGGCACGTTCGTCCCCCTCAACGACGCCAAGCGCCCCAACTGCTACTGGGCCGCGACCGACCCGTCCGACGTCGCGCGGGTCGAGGACCGCACCTTCATCTGCTCCGAGCGCGAAGAGGACGCAGGCCCGACCAACAATTGGAAGGATCCGGCGGAGATGCGCACGGTCCTTCACGGCCTCTACGAGGGCTGCATGCGTGGCCGCACGATGTACGTGGTGCCCTTCTCGATGGGGCCGATCGGCTCGCCCCTGTCCTACATCGGCGTCGAGATCACCGACTCTCCCTATGTGGCCGTGAGCATGCGCACCATGACCCGCGCCGGCCAGGCCGCACTCGACGCGCTCGGCGACGACGGCGAGTTCGTCCCCTGCGTGCACACCCTCGGCGCGCCGCTCGAGGAGGACCAGGACGACGTCGCCTGGCCGTGCAACGCGGAGAAGTGGATCGTGCACTTCCCCGAGACCCGTGAGATCTGGTCGTTCGGTTCGGGCTACGGCGGCAACGCGCTACTCGGCAAGAAGTGCTTCGCGCTGCGCATCGCGTCGGTGATCGCCCGCGACGAGGGCTGGCTCGCGGAGCACATGCTCATCCTCAAGCTGACCGCGCCGTCCGGCGCCGTCCGGTACGTCGCTGCCGCCTTCCCGTCGGCGTGTGGCAAGACGAACCTGGCCATGCTCATCCCGACGGTTCCCGGCTGGAAGGCCGAGTGCGTCGGCGACGACATCGCGTGGATGAAGCTCGGCGACGACGGCCGCCTGTACGCGATCAACCCGGAGTTCGGGTTCTTCGGCGTCGCGCCGGGCACGAACATGGACACCAACCCCAACGCGATGGCGACGCTCACCCGCAACACGGTGTTCACCAACACTGCGCTTACCGACGACGGCGACGTGTGGTGGGAGGACATGAGCGACCCACCGGCGCACTGCACGGACTGGAAGCGCCGCGAGTGGACCCCCGACACCGCCGATGGCCCCGCCGCGCACCCCAACTCGCGGTTCTGCGCCCCAGCCGGCCAATGCCCGGTCATCGCCGACGAGTGGGAGGACCCGAAGGGCGTGCCGATCTCGGCGATCCTCTTCGGCGGACGCCGCGCGTCCACGGTGCCACTCGTCTACGAGAGCCGCGGTTGGCGGCACGGCGTGTTCATGGGCGCCACCATGGGCTCGGAGAAGACCGCGGCCGCGTTCGGCCACCTCGGCGAGCTACGCCACGACCCGTTCGCGATGCTGCCGTTCTGCGGGTACCACATGGGGGACTACTTCGCCCATTGGCTCACGATGACCGACCGAACCGACGAGTCGAAGCTACCTCGGATCTACGGAGTCAACTGGTTCCGCAAGGACGCCGACAGCAAATTCCTCTGGCCCGGCTACGGCGAGAACTCACGCGTGCTCGCCTGGATCGTCGGCCGGCTCGAAGGCACCGCGGGCGGCGAGGAGACGGCGATCGGCGTCTTGCCCCGGCCCGAGGACCTCGAGCTCGACGGCGTCGACGCGACCGCCGAGCAGGTCGCGGGCGCGCTGGCCGTCGACGTCGCGCAGTGGAGAGCCGAGTGCGCCAGCACCCGCGAGCACTTCGCGAGCTTCGGCGACCAGCTGCCGGCGGCACTGGTCGAGGAGCTCGACGCGCTCGAGTCGCGCCTCGGCTGACGCCCCTGGCCCGCCCACGCCGTAGGGTTGTCGAAAAGCGCCCAGCTCGAGGAGGCGGAAATGGCAGTCACCGCATACCTGCTCGTCCAGACCGAGGTCGGCAAGACCGCCCGCGTCGTGGAGGCCATCCGCGGCGTCGACGGGGTGGTGTCGGCCGACGCCGTGACTGGGCCCTACGACGCGATCGTCCGCACCGAGGCAAGCGACATCGACGAGCTCGGCCGGATGGTGGTCTCCGAGATCCAGGCGGTCGACGGCATCACCCGCACCCACACCTGCCCCGTCGTCAACTTGTAGCTCGCCGCTCAGTTACGCGCGTTGGCGGCCGGCGCGGCGGGCGCGGCGGGCATGGCGCTCGAACGCGAGGTCGACGAGACGGTCGAGCAGCGCCGGATACGGCAGTCCGCTGACCTCCCAGAGCCGCGGGTACATCGAAGTCGGGGTGAACCCCGGGATCGTGTTGAGCTCGTTCAAGAGGAAGCCGCGGCCGTGCTCCTCGAAGAAGAAGTCGACGCGCGCCATCGCCTCACACCGGCACGCCTCGAACGCTCGGACCGCGAGCGCACGCACCTCGGCAACTCGGTCCTCGTCGAGCGGCGCGGGCGCGAGTCCCTGCGCGACCCCGTCCTCGTACTTGTCGGCGTAGGTGTAGAACTCCGCCCCCGGGACGATCTCCCCCGGCAGCGATGCCTCGGGTGGGTCGTCGCCCAGCACCGCGACCTCGATCTCGCGCCCGGGCACGGCGGCTTCTGCGACCACCCACTCGTCGAACGCGAGCGCCCGATCGATCGCCGACTCGAGCTCGGCGCGATCCGCTGCCCTCGACACCCCGACCGAGGAGCCCATGTTCGCCGGCTTCACGAAGCACGGGTAGGCGAGACGTCCCTCCACCGCGGCACAGAACTCGTCACGATCGGCGCCGTCGCGCATGGACAGGTACGCGGCCTGAGGCAGCCCGCACGCGGCGAACGCACGCTTCATCATCACCTTGTCCATGCCCACGGCGGAGCCAAGCACTCCCGAGCCCACGTAGGGCAGGTCGGCCAGCTCGAGCAGGCCCTGCAGCGTGCCGTCCTCACCGTAGGGGCCGTGCAGGAGCGGCAGCACCACGTCGACGCCGAGCCCGCCGCTGCCGGGGGACGCGACGACCGCGCCCAGCTCGTCGAGCTCCTCACCCTCCACCTCGAACGCGACGGGCAAGGCGGCCCGCGACGATGCGAGCAGCGCTCGCGCCTCCCTCGCGTGCAGCCAACGGCCGTCGGTCGTGATCGCGACCGGCACCACCTCGTAGCGCGCCGGATCGAGGGCCTTCGCCACCGCGACGGCGGTGACCCGCGACACGTCGTGTTCGGCGGATCGCCCGCCGAACACCAGCATCACCCGGATCCGTCCGGGGCGGGCGGATGCGACCGGACTCACGTGGCCACCTGCAGCACAGCGCGGATGCCGAGTCCCATGATGAACAGCCCACCGATCCCGTAGAGGAGCTCCTGGCGGCCTTTCATCTGCGCACGGTACTGGTAGAGCAGTCCGACGGTGATGAAGATCACGAACCCGTAGAACATGTGGAACCGCGGCACCGACTCCCGGTACGCCTCGTCGCCGGCCACGAGGATCGTGCCGAGCAGCACCTGGATCAGGATGGCGACCTCGGCGACGATCGTCACGATCCACACGCCGCGGCCGCGCCACGCGCGCACCTTCCAGGCGATCAGGGCGTAGATCCCGGCGAGCGCGTTGAGGGCGATCGCGACGTAACCCCACGTCTCGTGGATGTCGAGGATCGTCTCCACGGGCGCGGCCCGACCGCTCGCTACAGCGCCGAGTCGTCGTCGGCCGACGGCGTGAACGCCGAGTCCTCGCTGTCGCCGCGCAGGAGCTGCTTGAGGATCTTGCCGGCCGGGTTGCGCGGCAGCGGCTCATCGCGCAGCTCGAGGTACTCAGGCACCTTGAACGACGCGAGTCGCTCGCTGCAATAGACGCGCAGATCGTCGGCCGTGGTGCGCGAACCGGCGCGGAGTTGTACGACCGCCTTGACCTCCTCGCCGAGGGTGCGGTGCGGCACGCCGACAACGGCCGCGTCGAGCACATCGGGATGCTCGAAGAGCACGTGCTCGATCTCGACGCAGTACACGTTCTCGCCGCCGCGGATGATCATGTCCTTCGCGCGGTCCGACAGGTAGACGAACCCTTCCCCGTCGATCCGTCCGATGTCGCCGGTCCGGAACCAGCCGCCCGGAAGGAACACCGCGTCGGTGGCATCGGGTCGATTCCAGTAGCCCCGCATCATGATCGTCGGCCCGCGAAGTGCGATCTCTCCCGTCTCGCCGAGCGGCAACTGGTTGCCGTCGGGGTCGACCACCGTCGCCTCGACGGTCGGCACCGGGCGACCCACCGAGTCGGGGTGCGAGAAGTAGTCGTCGCCGGCGTTGACGGTCGCGACCGAGGCGGTCTCGGTGAGGCCGTAGGCGGTCGAGAGCGACTGGCGCACCTGCGGGAATGCGACCTTGATCTTCTCGACCAGCTCGGGGGCTGCCGGCGCGCCGCCGTACCCGATGCGGGCGACCGAGCTGAGGTCGTACTCGTGGAACGTGTCGTGCTCGACGATACGCCACATGACGGTGGGCACGCCGCCGATGTTGGTGACCCGCTCCCGCTCGATCGTGGCCATCGCCTCCTCGGGATCGAACCGCCCCGGTGGCATCAGCACGAGCTTCGCCCCGGCGGCGTAGGCGGTGACCATGCTGGCGAGCGCCCCGGTGACGTGGAACAGCGGCACCACGAGCAGGGTCGCCGCCTGCCCGTTCGAGGCCGCCTCCTGGGGCTCCGGCGCGGACGCCGCCGCGGCAGTGGCGTTCAGCAGCGCGAGGTTCTGCAGGTTCGCGAGCGCCTGGCGGTGGGTCACCGTCGCACCCTTGGGCTTGCCCGTCGTACCCGAGGTGTAAAGGATCGCCAGGAGGTCGTCTTCGCACACCGTCGCCGCGGGCAGCGTGCCCGGGTCCTCGCGTGCGAACAGGTCGACACCGGGGCGCGCGCCCTTGTCGGGCGCCTCGAGGTCCATCGCGAACACGTGGGCCAAGTCGGGCAGCGCACCCACGATGTCGCACACGACGAGCCAGCGCTTCAGGTCGCAGACGAGCGCCCTGGCCCCCGAGTCGCGCAGGGCGAAGTCGAGCTCCTCGGCCTTCCACCACGCGTTGAGAGGCACGCACGCGACGCCGATGGCCGCGCACGCCCAGAACATCACGACCCACTCGATGTTGTTGGCCGAGAGCACCGCCACTCGGTCGCCGGGCTCGACCCCGAGCTCCAGCAGCGCCGTCGCGACCCCTCGCACCAGCGCGTTGTGCTCCCCGAAGGTCAGACGTCGCTCACCCTGCGCCAGCCAGTCGACGTCGGGGCGGGTGTCGGCGATCCCGATGAGGTCCTGCATCGACGCGAACCGCTGCTTGTAGACCGAGAGCGGGGTGCCGCAGACGTCCTCGACCGCGATCTCGAACGGCGCGCCGGGACCCGTGAGCTGTGCCACCGGTGACTCCATCAGACGCGCTCCGCCTGCACCACGTCGAAGCTCCAGAGCTCTGACTCGGTGCTGACCGGTCCTTCCGTCGCGTGCGCGCGGTGGCCGCGCGCGAAGGCCGGGCTCTCCACCCAGGCCCGGAAGTCGTCCTCGCTCGCCCAGCGCGTGTACACGAGGAACACGTTGCGGTCGTCGGAGGGCGCCAGGAGCTCGAAGGCCTCGAACCCCGGCATCTTGGCCACCTCGCCCGCCCGCGCCGCGAAGCGGGCGACCAGCTCGTCGGCCCGCTCGGGCGGGACGGTGATGGCGTTGACCTTCACGACACTCATCGAAGCGACTCCCGGGTCAGATCGGCTGCGCAAGGCTAGTCATGCCCCGCAGGGGGGCTCCTATGCTGGCAGGGCGTGCCCCAGCCGATACCCACCGACGCGGGGCCCAGCAGGGTCTTCCTGCTCGACGACCACCAGATGTTCTCGGCAAGCCTCGTTCGCGTGCTCAACGAAAAGCCCGACCTCGAGGTGGTCGGCACCGCCGCCACGATCGACGAGGCGGCCGCCCGCGCCCCGGTAGCCCGACCCGACGTGGTGATCGTCGACTTCCTCCTTCCGGACGGCGGCGGTCCTCAGGTGATCGAGGCGCCGCGCATCGCGGTTCCAACCGCCAAGGTCCTGGTGCTCACGGCGCTCGACGACGAGCAGGCGCTGGCGGCAGCGCTCGCCGCGGGCTGCGACGGCTTCGTGTCGACGGACCAGCCGCCCGAGGAGCTGCTCGACGCGCATTCGCGCCTGGAAGCCGTCGCGATCGCGGTGCGGCGCGAACTGGCTCCCCGTCGCGCCGTCCCCCCGGCTGACGCCGGTCAGGGACTCACCCGCTCCGTTTCCGCAGGACGATCGGGCTCCACGGCGGGTACGAGCACGGTCACCGTCGTTCCGGCCCCCTCAGCCGACTCGATGCGGACCGTCCCGCCCAGGGCACACACGATCCCTCAGGCCGTCGAGAAACCGAGGCCGGTGCCGTGCGAGCCCGCTCTCGTGCTGAAAAACGGCTCGAACGCGTGCTCCGCGACCTCGACCGGCATCCCGGGCCCGCTGTCCGCGACCCCGAACGCGAGGTACCGGCCCGGCTCGAGCTCGCCCTTCGCTTCCGACTCGACCGTCGTGACCGACATCGTGATCTCCACTGTCCCGCCGTCGGGCATCGCGGCGCGGAAATTGAGCAACAAATTCACCAGCACCTGGTCGACCAACCCGCGTGGCGCGAGGACCCGAAGTGGTGTCACGTCGGCGGCCTACACCACCTCGACCGTCTCATCGAGGGACTGGGCCATCAGGGTCAGCACGTCGTGGATGATCCCCTCGAGATCGAGCGGCTCGCCGGTCGTCGGCGCCCGAAGAGCAGCGGCTGACGCGTGAGCTGCGTTGCCGTCGCGGCCGCGTCGCGGATGCGGTGCACGTCCTCGACGAGCGGGTCGTCGTCCGCGAGGTGCTTCTCGAGAGAGGCCGTGTAGTTGCCGATCACGCCGAGCAGGTTGTTGAAGTCGTGGGCGACGCCGGCCGCGACCCGACCGAGGCTCTCGAGCCGCTCGACGCGGGCCAGCGCGAGATCGTGCTCACGGGCCGCCGCCTCGATGCGGCGCCGTTCCGAGACCTCGCGGAACGTTCCCACGCACCCGTCGCCGAGGGGCGCGATCCGGATGTCGTAGACACCGTCGATCGCCGCGTCGGAGCACCGACCTGGAGCCTGGCCGGCTCGCCCGCCTCGACGACCTGCACGTAGCGATCGAACACCCCGTCTTCGTCGCGGTTCGGGTACAGCTCGTGCATGGTCCGGCCGACCTGCTGCTCGGGCGGGAGTCCCTCGTGGCGGACGACGGCCCGGTTCGCGTACTCGGTGAGCAGGTCGACCACGCGCCCGTGCTCGTCACGGACCGCCGAGTACACGATCAGCCCGTCGAGCATGCTGTCCATCGCCGTACGGAAGCGGGCCTCGCTGGCTGCGAGCCGCTCCTGGGTCTCGCACCGAGCCCGCTCGAGCTCGAGCGTGATGTCGCGCACCACACCGATCCGCCCGATGGGCCGGCCGTCGGCGTCGTTCGCGGTGGCGAGCGAGATGGCCACGGGTATCTCGGTGCCGTCCTTGCGCAGCAGACTGGTTGGGCAACCCAGCGTGAGCGGCGCGTTGCCCGGCGGCCCCCACGCTTCGAACTCGCTGTACCGGCCCTTCGGCCAGAAGGGATGAGGCGGGAGCCCCCCACCAGCTCCTCGCAGGAGAACCCGAGCATCTCGCGAAAGCGCTCGTTCACGCGCGTGATCCGCTGGTCGACATCGCCCTCCACGATCCCGTCCTGCATGGCGTCCAGGAGTACCCGCTCGCGGTCGCCGTCGGCGCGTTCGCAGCAGCACGCCACGCAGCGTTTCCCCGCCTCGCAACACCTGCGCGCCGGGGAGCTCAGCCAGTCCGAGCCGACAACCGTGCTCGTCCTCGATCTCCCACCCGGTGCCCCTGGGCGCGCAGCGAGGCCAAATCGTGGCCGAGGATGCGTTCCGCCGCGAGTTTGACCGCGAGCAGGCCGCTCTCGCCGGCCAGCATCACCCCTGCTTCCAGCGCGTCGAGGAACGCTCGCGAACGGAGGCGCTCCGGGTCGGGCGTCCAGCGGTGCTCCGCGCTCATCGCTCGTCGCGCAGGAACCGCTCGATCTCGCGCGCGAGGTCGTCGCCTGAAGGCAGGTCCTCCGGGCCGGCGCTGGCATCGAGACGCCGCACGAGGTCGGCGACGTCTGGCCGGCCGTCCAGCCCTTCCTCGACCTTCTCGAGGTACGCATCCGACTGCTCGTCGAGCGCACGCAGATCGGCGTACACACCGGTAAGGTCGCGCAAACGTTCGAGCAGTGCCCGGATCGCGGTCGGCGACGGCGTTCCCGCGACGTAGTGGGGAACCTGCGCCCAGAGGCCGATCGCACGGATGCCGGCCTCGCCAAGCGCGACCTGCAGCACCGTCTGCGCGCCGGTCGGCCCCACGTAGTCGGCCCGCAGCGCGCCGCTCTCCTGGGCCACCGAGCGGCTCGACGCGGTCGCCAGCACCGACACAGGCCTCCGGTGCGAGACCGGCGCAGGCATGCCTCCGAGGGCGACGACAGTACGCACCCCGAGCCGGAAGGCCGCCTCGACGACCGCTGCACTGAAGGCCCGCCACCGGATCGACGGCTCGGGCCCGGAGACGAGCACGACATCCCGACCCACCCGCCCGGACACCAGCTCGACGGCCGGCCACTCGGCGCCGTGGGTGACCCCGTCGACGAGGCGCACAGTGGGGCGCGTCTGCTGCAGGTCGCACAAGTCGGCGAGGTCGATCGCACCGAAGCGGTTCACGCGCCCCGCCTGGTTGGCGAGCACCGCGAGCGCGCCCGTCCCGGCGATGCCCGCGTCGACCCAGCCTGTGAGCGCGACGACCATCACCGGGTCGTCGAGCTCGGGCCATGCCTTCACGTCCAGCACATGTCCATCGTAGAAGACGCCCGACTACCTTCTCGGGGGTGCGC
This sequence comes from Actinomycetota bacterium, assembly GCA_016870395.1. Taxonomy (GTDB): domain Bacteria; phylum Actinomycetota; class Acidimicrobiia; order IMCC26256; family JAENVU01; genus SHUZ01. The sequence continues at coordinate 46,478 of VGBT01000006.1, read as the reverse complement.
TTCGGGGTCCACACCGGCCTTCAGAACACGAGCATCGGCGAGCTCCAGGCGCTGTGGCGCCGCATCGAGGACCACGGCTTCTCCTGGATCTCGATCTGGGACCACTTCTACGCCGCGGACGGGACCGGCAACCCGCACTCACTGGAGGCCGTAGCCAGCCACGCGGCGCTGGCGGCGAGCACGTCGACGGTGCGCTGCGGCAGCCTCGTCTACTCCGTCGGGTACCGCCATCCCGCGGTGCTCGCCAACGCGATGGCCACCCTCGACGACCTCTCCGGCGGACGGATCACGCTCGGCCTGGGCGCCGGCTGGCTGGCCCAGGAGTACGCCGCGTACGGGCTCAACTTCGAGCCCGTCGGCGTACGCCTCCGGCGCCTGGAAGAGGCCGTCCAGTGCGTACGGAGCCTGCTCACCCAGGACGTCACGACCTTCTCCGGCAAGTTCTACGCGCTCGACGCGGCCCGCTGCGAGCCCAAGCCGGTCCAGGAGCGGCTGCCGATCTGGATCGGCGGCGGCGGCGAGAAAGTGACGCTGCGGATCGCCGCTCGCCATGCCGACGGGTGGAACGTCCCGTTCGTCTCCCCCGAGACGTACGCGCACAAGGTCGAGGTGCTGCACGCGCACTGCGAGCAGGCCGGCCGCGACCCCGCGGAGATCACCCACGCAATCAACGTCGGCCTCGCGTTCCGGGAAGAAGATCTCCACGCACAGTTCGGCCGCATCGCCGAGGCCGTGAGCCCGGGCGTGCTCCAGGGCAGCGTCGCGGAGATGCTCGACCGGGTGGCGGCGTACCGCGATGCCGGCGCGGAGCTCTGCATCCTCGCGATGCGGGCGCCGTTCGACGTCGACGGACTCGACCGGTTCGCGGCCGAGATCCTCCCTGCGCTCGGATGAAGCGGCGCCGGTGACCACCGACAACGAGCTCCGGCTCGACCCGCTGACCCTGGAGTGGGTGGCGATCGTCGGGCAACGCCAGGCGCGGCCGAACCTCCCGAGCGAGGGGTGCCCGTTCTGCGTGGGCGGGCTCGAGGCCCCGGAGCCGTACACGGTGCGCGCCTTCGAGAACCGCTGGCCCGCGTTCGGGCCCGGGGCGCCGATCGACCCCGACGGCGCGGCCGCACACGCGACCGGGTTCCGCGCGCTCCCCGCACGGGGGGCGGCGGAAGTCGTGCTCTACTCCTCCGACCACACGGGCTCACTCGCGACGATCGGCCTCGACGGCGCACGCGCCGTCGTCGACTGCTGGGCCGAGCGCACCGAGGCACTGCTGGCGCGACCCGAGATCGAGTACGTGCTCGTCTTCGAGAACCGGGGCGAGCTCGTCGGCGCGACCATCTCGCACCCGCACGGGCAGATCTACGCTTTCGGGTTCCTGCCACCCGTGCCGCGGCGGGAGGCCGAGGTCGCCGCGGAGCACGGGTGCTCCCTCTGCGAGACGGTGCCCGCGGAGGTCGTGACCGCGACCCGGATCGTGCGCGAGGGCGGCGGGTGGGTGACCTACGTTCCGTACGCGTCGGGATACGCGTACGGAACGATCCTTGCCCCCAGAGCACACGTCGCCGGCCTGCCCGAGCTCGACGACCCCGGCCGCGACGAGCTCGCGGCCGCGCTGGTCGACGTGGTCGAACGCTACGACCGGCTCTTCGACGGCGAGATGCCCTACCTGATGTGGGTACACCCCGGCGTGCACCTGCACGTCCATTTCGCCCCGCTGCTTCGCGCGGCCGGGCTCCAGCGATTCGTCGCGTCCGGCGAGCTCGGCAGCGGAACGCTCTCGAACCCCGTACCGCCCGAGCTGGCCGCCGACGCCCTACGTGGCACTCTCTAGGCCCGTCTCTAAGCCCGCGGTCTCTACCTACTCTTTCTCTGGCCGAAGGCATGCTCGAGGTCGAGGCTCGAGAACGCCCCCTGGATCTGGCCGTCCACCGCATAGCGGTACAACGCGGTGCGGTAGATGCCGCTCAGCGCACTCATCACCGTGCTCACGCCGATGATCCACAAGACGCCGATCGCGATGACGGGCACCGCCACCACGGCTGTGAGCGAGACGACCCCGAGGACGATCACCAGGATCGCAGGCAGCGTCGCGAGGATGCCGACGAGTGCGAGACTCATGTGCGCGATCAGGTTCTCACCCCAGGTCTTCTTGAAGAGCGTGCCCGAGCGCTTCAACGCGGTCACCGGGCCGACGTCCTCGAACACGATGATCGGGACGGTGAGGAACGTCACCACGCGCCATGCGACGCCGAGCGCGCCCACGATGATCTGGCCGAGGAAGTCGAGCCGTTCCTCGATCGCCCTGAGGATCACCGAGACCGTCGCGGTCACGACGGCCCAGCCCAGGATGCGAGCCAGGCGCGAGTTCGCGATCGAGATACCCTGGCCCAGCGACGTCTCACGACCCTGCAACCGCTCGTTCGCGCTCGCGCAGAGCGCCGCGAGGAAATAGATCTGCACGAACGCCAGGCCGAGGTACGTGGCGATGCCGACGAGGTAGGTGGCGACGCTCGCCGTGTAGATCTCGTTGCCGTTCGTGCCCGTTTCGCTGCCGCTCGTGAACCAGCCGAGCACGCCGAGCACGACCAGCACGACCATCGAGGCGAGGAACGAGAGCACCGGATACCCCACGAGCTGCTTCTCGCTGCGCAACACGTCCCAAGTCGTCTTGGCGAGCACCCAAGAGCGTTTGACTCGACCCATGCCGACCATTATGGATTCCCGGGCCGCGCCTCAACAACACCCCTCTACAATTCCCAGGTGCCCGCCGTGCGCGCTCCCGGCCGGATCAACTTGATCGGGGAGCACACCGACTACAATGACGGCTTCTGCCTGCCACTCGCGATCGACCGCGAGTGCGTCGTTCGCTGGGAGCCCCGCACCGACGGGCTCGTCACCGCGAGCTCCGAACAGCTGCCGGGTGAGGTCGCGCTGGCCGCCGATGGGTCCACCGATCCGGCCGGGGTCGACCCGCCCTGGGGCCGGTTCGTCGCCGGCGCGCTCCGGGTGCTCGCCGAGCTCCGGGCCGCAAGAGGCGTCGACCTGCGCGTCGCGTCGACCGTCCCCCCCGGCTCGGGGCTCTCGTCGAGCTCCGCGCTCTCGGTCGCGCTCACCTTCGCACTGGCCGACGCAGGCGGTCTCGCCTTCCCCGACCGGCGTGACGCCGCGCGGGCCGCCCTGGCCGCCGAGGTCGAGGCGACCGGCGTGCCCGGAGGGCTGATGGACCAGCTGTGTGCCCTGTTCGGGGTCGCGCACCACGCGATCCTGATCGACTGCCGGTCGCTCGACGTGACGCCGGTGCCGCTCCCCACGACCCACGCCGTCGTCGCCGTGCACTCCGGCGTGCCGCGCACGCTTGCCGGCAGCGCCTACGCCGAGCGCCGGGCCGCGTGCGAGCAAGTTGCCGCGCGCCTCGGCGTCACGTCGCTGCGTGATACGACTCCGAGCCAAGTGGCCGACGACCCGATCGCGCGCCACGTCGTCGCGGAGAACGCTCGCGTGCTCGCGTTTGTCGAGGCACTGCACGACGGCGACGCGAACGCGCTCGGCCCCCTCTTGCTCGCCAGCCACGCCAGCCTGCGCGACGACTACCGGGTGTCTATCCCCGAGCTGGACCTCCTCGTGCAGCTGCTCGTCGAGCACGGCGCGATCGGCGCCCGGCTCACCGGCGCCGGCTTCGGCGGATGCGTCGTCGCGATGGTCCAACGGAACCACGCCGACGACTGCGTGGCGAAGGCGACCCGCGAGTACGAGGCGCGCACCGGCATCGTCCCGAGCGGGTTCGTGGTCCGCGCCGTCGCCGCCGCCGGCCCCTGCTCCTGAGCACAGGTCCAAGGTGACCGAGCGGGACCGTCGTGGCCACCCTTCAGAGCATCGCCGCGAGGCGCGCGATCGCGTCCGGTGTCCGGGTGCCCCACCAGAACAGATCCCGCCCGTCGACTCGCGTCACGCGCGCGCCAGGGACGCGATCGTGCGCCTCCGCGACGTGCCGGGCACCGAACCGGTAGGGCTCGCTCGGCAGCACCACGAGGTCGGGATCGAGCGCGCCGATCGCGCCGAGGGTCACCTCCGGGTAGCGACGGGTCCCGGCCGGCACCACCACCTCCCAGCCAAGCAGCGCGAGTACCGACGCCCCGTAGGTGTCGGGCGACGCGAGCATCCAGGGTCGACGCCAGACGCAGACCACCGCACGGCCCGCGGCTGGCCGCGACCACGCGGCAAGGAGCGCGGCCCACGCTGATGCCACGAAGCGCTCGGGCTCGGGCGCGCCGGCACGGTCGGCGAGTGCGCAGACCTCGGCGCCGACCGCGTGCACCGATCGCAACGACATCGAGTGAAGCGCCAGTCCCGCCGTCTCGAGCGCCGACGCGTCCTCGCGCCGGTTCTCCTCGTCGTTCACGACCACCAAGTCGGGCCCGAGCGCGACGACCGCCGCGAGGTCGGGGTCCTTCGTCCCCCCGATCGTCGGGATCCCGGGCTGGTCGCAGAACCGCGTGCAAGCGACGGGCTCCACGCCGAGCGCGAGCAGCGACTCGGTCGCCGACGGGACGAGCGAGACGACGCGCATGCTCACATGCGGTCGAGCAGCTCGGCCTTCTTCGCCTCGTACTCTTCGGACGTGATCGCCCCCTGATCACGCAGGCTCGCGAGCTTCGCGATCTGGTCGGCGATGTCGGGCGGTGGGCCCGCGACCGGAGCCGCAGCCGGCTCGGGGCGGCTCCACGAGGCCTGAAGCTTCGCGTTGGTCTCTATCTGGCGGTAGATCTCCTGCTGGACCGCGTCGGGATGCCGGACGAAGTCGAAGTGGCTCTTGCCGTCCGTTCCGGCGGACTCGATGTCGAGGTCGCCGGCACCGATCACCCGATCAATGAGGCGCTGGTGGAAGTCGATGTTGTTGATCCGGTCGAGCGGGATCTCGGTTCCGTGCTTCGACACGATGCCCGAGCGCGAGATGACCCGCCGGTCCGTGACCACGAAGTGGGTGTAGGTCCAGCGCAGGTAGTCGAGGACGACCAGCCCGACCCACACCACGGCGGCGACCACGAAGACCCACTTGGCCGTCGTCCGCAGGAAGCCGTCGCCGAGTGAGAGGAAGACGACGAACAGACCGAGCACGATCGTGGTCGCGATCGCATCGCGCAGGAAGAACCACCAGTGCGGTTTGAGGTCGAGCACAACGGTCTCGCCCTCGTTGATGAGCCGACGGGGATACGCAGGCATGGTCGCGAGCCTACGTCTAGGCCCAGCCGAGCTCGCGGAGGCGGTGGTCGTCGAGGCCGAAGTGATGGCCCACCTCGTGGAGCACCGTCACCCGGACCTGGGCCGCGAGCGCGTCGGGCGTGCGCGCCATCGCGCACAGCGGGCCCCGGAAGATCGTGATCCGGTCGGGCATGACTCCCGCGTACGAGAGCGGCGAGCGGTCACGGAGGTCGATCCCCTCGTAGAGGCCGAGCAGCGTGCCGTCGCGGCCCTCGAGCTGCTCGGGGCTCGGCCAGTCCTCCACCACCACGGCCACGTTGTCCATGCTCGCCGCAAGCTCGTCTGGGATCGCGTCGAGCGCGTCGGCAACCAACGCCTCGAACATCTCCTCGGATCCCCAGATGTCGCGCACCGGGGCACCGTACCGGAGCGGCGCGAAGAAACCGCTTGACGGTCGCGCGGCGCGTCCGTACGATGCCAGGACCGGCTGGAACGACACCCGGTACCGGCGCCCCGTAGGCAGCCACCGGAGCCGAAGGCTTCGAAAGGAGCCGAAAGGCTTCGAGGCGGTCGGCGAGCGCGACGGGGAGGGTGTCGGGAATGCCGGTACCGGTCGCAAGACCGGTGGGCTTGGCCCCGAGGAGTTCGGAGCTGTTCGCAGCGAAGACTACTCGGGGCCTGCTCGCGTCCTGGGCCGCAACGGCGGGCTGTCGCACCCTGCCGGTAGGTTGCACAGGTGCGCCCCGACGAGCTGCTCTCGGACCTCGACGCCGACCAGCGCGCGGCGGTCACCGAGCCCGTCCTGCCGCTCGCGATCCTCGCCCCCGCCGGCTCGGGCAAGACCCGCGTCCTCACCCGCCGACTCGGCTGGCAGGCGGCGACGGAGCGCATCGAGCCCGGCCACACGCTCGCCCTCACCTACACCCGCAAGGCCGCCGGCGAGCTGCGAGCGCGGCTGCGCCACCTCGGCGTGCGCGAGGGCATCACCGCCGGTACGTTCCACGCGGTCGCGCTCGCCCAGCTACGCCGCCTCCACACCGACCGCGGCACGCGGATGCCCGAGCTGCTCGAGCGCAAGGCCCGCATCCTCGGACCGATGCTCGGCAGGGGAAGCGGCGCCGAGCGCGCCATTGCCCTCACCGAGCTCGCCGCCGAGATCGAGTGGGCGAAGGCGCGTCTGGTCACGCCGCCGCGCTACGTGGCCGCGGCCGAGAAGGCCGGGCGTCGCATCGACCGGCGTCCCGAGGACATCGCGCAGATCTACGCGCGCTACGAGCAGGAAAAGGCCAGGCGCGGTCTCGTCGACTTCGACGACCTGATCAACGAGTGCGCGCGGGCGCTCGAGACCGACGTCGAGTTCGGCGCGTTGCAACGCTGGCGCTTCCGCCACCTGTTCGTCGACGAATTCCAGGACTCGACGCGTGCCCAGCTCCGCCTGCTGCGAGCGTGGCTCGGCGACGGGGTCGACCTCTGCGTGGTCGGCGACCCCGACCAGTCGATCTACGGGTTCGCCGGCGCGGTGCCCGGAGCGCTGGAGCGCTTCGCCGAGTGGCTGCCCGGCGGGACCACGGTCCGCCTCGGCACCAACTACCGATCGACGCCCCAGATCGTGTCCGCCGCCCGCGCCGTGCTGCCCGGACGCACGGCTGCACCGGTGCGGGCCGCCGCCGCCGACGGCCCGAGCCCCGAGGTCACGGTGTACGACGACGGCGAGGCCGAGGCCGCGGGCATCGCGGCCGCGCTCCAGCGCGCGCAGCGCGACGGTCGTCGCTGGTCCGATCTCGCGGTGCTGTATCGCGTCAATGCGCAGTCGGCCGCGTTCGAGGAGTCGCTCGGGCGCGTCGGCATCCCGTGCCGGGTCCGCGGAGGCGTGGCGTTCCTCGACCGGCCCGAGGTGCGCGCACTGCTCGACGCGCTCCACGACGGCGCCCGGGCGGCGCCCGGGCGCGCGTTCGTCGACCACCTCACGGACCTCGTAGTCGAGTCGGCCGAGCACGGCGAGGAGCGCCAGGAGCATGCGGAGGTACTCGCGACCCTGGGACGCGAGTACCTCGCGGCCGAGGGAGCCACGGGCAGCGTCGCCGGCTTCGACGCATACCTGCGTGCGGCGCTGCGCGGCGGCGACGACGGCGGTCTGTCCGCCGACGCGGTCGACCTGCTCACGTTCCACCGGGCCAAGGGCCTCGAGTGGGACACGGTGTTCGTGACGGGCCTCGAGCGTGGCCTGGTCCCGATCTCGCATGCCCAGGATGACAGCGCGGCGCTTGACGAGGAACGACGCCTCCTCTACGTCGCGTGCAGCCGGGCACGTCATGTGCTGCACCTGTCGCGCGCGCGCGAGCGGGCACGCGGGATGCGCTCCTCCAAGCGGTCCGCGAGTCCGTACCTGGCCGAGATCCAGCGCGCCCTCGCCGGCGGCAAGCCGGCCACGACGCCGGTCGAGGCCAACCGGCGCGGGGCGTCTCGGGCGCGTGCGGCGCTCGCGGCGGCGACGCTGGAGGAGCTGGGCCCCAACGAGCGCCGCCTCTACGACCAGCTCGTCGAGTGGCGCCTCGCCCAGGCCCGCGCCGCCGACGTCCCGGCGTTCGTCATCTTCGACAACAAGACGCTCGTCGCCGTCGCGCGCCGTCGCCCCACCACGCGCGATGCACTGCTCGCAGTGCCCGGCGTGGGCCCCACGAAGCTCGACCGCTACGGCGCCGCGGTGCTCGAGCTCGTCGGTCGCGGCTGAGCACAGCCGCTCAGCAAGGTGACGGCACCGACGCCGCTCAGCACTCGCCCCAGAGGCCGCGACCCGCTCGGCGAGCGGCGAGCTCGGCGGTGAGCATCTCGCGCGCGTGTGCGCCGTTCGGGAGAATGACGAGCAAGCGCGCGAAGCCGAGCTCGAGCAGCTCGTCGTTGTAACGCCGACCGTCGACGACGACGTACGCGAGCAGGCGCCCGTACACGTCGCGGGTCTCGACGTCGGTCTCGAGTCGGACGGTCCGACCGAGCAGTCGAGTCTCGGTGTGCGCGCTGGCCTCCGGGCCGAAGCACTCGACGGGCCGCTCCGGGTGATGGGTCTCGGGTGTGTCGACGCCGAGGAGCCGAACCGTCTCCTCCTCGCCCGGGCCGCGCGCGACCCTGATCGTGTCGCCGTCGAGCACGTCGATGACCACGGCCTCGGTGTGCAGGTCGCGTGTCAGTCGGCCGGCGCCGAAGCCCCCGAGCGACACGGCGGCGAGCAGCGCCACGACCGCGACCCGGGAACGGGCCATGAGGTCCCAGCCTATCGACCGCCCGGATCACCGGGTCGCCCGACGCACGTCGCTAGGGTGGTCGATCGTCATGGCCCGCCGGATCCGCCGGATCGTCCTCACGCTCGCGGTGGTCCTCGTGACCGGGACCGTCGCGCTGGTGATCACGGTCCGCCCCGGGCTCCAGGACGACGCCCACGCCGTCGACCGCGCCTGGAAGCCCCTCGCCGCCCCCCTCGGCGAGCGTTACGACGCGCTCGACCGCGTGTCCGCAGCGCTCGACGCCGCGGGCGCCGACGACCGCGAGGTCACCCAGAGGCTCGAGGACGTGCTCGTGAACTGGGCGGTAGCCGCGCAGCACAACGACCAGGCGGAGCAGGCCGCGACCGCGAACGAGCTCGAACGCCTCGCCGCACGCGTGCGGGTCACGGTGAACGCGGCCGACAAGCTCAAGGCCGATCAGGGTCTCACCGCCGCGATCGGCGCGTTCGACGCCACCGTCCCACCCCTGGAAGCAGTCGCGACCTACAACGAGGCCGTCGACGTGTACGCGCACGGCCGCGACGGCTTCTGGGACGGGCTCGTCGCCGCGCTCGACGACTATCCCCCCCGACCGACGCTTCAGCTCTCCACCGCATGAGCACGTCGGCACGCGACCCGCGACTCGTCGCCGTGCTCGGCGGCGGCCAGCTCGGCCTGATGCTCGGGCTCGCGGGCATCCCGCTCGGTCTGCGCTTCCGATTCCTCGACCCTTCGCCCGAGGCGCCGGCCGCCGCTGTGGGCGATCTCGTCGTCGGTGCGCTCGACGAGCCCGACGCCCTGCAGGTGACGGCTGCGGGTGGGGCGGTCGTGACCTACGAATGGGAGGGCGTGCCCGCGGCTGGCGTGGACCTGCTCACCGCCGACGGAAGCATGGTCAGGCCCTCGAGCCGGGCGCTGCGGGTCGCCCAGGACCGGCTGGTGGAGAAGACGACCTTCCGGTCGCTCGGGATCGACGTGGCCGACTTCGCTCCGGTCGACGACCGCGCCGGCCTCGAGACCGCGCTCGATGCGGTGGGGATTCCCGCGGTGCTCAAGACACGCCGCGGCGGCTACGACGGCAAGGGGCAGGTCGTGCTGCGCGAGCGCGCCGACGCCGACGCCGCATGGGCGACGCTCGAGCCGGGCGCACCGCTGATCGCCGAGGCCCTCGTGCCGTTCGATCGCGAGTTGTCGATCCTCGCGGTCCGAGCCGCCGACGGCGACACCCGGTGCTGGCCAATCGTGGCGAACGAGCACCAGCACGGGATCCTGCGAACGAGCATCGCTCCGGCACCCGACCTCCCCGCGACGCAGTGCCGGCAGGCCGAGCAGTACGCACGCGCCCTGCTCGACGAGCTCGACTACGTCGGGGTGCTCGCGCTCGAGCTCTTCGACGTCGGCGGCACGCTGCTCGCGAACGAGCTCGCGCCGCGGGTGCACAACTCGGGCCACTGGACGATCGAAGGTGCACCGACGAGCCAGTTCGAGAACCATCTCCGGGCAATCCTGGGATGGCCGCTCGGTCCGACGACACCTCTCGTGTCGAGCGTGATGGTGAACTGCATCGGGGCGCTCCCCGATCCCGCCGCAGTGCTCGCCGTCGAGGGCGCGCACCTCCACGACTACGGCAAGGCGGCGCGCCCGGGGCGCAAGGTCGGACACGTGACCCTGACCCTGCACGGCGACCAGGAGCTCGGTCCGAAGCTCGCGGAGCTGCGCGCCGTGCTGCCCTCCGACCGCGGCTGAGCCGCAAGGCGCCCGCTTTTCCGGAACCTTTACCGTCCGGGACTGCGGCTCTTGGGGCGCACTTGCCGAGACTCCGCCCTGGGCAACGACTCCAAGGAGTGAGGGTGCATCGCCGATGCAGCGTTCGCAACCGCGGCGGCCGTCACGGCCACGATCGTGGCAGGTGGGACCGCCGGCGGCGCGAACACCGGGATGCTCGGACTCGTCGATCGGGGCGGGCCCAATCACGTGGAGCTCGTCGATCACCGCGCCGGCCCGCCCGAGGGGAGCCAGGCACCGTGGCGTAAGGGGTCATCGCGCTCTACCTGCTGATCGCGGTGGAGGTGACTGCGCTTATCCAGAAGCAACGGCCGCGCCGGGGCTGGCGCGGCGTGCACATGCTGAGCTTCCCCCTCTACGTGCTCGCCACGATCCACCTGTTCACGGCGGGCACCGACGCGATCAAACCGCTGATGCAATGAACGGCGGTGATCGTCACGACGCTCGTCGTGTTCCTCACCCTCGTAGGTGTCCTGGCGGCTCGGGCCCAGACCCGGACGCGCTCGGCGCCGCCCGCGCTCGCGCCGAGGCGGCCGCGAAGACCGGCTAGCGGACGGCGCCGCGCTCGCGCAGCTCCGCGATCTCGCCCGCCCCGAAGCCCCAGTCGCCGAGGACCTCGTCGGTGTGCTGGCCCGGCCAGGCCGGCGGGCGCTGGATGGCGCCCGGCGTGCGGCTGTAGCGCGGCGCCGGCGCGGGCTGGAGCAGCCCGTACTCCTCGACGACAGTGTCGCGGGCCTGGATGTGGGGGTGGGCCGCGGCCTCGTCCATCGTGAGCACCGGCGCGAAGCAGGCGTCGGTCATCTCGAGGACCTCGCACCACTCGTCGCGGGTCTTGGACGCGAACAGGGTCGCGAAGCGGTCGCGCAGCTCCTGCCAGCTCGTCTGGTCCATCTGACGGGCAAGATCGACGGTGTCGCCGAGGCCGAGCCGGTCGATCAGCTCCGCGTAGAATTGCGGCTCGAGCGAACCGAGTGCGATGAACTTGCCGTCCGACGTCGCGTACGTGTCGTAGAAGGGTGCGCCGGTGTCGAGCACGTTGGTGCCGAACTCGCCCCAGATGCCGAGCGCGCGGAAGCCCCAGATCATCGCCATCAGCGCGGCGGCGCCGTCGACCATCGCCGCGTCGATCACCTGCCCTTCACCCGAGCGGCCCGACTCGACGAGCGCGCACGCGACACCGAACGCCATGAGCATCCCGCCTCCGCCGAAGTCGCCCACGAGATTGATCGGGGGGGTCGGCTTCGTGCCCGCGCGGCCGAAGTGCGCGAGCGCGCCCGCAAGCGCGATGTAGTTGATGTCATGGCCGGCGGCTTGCGCGTACGGGCCGTCCTGTCCCCAACCGGTCATCCGCCCGTACACCAGCCGCGGGTTGCGGGCGAGGCACGCGTCGGGCCCGATCCCCAGCCGCTCGGCCACACCCGGCCGGAAGCCCTCGACGAGCGCGTCGGCCTGCTCGACGAGCCGCATCACGGTCTCGACGCCCTCGGGGGCCTTGAGGTCGACGCCGATCGAACGCCGGCCGCGGTTGAGGATCTCGAGGTTGGGCTTGTCGAACGAGCCGGTGACCGCCTGCGCCCGGTCCACCCGCACCACCTCGGCGCCCATGTCGGCCAGCATCATCGCGGCGAACGGTCCGGGCCCGATCCCCGCGATCTCGACGACCTTGATCCCCGACAGCGGTCCCGACACGACGTCACTCCTCCATAGGTGGCTGGCCGGGCGACGTTACGCGCGACCTGACGGACCCGTCAGATCGGACCGGGTCCCGGGGCAAGCCCTCAGGGGCACGGTCGACACAGCGGCGTGCTGCTCGGTCTCGTCCTCGCAGCACCGGCCGGCGCAGACGCCACCCCGCGCCAGATCGAGGGTGGCTGCACGGTCACGGTCAACGGCGTCGACGCGAACACCGCGCACAACGCCGCCAACGCGATCGAGGTCGACGAGAACGACACAGTCGTGGTGGTCGGGACCGCGCCCGGTCCGATCACCGGATACTCGGTGAAGATGAAGGTCGGACCGATCGAGTTCAGCGCGAAGGGGAACTCCACGAACGGCACCGACGGCACCTGGACCGGCGACGTGAAGGTGTCCGACGACGCGCGCTATGGCGCGGGCCTCTACCGGGTCGAGGGGCGAGCACGGGCACCGAGTGCACGGCCGCCCTCAGAAGGCGAGGCGTAGCCCGGGCCGAGGCCAGGGCAGCGACACCAGCCTCCCCGTGCCCGAGAGCGTCGCGTACGCGGTGCGCAGGTCGTCGCCGCCGAAGCACACGTTGGTGACCAGGATGTCGGGCAGCGCGACGTGCTCGACGCGCTCGGCTCCCCCGTCGTTGTCGGGCGGGATCACCGTGAGCCCACCGTTGACGATCGTGCCGACCACCACGTTGCCCGCCGCGTCGACCGCGAGCGAGTCGAGCAGCTGCATACCGGGGAGCCCGGCGAGCAGCAGCCCGCCGTGGCCGACCGGGTTGGGTTGTCCGACGCGGCCCGGACCCTCCACGGGCCACCAGTACACGCGGCCGGTGTGCGTCTCGGCGACGTAGACCCGGTCGCCCTCCGGCGAGAGCCCGACGCCGTTGGGCGACTCGAGCGGGTACGCGACCTCGGTGATCGACGCGCCATCGGGAGTCGCGTAGTAGAGGCCGCCGTGGTCGCGCTCCCGGGCGCGGATCTTGCCGTGGTCGGTGAACCAGAACCCGCCGTCGGCGTCGAACACGAGATCGTTCGGGCCCTTGAGTGGGTGACCGTCGCACGCGTCGTACACCACGCTCACCGCGCCCGTCGCGAGGTCGACACGCTCGATGCGGCCCCCGGAGTAGTCGTCGGGCTGGCGCGTCTCGGTGACGGTCATGCCCATCACCTCGTGGAACGCCCAGCCGCCGCTGTTGCAGACGTAGGCAGCGCCGTCGGGACCGATCGCCAGCCCGTTGGGGCTCCCGCCGGGCTCCGCGATCACCTCGACCCGTCCGTCGGGGTGCACCCGGTCGACCGTGCGCCGTTGCAGCTCGACGCAGAGCACCGTGCCGTCGGGCATCCAGACGGGGCCCTCGGGGAACCCCAGGCCGGATGCGACCTCGCTGAATGCCACGCTCATGGCCGCATTCGACCCCGCACTTGCCCCTTCCCGCAACCCTGGAGTCGAATGCCGAGATGAAACTTCGCCTCGACCCAGCCGACGAGTACATGCACGAGCTCGAGTCCGCGAGCAACTTCAACGAGAGCATGTACTTCAACGCGTACGACCCCGCCGAGCGCGTCGGGGGGTTCCTCCGGCTCGGAAACCGGGCCAACGAGGGCTACGCGGAGATGACCACGTGCCTCTACCTGCCCGACGGGCGCGTGGGGTTCATGTTCGGCCGGCCCGAGATCGCGAGCAACGACGCGTTCGACGCAGGTGGCATGCGCTTCGAGGTGATCACCCCGTTCGAGCGACTGCACACCACCTACACCGGCAAGGTGGCGCTCCTCGACGAGCCGCTGCAGATGGCGAACCCGCGGAAGGCCTTCACCGAGAACCCGTGGGTCGACTGCACCGTCGACCTCGACTACCGGGGGATCGCGCCGATGTGGGGCGGCGAGCCCGTCAACGACGACGGCAGCCCGCTCACCGAGGACCTCTCCGGCGGCTTCGCGCGCGGCCACTACGAGCAGCACGTCGGCGCGCGGGGCGTGATCCGGGTGGGCGACGAGGAGTGGGAGATCGACGGCTTCGGCCTGCGCGACCACTCATGGGGCCCGCGCTACTGGCAGGCACCCTGGTGGTACCGATGGCTCACGATGAACTTCGGCGACGACGCCGGGTTCGTGATCTCGATCGTCACCGCGCCCGACGGCTCGCAGCGCATCGGAGGTGTCGCGCTCGAGGACGGCGAGTACCGCCACATCGACGGTGCGACCATCGACACGGAATGGACCGGCACCGATACCTACCACCAGCAGATCCGCGCGACGGCAACGGCCGGTGACCGCACCTACCAGATCGAGGGCACCGTCCTGAACCTCATCCCGCTGCGCAACCGGCGCACGGCGCCCGACGGCGAGCAGCTCGTCACCCGAATCTCCGAGGGCATGACCGAGTGGCGCTGGAACGGGCGCACCGGGTACGGGCTGTCCGAGTACCTCGACCAGATCGTCGACGGCGAGCCGGTGGGCGCCCGCGCATGACTGGTTCTACCCGACGTCCTTCACCGCGACGCCGCTGGTCATCGTGGTGAAGACGCGCGGGCCGGCGAGCCTGAAGTGCTCCTCGCGCACGATGCGCAGACCACCGCCCCGAACGAGACCGGCCGGGTCGCGCGTGAGGTGGCAGCCACCACCGAGGCGCTTCTGGATCGGCTCGAGCCGGTGCTGCCAACGAGCGACCCTTGGATCGTCGGAGAGGCCGTGGTCGAGGAAGTGGAGCTCGCCGCCCGGTCGCAGCACTCGGCGCACTTCGTCGATCGCGCGCTCCACGTCGGGGATCGTGCAGAGCGTCCACGTCGACAGCACCGCGTCGACGGAGGCGGCGTCGAGCGCCAGGTGGGCGCCGTCGAGGCCGACGAACTCCACCGGCGGTTCCGGGTGCCCCGCGATGCGCTTGGCTGCGCGGGCCCGGGCGAGCTCGGACGGCTCGACCGCGAGCACCCGCTCGACGGCCGGAGGGTACAGCCCGACGTTCGTTCCCGAGCCGAACCCGAGCTCCACCACCGTCCCGGCGAGCCCGTCGAGGGCCGGGCGGCGCACGACCTCCATGCGCTTGCCGCCGCAGGTCAGCTCGACCACGCGAGGCAGCACGCGCTCCTCGTAGAAGCCCATCGCACGCAGACTACGGTGCGGCGCCATGGTCCGTACCCCGCTCGACGACGAGCGCATCGCCGCCGCGTGTGCCCGCCACCTCGGCACCACGGTCACCGTCGAGGGACTGCGCCGCCTCTCCGGTGGCGCGTCGCGCGAGACGTGGTCGTTCGATGCGGTCTCCGCCGAGGGTCATCGTGACCGGCTCGTGCTGCGTCGAGACCCGGGCTCGTCGATCGGCGGCACCGACCGGTCCACGGAGTGTGCGCTGGTGCAGGCCGCCGGGGCCGCCGGGGTACCGGTGCCCGCGGTGCGCTTCCTGCTCGGCGCCGACGACGGCCTCGGCGAGGGTTTCGTGATGGCCCGCGTCGAGGGCGAGACCATCCCGCGCAAGATCCTGCGCGACGACGAGTACGCCGCGGTACGGCCCCAGCTCGCGGCGCAGTGCGGCGAGATCGCGGCACGGATCCACGCGGTCGACGTGGCTGCGCTTCCCGACCTTCCTGTCCTGAGCGCCGTCGCCCAGGTCACGCAGTACCGCGCGATCCTCGACGGCTTCGGCGAGCCTCACCCGGCATTCGAGCTCGCGTTGCGCTGGCTCGAGGAGCGCGCGCCCGACGCGGAGCTGCAGCCGCGACTCGTGCACGGTGACTTCCGCAACGGCAACTTCGTCGTCGGTCCCGAAGGAATCCGGTCCGTGCTCGACTGGGAGCTGTCGCACCTCGGCGACCCGGTGGAGGATCTCGGCTGGCTGTGCGTGAAGTCGTGGCGGTTCGGAAACGTCGACCGCCGGGCCGGCGGATTCGGCTCGGCCGAGGCACTGCTCGCGGCCTACGCCGCGGCCGGCGGCGCGCCCGTCGAGCCGGACCGTCTCGCCTACTGGGAGGTCTTCGGCACGTTGAAGTGGGGCGTGATCTCAGAGGTGCAGTGCTTCACCCACCTCAATGGCCTCGTGCGCTCGGTGGAGCTGGCGGCCCTGGGCCGGCGGGTTGCCGAGATGGAGTGGGACCTCCTGGAGCTGCTCGATGCGTGAACACGAGACGTTGCACGACCGGCCGTCGGCCGCGGAACTCGTGGCCGCGGTGCGCGAGTACCTCGAGCGTGACGTGATGCCCGCCACCGAGGGCCGGGTGTCGTTCCACGCCCGAGTCGCGGCCAACGTGCTCGGGATGGTGGAGCGCGAGCTCACCGTGGGGGCCACCCAGGACGCCACCGAGCACCGGCGCCTTGTCGAGCTGCTCGGCCGCGAGGGCACGGTGCGCGGTCTCACCGTCGAGCTGGCACGGGGCATCCGCGCCGGCGAGTGGGACGCCCGGCGTGGGGAGGTGCTGGACCACGTCCGCGCGACGGTGCGGGCGAAGCTCGAGGTCGCCAATCCCAAGTACCTGGAGGCCGGCGAAGCACCATGAGGATCGCGACGTGGAACGTCAACTCGTTGAAAGCCCGCCTCCCTCGCGTCGAGGAGTGGCTCGAGTACGCGCGACCCGACGTGTTGTGCCTGCAGGAGACCAAGCTGTCCGACAAGGCCTTTCCGGCGATGGCGTTCTCCGCTCTCGGCTACGACGCCGCGCACCACGGGCAGGGACAGTGGAACGGCGTCGCGATCCTGTCGCGCGTCGGGCTCGACGACGTGCACACCGGGTTCGGCGACGGTGCCGTCGATCCGTACGAAGGCGACGCGCGGCTCATCGCCGCGACCTGCGGTGGGATCCGGATCGTCAGCGTGTACGTGCCCAACGGGCGCGAGGTGCCGAGCGAGTTCTACGACCGCAAGCTCGAATGGTTCGAACGGCTCGCCGAGTGGGTCGAGAGCCAACACAGCTCCGACGATCCCCTGATGATCCTCGGCGACTTCAACGTGGCGCCCGAAGACCGCGACGTGTGGTCGCCGAAGGCGTTCGTCGGCAGCACCCACGTCACCGAGCCCGAGCGGGCCGCGGTCCGCAGGCTCGAGGAGTGGGGCCTGCACGACGCGTTCCGTCACGTGTACCCCGACCAGGACCGCCTGTTCACCTACTGGGACTACCGCCGCGGCGACTTCCACGAGGGGCGAGGGATGCGCATCGACCTCGTGCTCGCCACCACCCCGGTGCTCGAGCGGGTCACGTGGGCGCTCGTCGACCGCAACGCCCGCAAGGGCAAGCAGCCGAGCGACCACGCGCCGGTAGTGGTGGACCTCGGTCCCTAGTCGGGGCTGCGACGCAGCTCGGCTTCGAGATGCCACTGGAGCGGCTGGCCCACGGCCTCCATCTCCAGCCGGTAGCGCAGCGCGTCGTCCTCCACGTCGTAGAAGCGGCGCACCGCGTGCACCTCTTTCGCGGTGGGTGAGCCGTCGACGTTCGTGCTCACCAGCCGCAGCCGACCGCCCTCCGCGGTGCCGACTGCGATCTCGGTGTGACCGCTGCTGAGCGCGAGCACCGCCTCGATGGTGCCGATCGGGGTCTCCCGCCAGTACCCGTGCTCGGCGTGCAGCGGCCGCTGCTCGTCGAGCGACCAGGTGCACGAAGAATACGCAACGAAGGGCTTGCCGGTATCGGCAAAGCTGATCTCCTCCCGGTAGGTGAAGTCGTCGACGGTGGGGTAGCCACCGTGGCCCTCCCCCACCCAGCTGCCGACGAGAAGCGAGAGCTTCTCGATCACGTGAACTCCAATGCCCGACGCGCCAACGCGGGAACGCCGGTCTCGAGCAGAGCAAACATCGCGTCGTCGCTCGTCCCGGCTCGGAAGCGAGCGTAGGACCCCTCCATCACGCATGCCAGCTTGAACAGACCGAGCACGCAGTAGAACCCGACGTGCGTGACGTCGCGTCCGGTGGCCGCCGCGTAGCGCTCCGTGAGCTCCGCGCGGCTCGGCACCGGCCCGTGCCCGAGCAGCGCGAGGTTCGCGCCACCGAAGAGCGACGCGGTCTCGCCGGGATCGAGCCAGAGGCCGAGCAGCCAGCCGAGATCCACGAGCGGGTCGCCGATCGTCGCCTGCTCCCAGTCGAGCACCGCCACCGGCGCCACGGGCAGCGCCGCTGCGAACATCACGTTGTCGAGCTTGTAGTCGCCGTGGATGACGGTGGGCGCCTGCATCGGTGGCGTGTGCGCGGCGAGCCAGCGACCGGCTTCCTCGACCTCTGGGATCTCGCGGGTCTTGTAGCGCTCGAGCTGCCCGAGCCAGCGCGGGACCTGGCGATCGAGATAGCCCTCGGGGCGACCAAACCCGTCGAGGCCACCGGCCCGCCAGTCGAAGGCATGGATCCCTGCGAGCAGGTCGACCAGCGCGTCGGCCAGCGCCGCGGGGGCGTCGGGGCTGGCGGTGTACGGCTCGGGCAGCGATTCGCGCACCACGAGGCCGTCGACGCGCTCCATCACGTAGAACGGCGCTCCGAGGGTGTCGGGGTCGACGCACAGCCCGAGGGGTCGGGGCACGGGCACCTGCGCGCCGTGCTCGGAGAAGGCAGTGAGGAGGCGATACTCCCGGGCCATGTCGTGCGCGGTGGGCGACAGCGGGGTGCGTGGGGGGCGGCGCAGGACGAGCTCGGTGTCGCCGCGCCGGACGAGGAACACCTCGTTGGAGTGCCCGGTCGTGATCCGCTCGACCTCGAGCGGAGCCCCCGGGTCGAGCTCCTGGGCGTCGAGCCAGGGGCCGAGACGCGCCGGGTCGACGAGTGGTGGAGCGGACATGGGCGGGGAAGATAGTGCCGTCTGCCAGACTGCGCGAATGCGTTCGACTCGTCTGGCTGCCGCAGTGCTCGTGCTGGTCGCAGCCGCGGCGTGCGCCGGACGTGACACCGATCCCACCCCGTCGACCACCACCATCACCCGCGCCGCACAGACCGCGGAAGGCATCGCGAACGCGGGCTTCGACGCGTGGCGGGCGGGCGACGAGGCAGGCTTGCTCGAGATCGCTACGCCGGTGGCCGCGGCGCGCATGTTCGCGATCCCCGGCTACGCGAGCGACGGCCTCGTCCCGAAGGGCTGCGCGGCCGACGAGACCGACGTGCTCTGCACCTGGGGCAAGGACGCCACCGGCGCCGAGCTCACCATCCGCGTCGCGCCGTCCACCGACGGCCTCGAGATCACCGACGCGCGCTACACCTCCGGCTGAACCGGTTCCGCGGAACCGCCTGCGGGATCAGGTGAGCACGACCACCAGCCGGTCGTCGTCGCTCATGCCCGGCCCTCGCAGATAGAGGCACGTCGCATCCTCGGGGGGCGTGGTCGCGACCAACCACGTCCCGAGGCTGAGATGATCCCCGCCGCTTCCCCCACCGCCGTGAGGCACGTAGTGGGTTCCGACGTCGTCGAAGACCCCCCAGTGCGGCCGCATCGCGATCGGTTCCCGGGCAGCGAAGAACTCGGGGAGGTCGTCCGCGTAATGGATGACGATCCCACCACTCCAGATCTCGACCGCGGTCACCGTGATCGTCCCTTCTTGAGTCGGGCAAATTCGCTGCTGCGAATGTGTGGCTGTTGTCCGTACTCTTGTGTCGTGGCCGTCCTTCTGCTCGTGGAGATCGAGATCGTCGACCAAGAGTTGTACGACCGCTACATCGAGCAAGTGCCCGACGTCGTGTATGGATACGGTGGCCGCTACGTCTCACGCTCCTACGAAGTCGTTCCCATCGCAGGGGGATGGGAACCAGATCGGGTCATCATCATCGAGTTCCCCGACATGGACGCGCTCATCGCGTTCGGAACATCGGCGGCCTACCAGCGGCTTGCCGAGCTCCGGGAACGATCAACCAGGACTCGCTCGCTCGCGTTGCCGACTCTCGATCAGCAGCCGGAGACGGTCGTTCGCGGAGACTCGACGACAGGTTCCTCCGCCCGCTAGGGGCAGGGCAGAAACCGGGGCAAGACCGGGACGATCGATGAGGAGGTCGGGTCGGAAGAACGGCTCCACGCTCGACGGTTCCGCGGAACCGCGCCCGACCTACACGGTGCGGTAGGCGCCGCTCTCGATCGGTCGGCTCAGGAGCGGGAGGATCTTGGCCAGGTGGCCCGTCTCCACGATGTTCGTCTGCATGTTGGCATGGTGAGCCTCGATCGAGGTCCAGCGCTCGACGAAGAGGCACTCGTTCGGGTCGTCCTCGCGCTGGTGGATCTCGAAGTCCTCGCAGCCCTCGGCCCGCCTGCTCACGTCACGTCCGTGCTCGAGCAGCGCCCGAAGCGCGTCCGCTTTGCCCTCGGCCGCATGGAACGTGACGATCACCGTGACGCTCATCGCGCGCTCCGCTCGTGGACGTGACCGAGCGTACCCACACGAGCAGGGCGGTTCCGCGGAACCGCCCTAGGTTCCGAAGAGCTCCTCGACGGCCTTGTCCGCGAGGATCACGGCGCCTTCCTCCGCGAGCTCGCGCACCATGTCCTTGGCGCCGCCGCGTCGGAACCACCAGACGAGCAGCACGATCTTCACGATGCTGATCGCGACCACGGCGAGCACGACCCAGCGGATCCAGTGGCGCGCCGGCGCCGGCGGCTCCGCGTCGCGCTCGGGCGGGTCGAACGTCACGGTGGTCACGAGGACCACCCTAGGCCGTCAGCCCCGGTTCTTCAGCGCCTCGATCAGCGCGGGCACCACCTTGTGCACGTCGCCCACGATCCCGAGGTCGGCCACCGAGAAGATCGGGGCCTCCGGGTCCTTGTTGACCGCGATGATGTTGTCGGAGCCCTTCATGCCCACCATGTGCTGGGTGGCACCGGAGATCCCGAGCGCGAGGTACACCTTCGGCTTCACGGTCTTGCCGGTCTGGCCCACCTGCTTCGAGTACGGCACCCAGCCGGCATCAACGATCGCACGTGACGCGCCCGACGCACCGCCGAGCATGTTGGCGAGGTCCTCCACCAGCGGCTTGTAGTTCTCCTCGGCGCCGATGCCCCGGCCACCGGAGACCACCACCGACGCCTCCTCGAGCTTCGGTCCCTCGCGCTCCTCGACGTGGCGCTCCAGCACCTTCGCCTCGCCCGCGCGGCCGGCGTCGACGCTGTCGACCCGCACCACCTCGCCCGCGCCTGCGCCACCCGGCTCGGCCACGAACGACTTCGGGCGGATGCCGGCGAGGTACGGCTTGGGACCGTCGAACACCGTGTCGACGAGCGTGTTGCCGCCGAAGATCGCGGCGTTGACGGTGACCGTGTCGCCGTCGGCCGCGAGGCCCACGCCGTTGGTGAGCACCGTGCGGTCGAGCTTCGCCGACGCGACGGCCATCGCGTCACGACCGTCACCGCTCTGTGCGAACAGGATCAGGTCGGGCTGCTCCGCCTCGACCAGGCCCGCGATCGCCGCGCCGCCGATCACACCGGGGAGCCCGTCGCCCGCGTCGAGGGCGAACACCTTGGCCGCGCCGTGCTCGCCGAGCTGCGGTGCGATCGCGTCGACGTTCGCCCCCACGTACACGCACTCGACCGAGCCGATCTCGCGCGCCTTGGTCAGCAGCTCGAGGGTGGCCGTCGTGGCGTTGTCGCCCTCGGACTCCGCAAAGACCCAGATCTTCATCTCAGATCACCTTCAGCTCGTCGAGGAACGCCACGACCTTCTCGAAGCCGGTGCCGTCGTCCTCGAACTTCTCGCCGGCCTCGCGTGCGGGTGCGGCGGCCACGGACACGATGTTCTGGTGCGCGGCGATGTCGTCGCCCGACAGTCCGAGGTCGCCCGCGGTGACCTCGTCGACCGGCTTGGACTTCGCGGCCATGATCCCCTTGAACGACGGGTAGCGAGGCTCGACCACACCGGCGGTCACGCTCACGACCGCGGGCAGCGGCGCCTCGACGTCGTCGTAGCCGGCCTCGGTCTGGCGTTGGATCGCCACCTTGCCGTCGCCGAGCTCCACGTGCTTCGCGAACGTCAGCGCCGGCCAGCCGAGCAGCGCGCCCACCTGCGCGGGAACCGTGCCGGTGTAGCCGTCGGTCGACTCCGTGGCCGCGAGCAACAGGTCGACGCCACCCACCCGCTCGACGCACTTCGCCAGCACCTTGGCGGTGGTGAGCGCGTCGGCGCCGTGTAGCGCGTCGTCGGACACGAGCACCGCCTTGGCCGCGCCCATCGCCAGCGCGGTCCGCAACCCCGACACCTCGTTGTTCGGCGCCATGGAGATCAGCGTCACCTCGCCGCCGCCTGCCGCCTCGACGAGCTGGAGGGCCATCTCGACGCCGTAGCTGTCGGACTCGTCGAGGATGAGCTTGCCCTCACGCTTGAGGGTGTTGTCGGCATTCAGCTCGCCCGGCACCGCCGGGTCCGGGATCTGCTTCACGCAGACGACGACATTCATGGGCGTACTCCGGTCTGAGGCCAGTTCGTCTGGGCGCGCCGGACGAACGGCACACCGCGGGTTGCGGGCGTGATTCTGGCCTCCCCCACCGGGCGATGTCGAAGCGGGCAGGCCAGGAAGCCGGGCGCTACCTTCGCCCGATGCGCGGCGCGCCCTCGGCCGACCTTCTCGTGATCGGTGCCGGACCGGCTGGCACCGCGGCGGCGATCACCGCCGCGAACCGGGGCCGAGCCGTCGTCGTGGTCGACAAGGCGATGTTCCCCCGGGACAAGACCTGCGGCGACGGGCTGACCGCCGGGGCGCTGCGCCTGCTCGACCGGCTCGGGCTCTTGCTCACCGAGCTCTCCGGCTACACCCCCGTGCAGGAGGCGATCCTCGTCTCCCCGAGCGGTCGCCATTTGAGGCTGCCCCTACCGGACGACTGCACCCACGCCGCCGTCGTCCCCCGCGCCGAGCTCGACGCCGCGCTGGTCGACCTCGCGCGCTCCCGCGGCGTCACCGTGCTCGAAGGCCGCGCCGTGGCGGGCGCCAAGACCGACGGCGAGGGCGTGGAGGCGGCCCTTTGTGACGGCGAGGTGCTCCGCGCCCCGTGGGCCGTCGCCGCCGACGGGCACTGGTCGGTGATGCGCCGGCTGCTCGAGCCGCACCGCGCTCCGGCCCTCGGCGAGTGGGCCGCGTTCCGCCAGTACTTCTCCGGGGTCGACGACCCGCGCCTTTGCGTCCTCTTCGAAAAGGACCTGCTCCCCGGCTACGCCTGGGTGTTCCCGCTCTCCGGCGGGCGCGCCAACGTCGGGCTCGGCATGCCGCGCGGGCCTGGAATCACCGGGAAGGTCCTGAAAGCACGCTGGAACGACCTGCTGGCGCGGCCGACGCTGCGCGAGGTCCTCGGCCCCGGCGCGCGACCCGAGGCCGCGATGCGTGCCTGGCCGATCCCGACGCATCTCGACCCTGCCGCGCTCGTGCACGGCCGCGTCCTGTTCGCGGGCGACGCGGCTGGCGTGGCCGACCCGATGACCGGCGAAGGCATCGCGCAGGCACTCGAGACCGGCGTCCTCGCCGCGCGCAGCGTCACGACCGGTGGCGACGTGGCCGAGGGCTACCGCCACGCGGTCGAGCGCGCGCTCGGGCGCGACCTGCGCTTCGCCGCGCTCCTCCAGCGCGTGCTCGCCCACTCGCTCGGCGCGCGCGGCGCGATCCGCGCGGTCGACCTGAACGACTGGACCCGCCGGAGCTTCGCGCGCTGGATGTTCGAGGACTACCCCCGCGCGGTGCTCTTCACGCCGTCGCGGTGGCGCCGGCACGTGTTCACGCCTCCGGGCGCGTACGCAGGGAGCGCACGATGGTGATGGCCGACCGGCCCGACGTGCCGACGGCGTCCCTGCCCGGCACCGCGCTCGCCGTGGGCGCGCTCGCCACCCGGCTCGCGACGACCCTGGCGACCCTCCCGCTGCACCGACCGTGGCGGGGGCCCGACGACCTCCTCACCAACACGGCCCAGGAGGGCACCCGCGAGGTGCTGCGCTCGTTCCTCGTGGGCGCCCTCGCGCTGCCCACCCCCGAGCTGCGCTCGGTCGAGAAGCTCCTCGACGACCTGTGCCGAGCGGTCCTCCCGCCGCTGGCCGCGCGCGGGCTCACCATCGAGGACGGGACGGTCGGCGGCGTGCCCGGGATGTGGGTGCGCGACGGCGCGCGGCCACGCGGCACGATCCTGTACCTGCACGGCGGCGGGTACCTCGCGACCACGCCGTTCATGTACACCGCGGTGACCGCCGAGCTCGTGCGCCGCACCGGCTGCGAGGTCTTCGTCGCGGACTACCGCCTCGCGCCCGAGTTCCCGTTCCCGGCGGCGCTGCACGACGCGATCTCGGTCTTCGAGGGGCTCCTCGGCAGCGGGGTGCCGGCCGGCCGGCTGGTGGTGGCCGGTGACTCGGGAGGCGGGGGGCTCGCAACGTCCCTCCTCGAGGACGCGCGCCGCGAGCACCTCCCCGCGCCGGCCGCCGCGGTCCTGCTCTCTCCCGAGGTCGACCTCGCGATGGGCGAGCCGTCGGTTGCCGCGAACGCACGGCGCGACGTGCTGCCGCCCCGGATCCCCATCCGCGGGTACCTCGGCGACGACAGCCCCACCGACCCGATGGTGTCCGCCGTCTACGCCGACGTCGGCCGGTACCCGCCGACGTTCGTCGCGTACGGCACCGACGAGATGTTCCGCGACGAGATCGAGGAGCTCGTCGCGCATCTCCGCGACCGCGGGGTTCCCGTCGAGAGCCTGGCGGCACCCCACACGTACCACGTGTACGAGATCCTGATGCCGTGGGCCACCGTCTCGCGCGCGACCTTCGACGCGATCGCGTCGTTCGTCGACCCACTGCTCGTTTGACCTGACGGCCACGGGCTCGGGAGACTGCGCCGCATGGCCATCGACTTCTCCCTCTCACCCGAGCTCGAAGAGATCCGCTCCACGACGCGCGACTTCATCGAGACCGTCGTCAAGCCCATCGAGGAGCGGATGGACGAGACGGACCGCAAGCAGCTGATCGAGGGCATCATCGAGATGCGCACCGAGGCGCAGCGGCGAGGCGTCTGGCTCCCCCACATGCCCAAGGAGTGGGGCGGCATGGGGCTCGGCCACGTGGAGCTCGCGATGGTGCAGGCCGAAGCGGCGAAGGCGCGCTTCGGGCCGTTCGCGATCAACGCGCAGGCGCCCGACGAGGGCAACATGCACACCCTCCTGCACTGGGGTACCGACGAGCAGAAGGAGAAGTACCTCAAGCCGCTCTGCGAGGGGCGCGCCCGCTCGTGCTTCGCGATGACCGAGCCCGAGGTCGCGGGCTCCGACCCCACTCTCATCCGCACCCGCGCGTACCAGGACGGTGACGAGTGGGTGATCAACGGCCACAAGTGGTTCATCAGCCAGGCCCGCAGCGCGAGCTTCGCGATCCTCGTGTGCCGCACCGAGGAGCAGCCCGAGGTCAAGCAGGCCGCGAACAGCGCGTTCATCATCGACCTGCCGAGCGAGGGTTGGAACGACGTGCGCGAGGTCGAGACGATGCACGGCGGCACCGGCCACTCCGAGATCGTGATCGAGGACCTGCGGGTGCACGACGGCCAGATGCTCGGCGGTCGCGGCCAGGGGCATCTGCTCGGCCAGTACCGCCTCGGGCCGGCCCGGCTCGCGCACTGCATGCGCTGGATCGCGCAGGCCGAGATGGCGCTCGACATGATGGTCGACCGGTCGCTCAACCGGTTCTCGCACGGATCGCTGCTGGCCGAGAAGCAGGGCGTCCAGTGGATGATCGCCGAGTCGGCGATCGAGCTGTACCAGGCGAAGCTGATGGTCCTGCACGCGGCGTACAAGATCGACCGCAAGGAGGACTTCAAGTCCGAGGTCTCGATGGCGAAGCACTTCGTCGCCAACGCGCTCAACCGGATCATCGACCGCTCGATCCAGGTGCACGGCGCGCTCGGCTACTCCACCGACACCCCCCTCGCCAACATGTTCCAGCACGCTCGGTGGGCGAGGTTCGCGGACGGTGCCGACGAGATCCACCTGATGCGCACCGCCGAGCGGACCATCGCGGCGTACAAGGACCACGGCACCACCAAGACGGCCACCGGCGGGCTGCCCATCTGAGCAGCTCGGGCTGCTCAGCGAGATGCAGGTCGGGACCTTCGTCACAATCCTCGTAAGAGCGCGACCTGGAGTCTCCCCATCGCGGCGGGTCGTCTCTACACTCGTCCACATGGCGACCACCTTCTGGCCCACCCAAGAGCACTGGTCCGTCGAGATCCCGCTCGACACCCCGCACTACCGGTGCGAGGCGCTACGGGAGCACGGATGGGTGCAGCTCGCCGACGCACCGTTCGAGGCGCCCGAGGAGGAGTTCCTTTCCCTCGAGTACATGGACTGGAAGAGCGGCGGCGACACCAACTTCGCGCCGATCGCGACGGCCGACGGTGAGCTCGACTGCCGCGGCTTCTGGAACGACGGCGACGAACGTCCCGACAAGGACGCCCGGTTCACGTCCAACGCCGAGCGGTGCCCGACGCTGCGCACCTACGTGGAGAGCGTCGGCGCGAACTTCGGGCGCGTCCGAATCATCAAGCTCGAGCCGCAGGACCGCGAGGTCGCGCTGCGCTCGTTTCACCGCGACGACAACAACCGCTTCAACCCCGACGGTGAGGGCTGGGTCGTCCGTTCGTGGCTCGAGCTCAATGACAACGCCAACAGCTACATGCTGCTGATGGAGTCGGGAGCCGACGGCCTCCCCGATCGGTCGACCGAGACACGCGTGCCGTTGCGCAAGGGCGCACGGTTCGTCGTCGACACGCAGCGGCTGTGGCACGTGGTCGTGAACAACGGCACCGGACCGCGCTACGCGCTCATCACCAGCTTCGAGAGCGGGCCCGCCCTCGAGCGCTGGATCACCTCCCAGCTCGGCTGAGTTGACCGTCCGGTCAAGGGCCGACTCGAATGGGCTGATGCGCTTCGGCACCTTCATGGCTCCGTTCCATCCGGTGGGACAGAACCCGACCCTGGCGCTGGAGCGCGACCTCGAGCTCATCGTGCACCTCGATCGGCTCGGCTTCGACGAGGCCTGGGTGGGCGAGCACCACTCCGCGGGCTACGAGATCATCGCCTCGCCGGAGGTCTTCATCGGCGTCGCCGCCGAGCGCACCCGCCACATCTTGCTCGGCACCGGTGTGAGCTCGCTGCCGTACCACCACCCGCTGATGCTCGCCGACCGCATGATCCTGCTCGACCACCTCACCCGCGGTCGCGTGATGCTCGGAGTGGGCCCGGGCCAGCTCACCTCCGACTCGCACATGCTCGGCATCCCCGCCGACCTCCAGCGCCCCCGCATGGAGGAGGCGCTCGACGTGATGATGGCACTCCTGCGCGGCGAGACGGTCACGTACGAGTGCGAGTGGTTCACCCTTCGCGACGCCCGCCTGCAGCTACGTCCCTACTCCGACCCGTGCTTCGACATCGCGGTCGCGGCGTCGTTCTCACCGACGGGGGCGCGCGCGGCCGGCAAGCACGGCATCGGGATGCTCTCGGTCGCCGCCACCGCCAAGCAGGGCATGGACCTCCTCGCCCACCACTGGGACCTCTGGGAGGAGATCGCGACCGACCACGGCAACGTCGCCGACCGCTCCAAGTGGCGCCTGGTCGGCCCGATGCACCTCGCCGAGACGCTCGAGCAGGCCGAGCGAGACGTCGAGCACGGGCTCGCGCAGTTCTCCCGCTACTTCACCCACGTCTTGCCCGGCGGTCCGGCACAAGGCAACACCGTCGAGGAGATCCTGGAGAACAACCGGGCCCAGAACTTCGCCGTGATCGGCACGCCCGACGACGCGATCGCAAAGATCGAGGAGCTGCTCGAGTCGAGCAACGGCGGGTTCGGCGCGTTCCTGCTCTTCGACCACGACTGGGCGAACCCCGAGGCGAAGCTGCACTCTTACGAGCTGTTCGCCCAGTACGTGATGCCGCGCTTCCAGGGCCAGCTCGAGCCGCTCGACGCATCCTGTGCGTGGGTCACCGGCAGCGGCGGTGAGTTCGTGGGGCGCGCCGCCAACGCCATCGCCAAGGCGATCGAGGACCACGCCGCGGAGAAGTCGACACAGCAGTAGATGGCCCCCACGTCCCACTCGTTCGGCACGCCGTCGGGCCTGCGACTCGCGGTGCACGACTGGGGCGGCGCGGGCGACCCCGTGCTGCTGACGCACCCGACCGGGTTCCACGGCCACGTGTGGGCACCGGTCGCCGAGCGGCTGGTGGTGAAGGGCCGCCACGTGTGGTCGTTCGACTTCCGCGGCCACGGCGACAGCGACCAGTCACCCGACGGCACCTACTCGTGGGCGGAGTTCGCGAGCGACGCGCTCGCGGTGATGACCCACCTCGAGCTCGCGGGTGACCCACGCCTGCTCGCCGCCGGCCACTCGAAGGGCGCGGCCGCGCTGCTACTCGGAGAGGCGGACGCGCCGGGTTCGTACGCGCGCATCTGGGCGTACGAGCCGATCGTGTTCCCGAGCGACGAGCCGCTCCCCCCGCACCACGACAACCCCCTCTCGACCGGCGCGCGCAAGCGCCGGGCCGTCTGGCAGTCGCGAGAAGAGGCCATCGCCTCGTACGCGTCGCGGCCGCCGCTCGACGTTTTCACCGAGGCATCCCTGCACGCCTACGTGGAGCACGGCTTCCGTGAACTGCCCGACGGAACCGTGGCGCTCAAGTGCGAGCCCGAGCACGAGGCGACGGTCTATGCGATGGGCGCGGCCAACGGCGTCTACCCGCGGCTCGCCGAGGTGGGCTGCCCCGTGCTCGTCGCGTGCGGCGAGCAGACCGATGCGATCGTCCCCAAGCTCGCCGGGATGATCGCCGAACGGCTCCCGCGCTCGCGCCTCGAGATCTGGGACCGCTGCGGGCACTTCGGACCGCAGCAGGACCCCGATCGCGCCGCCGCCTCGATCTTGGCCTTCGCCGCCCACTGACCGACGGCGCGGCGCTACCGCCGGAAGCCGTCGAGCACCCTCGCCCAGCGCTCGGGGTCGCTGCGGTACGGCGCGTAGAACGAGAGGCGGTCCACGAGGTCGCCGTAGCGCGCAAGCAGCAGCGATGGGATCTGCTCGGGCTCGCCCATCACCGCGAACGTCTCGAGGATCTCGTCGTCGATCAGCTCGCCCATCTTCACCCACTCGCCCTGCTTGGAAAGCGCGTTGAGCTGGGGCTGAAGATCACCCCAGCCGTGCAGCTCGAGCACGCCGCGGTACGCGGGCGTCGACCCGTAGAACGCGATCTGCTGCTTCGTGCCTGCCACAGCCTTCGCCATCTCATCCTCGTCGGTGCCCGTGACCACGAACAGCGGGCCCGAGAGCTCGAAGTCCGCGCGCTGCTTGCCGGCCTTCGCCCACCCTCGCTCGAGCGCGGGCAGCGTGACCTCGCGCACGTAGCGCTCGGTGGTGAAGCCGTGGAGGATGATCCCGTCGGCGACCTCGCCCGCGACCTCGGTCATCTTCTCCCCGACCGCGGCGAGAAAGACCTTCGGCGCGCCATAGGGGTTGGACCCCGGGTCGAAGAAGGGCGTCATGAGGGTGTGCCGGTAGAACTCGCCCTCGAAGCGCAGCGGCGCACCCTCGCCCCAGCACGCCCAGATGGCCCGCGTCGCCAGGATCAGCTCCCGCATCCGCGCCGCGGGGTGCGACCACGGCATCGAGAACCGCTTCTCGATGTGCGCCTTGATCTGGCTGCCGAGCCCGAGGATGAACCGGCCGCGGCTGTACGCGTTCAGGTCCCAGCCCTGGTTGGCCAGCGTCATCGGCGAGCGCGCGAACGCGACGGCGATCCCCGTCCCGAGCTCCAGGCGCTCGGTGTGCTCGGCCGCCAGCAGCAGCGGGAAGAACGGGTCGTGACTGGTCTCCGCCGACCAGGCGCCGTCGTAGCCGACCTCCTCCAGCGAGCGCGCCGCGTCGGGCACGCCCTTCAGCGACTCGGCGATCAGCCCACCGTCGACCTTCACCACGCCTCCCCCTCTGGTCTCGGTCGGCGGGAGGCTAGAGGATGTCCCCATGGATGTCGCACCCCTCCCGTACGCTTCGTCCATGACCGGGATGCCGAGTGGCCTCTCGCCGAGCTCCTTCTCGGCGTTCAAGGACTGCCCCCTCGCGTTCAAGCTGTCGTACCTCCTGGGCCTCCCGCAGCCGCCCTCGGTGCCGGCGAGCAAGGGCACCCTCGTGCATGCGGCACTCGAACGGCTGATGCTGCGCGAACCGGAGCACCGGACGCTCGAGCACGCGCTCGTCGACCTCGCCGCGGCACGCGAGGCGCTCGCGGACCATCCCGACTTCACCGGCCTCGAGCTCACCGACGAGCAGTGGCAGGCCTTCCACGCCGACGCAGCCACGCTCGTGGAGCGGTACTTCCAGCTCGAGGACCCGGCCACGGTCCGACCGATCGGTCTCGAGCTGTTCGTGCGCGCCGAGATCGGCGGTGTACGCCTGCGCGGCATCATCGACCGCCTCGAGCTCGACGCCGACGGCGAGCTCGTCATCACCGACTACAAGACCGGCGCCGTGCCCGGCGAGCGATACGAGCAGCAACGCATGGCCGGCGTGCACATGTACGCGGCGATGGTCGAGTCGCTGCTCGGCAAGCGACCGGTGCGTGTCCAGCTGCTCTACCTCTCCGCGCCCGAAGCGATCAACATGGCGACCTCGGCGCAGATGGTCACGGGCGTGATGCGCAAGACCAGCGCGTTGTGGGCCGCGATCCAGCGTGCGGCCGCCAACGACGACTTCCGCGCCTCGCCGGGCAAGCTCTGCGACTACTGCACGTTCCAGCCGTACTGCCCGGCGTTCGGCGGCGACCCGGAGCAGGCCCGGGAGCTGCTGGGCCCGGGCACCGTCATCGCCCCCGGCCTGCCCCTCACCACCACCGCCCCGTAGCCTGCCGGGCGATGCCCGCGCTGCCGAGTCCCGAGGAGCTTCCCGCGGTCGCCGCGTTCGACCGCGTGGTCGACCGTGCCCTCGACCGGTGCCGCGGCACCGCGCTCGACCGGGTGATGTACACGCTGTCGAGTGCCGCCGACCACAGCCTGCTGTGGTTCGCCGTGGGTGGCGTGCGCGCGTTGGGGCGCGCCGACCTGCGCTTCGCGCTCAAGTTTGCCGCCGCGATGGGCGCCGAGTCCGCGATCACGAACGGGGGCGTCAAGGCGCTGTTCCGCCGTGTCCGGCCCGAGCCCGAGGTGGCCGAGGGACCGCTGCCGTTCGGGATGCGCCGGCCCATCACCTCGTCGTTCCCGTCGGGACACGCAACGGCCGCGTTCACGGCCGCAGTCATCCTGGCTCGTACCGGCCCGGGCGGCCCGGCCTGGTACGGCCTCGCGGCAGTCGTCGCATCGAGCCGGGTCTACGTCCGGATGCACCACGCCTCCGACGTCCTCGCCGGCGCAGCCCTCGGCCTCGTGATGGGACGGATCGCAGCCCGCTGGTTCTAGGCTCGCGGCATGCCTCGGGAGATCGCCGTCACATTCGACTACCGCTGCCCCTTCGCCCGCAACGGGCACGAGGCGGTCGTCAACGCGATGCGCGACGGCGCCGACCTCGACGTCCGGTTCCTACCGTTCTCACTCGACCAGGTGCACGTCGAGGAGGGCGAGGCCCCGGTATGGGAGCGCGACCCCAGCACCTGGGGCACGGGCGTGCTCGCGCTGTGCTACGGGATCGCGGTGCGGGACGCGTTCTCCGAGCGGTTCGTCGATGCGCACCTCGCGCTGTTCGCGGCCCGCCACGACCACGGCCGGAAGCTGGGTCACGAGGACGTGCTCGAGGAGGCGGTCGCGTCGGTGGGGCTCGACCCCGCGGCGGTCAAGGCCGAGGCATGGAGCGGCCGCCCGCTCAAGGCGCTCGCGGAGGAGCACACGGAGGCCGTGGACCGCTGGGCCGTCTTCGGCGTGCCCACGTTCATCGAGGGTGACGAAGCCGTGTTCGTGCGCTTCATGGAGCGCGGCCGCGTCGACGACCTGCTGCGCACGCTCGACCTCGTCGGCTGGACGCGCCTGAACGAGTACAAGCGAACCCGAATCCCGAGGTAGGCGCCACCACCATGTCGGAGCGCATGTCGCCGTCCGAGGCAGTGATGTGGGCGGTCGAGAAGGACCCGGCGCTGCGCTCCGACTTCTGCAACCTCACGCTCCTCGATCGCGCGCCCGACGACCGGCGGCTGCAGGCGAAGATCGAGCACGCGCTCGTCGAGATGCCGCGGCTCGCCCAGCGCGTCGTGTCGGCGCCGCTGCGCCTCGTTCCCCCCGAGTGGCGACCCGACCCGACCTTCGAGCTCGACTACCACCTCCGCCACGTGGCGCTGCCCGAGCCCGGCGCGACGCGTCAGCTCCTCGATCTCGCGGCGGGCCTCTGCGCACCGCCCCTCGACCGGTCGCGGCCGCTCTGGGAGTTCACGGTCGTCAAAGGGCTCGAGCACGGCCGCGCCGCGCTGCTCCAGAAGATCCACCACACGATCACCGACGGCGTCGGTGGCCTCAGACTCTCGTTGAGCCTCGTCGACACCGAGCGCGACCCCCAGTACGGGATGCACTCGCTCCTGCGCGACGCGGTCGCCGACCATCCTCTGACCGGAGACCCCGTCGACCGTGACTCACCGATCGACGTGATGCGCGACGCGCTCGCCGACGCGACGCGCGCCGGGCTCGAGACCGCGTGGCGGGCGTCGTCCGGTCTCGCCCGGGTTGCGATCCACCCCACGGTGCTGACGCGAGCGCTCGGGTCGATCCGGCGTCAGGTCCTCGTCGCCGGCGCCGCCCGATCGCCACTGATGGCACATCACTCCCTCGCACGGCGCTTCGACATGCTCTCCGTGCCCCTCGATCGCCTCCACGAGGTGGCGCGCGTCCTCGGGGGCAGCGTGAACGACGCGTTCGTCACCGGCGTGACCGGCGGGCTCGGCGGGTACCACGAGCGGATGGGGATCCCCGTCGACGACCTCCGCATGGCGATGCCGGTGTCGATGCGCGGCGCGGGCGACGCGGCCGCCAACCGCTTCGCGCCGAGCCGCGTCCTCGTCCCCACCGGCCCGAAGGATCCGGCCCAGCGCTTCCGGGAGGTGCACCGTCGACTCGAGCGGATCCGTGAGGAACCCGCGCTCGGGGCGGTCGAGCCGCTCGCCGCGC
Source organism: Actinomycetota bacterium (assembly GCA_016870395.1). Classification (GTDB taxonomy): domain Bacteria; phylum Actinomycetota; class Acidimicrobiia; order IMCC26256; family JAENVU01; genus SHUZ01. Next base: position 13,534 of record VGBT01000006.1, on the reverse strand, counting down.
TGACTGCCGGCCTGCCGACGTCGGTGCTCGTCGGGCTGATGCACACCCAGACGCGCACCATCGACTTCGCGGCGTCGAACCTGCGTGGCAGCCCCGTCCCCCTTTACATGGGCGGGGCGCGCATCGACGCGACCTACCCCATGGGACCGCGCGCCGGCTGCCCGCTCAACGTGACCGTCATCTCCTACTGCGGCGCGCTCTGCATCGGGATCCACTCCGACCCGGCGGCGATCACCGACCCCGACGCGTTCGTCGAGTGCCTCCGCGAGTCGTTCGACGCGTTGCTCGCACCCATCCCGAGCGCGTGAGCTAGGGACGTCGGGGCAGGCCCGCCCGAGGCGCCACCGCGTCGAGCCACTCCTCACGGCCCGGGTCCCGCCACCGGCGGTGCCGACACCTCGCCTCGGCGTCGACGAGGTACAGATGCAGGGTCGGCGCGTCGTCCGCGAACTCCACGAGCTCGCCCGCGCGCGGGTGGACGGGCGCTAGCTCCAGCAGGTCGACAAGCGCCACCGCGGCGAGCACCCGGCTGCGACAGTCGCGACACGCGGAGACCGTCGCGGCCTCCAGGCCCCCGGCGGAGGCGAGCAGCGACACCGCCTCCGGGCCGTCGAGCACCACCTGCTCGCCGTGATAGTCGACGAACGCCAACGCGCCCATATCCGCAAGGTAGCGCCGCCACGCCCGGGGCGAAACCGCCGCTAGGCTCCCGACGACGCGAGCGGTCGTGGTCGCCGACGACACGGTCAGGGTCGAGGAGCGTTCCGATCCCGAGCCGGGGTCGGGCGAGATCCTGGTCCGGGTGCACGCAGCCGGCTGCAACCGCGGCCACCTCCTCCAGCAAGCCGGGCTGTACCCGCCACCACCCGGGACCCCAGCCGACATCCCGGGGTCGAGTTCGCGGGTGAGGTCGTTGCGCACGGCTCCGGGGTCGGGACTGCGGTCATCCAGATCGCGTCCGTCCTCGGGTGTCCTCTCACGGGTACGGCGCGGACACCCGAAGAGCTCGAACGAGCACGCGCGCTCGGGCTCGACCACGGGGTCGTGGCCCCGAACGAGCTCGACCCGGCCACGCTCACCGGGCTCCTGAGCGCGAACGGCGCGCCCGACGTCGTGATCGACCTCGTCGGCGGCGCATACGTCACAGCCGACGTGCTCGCGGCGGCGTTGTTCGGCCGGATCGTCATCGTAGGCACGCTCGCCGGCGGCGAAGCCACGCTCCCGCTCCTCCCGCTCATGAGGAAGCGGCTGCGACTCCTCGGCACGATGTTGCGGATCCGCTCGGCCGAGGAGAAGGCGGCGATGACCGCGGCGTTCATGCCCGAGATGGGCCGCCACCTCGCGTCGGGCAGGATCACGCCGGTCGTCGACCGCGTCCTCCCGCTCGACGAAGCACCGGCCGCGTACGAGCTGCTCGCCTCCGACACCACGTTCGGCAAGGTGGTCCTCTAGGTCTAGGGCCGCAGTACGATTCGGTCCCCCGCTCTGCGGTGACAGCAACCAGGTATGGAGGCACCGTGGCCCAGCTCGCCGATTCCGACGTCGTCGTCGTCGAGGCCGTCCGCTCGCCACTCGGTCGCCGCAACGGTGGCCTGTCGACCATGCACCCGGCCGACCTGCTCGGCGCCGTGCAGGTCGCGGCGCTCGAGCGCTCCGGCATCGACCCCGCCGCGATCGGGCAGGTGATCGGCGGATGCGTCGGCCAGGTGGGCCCGCAGACCTTCAACATCGCCCGCACGGCATGGCTCGCGGCCGGCCTGCCGCTCGGGGTCGCGGCGACGACCGTCGACGCGCAGTGCGGCTCGTCCCAGCAGGCCACGAACCTGGCGGCGGCCATGGTGAAGGCCGGCGCGATCGACAGCGCGCTGTCGTGCGGCATCGAGCTGATGAGCAAGATCCCGCTGGGCGCCACGATGGTGAAGGACATGGATCGCCCGCTCCCGCGGTCCTACTTCCCCCGCTACGAGCCCACCTCGCAGTTCGAGGGCGCGGAACGCATCGCAGACCAGTGGGGGATCACCCGCGCCGACTGCGACCGTTTCGGGCTCGAGTCCCAGCAGCGCGCCCAGCGAGCCTGGGCCGAGGGCCGCTTCGAGCGCGAGGTCGTGGCCGTCGACGCACCCGACCTGGGCGACGACGGCAAGCCCTCCGGCACGACGAAGCGCGTTGTGAAGGACGAGGGCTTACGTGAGACCTCGATCGAGGCCCTCGCCACGCTGAAGCCCGTCGCTCGAGAGGACGGCGTACACACTGCGGGCTCCGCGAGCCAGATCAGCGACGGCGCCGCCGCGGTGATCCTCATGACGGCTGCCCGGGCGCGCGACCTCGGCCTCACTCCGCGTGCCCGCGTCGTCGACACATGTCTCGTGGGCGTGGATCCCGTGCTCATGCTCACGGGTCCGATCGACGCGACGCGGCGCCTTCTGGACCGCACCGGCATGACGATGAGCGACATCGACACCGTGGAGATCAACGAGGCGTTCGCTTCGGTCGTGCTCGCATGGGAGCGTGAGCTGAAGCCCGACATGGCGAAAATCAACCCCAACGGTGGCGCGATCGCGATCGGCCATCCGGTCGGCGCCACGGGCGCGCGGCTCGTCACAACGGCGCTCCACGAGCTCGAGCGCACCGACGCAACCTTCGGGCTGGTCACGATGTGCTGCGGCGGCGGGCTCGGCACCGGCACGCTGCTCGAGCGGGTCTGATGGCCCGCTTCGGGTTCCAGATCCCCAACTTCACCTACGACGTCCCCGACGCCGACCTCTTCGAGCACGTGGCCGGGCTCGCCGGCGCCGCCGAGTCGAGCGGCTTCTCCTCGGTCTGGGTCATGGACCACTTCTTCCAGCTGCCCGCGCTCGGCGGATTCGACCAGCCGATGCTCGAGGGCTACACGCTGCTCGGCGCCCTCGCGGCGCGCACGGCGCGTGTGGAGCTGGGCACGCTCGTCACCGGCGTCACCTACCGGAACCCGGCGCTGCTCGCGAAGATCGTGACGACGCTCGACGTGATCTCGGGCGGCCGTGCCGTGTGCGGGATCGGGGCGGCCTGGTACGACGTGGAACACGATGCGCTCGGCTTCGCGTTCCCGAGCGCCGGCGAGCGCCTCGACCGGCTCGAGGAAGCCGTACAGATCTGCCGTGCGATGTTCACCCAGGGCCACGCGACCTTCAGCGGCCGGTACTTCTCGATCACCGACGCACGGAACCTCCCCCGGCCGGTGCGCGCGGAGGGGATCCCGATCATGATCGGCGGCAGCGGCGAGCGCCGCACGCTCCGCCTTGTGGCCCAGTACGCGGACCGCTGCAACCTGCACGGGTCTCCGGAGACGATCCGGCACCTGCTCGACGTGCTCCAGCGGCACTGTGCCGACGTCGACCGCGACCCGGCCGCGATCCGGGTGACCTGGCTCGGAACGCTGATGCTCACCAGCTCCCCGATCGAGACCGAGGAGATGCGAGCCATCATCGGCGCCGGCGCGGGTGCGGACCTCGACGAGCGCTTCGTCATCGGCAACGACAGCGAGGCCGCGGAGCGGATCGGCGAGATCCTCGAGGCTGGCGTCGACGAGGTCATCGTCAACATGCCGTTCGCGAGCGCGGACGCGATCAGGCGTGCCGGCGCCCTGCTCACCGGTCACTTCGCGTAGCCTCGGAGTCGTGCCCACGCTCGCCGAGCGACTCGGCTACACCCCAGACACGAAGGTCCTCATCGTCAACTGCGACGACCTGGGCTCCTCGCGCTCGGCGAACGTCGCGATCTACGAGGCGCTGCACTCGGGGCTGGCCACGAGCGCGACGCTGATGGTGCCGTGTCCCTGGGCGCGCGACGCCGCCGCGGGCTATCGCGGGGAGGACGTCGGGGTCCACCTGACCCTCACCTCCGAGTGGGACCGGTACAGATGGGGCCCGATAACCCACTCCCCCAGCCTCCTCGACGGTGACGGCGGCTTCCCGCGCACGATCGAGGACGTATGGGACCACGCCGACATGGAGGAGGTCCGCAAGGAGTGCCGCGCCCAGATCGAGCGGGCGATCTTCTGGGGCTTCGACGTCAGCCACCTCGACAGCCACATGGGCACCCTCCAGCTGCGCCCTGAGTTCTTCGACGTGTACCTCGAGCTCGCCGTCGACTTCGGCCTCCCTTTGCGGATGGCCGGCGAGAGCGCGGAGGCACTCGTCGGTTTCCCGTTCCGGCGCCTGGCCGCGGAGGAGGGCGTGGTCTTCCCGGACCACTTCGTCTACACGTCGGTCGGCTCCCGCAAGGCGATCGAACGCGCGCTCGTCGACCTGCGCCCCGGCGTCACCGAGGTGTACTTCCACCCCGCGGTCGACACCGACGAGCTGCGCGCCTCGCACCGCGACTGGCCCAACCGGGTGGAGGACCACGCCGCACTCTGCACCGACCCGGCGTTCGCCGACCTCGTCGCGCGCTCCGGCGCGACGCTCGTCGGCTACCGCTCCCTGCGGGAGCTCCAGCGCGCTGGGAGTAGGTGATCGTGTAGGTCTGCGTCTCGCCGGGGGCTCGATCCCGCCTTCCACCACGCCCGGGGACCCGCCGTCGGGGTCGACGAGGACCGCGGTTTCGGCCTGGAGCGCGGCCTGGCGCGGGGTCGCGCGAGCATTCGCGTAGCCGTGGTTGGTCACCCGCGTGTCAGGGGTCAACAGCAGCGGCGTCAGGGTCTCGACGTACGCGCGGATCTCCGAGGGCGGGAGTCCCAGCACGCGAGCGAACGCCCGCGCCTTGTCGGGGTTCGCCTCCAGGAAGCGCACCAGGCGCGCCGGGTCGCACGTCCGGTTGTCCTGGCTGCCTCCGTACAGGGCGGGTGTCGCGCCGCCGAGGATCTGGATTGCGGTGCCACGCACGGCCGCAGTGGATGCCGGCGTGGCCGACGTCGTGGTCCTCACGCCGGCCGGCCGACCGGCCGCGACGCTCGCAATGAAGGGACCGCGCCCCCTCGACGACGCCGGGTCGAGCTGGAAGTGGAGAGCTCGCGCGCCTCGGTGTCCGAAGCCGATACCGGCGGCTCGGTGGGCGTCTCGTCCATCGGTCCTGCCCTCTCCCTGTTCTCGGGAGCGCCGTGGAACCGACCGCCGCGCCGGGTGACTCGACGAGCGATCCGGGGAGGAGAGCCAGGTCGTCTAGTAGTCGGTGACCTTCCTGATCTCCTCCTGGAGCGCCTTGTACTCGGGCGAGGTCATGAGGGGCATGAGCGTCATGAACTTGGCCATGTTGCCGGCGACCTTCATGCGACCTTGCATGAACGGAGCGTGCGCGTCGAGCTCACCCTGCTGGACCTTCACCAAGTCGTCGTAGCTGAGCGTCATCGTGAAGTCGGGCGCGTCGATCTCACCGAGCCCGCTCTCGCGGAGCTTGCCGTCCTCGAGGCGCCAGAAGTACTTCACCTCGCCGTCGGGACCACCGGTCACAACGTACTGCATCAGTGCCGATGCCCCCGGCCGCTCGGGCTGCTCCTCGGCCAGCGCGCGCGTCTCGTCGAGCCACTCCTGGGACAGGTACTTCGTCATGCCGACATCACCTCCGGGGCGATCGTAGGCACGTCACGGGTCGCCACGCACCGGGGCCCGCAGGCCCGCGAACAGGTCGTCCTCCACATCGCCGTCGGCCACCCCCGTCTCGACCAGGGAACGGGCCAGCACGAACTCCTCCCAGGGGAAGACCTCGCGGATCACCTCGTCGGGAAGACGCATCCAGAACCCGGTCGGGTCGACCTGGGTCCGATGTGCGAGCAGTGCCGCGCGTCGCTTGTGGAGGAAGCTGCTGACGTCGACGAAGGTCGTGAAGCGACGGTCGGTGGAATCGTCGTTGCGATCGTCGAACCCACGCTCGAACCAGGCGGCGTACGGGCTCGCCTCGCCGCGCGCAAGGAACGCGTCGTGCAACGCCCGTACACGCCGAGCCGACCAACCCGTGTAGTACAGCTTCGACGGCTGCCACGGCGCTCCCGAGTCCGGGAACCGGGTCGCGTCACCGGCTGCCTCGAATGCCGGGAGCGAGATGTCGTGCACCTTCACGTGGTCCGGGTGCGGGTAGAACTCACGATCGTCGGCATAGGTGATGACCACTTGGGGACGCTCGGCTCGGATCACGCGCACGAGTCGCTCGGTCGCCTCCTCGATCGGGGCATTGGCGAAGTTGTCGACGTGCGCATTCGCCTCCGTGTCCTTCATGCCCGAGTCGCGGTAGCCGAGCATGTGCAGCGCCGCATACCCGATCGCGTCGACACTGTCGTGCAGTTCCTGAAGGCGGACCGCGTTGAGGTTCGCGCGCACCTCCGGCGTGTCGACGGCAGGGTTGAGGATGTCACCTTCCTCGCCGCCGGTGCAGCACACGAGAACGCTGCGGATGCCCTCGGCGGCGCACTTCGCGATGGTCCCGGCGCCCTTCGACGCCTCGTCGTCCGGATGCGCGTGCACGGACAGCACGCAGAGGGGGTCGGCGCTCATCCTGTCGCAGAACCTACCGCTCCGGCGCGGGCACTCGATCCCCCGGGCGTACGGACCAGGACTCGACTCGCCCGATGTCGCGGATGCGGCGCACTCGCATGCGCGACCAGTCGAAAGCCGGATCGTCGCCGACGGCGTCGCGCACCCGGCCCGAGACGAGAACCGTCCCCGGCCGCGCCACCTCCACCAGCCGATGGGCCAGGTTGACCACCGGTCCGTAGTAGTCGCCGTCCCGGCCGACGACCGGCCCGAAGTCCACCCCGGCCCGGGCGTCGGGGAGGGCTGCATCGCCGCCCGCGCGCTCGGTGAGCCGCAGCACGATCTCCACGGCAGCACGCGGCTCCTCGGCGACGTACATGACCTCGTCGCCGATCATCTTCACCACGCGACCCCCGAGCTCCGCGACGGTGTCACGGGTGATGGCCTCGAATCGCGCGACGAGCTCCGACAGCTCCTCGGCCTCGAGCTCCTGGCTGATCGCGGTGTAGCCGACCAGGTCGAGAAACCCGACCGCGAGCTCGACCTCGGCGCTCGGATCGCGCTCCACGGCGAGCTTGCGCCACAGCGCGGCACGAACCTGAAGTCGCAGCGCGTAGTCGTTGAGGGCCGCGAGCCGGTCCCACTGGAAGCTGTCGACGAGCGCGGCCGCGATGTCCTCGTCGGCCATCCCGATCTCGTGGGCGCCTGCGATCACCGCGGCGAGCTCGTCACTGAAGACCTCGGCGACGCGCGCCAGGCCGGCGCTGATCGCGCGGACCTGGCCGACGAGCGCCTCGTGCTCGTTCTCGTGCCGTCGAAACGGGGTGTCGAGCCCGACGTTGATGTTCCGCAGCGCGTCGAGACCCTCGCGCGTGAAGATCGGCACGTCGTCGGGGACGTCGGGGAACCCGAGCGCGCGCCACAGACGCTTCGAGAAGTCGCGGTCGACCCCCGCCCTCGCCGCCATCTCGTTGGCGGTGAAAGCGGAAGCACCCGGCAGCAACATCCGGTCGAGCGTGAGCAGCACCAGCCAGCCGTCGTCGACTGCTCGCTCCACCTCCGCCGGGGTCGCGCCGCGGCGACGCAGGAAGCGCGCCAGCCTTCGGTTCACCGGTACAGTCTCGCGCCGCGCTCACCCGGACCGGCTCACCCGGACCGGCTCACCCGGACCGTGGTACGTCCTTCCACGCCATCTCGCGGGAGGCGTCAGGCTCCTTGGGGAGGCCGAGCACCCGCTCGCCGAGAATGTTGCGCATGATGTCGGACGTTCCGCCCTCGATCGTGTTGGCCTGCGCGCGCAGGAAGCCGAACGCGACGAGCGCGTCCTCCTCCACCTGGGGGGCGCGGCCCACACGTTCGGTGAGGGAGAGGTTCCTGCCCTCCCACGCGACGCCGGTCGCACCCTCGAGGTCGATTGCGAGCTTCTGGAGGCGCTGGTTGAACTCGGCCTGCTGGAGCTTGGTGATCGAGCCCTCCGGTCCGGCCTCGCCACCGCTCTTGCGCTTCGCGGCGGCGCGCTCGTTGTTGAGACGGATCAGCCGGCTCTCGATGTAGGCCTGCGCGAGCTGCTGGCGCGCGAGCGGGTCGGCGATCCCGCGGTGCCGCTCGAGCAGCCGCTGCACCGGGCTGCCGCCGACCGCGTCGCCGCCGATCGAACCCGCACCCGAGAGCGACACCCTCTCGTTCATGAGCGTGGTGATCGCGACCTTCCATCCGTCGCCTTCGCGCCCCAGCATCCAGTCGTTTCGCACCCGCGCGTCGGTGAAGAACACCTCGTTGAACTCGGCGTCGCCGGTGATCTGCACCAACGGGCGCACCTCCACCCCCGGCTGGTGCATGTCGACCACGAAGTACGACAGGCCGGCGTGCTTCGGGACGTCCGGGTTCGTGCGGCACAGCAGCATCCCCCAGCGCGAGATGTGCGCAACCGTGGTCCAGACCTTCTGGCCGTTGACCACCCATTCGTCGCCGTCGCGCACCGCACGCGTCGCAAGGCCAGCGACGTCGGAGCCGGCGACGGGCTCGCTGAAGAGCTGGCACCAGATCTCCTGGTTGCAGGCCAGCGGCTTGAGCAGCCGGTGCTTCATCTCCTCGGTGCCCCAGGCGATCAGCGTCGGGCCGCCCATGCCGATGCCGATGATGTTGTAGGGCCGGGGCACCTTGTAGTGGTTGAGCACGTCGTTGACGTGCTTTGCCTCCCCCGGCGTGAGCGACAGGCCCGCGCCGTACTCGGCCGGCCAGGTGGGCGTCGCGTATCCGGCCTCGCCGAAGCGGACGCACCAGTCGTCGTAGTCGAGGCCGGCGCGCAGCGAGGCCAGCGCGTCGGCGTCGCCGCGATCGGCGGCCTCGACCCACCCGGCCGGCAGCTGCTCGCGCAGCCACACCAGCGTCGCGTCTCGGAGCTGTTCGGGACTCTCGGCCCGGGTGTCGACGGCCATCACGCACTCCTTGTCGGCTGGGGGCGAGGGTAGCGAAGACTTGACCGAGCGGTCAGGTTGGCCGCGATGCCGAAAACCCCTGGTGATCCGGTAATTTTGCGCCACCGTGCCGGTCGAGAGCCCCCCCGCCCGCGTTCCCCGTTCGCGTCCCGACCTGGAGCCCCTCCCGGCCCCGGGCCGCGAGGTACTCGCGCGCCTCTGGGCGAACCAGCGCGTGGCTGCGATTGCGTTCGTCGTGGGCGTCGTCGTGCTGGGGCTCGTGGTCGCGGCGCTCGCCGATCGCCTCGCCTACCGCAACCGGGTGCTGCCCGGTGTCGTCGCCGGTCACGTCGACCTCGGCGGCATGACCGTGCGAGGGGCCCGCGAGGCGCTCCGCGAAGAGGCGGCCCGCCTCGAGTCGACGCCGATCTCGGTCCGCGCCGGACAGACCCAGTTCTCGGTCGACCCCACCGCGCTCGGGTTGAAGGTCGACGTCCCGGTCACGGTCCGACGGGCTCGGCTCGTGGGCCGCAGCCGCAACCCGCTCGCCCAGGTGGCGGGCACGGTGCTCCGGCGCAGCCGCGACGACCGGGTCCCGCTCGCGATCACCGTCGACCGCGGCCGGCTCGAAGGCGTGCTCGACGGATGGGTCGCCCAGACCGGCAAGGGCCTCGTCGACGGAGGCCTTCGCTTCGAGGGAGCCGAAGTCGTCGAAATCGCACCGCGTCGCGGCATCGGCATCCGCCGCGAGGAGGCGCGCGCCGCGGTGCTCGCTGCGCTGGCGCGAGGAGACAGTGCCGCCGGCCGGCTCGCCATCGGCGACACGACCCCGGCGATCGACCTGCGTGACGTCCGGCGGACTGCCCGCAAGGCGCGGAAGCTGCTCTCGGCACCGGTCGTGGTCACCGCGAACGGCGTCGCCATCCCGCTCCCTCCCGAGCAGGTGGCGAGCACGCTCTCCACGGAGATCGTCGAGTCCCGGCTCGTGCTGCGCTCCGACCCGGCGAAGCTGCGCGTGGTCATGGCGCCGGCGCTGGCGTCGATCGAGACCGCACCCAAAGACGCCGGGTTCACGGTCGCGGGCTCCACGGTGAGCGTCGTGCCCGCCGTGACCGGCCAGCTCGCCGACCTCGACCTCGTAGCCCGCCGGGTCGGTGCAGGCCAACACGAGATCACCGCGCCCATGGAACCGGTCGAGCCCGCGCGCAGCACCGCATGGGCGCAGCAGCTCAACATCACCGAGCTCGTGTCGAGCTACACCACGAACCACCCCTGCTGCGCACCGCGGGTCGACAACATCCACACCGCGGCCGAGGCGATCGACGGGACCATCGTGGAGCCCGGCGCGACGTTCTCGCTCAACGGGGCGCTGGGTCCGCGCACCACCGAGAAGGGCTATGTCGCCGCGCCGGCGATCGGCGCCGACCTCGAGTACGAGGACTCCGTGGGAGGCGGCGTGAGCCAGCTCTCGACGACGCTGTACAACGCGTCCTTCTTCGGGTGCTACAAGGACGTGACCCACACCGTCCATGCGCTCTACATCACGCGCTACCCGATGGGACGGGAGGCGACGCTCAACTACCCCTCGATCGACAACAGGTTCCGCAACGACTCGGGATCGGGCGTGCTCATCCGGACCTTCTACAGCTCGACGTCGATCACGGTCGCGCTGTACGGGAACAAGGAGGGACGGTCCTGCAAGGCGGAGGGACCGAACGTGCTCGAGACGATTCCGCCGGCGGTCGAGTACGTCGACGACCCTGCCCTCCCGGCGGGCACCGAGAAGGAGCTGAGCCCGGGACACACGGGCTACGCGGTGGAGAACTTCCGCGTCATCAGCCGGGCGGGCCAGCCCGACGAACGTGAGCGCTACCTCGAGCGCTACTCGATGACCCCACGCAAGATCGCCCGGGGAACAAGCCCTCCTCCGCCGCCACCGGCTCCGCCGGCGCCCGCACCCGCCCCACCCCCTGCCTAGCTGCCGACGTCGATCCCCGTCGCGGTGGGGTCGAACGCGCGCAGCGCGCCGGTGATCCGCACTGCCGCCGTGTCGCGCACCTGCTGGGGCGTCTCGGACGGCACCGAGAGCTCGACGGTCAGCCTCCCGCCGCTCCGTCGCACCTCGGCCACGGCGGCGTCACCGGGAAGCGACGCGCGCCCGAGCGTGTCCCGCAGCGCGCGGGTCGCGATCGCCGAGTGCTCCTTGCGCACGGAGGCGACTGCCGCCTCGCAGGCCTCGACCACGTCTCCTGCCACGGATTCGGCGCCGTACTGCTCGAACGGGTCGAGCATCGTGCGGCCGGCGACCACCACGGGGATCCGGTGTCGGAGCGCACACGTGACGCCGTCCTCGAGCGGAGTCGGGCGTGAGTGCGGATGGGCCCGGACGGTCAACGCCACGTCGACCGGCGCGTCCTCGAGCGGACATCCGCCGGTCAGCCCGGCACAAGGGAACGGGGCGGCGCCCGCGTCGTGGCACCGCAGCACCCGGTGCCCGGCCGCTTCGAGCTGCGCCACCGCGGCGCTGGCCGCGCCGGGGTCCGACTCCAACACCAGCACTTCCATGGGGGCCCTCCTGTCGACTCGGACGATGGTCGCCCGACGCCGGCAGGCGGGCCTAGAGACCACCGTCACCCGATCCGGGACCTTGGTCCCGCTCCTGCGCGTTCGACCTAGGTGGCGGTGGGCGGTTGGTTGCGGTGCTCCTGGAGACGGGCGGCGTACACGGCGGCCTGCGTGCGGCGCTCCATCCCGAGCTTCGCCAACAGGTTCGACACGTAGTTCTTGACCGTCTTCTCCGCCAGGTGCACTCGCTCGGCGATCTGGCGGTTGGTCAGGCCCTCGGCGATGAGCTCGAGGATGTTGCGCTCCTGCGGCGTGAGGTGGGCGAGGCGCTCGTCCTCCTCGCCACCGTTGCGGAGCCGCTCGAGCACTTTGGTGGTGACCGCCGGATCGAGGAGCGACTGGCCCGCGGCCACGCGCCGCACCGCGTCGAGCAGGTCGGTCCCCTTGATCTGCTTGAGCACGTACCCGGCCGCGCCGGCGAGGATCGCCTGGAACAGGGCCTCGTCGTCGGAGAACGACGTGAGGATGAGGCACTGGATCTCGGGGTGGGTCGTGCGCACGTCGCGACACACCGCGACCCCGTTGCCGTCGGGAAGGCGCACGTCGGCACCGCGACGTCGGGCTTGGTCGGCGGGATCCGGGCGAGCGCCTCGGCCGCGGTGCCGGCCTCCCCGACGACCACGAGATCACCGTCCGCCTCGAGCAGCTCCTTCAGGCCGCGCCGGACGACCTCGTGATCGTCGAGCAGGAACACCCGTGTCGGTTCCGCCATCGGATCCTTTTCCACTCGGCTCGCACACTCCGGGCATGGCCGTCGACGCTACGGGCCCCACCACCCCGGGAGACGGCGACCAGCTGGCGCGCCTCCTCGACGCGGTCCTGGCCGTCGCCTCCGACCTCACGCTACCCGTGGTCCTGCAACGCATCGTGGAGTCGGCCCGATCGCTCGCCAGGGCCCGCTACGCCGCGCTCGGGGTGATCGACCCCGAGGGTCACCTCGTCGAGTTCCTCTACGCCGGACTCGGCGCCGACGCAGCGGCCAGGATCGGCCACCTCCCGGAGGGCCGAGGCATCCTGGGCCTGCTGGTCAACCATCCCGAGCCCATCCGGCTCCGAGACCTGAGCGAGCACCCCGACTCGGCCGGGTTCCCGGCCCACCACCCGGAGATGCGCTCCTTTCTCGGCGTTCCGATCCGCGTCCGCGACCAGGTGTTCGGGAACCTCTACCTGTGCGAAAAGGTCGACGCGACCGAGTTCAGCAAGGACGACGAGACACTCGTCATCGCGCTCGCCGCCGCCGCCGCCGTCGACAACGCTCGGCTGCACGCGCAGGTGCAGGAGCTCGCCATCATCGAGGACCGAGAGCGCATCGCGAGAGACCTGCACGACAAGGTGATCCAGCGCCTGTTCGCGACGGGCATGTCGCTGCAAGCGACGCAACGGCTCGTCGTCCACAAGGAAGCGGGCGACCGAGTCGCCGCCGCGATCGACGACCTCGACGCAACGGTGCGCGAGATCCGTTCGACGATCTTCGCCCTCCAGCACGACTCGCATCGGGGGCTGCGAAGTGAGGTGCTCGACCTGGCCGCCGAGGCAGAGTCCTCCCTCGGCTTCGCCCCTGTCGTCCACTTCGACGGACCCGTCGACAGCGTGGTTCCGCACGACGTCGCCGAGCACGTCCTCGCCTCACTGCGCGAAGCGCTCGCGAACGTGGGTCGGCACGCCGGCGCTCACCGGGTCGACGTGCTGATCGACGTCGGCGCCGACGTCGTGCTCCGCGTGGCCGACGACGGCCGCGGGCTGACGTCCGTCGCCGCCGACGAGCAAAGCGGACACGGCCTCCGCAACCTCGCCGAGCGCGCCCACGCCCTCGGGGGCACCTGCACCGTCACCGACCGTCCGGACGGAGGAGTCCTCCTCGAGTGGCGTGCCCCCCTCGACGCGAGCGTCACCTGAGCGGCCACGCCGACACCGGCCGCTCGGTCGCCTACGCCGGTGCCCAGGTTCGCGGCAACCGCAGTCCGGGCCGCTCAGCGAATGCCGGCGGCACCCAAAGTCGCAGGTTCCGGTGACCTTCGGCCCTGTACCGCCCCGTGCGCCAGCCGCCAC
>VGBT01000005.1 GCA_016870395.1 Actinomycetota bacterium | reverse complement strand
GTCCCGACGGCACCAGGATCGTTGTGGAGGTCGCCGACGTGCGCGGCCGACAGGTTCGGCTCGCGGTGACGGCGCCGCCCGAGGTGGCCGTCACTCGCCAGGAAGTCTCCGGCCGGTAGTCCGAGACGGCCTGCGCACGACCGGCCTGCTCCCGAGGCCGGGCGCCAGCGCGCTCACTACGTCGTGTCGAGCCTTCGGGCACACATTGGTACCCCGGTACCCCCGAGACCGCAGTAGCCGCCCGGGTTCTTCGCGAGGTACTGCTGGTGGTAGTCCTCGGCGAAGTAGAAGGGCGGCGCCTCGAGGATCTCGGTCGTGATCTCGCCGTAGCCGGCAGCGCGCAACTCGGCCTGGTACGCATCGCGCGAACGCTCCGCGGCGGCGCGCTGCGTGTCCGAGTACCAGTAGATGCCCGACCGGTACTGCGTGCCGACGTCGTTGCCCTGGCGCATGCCCTGGGTCGGGTCGTGGTGCTCCCAGAACGCGCGCAGCAGCTCGTCGTAGGTGACAGCCTCGGGATCGAACACGACGAGCACCGCCTCGGTGTGACCGGTGCGGCCCGAGCAGACCTCCTCGTAGGTCGGGTTCGGGGTGAAGCCCGCGACGTAGCCGACCGCGCTCAGCCACACCCCGTCGAGCTGCCAGAACACGCGCTCGGCGCCCCAGAAGCAGCCCAGGGCGAACAGCGCCTGCTCCGTTCCCGCCGGGTACGGCGGTGCGAGCGGATGGTCGTTCACGAAGTGGCGCTTCCGTACGGGCATCGGCGTGTCACGCCCCGGGAGCGCGCGCTCCGGCGCCACCATGTCGAGGCGCTCGGGGTGGAGGAAGCGAAAGACCATGCGAGCAATTGTGCGCGCGTTCCGCGGGCCCGTACCGTCCGGCCATGACGCATCGAGTGATCCAGTGGAGCACGGGCAACGTCGGGCGACTCAGCCTTCGTTCGATCCTGCTGCATCCCGACCTGGAGCTGGCGGGCCTGTGGGTCCACTCGGCGGACAAGGTCGGGCTCGACGCCGCCGAGCTGGCCGGACTCCCCGAGGCCTCCGGCGTGCTCGCGACCAACGACGCAGACGCGCTCCTCGCGACCGAGGCCGACGTCGTGATGTACACCGCGACGGGTGACCTCCGGCCGCACGAGGCGGTCGCCGACATGTGCCGGATCCTCGAGGCCGGCAAGCACGTGGTCTCGACCTCGGTGGTCTCGCTCCTCTACCCGCCTGCCGGGGACCGCGGCATGGTCGAGCGGCTCACCGCCGCCTGCGAGCGGGGCAGGACCGCCTGCTTCACGTCGGGCATCGACCCCGGTTGGGCCAACGACCTGATCCCGCTCGCCTTCACCGGCCTGTGCGAGCGCGTCGACGCGGTCCGCATCGTCGAAAACCTCGACTACTCGACGTACATGCAGCCGGAGGTGCTGTTCGGCACGATGGGCTTCGGCCAGCCGCTCGACCACACCCCCCTGCTGCTGTTCCCGGGCGCGCTCTCGTTCGCGTGGGGCGGCGTGGTCCACATGATCGCCGCCGGTCTCGGCGTCGAGCTCGACGACGTGCGCGAGGTGGTGGAGCGTCGCGCTGCGGAGCGCGACCACCACAGCGCGGTCGGGCTCGTGCCCGCCGGCTCGATGGCGGGGCTCCGCTTCGAGGTGCAGGGCTGGGTCCACGGCCGACCCGCGATCGTCGTGGAGCACGTGACGCGGATGCATCCGGAGGTTGCGCCCGACTGGCCCCAGCCCAAGGGAGGCGGGTCGTACCGAGTGCAGGTCGACGGCTCCCCGAGCTACGCGGTGGAGATCGAGATCACCGGCGAGGACGGTGACCACAACACCGGCGGCCTCGTGGGCACCGGGATGCGGCTGCTCAACGCCATCCCGGCCGTGTGCGCCGCACCTCCGGGCCTGCTGTCGACCCTCGACCTCCCCCTGGTGACCGGCCGCCACCTCCTCTCCTGACCCTCCCCACCCGGGTTTGTTGCCTCATGAGCGGTATTCGCTCCTGCAGGCACAAACCCTGCGGGTGCCGAGAACGGGGGCTGGGGCAGGGTCAGTTGGTAGAGGGGTCCTCGGGAGCGTTGGCGAACAGGCGGACACGCCCGGGCTGGCGAGCGAGGACCTCCCGCCACAGCTCCGCCGGGTTCGAGGTGAACGCGTCGTCGTCCATGGCGTCGACCACGAGCCATCCACCCGCGTGGAGCTCGCGATCGAGCTGGCCGGGACCCCAGCCGGCGTAGCCGACGAAGACGCGCACACCGTCGAGCCCGTCGAACGCGAGAGGGTCGCGGTCGAGGTCGAGCGTGCCCATCGAGGCGAAGAGCGGCTGGAAGCCCTCGCCCTGCGTCCCGGCGAGCGGCTCGACCGCGATCGCGGCGCCCACCGTGCGGGCGAGACCGATCACCGCGTCCGGCTGCACCGGGCCGCCGACGAAGAGACAGGCCGGCGCGCTGCACACGTCACCCCACGCGGGAAGCGCATCGGCGACCCGGAGCTCGCGCGGACGGTTGAGCACGAGACCGAGCGCGGCCTCCTCGGTGTGCTCCAACATCAGGACGACGGTACGCGCGAAGTTCGGGTCGGCAAGGTCCGGGGTGGCGACGAGCAGCCGGCCGCGGGTCGAGCGCTCCACGAGCCCCATGGTCGCGCCAGGTCGGCTCCGATGCGCATCGGGGATATTGTGAGCGCCGTGAGCGACATCCCGAGGAAGGCGTACGAGGCCGAGCTGCTCCGGCTCCAGCAGGAGCTGGTGAAGATGCAGTACTGGGTGCGGTCCAGCGGCGCCCGGGTCGTCCTGGTCTTCGAAGGCCGCGACGCGGCCGGCAAGGGCGGCGCGATCCGCCGGATCATCGAGTACCTGAACCCCCGCGCGTACCGGGTGGTCGCGCTCCCGGTGCCGACCGAGCGCGAGCAGACGCAGTGGTACTTCCAGCGTTACGTCCAGCACCTCCCCGCAGGCGGGGAGCTCGTGCTCTTCGATCGCTCCTGGTACAACCGGGCCGGGGTCGAGAAGGTGATGGGCTTCTGCACCGCCGACCAGCACCGCGAGTTCCTCCACCAGTGCCCGATCTTCGAGCGCATGCTCGTCGAGGACGGCATCATCCTGCTCAAGTACTGGTTCTCGGTGAGCGACGAGGAGCAGGAACAACGGTTCCAGTCGCGTCTCGCCGATCCGCTGCGCCAGTGGAAGCTCAGCCCGATGGACCTCGAGTCGCGTAAGCGGTGGGTCGAGTTCTCGCGTGCGAAGGACGAGATGTTCGTCCACACCGACATCCCCGAGGCGCGCTGGAACGTGGTCGAGGCCGACGACAAGCGAAGGGCGAGGCTCAACTGCATCGCCCACGTGCTGAGCCAGATCCCCTACGACGACCGGATCCCGCCCGTCGTGACGCTGCCCCCGCGTCAACCGGATCAGGGCTACGTGCGCCCGCCCCAGGACGAGCAGTCGTTCGTCCCCGACCACGCGGGTTCGCTCGTCCGCCACGACGGTCACCGGGCTTCCCGGGAGCGACGGGGCGCCCGCTAGGTTCGGGCGCCGTGCATCAGGCCCCGACCCAGACGTACCCGCCGGCAAAGCACGTGCTGCGCGACCTGCAGCTCGCGGTGGAGCACCACCCGAACCGCACGGTGCAGGCGTGGATCCCGGTCGGCGCCGAGCTCCTGAGCCCGAGCGGCGCGCCGCACCCGGGTGCGCTCGCCACGCTCGTCGACGCGGTGGGCGGTGGACTCGCGGCCGCGGTCGCGCAACCCGACTGGATCGCCACCGCCGACCTCACGCTCCACCTGCTCGGTCGTACCGAGGCCACCGAGACTCACGCGCGCGGGCACGTGCTGCGCAAGGGCCGCACCACCGTGGTCGTCGAGGTGTCGCTCGCCGACCAGGGCGACCGTGCGCTCGGCTTCGCCACCATGAGCTTCGCACTGCTCCCGCGACGCGACGGCAACCCGGTGATCGAGTCTGCCGACTCGGTCCAGCGGATGACGACGGCCGTCGAGGGGTCCGGGTTCGAGCACCCACTCGAAGAGGAGACGGGGCTCGTCGTCTCCGACCCGTCCGCGGGGGCCGTGGAGCTCGCAGCCGTCGACTACGTGCGCAACAGCCTCGGTGCGGTGCAGGGCGGCATGATGGCGATGGCCGCCTCCACCGCAGCGCAGCACGCCCTCTCGCACGCGTGTGGCGCGGCGGTCGAGACCGTCGACCTCCAGGTGACCTATCTCGCGCTCGCGAAGATCGGCCCGGTGCGCAGCCGCGTCCGGGTCCTCGACGCGAGCCCCTCCTATGGCTGCGCGCACGTCGAGCTGGTCGATGCGGGGGCCGACGAACGGGTCACCACGTTGGCACGCGTCGTCGCCGGCCGACCGGCATGACCATGTTCGCCGATCCCGACGCCGGCCGCTCGCTCACGCGCTATTTCGGACTCACGTTGCGCGAGACGAGTGCGCCCGGCGCCGCGCTACCGACGGTCGAGGGCGACCTCGCCGTGCTCGACCATGTGCGCGCACCGGCGGGGAACGTGAGGGCGGGGGCACTGCTCACCGTCGCCGACAGCGTCGCGGGCCTCTGCGGCGGCCTGGCAGCCCTCCCCGGTTGGGTGGTCTCCACCAACCTGATGCTCCACGTCGCGTCGTTCGAGGCCGTCGGCCCTTTGCGCGCGGCGGCCCAGGTCCTGCGGACCGGCCGGAACGCCGTCGTCACCGGGGTCAGCATCCTCGACGACGGTCGATCGGCCGCGCTCGTGGCCGACGGCGTGCTCACGTCCGCGGTGCTCCAGCCCAAGGGCGGCGCACCCGACTACCCCCGTCCGCTCCACCTGGAGGCAGGGTCCGTCGATCCGTGGACCACCGAGCCGCTGCCCGAGTACCTCGCCGTCCGCCCGATGGGCCCGGCGGCGGTCGCGATCGACCTCGACGACCGGCTGCGCAACCCGTGGGGCATCCTCCACGGCGGTGCGATCGCGGCGCTGGTCGACATGGCTGCGGAGCACGCAACCGGCGGGACCACCGCCGACACCGTGCTCCACTTCCTGTCCCCCGGACGGGTCGGGCCCGTGATGGCAACCGTCGAGACTGTCGGAACGCGCGCCGACGGGACGCTCGCGCGGGTCGAGGTCCGCGACCGGGGAGCCGCCGACCGGCTGATGACGATGGCCGCGGTCACCTGCCGCCCCTGATCACCCCCGGCCGCGGGCTGGGGTCGCAGTCGGGTCAGCCCGGGTGAGAGACCTCGCCCCTGGCGAGCTCCCGGGCCAGCCGGAAGTGCGCGACGGCGGACACTGCCGTCAGGAGCCCGAGCAGGCGGGTACGCCTCGGCAGGCCCGGCGTCAGGACGAGGATGCCGGCGTCGAACGCGTCGGTGACGGCGCCCATCGACGTCCAGCTCGCGCCGCCCCGACGTTCGGCTGCCGCGATCGCGATCCCGGCGCCCACGACCGCGTCGCGCGCGCCTGCCATCCGCGCGACCACTCCGGAGGCCGGGGACTCGAGCCCGCGCCCGAGCGCGGGGCGCAGCACCACCCGTGGAGCTGCGAGGAGCAGGAGCCCGATCCCCACTCGGATGCGGCCGAGGTAGACGGCGAGGCGGCGGTGGTCCATCCCGGGATCCTCGCGTAACCCGCTCAGGTGCCTCGCACCGGAAGCCCGGCGGCCCTCCACACGACGTCGATCACGGCTCGGCCCGTGCGTCGCCGGGGATCCGCCCGGCATACGGCAGCAGGCGTGGGATCAGCTCGAAGCTCGGGTCGAGCTGCGCGGCGACGCCCTCGCACATCATCACGGTCTTGATCAGCAGCGCGAGGTCGCTCGGCAGGCGCAACCGGTGGCGCCGGACGACCGCCATGATCTCGGCGAGCAACGGTCCCAGGTGCAGATCGGCCAGAGCGAGATGCGCGTACCTCGCGAGCAGCCGATCGAGGTCGGACTCGAGCCCGGCACGCTCCACCAGCTCCCCGGCGATGCCGAGGTGCAGGAGTGCATCGGCCATCCTCACCGCGTCGCGGGCCGCCAGGGCCACCAGCACCGCGCCCAGGCCCTTCGTCGCAGCCGCCGGCACCGCTCCGACCATCCCGAAATCGACGAACCCGATCCGGTTGTCGGGGAGCACGAACACGTTGCCGGGATGCGGATCCGCGTGGAAGAAGCCGTGGACGAACACCATCGTGAGATAGGCGTCGGCGAAGCGGGCGGCAACCGTCACCCGGTCGAGGCCCGCGGCGTCGAGCGCGCTCAGGTCGTCGATCTTGACCCCCCGGATGCGGCCCTCCGTCAACACCGACGGGCACGTCAGGGCCCAGTGGACCCGCGGGATCACGACGTCGGGCTCGTCGGCGAGCTCCGCCGCCGTCCGTTCGGCGCTTCGGCCCTCGCGCTCGTAGTCCAGCTCCGCTCGCAACGTGGCCTCGAACTCGCGCACCAGTCCGACCGGGTCGTACCGCCGGAGCGGCGCGAGGTACGCGAGCCTCCGCGCGGCGCCGCGCAGGACGGCGCAGTCGAGGTCGACGGCGTCGACCACCCGGGGCCGGCGGACCTTGACGACGACATCGGTACCGTCATGCGTCGTCGCCGCGTGCACCTGCCCGAGCGATGCCGCGGCGATCGGCGACCGGTCGAACGCGCCATACGCGGTGGCGACCGTCACGCCCAGGCCCTCGCGGACCGCCGTCTCCACGAGGTGCACGGGAACCGGCGGGGCCGCGTCCTGGAGGCGGCTGAGCTCGGCCTCCACCGCGGGCGGCACCAGGTCGGGACGGGTCGAGAGCACCTGGCCGAGCTTTGTCGCCACCGGCCCGAGCTCCTCGAACGCTCGGCGAAGGTGGCGGGCCGCCGGTGAGCCGCGCGGCAGTCGGCGCCGGCGCGCTCGCAGGTGCTCCACCGCCGCCGCCGCGGCGTGGCGGCCGAGCACCCCGGCGACCTCAAGACCGCGGCGGTGGGCCGGGCGCATGCGTGCGACCGTAGAGCCCGCGATCCCACCGGCTCGACCTCGCGCCCAAGCTTCTGGCGTCGCAGAACCGCGATGATCGCGGTCTGGTGACGCCAAAGCGCCGAGGGCCCAGTGCTAGGTGTAACGCGTGATGTAGCCGAGGCGCCGGAACACCTTCAGCATCTTCACGAGGAACCCGAGAGCGAGGAGCGTGAAGACCGCGGTCGTGGCGGCAGCGATGCCGACCTGGACCCAGTCGAGCAAGCCGCCGTCCACGAGGCCCCGAAGGGCCGCGAACGCGTGGGTGGTGGGGAGCGCGAGGGCGACGGGCTGGAGGACGGCCGGGAGCGCGTCCACCGGATAGAAGATCCCCGAGAGGGGCATCACGACAAACAGCACTCCCCACGCCAGCGCCTCCGTCCCGGCGCCGAAGCGAAACACGATGCCGATCACCAGCAACGAGATCGCCCAACCCACGGCGAGCAGTACCGCTGCGATCGGCACGAGCCCGAGCCCGAGGTCGAGGTCGAGGATGTCGAACGAGAAGAACACCAGCGCGGCCGATGCGACGACGCCGAGACCGATCGCGAGCTTCAGCATCCCGAACAGCGCCACGCCCCCGACGTAGCCGACCTCCCGCAACGGCGTCACCATGAGGTTGAGCAGGTTTCGACTCCACGTCTCCTCGAACAGCCGGTGCGGGGAACGCAGAAGGACGTAGGCATGCCGGCGCCCCACCGCGCGCATTCGCAGCCAGCTCAACGCCGAACCGCGCCGCCGGTCGGCAGCCGGGCTCACAGCGCGCGGTCCGTCTGCTGGGTGCCGAACTGCTCGTGGTCGGAAAGGCGCTCCTTTGCGAGAGGCAGGTATCCCGCGGCGAAGCCGACGGCCTCGGTCGCGTGGCTGCGATCACCCAGCACGGGCCGGCCGCACACGAGCACCGACCCACGGTCGGGCGTCACGACACCGAGGATCATCAGCAGCGTCGTGGTCTTGCCGGCCCCGTTCGGGCCGAGCAGCGCCACCCGCTCGCCGGCCCGGACCACGAGGTCGACGTCGTCGACCGCGCGGGCCCGCCGGTAGGCCTTGACCAGGCCGTTCGCCTCGAGCACCGTCGTCACCGCGCGATGCTCGCAGGTGCGCCTCCCTCGGGCCACCGAATAATGGGCCGGCCAGCCGGGGATCTACGCTCGTCGCCGTGCCGGACTTCGCCGATGACCAGTCCACCGAGCTGGAGCGCAAAGCCAGGGCGCTCTCCGTGGTCGCCCTGGTCGAGACCGTCAGCTACCTGCTCCTCGTCTACTTCTGGCTCGTGGCCCCGAACGCGGCTGGCAAGGCGATCGTCGGCTCGATCCACGGCATGATCTGGATGGCGTTCGTGGCCATGGTCGTCATGATCACGCCCGCGATGCGGTGGAGCTGGTGGTACACCGCGGCTGCAGTGGTGCTCGGCCCGATCGGGGCGCTGATGGTCTGGGAGCGGATCCGCCGTCACGGCGTGGGGAACCGGTACTCCCCCACGTCTCGCTGAACGGACCGTTTCCCGACCGCTCGACACCCCAAGGGACTCCCAAGATCTGGCTTCCGAGCCACGGTTCCGACGCCGATCCGGCGCGCCGACGGGCAGGGTCGCTACCCTCGTCGAAACCCGGGCGGCGTGCGGAGCGTCGCTGGTTCAAGATCGCGTCCCCGACGACCGATCTTCCCTCGGTGCAACCGCGTCGCACCAAGGGTCGGCCGGGGGAGGAACGGTACTCAATGCGACGAATCATCGCTGCTCTGCTCATCACGACCACCGTGGCGCTCGCGGGCATCACCATCCGCGAGCACCAGGCGTCAGCCGTCGACCCGGTCGCGGAGGCCGACTTCGTCAACCGGATCAACGCACTGCGCGCGGCGAACGGGCGCGGTGGGCTCACGGTGCACAGCGTGCTGGTCGCGAAGGCCCAAGCCTGGGCCGACCACATGGCCGCGACCCGCTCTCTCGTCCATTCGAGGCTCACCGACGGCATCACGGTGAGCTGGCGCAAGCTCGGCGAGAACATCGGCCGAGGCCCAAGCGTCACGTCGGTGCACAACGCGCTGGTCGCGTCGCCGGCGCACTTCAACAACATGGTCGACGCCCAGTTCCGCTACATCGGCGTCGGCGTCTCCTACGGAGGCGGGCAGCTCTACGTGGTCGAGGTTTTCATGGACGGCGACCCGCCTCCGATCCCTTCCGAGTTTCTCATGGTGTTCGACTCGCGCGGCCGCAGCATCGCTGATCGGGAGCAGGGAGGCTTCTGGGTCCTCCAGGGCAACGGAACGGTCCACAACTCCGAAGGTGCGCCGGCGCTGGGATACCCGAGCTTCGGCGGCGACATGGCGCGCGACATCGCGGCGATGCCTGACGGCCAGGGCTACGTCGTCCTCGACGCCTGGGGCGGTGTGCACAGGTTCGGGAGCGCGGTCTCGCTGCCGCTCGGCGGGCCCTACTGGCCGGGTTGGGCCATCGCCCGCAGCATCGCCATCGCGCCGGACGGCGCCGGATACGTGATCCTCGACGGGTTCGGGGGCGTGCACCAGGTCGGGAGCACTCCGAAGGTGTACGGCGCGCCGTACTGGCACGGCTGGGACATCGCCCGCGCGGTCGTGTACACGCCTGCCGGCGGGCTCTACGTGCTCGACGGCTGGGGCAAGGTGTGGGCTACGAGCGGCGCGCCCGACCGCGGCACGCCCTACTGGCACGGCTGGGACATCGCCCGCGACCTCGCGGTCTGGCCCGACGGCAACGGGTATGCGGTCATCGACGGCTTCGGAGCTGTTCACCGCTTCGGGACCGCGAAGGCGCCCGCCGCCACCGCATGGGCACCCCTCGACCGTTGGCGAGGGATCACCGTTCAGTCGAACGACTACCTCGTGATCCGCAACGACGGCGCGGGCCAGCGCGTCTGACCACGTAGGCTCCGCTCCGCACGCCGGCCCGCGCTCGAGCTCGGGAGGCAAGGATGCAGGACCTCGAAGGCAAGGTCGCTGTCGTCACCGGCGCGGCAAGCGGGATTGGCCTCGCGCTCGCTCGGCGGTTCGGCACCCACGGCATGAAGGTGACGCTCGCGGATCCCGAGCCCGACGCGCTCGAGCGCGCGGCGGAGCAGCTCCGGGAGAGCGGGGTCGCGGCTGCGCAGTTCGTGTGTGACGTTTCGGTCGAGGATCACCTCATCGATCCGGCAACCGAGACCTACGAGCAGTTCGGGACCGCCCAGGTCGTGTGCAACACACGCTGGCGTCGGTGGCGGGGGTGGGCCGCTCTGGGAGGTGCCGCAGTCGGTGTGGGACTGGACCTTCGCGGTCGACTTCTGGGGCGTGCTGCAGGGGATCCGAGCGTTCGTCCCGCGCCTGATCGCCCAGGGCGAAGGCCACGTCGTGAACACCGCGTCCCTCGCCGGGCTCAAGGCGATGGGGTTCACGGGGCCGTACGCGGCCACGCGACGTTGCCCCGCCACCGCGGCGAGGAGGCCGCCACAGGTGCGCAGCCGTCGATGTCGTTCGCCCCGACCGACCTCTGAGGCTCAGGGCAGGCCGGCACCGGGGACGGTCACCTCGCACGTCTCGATCGCGCCGCGGCGCGTGTCCGTGTCCGCGGGGTTGCTCGAGTCCGCGGTGCACACATGCAGCGTCGTGCGATCGGGACCGCCCAACATGCAGGCGAACGCTCCGTTGCGCTCGACGTGCACCACGTCGGTGACCTCCCCGCCCTCGCGCACCCGCAGGACCCGACCGCTGATCGGACATGCGGACCAGATCGCTCCCTCGGCGTCGAGGCAGATGCCGTCGGGCACCGCGCCGTCGAGCTGCGCCCAGATCCTGCGCTCCGACAGCGAGCCGTCGGGTGCCACGTCGAACGCGGTGAGACAGCCGCCGAAGCTCTCCCCCACGACCAGGGTGCGACCGTCGGGCGTGATCACCGTGCCGTTGGGAAAGCGAATCTCGTCGGCCGCGACGCTCACCGACCCGTCGGGGTCGACCCGCACGATGCAGGTGGTCACCGGCAGCAACGGAGGAGTGTCGATGTCGAAGCCGAAATTGCCGACGTAGGCCCGACCCTCCGCGTCGACCACCATGTCGTTGCAATGCCCGGTGGCGAATGCGCCGAGATCGGCGAGCACGCCCAGCTCGCCGGTGGCAGGCTCCATCCGGAGCAGCCGCCGGTCGATCATGCTCACCACGAGCATCCGTCCTTGCGGGTCCCATCCGAGGCCGGACGGGCGCCGGGGCACCTCGACGACCGTCTCCACGCGTCCGTCGTGGTCCATAGCGAGGACCCGCTCGTCGTGCATGTCGGAGAAGACGAGCCGTCCCTCGTGCCAGCGGGGCCCCTCGGGGAACCTGAGACCCTCGCATCGGACCGAGGACTGCCGCTCCATAGTGAAAGTCTGACAGGCCGACGCCGCACGGTGGTGATCCGCGGCCCGGGGCGCAGCGGACGCCATGTCCTAAGGTCCCGGGCCCATGGATGCCCGTGCCTTCTACGGCCTGGAGCCGACGGCAGACCCCGCGCAGTGG
This sequence comes from Actinomycetota bacterium, assembly GCA_016870395.1. Classification (GTDB taxonomy): domain Bacteria; phylum Actinomycetota; class Acidimicrobiia; order IMCC26256; family JAENVU01; genus SHUZ01. The sequence goes on along the minus strand of VGBT01000005.1, from coordinate 92,311 downwards.
AGCCTGCCGATCGTCCAGAGTCTCTGCTCGGGTCTGGGCCACTTGTTCGGTGGTTGCGGGCTGGGCGCGTGCGTCGAGGCCCTGGAGCAGGTGACGGGCCGACCGCTGGTGTGGGCCACAGGGCAGTACCTCTCGTACGCGCGGCCACCCGACGTGCTGGAGATCCGCGTCGACGAGGTGGTGCGCGGCCGCCAGGTCTCCCAGGCCCGCGCGGTCGGGCGAGTGGGTGACGACGACATCCTCACCGTCAACGCGGCTTTCGGTCATCGCGACGTGGAGCATTGGGGCCAATGGGCCGAGCGGCCCGACGTCCCGCCGCCCGACACCTGCCCTCCACCCCAGCTCCTCGATCGTCACGAGTCCACGATCATGGACCGGCTCGACATGCGAATGGCCGACGCGCGCACGTTCGACGAGCTGGACGGGCGACCGGGCTCCGGGCGCAGCTCACTCTGGGTGCGCATGCCGGGACTCCTGGAGATGTCGGCCGCCGCGCTCGCGATCGTCGGCGACTACGTCCCGTTCGGGATCTCCCAGGCGCTCGGCGCCCGGGCGGGAGGCAACTCGCTCGACAACACGTTGCGCATCGCGCACGTCGTGCCGACCGAGTGGGTGCTCGCCGACATCCGGGTGCACACCATCCAGGCCGGCTTTGGCCACGGCCTAGTGCATCTGTGGGCGGAGAACGGCACGCTGCTCGGCACTGCGAGCCAGTCCACGATCGTCCGTGCGTGGCGGGACGGCCCATCGCCGACAGGGGAGAAGTCATGACCAGACAGCGATGGGGCATAACGGTTCCGTTCGCCGGCGTGCCGCTGCACGCGCATCGCGAGTGGTTCGTCGAGCTCGAGGACCTCGGCTTCACCGACGTCTGGTCCGCCGAGGTGAACGCTCACGACGCGTTCACCCCGCTCGCGCTGGCGGCCGCGTGGGCGCCATCGCTGCGGCTGGGCCAGGCGATCGTCCCGGTTTACACACGGGGCCCCGCATTGCTCGCGCAGTCGATCGCGTCGCTGGCCGAGGCCGCGCCCGGGAGGGTGGTGCTCGGCATCGGGACGTCGAGCAACGTGATCGTGGAACGTTGGAACGGCATCCCGTTCGAGAAGCCCTACCAACGCGTGCGCGACACCTTGCGGTTCCTGCGCGCCGCGCTCGCGGGCGAGAAGGTCACCGAGGACTACGAGACGTTCTCGGTCAAGGGTTTCCGGCTCGGCATCCGGCTTGCGGAACCGCCGCCGATCCTGCTCGCCGCGCTGCGGCCCGGGATGCTCGGCCTCGCGGGGCGCGAGGCCGACGGAGCGATCATCAACTGGCTGTCGCCCACGGATGTACGGACGGTCGTACCGCACGTCGGCGAGGAGAAGGAGATCGCGGCTCGAATCTTCGTGCTCCCCGACACCGACCGTGACACGGTGCTCGGCATCGGGCGCCGTATGATCGCGGAGTACCTCAACGTCCCGGTGTACGCCGCGTTCCACGACTGGCTCGGTCGCGGCGAGGCGCTCGGTCGGATGTGGGAAGCGTGGAAGGCAGGAGACCGGGCCGGCGCAGTCGAGGCCATCCCCGACGCGGTGGTGGACGACCTGGTGGTGCACGGCAGCCCCGAGGCGTGCGCGCAACGAGTGCTCGAGTACGTGGAGAACGGCGTCACGACTCCTGCACCGATGGTCATCGCGGATCCCGACACCACCCGCATGGTGCTTCGGGCGATGTCCGCCGCCCGGCCGTAGCACCCCCGCCCTCGGTGCTTTGGCGTCACCTGACCGCGATAATCGCGGTGCTGCGACGCCAAAACGCTGGTAGGCCGGGGATTCCGGGCCCCGGAGACGCGGTGATCCGCCCGTTCCGGCGGGGTGCGACGCCGCCGTCGCGTACGGTGGAGCCGTGGTGGAGACGACCGCGGCAGGCCAGGGCACCAAAGAGCTGATCGTCGAGGTGGCCCGGCGGCGCTTCGCCGAGCACGGGTTCGCGGCCACCAGCCTCAACGAGATCGCCGACGAGGTCGGCATCCGTCGCCAGAGCCTGCTGCACCACTTCCCGTCCAAGGAGCTGCTCTACCAGGCGGTACTGCTCGAGGACCTCGCGGCCTGGTCCGCCTTGGTCGACGAGGCCGTGGGTGAGGCGAACGAGGGTTGGCCGCAGGTCGAGCGCGTGCTGCGCGCCGCCTTCACCTACTTCGAGACGCACGCGGAGCTCGTCCGGCTCATCCGTCGTGAGGCGCTCGACGGCGGGCCGATGCTCTCCACCGAGGTCGGCCAGTATCTGAGGCCGCAGTTCGAGCGGGCGGTCGCGTTCATCGAGCGCGAGATGGACGCCGGCCGGCTGCGCCGCTACGACGCCGCGCAGCTGATCCTCACCGGGTACGGCGCCGCGCTGTCGTACCTCTCGGACGCGCCCTTCATCGAGCGCCTGCTCGATGACGACCCGCTCTCGCCCGCGGCGCTGAAGACCCGACGCGAGCACGTGCTCGACGTGCTCCGCAACGCCCTCGAGCCCTAGCCCGAGCGAGAGGCTAGAAGCGGAAGCTGTCGCGGAACTCGCCGAGCACGGTGCCGTTGCCGAAGACCTCCAGCGCGCCGGCGTCGGCGCGACCGAGGAGGAAGAGCAGCAGGTCCGACGCCGCTCCGCGGGCGGCGACGTCACCCTTGCCGTGTTCACGCGAGACCTCCACCCCCGTGTCCGTGCGCCGGAGGAGCCACTCCCCCTCGCGGTCGGTGGCATGGAGATGCAGCGACTCCCCGGACCCACGGATGCCGGACAAGGTGGGGTGGAAGGCCAGGTTCTCGAACAGCTCGTCGAGCCCGTCCACCGCCAGCGCACCGTCGAGAGGCTCTGGCGCGCCGACGACGGCCTGGGCGTCCCAGCGATGGACCGCGGTCTCGTGTGCCATGCGCCGCGGCCAGAAGCGGACGTGCTGGTCGGCCCCCCAGGACCAGCAGGGCGCCTCCTGGTCGGCGACGCCCGCCTCGGCCGCGAACACGGCGGCACCGGCGACGAGCCAGCCGGGAAGCTCGCTCGGGTCCACAGGGAAGTCCAGGTCGATCGAGCCGGGTGCGACAGGCCCACCCGACGCCACCACGGCGCGCGCCCATCGGTGCGTGGTCCCGGTGTGCTTGACGAGCTTCGCGACGTTCCACTCCGGGCACGTGTCGACGGGGGCGTCGGGCCCGGCCGCGCGAGCGGCCGTGGCGAGCGCGTCGGCCTCGGAGACGACGATGGCGAGAAGGTCCAGCTGCTGCATGACTCCAGCCTAGAAGAGGGTCTCCGCCTCGACCCGAGCCACCAGCTCGGGGCCGTTGTTGCGCGCGCGGTTGACGAGCGTGGCGACCGGCCACATCTCGATCGTCGCGTCGGACGCGGGGGCGAGGAGCTCGCGGAGTCCGTCGACGTCCTCGTTGGTCGGATCCAGCCAGGTGTCCCATGCGGATGCCTCGAGGAGCACCGGCATCCGGTCGTGCACCGGCGCAATCACCGCGTTCGCGCGCGTGGTCACGATCACACAGGTGCAGATCCACGGCGCGTCTGCGTCGTCGGGGTCGCGCCACGCCTCCCACAGGCCCGCGAACGCGAGCGGCTCCCCGTCGCGGCGATGCACGAACATCGGCTGCTTCTGCTTACGACCGGGCACCACTTGCCACTCGTAGAACCCGTCGGCCGGGAGGAGGCAACGGTGGCGACGAAACGCGCGCTTGAAGGCAGGCTTCTCCGCCACGCTCTCGGCTCGGGCGTTGATCAACCGATCCCCGATCTTGGGGTCCTTCGCCCACGACGGCACCAGGCCCCAGCGCATCCGCTCGAGGACCCGGCGCTCGGGTGAGCGCTGGACGACCGTGAGCACCTGCTTGCGCGGGGCCACGTTGTAGTCGGCCTCGGGAGTGTCGGCGAGCGCGATCTCGTCTACCTGGAACCGCTCGGCGAGCAGCTCGGGAGACGAGACCTGGACGTAGCGCCCGCACACGGCGTCGGCCGCGCCCCGCCCGGCTCAGGCGCCGTTGCGCGACGGCCGGTCCACGAGCCGGTAGACGAAGCGGAGACCCGACCACGTGTCGTCGATCGCGCAGACCTTGTTGTCGACGAGGCCGCAATCGAGGCCGATCTCCTGCACGGGCTCGAACGTGAGGTCGGTCGCGACGCCCGAGGCCTTCTTCGGCCACGCGACCCAAAGCCCCCCGTTGGGCTCGAGCGCGCGGGCCATCACCGGAAACCGCCGCTCGAGCTCACGGCGGCGCGTCGCGAAGAACACGATCACGTCGAGCTTGCCCCGCGCCTGCGCCCGCACCTGCACGCCGTCGGGCAACGCTCCGAGCTCGCGCGCGAAGCTCTTGGGCGCGGCGAGCAACGCCAGCCGCGAACCCTCCTTGATGCCGAGCTTCTTCGGCAGCGGTGCCCCCGAGTACCCCGCCATGCGGGCTCATCCGATCGCATCGCGACGCCCGCGTCAACTCGGGTTGCCACGCGGTCGCGCGGCCGGCCGTGCTAAGCGGGGTCGCCGGCGCGGTACCGGGGGAGTTCTGGCACCACGAGCGCCAGGAGCCCCACTCCCACCAGGCACAGGAGCCCCCCGGAGACGACCGAGACGGCCGGGGTGAACGCACTCGCGACGACCCCGGCCTCGAAGTCACCGACGCGCGGACCGCCGGCCACCACCGTGATGTGGATGCCCGACAGGCGGCCACGCAGCGCGTCGGGCACCGTCGCCTGGAGGATCGTGGACCGGAAGACCGCCGAGACCACGTCGGCGCCGCCGGCGACCGCGAGACAGAGGCACGCGAGGAGGATCCGGTCGCCGACGAGCCCGAAGGCCACGATCGCGCTCCCCCACACCGCGACGGACGCGACGATCGCCAGGCCCTGGCGCCGCACGCGGTGCACCCAGCCCGTGGTGAGCGCGCCAACCAGCGCCCCCACGGACACCGCGGAGAAGAGGATCCCCACGATCTCGCTGGCGCCCCCGAACTGGGTCACGGCCAGCACCGGGAACAGCGCCCGCGGCATGCCGAAGGTCATCGCCACGAGGTCGATCACGAAGGTCGACTGCAGGACCCGCCGGCCCTTCAGGAAGCGGAAGCCCTCGCCGAGGCGGCGCCAGGAGCCGAGCACCTCCTCGTCGGGATCGACGTCGGCCGGAGGGTGGGGCCGCATCAGCAGCACCGCCACGATCGTCGCCGAGAAGCTGGCCAGGTCGATGCCGTAGGCCCAGGCGAGCCCGAGGCTGCCGACGATGAGGCCCCCGAGCGCCGGTCCGACGATGAGCGCCGTGTTCCACATCACCTGGTTGAGCGCGAGGGCGGAGGGCAGGCGGTCACGTGGCACCAGGTTGGGGGTCATGGCCGACCGGGTGGCGAGCGAGAAGCCCGACAGCCCGGCGATCAAACCGGCGGCCACGTAGACGAGCACGAGCGGCGTCTGGGCCATCAGGGCGCCCGCCAGCAGCAGCGCCGATGCCCCGGCCTGGGCCACCTGCGCCATCGCGAGCAGCCGGCGGCGGTCGTGGCGGTCGATGACCGGACCCCCGAAGAGCGAGGCCGCCATGAGCGGCGCCAGCTGCACGAGCCCGATCGCACCGACTGCCGCCGGCGAGCCCGTCAGGCGGTAGACCTGGATGTAGACCGCGACCAGCGTGACGTTCGAACCGGTCTCGGAGAAGATCTCGCCGGTCCACAGCAGCCGGAAGTCGCGAGATCGCAGCGGCGCGAGGTCGACCGCCAGCGCCCGCACGCGTCGCGATATTCCGACCAATTCACTCGCCTTTTCGAGGGGCGCTAGGTTCGTCCCGACACTAGGACGCGAACCTGGAGGCTCCGATGACGATTCGCCTGGGCGACCCCGCGCCCGACTTCACCGCCGAGACCACCGACGGCACCCTCTCGCTGCACGAGTACCTGGGCGACAGCTGGGGCCTGCTGTTCTCGCATCCGGCCGACTTCACGCCGGTCTGCACCACCGAGCTCGGAGAGCTCGCGAACCGCAAGGGCGAGTTCGACAAGCGCAACGTGAAGCTGATCGGCCTGTCGGTCGACCCGATCGAGTCGCACCGGGGATGGGTGCCCGACATCGCCGACGTGAAGGGAACCGCGCTCAACTACCCGCTGATCGCGGACCCCGATCGCAAGGTCGCCGAGCTCTACGACATGATCCACCCGGCGATGAACGAGAAGGTCACCGTGCGGTCGGTGTTCGTGATCGCGCCTGACAAGACCGTGAAGCTGATCATCACATACCCGCAGACGACCGGCCGCAACGTCGACGAGCTGCTCAGGGTGATCGACTCGATTCAGCTCACCGCGGGCTTCTCAGTTGCCACGCCGGTCGACTGGCAGCCCAGCCAAGACGTGATCATCGCCGCGTCGATCTCCGACGAGGACGCCAGGGCCAAGTTCCCCGACGGCTGGAACGCCGAGAAGCCCTACCTGCGCTGGGTCCCCCAACCCGGCAAGTAGCCCCAGCCGTCCCAGCCGCCCCCCTCCCGCCCGGCCCGGTTCGATGCAAGAAGAGCGCTATTCGATCCTCGACGCACAAACTCGGCCAAGAGCCGGGTCTCGGGGCAGGTGGGGAGCTGGCTAGAGGTAGGGCATGGGGTCGACGGGGGTGCCGTCGACCCGGACCTCGAAGTGCAGGTGGGGACCGGTGCTGTTGCCGGAGCTGCCGACGGCGCCCACCTGCTGGCCCGCGCTCACCTGCCGACCGCTCGCCACGCTGATCTTCGAGAGGTGCCCGTACAGCGTGGCGAGCCCGCCGCCGTGGTCGATGACGACCGTGTTGCCGTAGCCGGACTGCGGGCCCGCGATCACGACCGTCCCGGACGCGGCCGCGACCACCGGTGCGCCGTAGCCCGCCCCGATGTCGATGCCGGCATGCATCCGCGTGTCGCCGAAGATCGGATGCACTCGTGGCCCGAAGCGACTCGTCACCGGGCCGCTCGCCGGCATCCGCAACCGACTGGGCGCGGTCCCGTTGGCCGGACGGCCGTTCAGGACCGTACCGATGCCCTGTGAGGCGGCCTGCATCGCCGCGAGCCGGCCCGCGAACTCGTCCTTGCGCGCCCGCACCTCCGCGAGGGCGACCGACTCCTGGGCCTCGGCGGCCCGGGCCTCAGTCAGCGTGGTGGCCTGGCCGTCGCGCAACCCCTGGAGGCGCGCCTGCTCGTCGGCCGCGACCTGCCGGGCTGCCTGCGCGGCGGCTTCGTCGTCCGCTACCTGCCGGCGCGCCACCTGGACCCGGTCGCGGCGATCGACGAACCACTCGTAATCGCGGCGCGCGTCGCGCCCGACGTCTTGGAGGTAGCGGTTGCCCACCACGACCTCATGCAGGCTCGCGGCGCTGCCCACCAGGGCGGCGTAGGAGTCCGCGCTGCTCCCCCCCATGTAGATTCGGGCGGCGGTGTCCGAGAACCGGGCCTCGGCGAGCACGAGCTCCGCCTTGGCGTTCTCGAGCTCTGCGGCCACCTCACGGGCGCGCTGCGCGAGGTGCGCGAGGCTCCGCTCGGCCGCCTGGGCCGCCGCGGCCGCGGCCGCGACGCCTCGGTCGAGCTCGGCGAGGACGGCCTCGGCCTGCTGGCGCCGTGCTCGCGCTGCGAGAACGGCCTGCACGGCGACCTGCTCCTCGCGCGACGCCTCTCCGAGCTCGGCCTCGAGGTGGGCCCCCGGGTCGGGAGCACGGAGCCGCGACGCACCTGAGGTGGCAGGGAGCAACGAGGCGCAGAGCGCTACGAACGCCGGCGCCGGGGTGAGCCACCACCGGATACGCGACATCACCAGTCACAATAACAACACTGGCAACACCCGGCGTGGACCGCCGGGGCGAAGGCGGTCAGACCTCGAGGAACCGCCGCAGACCGAAGAGCGACCCGACGACGCCGATGAGACCCCCGAGCACGAAGACCCAGAAGGCGATCTGCCAGGCGTCACCGCTCGACACGTAGAAGCCAACCGTGAAGTCGGAATTGCGCACGATCGCGTCGGTCAGGACGATCTTCAGCCCCCAGACCACGCCGACGGCGAGCGCGGCGCCGATCAGGCCCTGCACGAGCCCCTCGAGCATGAACGGGATCCGGACGAACCAGTTCGAGGCGCCCACGAGCTTCATCACCTCGATCTCCCGCCGGCGGGCGAAGGTCGCGAGACGGATCGTGTTGACGATGAGGAACAGCGACGCGGCGAGCAGCGCCACGAACACGCCGACGAAGCCTCGGCTGATCCAGCTCGTGGCCGAAAGCAGGTTCCTCACCGCTTCGGTGGCCGTCTTCACCTCGTTGACACCGGGTTCGGTGCGATAGCGGTCGGCCAGCGTCTCGGTGAGCTCGGCCTCCTGCGGCGCGACCCGGAACGACGGCGGCAGGGCCTCGGGGCCCACATCGACACCGAGCGCCACGAGGTCGGGATCGTTCTGGAACAGCCGCTTGAACTCCTCGTAGGCGTCCTGCTTGGTGAGGAAGGTGAACTTCTTGACGTCGCGGTCCTCCTTCAACGTGTTCTGCACGCTCGCGATCTGCGCGTCGGTGGCATCGACGTTCATGAAGATCTCGGCCTCCACGCCGTTCTCCCACTGCTGGGTCCCGTGGTCGACGAGCCGGGACAACAGGAGGGCACTGCCCAACACGCACAGCGAGACGGTCACGGTGATCACACCCGCGATCGTCATCAGGAGGTTGCGACGTAAAGAGACGAGCGTCTCACGCGCGAAGTACCCGAAGCGTGTGAACACCGCCGGTCAGCTCCCGACGCCATAGACGCCGCGTGCCTGGTCGCGGACCAGCGAGCCTTGGTGCAGCTCGATGACCCGCCGGCGCATCATGTCGACGATGCGCGAGTCGTGCGTCGCCATCACCACGGTCGTCCCGGTGCGGTTGATGCGGTCGAGCAGCCGCATGATCCCGGTGGTGGTGGCCGGGTCGAGGTTCCCGGTGGGCTCGTCGGCGAGCAGGATCAGCGGTCGGTTCACGAACGCGCGGGCGATCGACACCCGCTGCTGCTCGCCACCGGAGAGCTCGTCGGGGAAGTTCACGGTCTTCTGGGTGAGCCCCACCAGGTCGAGGATCTGGGGCACCTGGGCCCGCGTGACGTGCCGGGGCCGCCCGATCACCTCCGACGCGAAGGCCACGTTCTCGTAGACCGTCTTGTTCGGCAGCAGCTTGTAGTCCTGGAAGATGCAGCCGATGTTGCGCCGCAGCTGCGGGACCTTCCAGCTCCCGAGCTTGGTGATGTCGCGGCCAGCCACGATGATGCGCCCCTGCGTGGGCAACTCCTCGCGCAGCAGCAGCCGCAGGAAGGTGGACTTGCCGGACCCGGACGGACCGACGAGGAAGACGAACTCGCCCTTGCCGACGTCGATCGTGACGTCCCGGAGCGCGACGACTTCACCCTTGTAGACCTTGGTGACACTCTCGAAGCGGATCATGGGTTCCGAACCAGGGTAATCGGAGCAAGCCCTCGAACCTCGACACCACCCCCTGACCTAGGGGTCTATCTGGGTGGCGCGACCCAGCGGTACCCAACCCATTCCGGCGCCGCTGCGCCTCCACTCTCATGGTCGGCTCGACGGCGCCTTGTCGAGGAACTACGCGTCTGTGGCGCCGCTGCGCCTCCACTCTCATGGTCGGCTCCGCGGCGCCTTCTCGACGAGCTACGCGTCCGTGGCGCCGCTGCGCCTCCAGTGGAGGTAGGCCTCGATGAAGGCGTCGAGGTCGCCGTCGAGGACCGCCTGCACGTTGCCCGTCTCGTGGCGGGTCTGCTCGTCCTTCACCAGCTGGTACGGCTGGAGCGTGTAGGTGCGGATCTGGCTCCCGAACGCGACGTCGCGCTTCTCGCCCGAAAGCTTCTCCAGTTCCGCCCTGCGCTCCTCGCGCTGTTGCTCGGCGAGACGCGCCGCCAGGATCTGCATCGCCTTCGCGCGGTTCTGCAGCTGAGACCGTTCGTTCTGGCAGCTGACCACCGTCCCGGTGGGCAGGTGCGTGATCCGGACTGCCGAATCGGTGACGTTGACGTGCTGACCCCCGGCGCCCGACGAACGGTAGGTGTCGATGCGCAGGTCGTTGGGATCGATGTCAGGCTGCTCGGCCTCGTCGAGCGCCGGGACTGCATCGAACGCGGCGAACGCGGTCTGGCGCCGCGCGTTTGCGTCGAACGGCGAGATGCGGATCAGCCGGTGCACGCCTTTCTCGCCGGTGAGCAGCCCGTATGCGTAGCGACCGCGCACGATGAACGTGGCCGAGCCGATACCGGCCTCGGTTCCCTCGTTGATCTCGTCGAGCTCGACCGTGAACCCCTTGCGGTCCGCCCAGCGGGTGAACATCCGCAGAAGCATCTGCGCCCAGTCCTGGGCATCGGTACCGCCCGCGCCGGAGCTCACCTGACAGATCGCGTCGCGCTCGTCGTACTCACCGGTAAAGAGCGCGCGGAGTTCTAAGCGATCGAGCTCGCCACGCAACAACTCCTCACCCGCGTCGATCTCCGGCTCGACCGAGTCGTCGCTTTCTTCGCGGCCGAGCTCGAAGAGCGTCTCCAGGTCTTCGACCCGCTGCTCCAAACCAGCGACGAGCTCGAGGTCGTCGCGCACGGCGGACAGCTCGGTCGTGACCTTTCGCGCGGCCTCGGGATCGTCCCAGAGGTCAGGGACGCTCGCCTGCGCCTCGAGCTCTCCCAAGCGGGCCTGCGCGGCATCGATCTTCAGGTACACACGGGCGTCCGCGACGCGCTTGCGCAGCTCGGCCAGGTCGTCGGAATGGTCGCGCACGGGTCAGCGGCCGTGACAGAGTTTGAACTTCTTACCGCTGCCGCAGTAGCAGGGCTCGTTCCGACCGGGGGTCTTCTCCACCCGGACCGGCTGCTGCGGGACCGGCTCCTCGGCCACGGCGACTGACGCGCCACCCTGGTCGAACGCGTCGACCGGTCCGGCGGCCGCGGCAGCTACGAACCCTTGAGCCCCCTGGGCCGGATCCTCGGGCGCGGAATACCGGAGGTTGCGCGCGGGACGAGGTGCCTCGTCGGCCACGACCTCGAGGCGGAACACGTAGCGCACGAAGTCGTCCTTGATCGCGCCGATCATCGCCTCGAACATGTCGAAGCCCTCGCGCTGCCACTCGGCGAGCGGATCGCGCTGTCCCATCGCACGAAGGTTGATGCCCTCGCGCAGGTAGTCCATCTCGTAGAGGTGCTCGCGCCAGCGCTGATCGATCACCGAGAGCATCACGCGCCGTTCGATCTCCCGCAGGGTCTCGGCCCCGATCGTCGCCTCACGCGCCTCGTACTGCCCGAGGGCGTCGCCGTTGAGGAGCTCGAACACCGCCTCCGCGTTGGGCAGCTCGACCAGCTGCTCCTTTCCGACGCAGCACGGGAACACGTCGCGCGCCGCGATGAGCAGCTCGTCGAGATCCCACTCCTCGGAGAAGCTCCCGTCACCGCACGCTGTCTTGACGAGATGGTCGATCGCGCCTTCAACCGCGTCGATCGCGTCGCTGCGAAGGTCGCCGCCGTCGAGGATCTGCTGCCGGCGCCGGTAGATCACCTTGCGCTGCTCGTTCATGACCTCGTCGTACTTGAGGACGTCCTTTCGGATCTCGAAGTTGCGGTCCTCGACGGTCCGCTGCGCCCGCTCGATGGCACGCGTGACCATCTTCGCCTCGAGTGGCATGTCGTCGGGGAAGCTCTTGCCCATCACCCAGTTCATCGCGCCCGTCGCGAAGAGTCGCATGAGGTCGTCTTCCAGCGAGAGGTAGAAGCGGCTCTCACCGGGGTCGCCCTGGCGTCCTGAGCGGCCGCGGAGCTGGTTGTCGATGCGGCGCGACTCGTGACGCTCGGTGCCGAGCACGTACAGCCCGCCCAGCTCGCGAACGGTCGCGCCCTCCTCCTTGCACTGCGCCTCGAACTCCGCGACGAGGGCGTCGAACCGCTCGGGCGCGTCGTCGGGAGTGAGCCGCTCGGCCAGGAGCTCCCGAGTGGCGAGTCCCGACGGCTCACCGCCGAGGAGGATGTCGACCCCACGACCGGCCATGTTGGTGGCGACCGTCACCGACCCGATGCGACCAGCCTGGGCCACCACGCCGGCTTCCTTGGTGTGCTGCTTGGCGTTGAGCACCTCGTGCGGGATGCCGCGCTTGTCGAGCAGGCGCGCCAGCTTCTCGGACTTCTCGACCGAGATCGTGCCCACCAGGACCGGCTGGCCCTCGTCGTGGCGCTCTTTGATGTCGTCGGCCAGCGCGTCGAACTTCGCGTCCTCGGTCTTGTAGATCAGGTCGGGGGCATCGACCCGGATCATGGGCCGGTTGGTCGGGATGTTCACCACCTCGAGCCCGTAGGTGTGCGCGAACTCCCCGGCCTCGGTGGACGCGGTTCCGGTCATGCCGGCGAGCTTCTCGTAGAGCTTGAAGTAGTTCTGGAGGGTCACCGTCGCGAGGGTCTGGTTCTCCTCCTTGATGCGCACGCCCTCCTTGGCTTCCACCGCCTGGTGAAGTCCCTCGCTCCACCGGCGACCGTCGAGGATGCGCCCCGTGAACTCGTCGACGATCTTGACCTCGCCGTCGGCGACCACGTAGTCGATGTCGCGCTTGAAGAGCTCCTTGGCGCGCAGCGCGGCCTGGATCTGATGGACGAAGTTCTGGTTTACGTGCTCGTAGAGGTTGGTGACGTCCAGCGCCTGCTCGACACGGTGGATGCCCTCCTCCGTTGGGACGACGGTGCGCTTCGCCTCGTCGACTTCGTAGTCACGTTCGCGCTGTAGGCCCTTTGCGATTCGGGCGAACTGGAAGTACAGCTGCTGCGCGTCCTCCGCGCGGCCGGAGATGATCAGAGGGGTGCGGGCCTCGTCGACGAGGATCGAGTCGACCTCGTCGACCACGGCGAAGAAGTGGCTGCGCTGGGCTTGCTCCTCGACCGCACCGGCCATGTTGTCGCGCAGATAGTCGAACCCGAACTCGTTGTTGGTGCCGTAGGTGATGTCGGCGGCGTAGGCGCGGCGCTTGTCGTCGGGGTCGTCGATGTCGGGGAGCACCACGCCGATCTCGAGCCCCAGGAACCGGTGGATGCGCCCCATCCACTCGGCGTCGCGGCGGGCCAGGTAGTCGTTCACCGTGACCAAATGGACGCCGTTGCCTGCCAGCGCGTTGAGGTAGGCGGGCAGGGTGGAGACCAGGGTCTTGCCCTCGCCGGTCTTCATCTCGGCGACCCACCCGAAGTGGAGCGCGGACCCACCCATGAGCTGCACGTCGAAGTGGCGCTGGCCGAGCACGCGCTTGCCGGCCTCCCGAACTGTGGCGAACGCCTCCGGCAGCAGGTCGTCGAGGTCCTCGCCGCAATCCAGCCGCTCCCGGTAGACGGTGGTGAGCGCCGCGAGCTCCGCGTCGGTGCGCCGCTCCATCTCCGGCTCGAGTGCGCCGACCTCGGGAACGATCGATTGCAGGAGCTTGAGCTTGCGGCCTTCACCCGCGTTGAGGATCTTCTTGAAGAGGCCCATCCGGAAGCGAGTCTACCGAAGTGCTTCTGGGGCCCCGTCGTCGAGGTCGGGCAGGCGCTCCCGCACCGCATACATCAGGGCCTCGGTACGGGAGTGCAGGTGGAGCTTCTCGAGCACGTTGCGAACGTGGTTCTTCACCGTGTTCACCGCGCTGCCGAGTGTTTCGGCGATCTGCCGGTTGGTCCGGCCCCGTGCCGCAAGGCGCAACACGTCGGGCTCCCGGTAGGTGAGCCGGGGCGTCGTCGACCCGGTCCGTCCGTTGCTCATCACGTTGAACTCGTCGAGGAGCTTGGAGGCCATCGACGGCGGGACCAGGCTCTGGCCAAGGGCGACGGCGCGGACCGCCGCAGACAGGTCCTGCTCGTCTTCCGAGACCGTGAGCATGATGACTCGGGTCTCCGGGCGCCCCCCGAGGATCACACGCGCGGCCTCGATCCCGGTCTGACGAGGCATCCGCACGTCCATCAGCACGACATCGGGGGCGAGCGCCTCGGCGCAATCCACGGCTTCGATCCCGTCGGCTGCCTCGCCGACGAGCTCGATGTCGGGCTCCCCGGAGAGCACGAGCTCGAGGCCCCGCCGGACGAGCGCGTGGTCGTCGGCGACGCTCAGTGCTCGCTGAGCGTCCCGGGCGGATGGTGACCCGTGCCTGAGCACCGGCCCGAGGTGACCGAGCGGCCAACGTCGTCGGCGACGCTCAGTGCTCCACGCGCTTGTCCTTCAGGCGGTGGAGCTGGTGCTCGGCCTTGTCGACCACGAGATCGAGCGCGGCAGCCGGCTCCGGCGCGGCGGCGTGCGCCTTGAGCGCGCGGCGCTTCAGGTGGATCGTGACGTTGCAGACCTGGGAGTCGGCGACCCTCGGGTTGCGGACTTCGGAGAACTCGACCTCGATGCGACGGATGTCATGGGCGAGCCGCTCCAGTTTGGCCACCTTCTGGCGGGCGGCGGCCCCGACGGCCTCCTCGACCGTCACGTTCCTGCCTCGGACGAGGATGTCGATCGGCACATTCGCCCCCTTCGTCTCACGGTCGTATCGAGTATGGCGGTGCTACGAGATCGGGACCAGGGCCGGGAGACTCCGAGCATCGCCCACCCACGCGAGGAGCGCCTCGGCCCCGTCGAGGTCGGGGGGCGGTAGCGCCCTGGTCGCACCTCGCGCCGGAGCTGCCCGATCCACCGGGCCCGGCACGCCGGTGCCTCTTCTTGGTCGAGCGTCCGGATCGTGTCGGCTCGGGCCCTGCTCCACATGGCCAATGGTCGTCGCCGCGCCCCGGAACCTTGGGCGAAATCTCACTCTGCGTGGTAGATCCGCGCGCTCACGGCGTGCGCGCGGCCACCGCCGCCACGACGGAGCGGGCCGCTCGCTCGTGCAGGACGCGCGCCGCCGCCGCGAGCGTCGCACCCGTTGTCACCACATCGTCGACGACCACCACGTCGAGGCCGGCGACCCCTCCGGTACCGACGAGGACGGGCCCGCGTGAGCGCGCGACGCGCGACGCCCCGGTCTGGGGCTCCGCGTCGCGGCGGCGCAACAGCCGTCGCACCGGTCGGCCGAGCTCCCTGCCGACGGCGCGTGCGAGCAGCTCGCCGTGGTCGAAGCCACGCTGGCGCCGCCGGACCGAAGTCGTCGGCACCCACGTGACGACGTCGAGGTCGCGCACATCGAGCATCCCGGCGACAGCCGCGCCCAGCCAGGGCAGCACGCTCCGTCGGTTGTGGTACTTGACCCGGGCGACCAGCTCCCGCACGACGCCTTCGTAGGCGTAGGCCACGACCAGGTCGTCGACCCCGACCGGCACAGCTCCACGCGGTGCCGGACGCGCCGTCGCCCCGCACGCCGCGCACCAGGGCTCGTCGCGCGGGTTGCGCCCACCGCATCCGGGACACGAGCTGGGGAAGACGGCGTCGGCGAGCGCGTGCAGCATGGCGTCGACGGTACCGGCACCCTGTGACAACGCGGCCCCGACGAGACGCGAGTACCGGCGCAGGTCCCTAGTACCGGTAGTGATCCGGCTTGTACGGCCCGTCCACCGGGATGCCGAGGTAGCCCGCCTGGTACTCAGTCAGGCGCGTGAGCTTCACGCCCAGCTTGTCGAGGTGCAGGCGCGCGACCTCCTCGTCGAGATGCTTCGGCAGCGTGTACACCCGCCGCTCGTAGAAGTCGTGGTGGCCGAACAGCTCGATCTGGGCCATCACCTGGTTGGTGAAGCTGTTCGACATCACGAAGCTCGGGTGGCCGGTCGCGCAGCCGAGGTTCAGCAGGCGGCCCTCCGCGAGGATGATCACCGAGTGGCGCGAGTATTCGGGCGTCTCGGGGAACACCCACTCGTCGACCTGCGGTTTGATGGTGATCCGGTCGATGCCGGGCACCTTCGCGAGGTTGGCCATGTCGATCTCGTTGTCGAAGTGGCCGATGTTGCCGACGATCGCGTTGTGCTTCATCCGCGCCATCTGGTCGGCCGACACGATCATCGTGTTTCCGGTCGCGGTGATGACGAGGTCCGCATCCGCGATCACGTCGTCGAGCGTCGCGACCTCGTAGCCCTCCATCGCGGCCTGCAACGCACAGATCGGGTCGATCTCGGTGATCAGGACACGAGCACCCTGGCCGCGCAGCGCCTGTGCACAGCCCTTGCCGACGTCGCCGTAGCCACACACGACCGCGACCTTCCCGGCGAGCATCACGTCGGTCGCACGACAGATGCCGTCGACGAGCGAGTGCCGGCAGCCGTACAAGTTGTCGAACTTCGACTTCGTCACCGAGTCGTTGACGTTGATGGCCGGGAAGAGCAACGTGCCCGCCTCGGTCATCTGGTACAACCGGTGCACGCCCGTGGTGGTCTCCTCGGTGGCCCCTCGGATCTCGGCGCTCATCCGGTGCCAGCGCTGCGGGTCTTCCGCGAGGACCCGGCCGAGCAGACCGAGCACGACCTCGAACTCCTCGGACTCGGCGCTCGCCGGGTCGGGCACGACGCCGGCGCGCTCGTACTCGACGCCCTTGTGCACGAGCAGCGTCGCGTCGCCGCCGTCGTCGAGGATCATGTTGGGACCGTCCTCACCGGGCCAGGTGAGCGCCTGCTCGGTGCACCACCAGTACTCCTCGAGCGTCTCGCCCTTCCACGCGAACACCGAAATGCCCTCCTGGGCGATCGCCGCGGCCGCGTGGTCCTGGGTGGAGAAGATGTTGCAGCTGGCCCAGCGCACCTGCGCGCCCAGCGCCACCAACGTCTCGATCAGCACCGCGGTCTGCACCGTCATGTGCAGCGATCCGGTGATGCGCGCCCCGGCGAGCGGCTGCTCGGTGGCGTGACGCTCACGCAGAGCCATCAGGCCGGGCATCTCGTGCTCGGCCAGCCGGATCTCCTTGCGCCCGAACTCGGCCAGCCCGAGGTCGGCGACCTTGAAATCGGTGAAGCCCGCGGCAGGGCCCGTGTTGGTCGTGGTCATGAGGACTCCTTGTCGTGTGGTCACGCGACCGATCTCTGAACGAGCACGCGACGCTTCGCTAGGAGTCGGCCCGGATCACCGGATGACAGCCCCCAAAGGGCCCGACCGGAGATCCAGGTTAGCTGCATCGACGCCTCGCATCGGCGGCGATCGTCGGCGGGCACCGGGTCAGCCTCGCGACAGCTCCCGCTTCAGGTGGTCGATGGCGGCAATCGGACCGGGGTCGACGTCGTTCTGGAGCGCCAGGTAGCAGCTCACCCAGTCGCCCACGTACATGAGATCGAGCAGCTGGGCGAACCGGCCCTCACCCTCACCCCGCACCTCGAGCACGCCGGCGACGCACTCCTCGATCTGCGCTCGGGTGATCGCGAAGCGCGGCGCGAGGCGCTCGTGCTCGAAGCCGTGCCGGAGCTCTACGAGCGTGACGATCTGGCGGGTCACGTCGCCGTGCTGACCCCAGCCGCAGATCTCGTTGTGGTCGAGCTCCGGGTGCGCAGCCCAGAACGCGGGCGCCTTCGCGTTCTCGTTGACGTCGCACTTCCAGCGCATCGCCGCGACCGCTCCGAGCGCGCCGCCGCCGTACACGAGTGGGACGGTGCGATCGATGCGGCGGGCGAGCTCACGCGCCGGGTTGGCGGCGCCCTCGACCTCGGGCTCGCAGCGGTCGCGTCGGCGGGCGAGCTGTTCCACGGCCTTCACCATCAGCAGATGCGCGTCAGGCAGCAGTCCCATCCGATAGCAGCACACGAACAGCGGGGCCACGAGCGCGCCGAGCGCGGCTCGCGGCATGTAGCCCTTGGGACACGGGACGTGCAGCGCGCCCCGCTCGTCGGCGAGACGGGCGAGGTCGCCACCACTCGAGATCGCGACGACATGGGCGCCTGCGTCGAGCGCACCCTCCGTCATCGAGAGGGTTTCCTCGGTGCCGCCCGAGTACGACACCGCGAAGGCCAACGTGCCGGGCCCGACGAACGCGGGCGTGCGGTACTGCTTGAGCACCGTCACCGGTACGGGCATCGTGCCCGTGCTGACCGCCGCCAGAACGTCGCCGCTGATCCCCGAGCCCCCCATCCCGAGCACGACCACGTTGCTGATGTCGTCGAGCGCGGGGAGGTCCTCGGCGCGGATGTTCTCACCCGCGGCCTCGTGCGCCGCCGCGAGCTGCTCCGGCAGGCCGCCAACCGCGTCGAGGAACCCCAGGGAGTCGACCGGCACGGTCAGTTCAGGCCTCGAACGTGGGCCGGATGCCGTCGGCCTCGGCCTTGGCGAGCAGCCGAGCGTGCTCGGCGTCGCTCACTGTCTCGGCCTCGTCGACGAGCATGATCGGGATGTCGTCACGGACGACGTAGCGGCGCTTCAGGCGCGGGTTGTACAGGGAGTCCTCGTCCGCGAAGTAGAGCAACGGACCCTTGTCCTCGGGGCAGGCCAAGATCTCGAGCAGCTGGGAATCGAGTGCCAACGATGTCTCCTAGGAGTCGCGGATCAGTGCGAGCACTGCGTCGGTGTGAGCATCGCACGCCGCACGATCGGATGCCTCGAGGTTGAGGCGCAGCAGGGGCTCGGTGTTGCTCGGGCGCAGGTTGAACCACCAGTCACCGAAGTCGACGGTAAGACCGTCGAGGTGGTCCTGGTCGGCACCTGCGAACTCGGCGGCGATCCGGTCGATCACGCCGGCCGGGTCGGCGACCTCGGTGTTGATCTCTCCGGACTGGGCGTAGCGCTCGAACGGCCCGCGCAGCTCGGAGAGCGGAACCCCGGCGAGCGAAAGCTGCTCGAGCACCACCATCGCCGCGATCGAGCCGGAGTCGGCCCGCCAGTTGTCGCGGAAGTAGTAGTGGGCCGAGTGCTCGCCGCCGAACACGGCGCCGGTCTCGGCCATCACCTGCTTGATGAAGGAGTGGCCGACGCGCGCTCGTACCGGGGTCCCCCCCATCTCGCGGATCACCTCGGGGACCGCCTTCGAGCAGATCAGGTTGTGCACCACGGTCTCACCCGGCCCGGTGCGCTCGAGGATCCCCCTGGCCACGATCGCCGTCGTGATGGATCCCGACACCGGCTGGCCGCGGTCGTCGACCAGGAACACTCGGTCTGCGTCGCCGTCGAACGCGAGTCCGACGTCGGCGCCCGCGTCGAGCACCGCCTTCTGCAGCGCGACGAGGTTCTCGGGCTGGATCGGATCGGCCGGGTGGTTCGGAAACGTGCCATCGAGCTCACCGAAGAGCACGCTGAGCTCGAACGGCGTCCCCTCGAACACCGCCGGCACCACGAGGCCGCCCATGCCGTTGGCGGTGTCCGCCACCACGCGCAGCGCCGCGAGGGCGGATACGTCGACACAGGAGCGAACGTGCGCAGCGAACTCGACCAGGAGGTCGCGCGTCTCGACCCGGCCCGCCTCCTCGGCCCGCTCGACCAGCCCTGCGGCCACCGCCCCCTTGATCTGGAGCAGGCCGGTGGCCTCCCCGATCGGTGCCGCGCTCGCCCGGCACATCTTGATCCCGTTGTACCGCGCGGGGTTGTGGCTCGCCGTGAACATCGCGGCCGGGGCATCGAGAAGACCCGACGCGAAGTACACGAGGTCGGTGGAGGCGAGGCCCACGTCGACCACGTCGGCGCCCGCGAGCGTCGCGCCCTCGACGAAGGCCTGGCTCAGGGGAATCGAGGAGGGACGCATGTCGCGGCCGACCACGACCGTCGACGCCTCGGTGAAGCGGACGAACGCGTTGCCGACGCGGCGCGCGACGGACTCGTCGATCTCGTCGGGATACAGGCCGCGGACGTCATAGGCCTTGAAGATGCTGTCGAGCGCGTCGGCCACGGCTGTGGGGGCTCCGTCTTCTCCCGGCGTTCGTGCGTGGGCCGGGAATCCTCACCGCCACGGGAGGTGGCGGGACGCTCATCGTAGCCTCAGGCCCTCCGCGGTCCCGCCCCGGGACGGCCGCGTCCGCGGACGCCACACGACCAATGCGACCAGCCCGGCGAGGCCGGCCAGCGACCCCACGATCCCGAGCCACTCGGCCCCGGTGCGCTCGTAACGCAGGGTGACGGACCGCTCGGTGGGTACCACCACCATCAGGTTCGGCGTGAGCCGCCACGGCCCGTCGGCGCCATGGGCCTTCCACGCGGGGAAGTAGGAGGTGCGGACCACCACTGGCACCCCGACGCGCGAGACGCGAAACGCGACCGAATCCTCGGTCTCGCGCACGTCGGTCACCCGCACCTCCGGAAGGCGCCGCGGGCTCACCGAGGCCGCGTCGCCGGCGCTCGCCCGTCGCCACGGCTTCGGGCCGGAGGCGGCGAGCGGCTGGTCGAGCCGCTCCGGCGAGTCCCACCACTCGGCGGCGACGCACTCCCACGGATCGAGCTCCGGGTCCTTCGCGCCGACTGCCGCAGGTCGCCCGAAGCACTCCGACTGCCTCCCGCCTGTGGGCGCGACAACGACCGGCTCGTACGCGAGCGGCGCGACGCGCGCGTGGTCCCGCACCTCGTAGACGTTCCATCCCGTCGGCGGCGTGGCATCGAGGCCCGGTACCTTCGCGACGAGCCGCAGATCCCGGTGGGCGTCGGCGCGGGCCTTCGCGTCGTCGGAGTGCGCGAGGTAGTAGCGCGCGCCGAGCTGCTCGAGGTAGCGCACCCCGACGTCGAAGTCGCCGATCGTGCGGTAGTCGAGGCCGCGCACCGGGTTGGACGCGTTGCCGGAGGCGGACAGCGGCCCGATGGCCATGAAGTCGTACGGGGTGCTCGCGGCCGACTCGTAGAACAGGCCCTCGAGCGAGTCGATCCGGCCGTCGGTCCAGTACGGCAAAAGCATCAGGGCGAGCGGCGTGCCGTAGGCGTCGAGTGCCGGGCCGCCCTCCCACATCGCGAGCCCGGGGGGGAGGTCGCGCATCGTCTCGATCAACGCGCGGTACTCCGCGTAGGCCTTCGGCTTGGCGCTGGTGGCCGCGGTGTCCTCGTAGCCCGCGTAGTTCCACTCGGCCCAGAAATCGAGGAACTTGCGAGTGTTGACCGCGATCGCCAACGACCCGACGGTGACCACCGCCGCGATCCCCAGCGCGGTCACGGACCGGACCAGCCGGAACCGTCGGCGCTCCAAAGGCGGTTCGAACGCCCACTCCTCCCCGGGCTCCGGCGGCGAACCGGTCCAGGCGCGCGCGACCAGGCTCGAGATCCCCCGAACGACCTCGGCAACCGCGATGCCCGCGAGCAGGAACGCGCCCAGGTACCAGAACGGCAGGAACCGGAGGTTCCACGCGTGGAGCTCGGGCCAGAACCGGAAGACGACGGCGAACACCACCGTGACGCTCGCGATCGCCAGGACGGCGCGGTCGACCCGGACGAGCCCGATCAACACGCCGATGGCCGCGAGCACGAACACCCACCACAGCTGACCAGGTATGAGGTAGTCGAGGTACCAGGTGAGCCGCTCGTAGCGCATGTTTGCCGTGTACCCGAACCCGGCCAGCAGGGGGAACGTCCAGAACGCGCTGAGCGCGGCGCCGACGCCGCCGATCGCAGCCCCGATCCCGAGGGCGAGCAGCACCTGTCGGCGACGCAGCAGGAACGCCCAGACGACTACGGCGGCGACCGCCGCGAAGATGCCGACCACGACGTGGCTCAGGATCGTGCCCGCGAGAAGGAGTGCCGGAAGCCACAGACGGCGCCGCGTCCGCAGCGAGTAGGCGAGCGCGCCGAGGAACGCGAACGCCAGCGCCAGGGCGAACGAGAACGAGTACTCCCCCGCGAGCGCGCTGGCCAGCGTGCCGCCCATGATCCGCTGGTTGAACTGGATCTGGGCGTCGTGGGTCCCGGCCGTCGCCTCGATGCCACGGAAGAAGAGGAAGCACGTTGCACCGACGGCCATCAGCTCGGGGCCGGGCCGCCGCACCCGCAGGCCGCGGCCGAAGGCGTACACGGTCGCCGGCAGCGCCACTGGACCGATTGCGGTGACCAGCTTGAACGCCACGTTGTAGGGCATCACGAGGTCGAGGACGACGATCAGCAGCGCGGGCAGCGGGAAGTAGAACTGTCCGGCCGGGAAACCCCCGAACCAGTCGGGTGCCCATCCCGCCACCCGCCACCTCGGCAGCAGGTGGTCGCGCAGGTATGCCGGGAACCAGACGTGGGCGCCCATGTCGCCACCGCTCGGCGTGGTGTCACGGAGCAGCAGGCCCCGGTTCGGCGACCACAGCGACAGGCCCGGGTCGAGCTGCCAGAAGACGACCGCGCAGCACGCCAGCACGACCGCGATGCCGACGATCCGCCACGCCAGGCCCAGGTCGCGATCGTCCGGCGGCAGCGTCAGGTCGTCGGGCGATGGGAACGGGCCGCGATCGGCTTCGTCCGGTCCGGTTGCGGGCGCGCTCGTCTCGGGCACCGACACGGACATCCCGTCAGCATGGCAGCCGGGCCCGCTCGATCCGTGGCGGGTTCGCGAGCAGACGCGACGGGCGCGAATCGGCGAGAGGACCCGAAGGGCCCTTTCGCGCTCCATTGGTTCCGGGCGATCCCCGACATCGCGAGCTCGGGGCGGGCGGGGCCGTCGCCGCGCCACCCCGGTGGGGCGCCTCGGGAGCTAGCGAGCTACCGACCCGAGCGCGCGAGCTCGAGCACCCGTCCGAGCGACGTGGGCCCCGCTTCGGTCGACCACTCCTTGGCCTCGCACCGGGCGCAGCTGTGGAAGACGACGTCCTCCCCCGCGATCTTCATCCGGATCTCGACCATCCCACCCGTGGTGCAGCGACTGCAGCGCATCAGCGTCCCTTCCGACGGGGGCCATGTGGTTGACCCGCTCTGACTGGGATCGTCGGAACGGGCGCAATTCCTAGAGGATGATCCGAGAATGAGAGGGATGATTCTAGGGATGAGAATCGGTGTCCTCCCTGGTCAGAGGTCTGCGGGTCCTCAGCTCGACACCAGCACGACCGCGCTCAGGAGGTTGAAGCCGCCATGAAGCATCAGCGACTGGGACAGCTCGCCGGTGCGCACCGCCCGGATCCCCGAGACCAGCCCGAGCAGCGCCAGCGGCACCAGCAGCGGCGCGGTCGCGGGGTCGAGGAGGTGAGCCCCCGCGAACGTGGCGGCCGACGCCACCACGGCCGTCACTGCATGGAACCGTCGGGCCAGGGATCGCAGCAGCAGACCCCGGAACAGCAGCTCCTCGGCCAGCGGTACCACAAGGGTGACCCCGAGGATCAGCGCGACAAGCTCGGGCCCGTCGGCCCGATCGAGCACACGGGCGGCCTCCTGCTCGCGCAGCCCACCCGCTACCCGGTCGAGCAGCTCGATCAGGCCGCTGCCCACCACCTGGAGCAGGACGCCGCACGGGAGCCACAGCCAGTCGCGTGGGTGGAGCGCCAGACCGAAGTCCGCCCGCAGGCTCCCCAGCCCCCGCCGCCGGCTGACCAGCACGAGCCCCCCGAGGATGGCCAGGTTCTGGGCTACCAGGCCCACGACCAGGTCGACTGCGTCTGGGGCCAGGTCGGCCGAGCGGTCCCGGAGCGCCAGGCTGATCGAGGCGGCGACGGTGGCGGCCACGAGGCCGCCGAGCCAGACCAAAGCCGCGTCGCCCAGGCCCCAGCGAACGGGGCAACCGGGCCCGGGATGGCGGCTCACGCTGGGCAGGTTACGCGCCAAGGAATCCGATGCCGCGCGCCGGCGTTGGTCGACGGCGACCCCGCCGCCGCGGGGTCCTAGCATGGTGCCCGCCCGACCCACCCACCCGACGAAGACCACCTCGAGGAGCCGAGTGAGCAGCCGCCCGCCCGAACCCCCCGCTCCCGGTCAAGGCCCTGACCCAGGGCCCGGTCGGCCGACGGGTGACGGCACCCCGTCCTCCGGTCCGCGGCCGTGGCCGCGCTGGCTGCCGCTGCTCGTCGTCGGGATCGTGGTCGCGGTGTTCGTGGCCACGAGCATGCGGGGAAGCACCACCGAGACCGACGAGCTCAGCTACAGCGAGTTCACCGCGGCGGTGCAGGCCGACGAGGTGAAGAGCATCGAGTACGACCCGACCAACGGTCACATCAGCGGCGAGTACAGACAGCCCCAGGACGGGACGACCGAGTTCACCTCGTCGGGTCCCAACGACGACCTCCAGGAGGCCCAGCTCGCCGAGCTCGAGAAGCAGGGCGTCGACGTCGACTACGTCCGGACGACCTCGAACCCGCTGCTCGGGATCCTGCTGTGGGTGCTCCCGCTCGTCTTGATCATCGGGTTCTTCGTGTGGATGAACCGCCGGGCCCAGGGTCAGATGGGCGCGGTCATGAACATCGGGCGGAGCCGCGCCAAGGTCTACAACGCCGAGAAGCCGAAGACCACTTTCGCCGACGTCGCCGGGTACGGCCCGGTGAAGCAGGAGATCACCGAGGTCGTCGACTTCCTGAAGAACCCGGGGAAGTTCAAGGAGATCGGCGCGCGCATCCCGAGAGGCGTGCTGCTCGTAGGCCCACCAGGAACCGGCAAGACGCTCATCGCGCGCGCGGTCGCCGGCGAGGCCGGCGTGCCGTTCGTCGCGATCACCGGCTCGGACTTCATGGAGATGTTCGTCGGGGTCGGCGCCGCTCGGGTGCGCGACCTGTTCCAGACCGCACGCAAGCAAGCCCCTGCGATCATCTTCATCGACGAGATCGACTCCATCGGGCGCAAGCGTGGCGCCGGGCTCGGCGGCGGGCACGACGAGCGGGAGCAGACGCTCAACCAGATGCTCGCCGAGATGGACGGGTTCGAGACCGGCGAGGGGCTCGTCATGATCGCGGCCACCAACCGGCCCGACATTCTCGACTCCGCGCTGCTACGGCCCGGACGCTTCGACCGCCAGATCACGGTGCCGCTGCCGACCCTCGAGGAGCGGATCGAGATCCTCAAGGTCCACTTCCGCGACAAGAAGATCGCAGGTGACGTGAAGATCGAGACCGTCGCGCGCGGCACGCCCGGCATGTCCGGCGCCGACCTCGCCAACCTCGTCAACGAGGCCGCGCTCTTCGCGGTCCGTCGAGCCGAGAGCGCGGTGCACGCGGAGGACTTCGAGGACGCGCGCGATCGCGTGCTGATGGGCCTCAAACGACCCTCGGTGATGATGAACGACGAGGAGAAGGAGCACACCGCCTACCACGAGGCGGGCCACGCGATTACCGCGTACGTGCTCGAGCACGCCGACCCGGTGCACAAGGTGACGATCCTCCCCACCGGCATGGCCCTCGGGATGACCCAGCAGCTCCCGGAGGAGGAGCGCTACGCACACGACAAGCACTTCCTCGACGACATGCTCTGCGTGCTGCTCGGTGGCCGAGTGGCGGAGGAGATCGTGTTCGGGAGCCAGTCGACGGGCGCAAGCAACGACCTCGTCCGCGGCACCGAGATCGCGCGGCGCATGGTGCGCGAGTGGGGCATGTCGGATCGCGTCGGTCCGATGGCCTGGGGCTCGCAGGGCGCGGTGTTCCTCGGCGAGGACCTGGTGCACACCCGTGACTACTCCGACGAGACCGCCCGGGTCATCGACGAGGAGGTCGAGCGGATCCTGCGGACCCAGGAGATGCGCACCCGCGAGCTGCTCATGAAGTACCGCCTCGGCCTCGACGCCGTGTCCTCGGCGCTGCTCGAGCACGAGACGCTCGACGGCCTCGAGATCGAGCGGCTCGTCGACGGCGCGGTCGGCTACCACGCGGGGGGTCCGCGGCGAGTGCGCCTCGCCGACGGCACCGAGGAGATCGTCGACGACGAGGGCCAACCCATCGAGCCCTGATCCGCTGAGCGGCCCGGACACTCGTCACACACGAGACTGAGCACCGGACCGAGGTGACCGAGCGGCAATCCTCGTCGTCGCCGTTCAGTCAACCAAGCGGCCGAGCTCGGACGGCGCACGCTGTGGGTCGCGCTCCGCGGCGACGGCGGCCCACAGGTCGGTGGCGCTGACCGGCCCCACGAACGCGCGTCGCACCACCCCTTCGGCGTCCGCGAGCACGACCATCGGCACCCCCGAGATCGCGTAGCGCTCGTGCAGTTCTCGCGACTGGGTGAACTCCGCGTCGTGTACCGCGACCTCGTCGGAAGCCAGCACCGCGATCTTGTCGCGCATGTCCTCGCACGAGTCGCACACGCGCGACGAGAAGAGGACCACCAACCACGGTGCGTCGGGCCGGGAGAAGTCGGCCCGGCTGAGCTGGCGCGCGACGGGGTAGGCATCGCCGACCGGTGTGGCACCTGCCCTGCGCCGGCCTCGAAGGACCAGCGCGACCACGCTCGCCGCCACCAGCACGCCCAGCCCGATCAGCACCTGCACCGCCACGACGGCGCAGGGTAGAAGAGGGCACCGCGCCCCTACGAGCCGGGGACCGCGACCGCGAGCGTCACGCCGGGAACACCCTCGGAGAAGCGCTCCACGACGACCGGGCCCGAGCCGGTCACGACCAGCGCGGCGCCGGTCGGGACTTCGGCCGCGGTCAGGTCGAGCACGGCGCGACGCCCCGGCGCCAGGGTGATCCGAGCCTTCGTCCCCATCACCGAGAAAGCCCCGTCGTGGAGCACCCGCGCGGTGAAGCTGACCCGTCGTGTGCCCGAATTGAGCACGGTGACGGCATCCTGCGAACGATCGGAGGCGCGCGCCGGGCTGACCACCCAGAACCGCTCGGCCGCCGTCGACCCCAGCGCGGTCGCGATGCCGCGGGCTGCAGCCGGCTGCGGTGCTGTGACCGCAGCCGTGGTCTCGACGACCACGGGCTCCTCGGCGCTGATCGCGAGCGAGAAGCCGACGTCGGGAGGGATCACCGCCAGGTCGACGGGCACGACCGAGCGCACGGGGACGAGCAGCTCGATCGGCGCGACCTCGGCGTCGCCGTCGAGCTCGGGCACGACGCGGACGAGTGCGGGCACCTTCCCTGGGTTGGCCACCGCGAGCGCCTGGGTTCGACCCTCCGCCTGCGCGCCGGTGGCAACCGTCCAACGCCTGGCGGCCCGCGCGGTGCCCAGCGTGAGCGCGAGACCCCTCCGGCCGTCACTCCCGTCGAGCACCAAAGACTGCTCCGCGACGACGCGACCGCGTCGCACGACGACGTCGGTCGCCACGAGGTTGTCGCGCCGCGCGTGCTCGTGTACGGGAACCGTGAGCCGTGAGCGGCGAGGTACGACGAAGCCCTGCAACGCCTCGGGCTCCACCGGGCCCTTGTCGGTGACGAAGCGGATGTCGACGATGGCGTCGTCGGGGTACGCGTTGAGGAGGGCGAGCCAAAGCGTGGCGCCCCTGACGGTGGTCGCCCCGGCGAACTGCCAGCGTTCGGCGGGTTCGCGGGCGCACGGCCCGATCGCCACGTCATCGTTTCCGTTGATGCCATGGGTCACGACGGACCGACCGCCGCGCACCTCCACGAGCACTCCCGGTTCCGCCACCGCGGCCACGTCCGCCAGGTGCACCTCGTGCACCGAGCGCCCCGGCACCTCGAAGGTACTCGTCACCGGGGTCTGGTCGGCGCCGGAGAAGACCGTGAGCGCAGCGTGCGCGACGGCACGACCGAGGTTGGTGACATAGACGCGCTCGTCCGCTCGCGCGTCGGGCGTCGAGGTCCCCTCCGCGCAGAACCAGCTGGAGATCTCGCCGCGCCGGGCGAGACGCGGTCCGACGGCGGGCGCGCCGTCGGGTACGGGTTCCGGAACCGTCGCCGCGAGCACGAGGGCAGCGACGATCGTGCCCACGACCACGAAGAGCGCCGCGGCACGCGACGGCGACCGGCGAGCGCTCACGCCTCGCCCCCGGACCGGTCCGCGTAGGACGCGGCGCGGCCGCGGCGCCGGAACCGGAGGCTGCCGCGCCAGAGCCCGAAGGCGCCCACGACGATCGCGAGCTGCAACAGGACCAGCGGGTACCGCGTCCACTGCCGGCCGTAGGAGATCGTGACCGTGCCCTTGTCCGGATGGGCGAAGCCGTTCGCCCATCCGAACGCTCGCCGGTGGGTGAGGGCGTCACCGTTGCCGTCGGCCTTCCACGCTCCGTCGTAGGCCTGGCTCCAGAGGACCGTTCCCTCGGGCACGGGCCCGCCGAGCACCGGCACCGCGGCCCAGGCATCGGGAGCGTCGAGCACGTCGAGCGGACCCTTCGTCGTCGGGTCGTCGGGCAAGAGCGCGGCGCCGGGCAGGTACGCGCGGTTCTCGTAGAGGGTGATCCCCGCTGGCGCCTCGAGCCGGACGAAGTCGAGCTGCGCGGCGAGTCCCGCGCGCAGGGCGGCGCTCGGCGGCGCGGTCGGTCGATCGCCCGGGTCGGCGCGGTCCGGCAGGGCCACGTAGCGCACCGCCATCGGCGCGAGCAGCCGACCCACCCGGTCGCTCCTCAGGCTGACCAGCAGGTCGACCGCCTCGCCGACGAGAGCACTCGCGCCTCCCGGCGGCGGCGGCAACGCCATGCGCGCGTCGCCGGGGCCGTTGTCGGTGACGCCGTAGGCGACGTCACCGCGCGGCAGCGGGTCGACAGGCAGGATCGACGCGTCGCCCAGCCACAGCACCCGGAACCGCCCGTTGCCCTCCTGAGCATGCATCCAGGACAGCGACTCGACCCAGTCGTCGTCGGGCTGATGCCAGCGGCCACCCAAGGAGTCACCCACGAAGAGCAGGCCCGCGCCGGCAAGGGTGACCACGCCGACCAACGACGCGATCTGCCGCCACCCGAAATGCACGGCCAGCACGTCCTGGGCGAAGGCGGCCACCCCCACTCCCACCACCAGCGCCAGTGCCAGTGCCGCGGGCACGAGCAGTCCTTCGACGGCCGGCATCGGCGTGTCGGGGAGGAACCGGTACGAGAGGAACGGCACGGCGAACGACACGAGCGCGAGCACCCACAGGCGCGCGGTCCATGCCAGCCGGTCCTCGGCCGCGAGGAGCAACACGACCCCGGCCGCGACGACGAAGGACCAGCCGAAGGTACCCGCGCCGTTGGGACCGGTGTCGAAGCGCACGAGCTCGCTCAGACCCGAGAAGGGACGGAACGCGAACCCCGCGACCGCGAGCCGATCGCCGGCCTGCAGGTACGTCAGCGGCCAGGGCAGCAGCAGAGCGAGCGCGAGCCCGACGGACACGAACGCCGCCGCGCCGAGCGCGCGAACCCGCGCGAACCCGTCGCGCGCGAGCGGCGCGGCAAACGCGAACGCGACGAGCACGAGCACCGGGAACGCCAGCGCGGGCGGCCAAGCTGCGGCGGTCACCGCGACCAACGCCGCGGTACCGATCCGCGATCGCCACCGACGACGCCGAGGCTCGTCGGGAAGGTATCCGGCGAGCCGCAAGAGGCCACCGAGGACAAAGGGAGCCAACATGTAGAGAACCACCGGCCCGAACCGGCCCGCCGCCAGCGCGTTGCGGGCCACGGGGTTGACGCCGTAGACGAGTGCCGCCGCCGCGGCCGGCCAGCCCGGACCGGCGATCCTCCGACCGAGTTGCCATGCCCCGAAGACACCGACTGGGAGCGCAGCGACGACCAGAAGTGTTCGGGCGAGCGCGGTCGCCCCGACGACCGCGGTGCCGAGCCCGGCGAAGGCCGCGAGTAGCGGCGGCGGCGCCGACGGCGAGCCCAGCCCCGAGGCACGCCACGCGGACGTGAACGCCCCGAGGAGGTCGCCGACGCCAGGCCAGGTCGCGAGCTGACCGACCGCGGAGACCCGCCCGAGGAGCAAGCCGCGCGATCCGAGGAGGAGCACGAGCGCGAACGCGCCGACCAACATGACCTGGGGCGTGCGCGCGCCCGACGACGCGGAGTCGGCCACGGTGCGACCGCGCTCCGAGATCGTCCGGATGCGCTCCTCGGCGTGCAGCGACCCGACGAGGAAGTGGCGGACCCGGGCGCTCCCGTGGGACTGGAGGACCCGCACCTCCGAGTCCGGCACGGAACGGAGCGCCTGGGCGGCCGCCCGCGCCTGGCGGAGATCGCCGAGGTTGCGCGCGTTCCACACCCAGGCCCCGAGGAGCGCTCGCGCTCGATCACGGCGCCGGGTGAACAGGAACGCGACGGCTTCGACGACGTTGAGCAACAACGTCAGCGGGATCAAGTAGCACAGCGAGAGGCCCGAGTAGCACTTCAGCAACGCCCGGAGGCGGCTCTGGTGGAGCTGCTCCTTCGACGCGCGGTCGGCGTCGTCGCGGAGATGATCGGCCTTCCGGTGCCGGGCGCGCGCGTCGGGAACGACCATCACGCGCGCTCCGGCCAGGCCCGCGCGCCAGCACAGGTCGAGGTCCTCACCGCCTGGGAACGTGCGGGCGTCGAAGCCACCGAGCTCGGAGAACAGGTCGGCGCGCACCAGCATCATGGCGTCGGAGACGTAGAACACGTCGCGTACGGCGTCGTGCTGCTCTTGGTCGATCTCGCCCGGCTCGACCCTGGAATGCGGGACCGCGAAGCGATCGATCGAGCACCCGACCTCGAGAAGGACTTCGGGACGGTCGTAGTCGACCAGCTTGGGGCCGAGGATCGCGGAGTTCGACCGATAGCCCTCTTCCACCAGGAGCCGGATCGCCGCGGGATCGGGCACCACGTCGTCGTGCATGAAGCAGAGGAACGTGGCTCCGGTCACGGCCGAGAGCGCCTCGTTGGCAGCTACGGCAAACCCGACGTTCTCCGGCAGCCGCCGCACGAAGGCAGCCGGGAGCGGCGCGGCGACCCGCCCGGTGGGGTCCTCGGCCGAGCCCGCGTCGAGGACCAGGACGGTCAGCTCCGGGTAGTCCGAGTCGCCCAGCGCTTCGAGGACCTCCTCGAACCAGGGCCCCGGGTCGCGGGTGACGACGACGGCGACCACGGGCGGGACGCTTCCCGCTTCGGGCTGCTCCGGATCGCCGGCCCCCAGATCGCGGCGACCCGGGGGATCGGCTTCGGCCGACAGCTCGGCGGCGGGAAGCGGGCCGTCTGCGGGCGGCGCGGCGTCGTCCATGGGCCGGTCGAGCCTACGCCCGGCCGGTCACCGCTCTCGGGATGCCGCCGGCTGCATCGGGTGACCCGGGTCATGACGTTTCCCGGGCCCCGTATCGGTGCTTGCAAGAGTTAGCACTTTGGGATATCGTGCACGCACCCGATCAAGGAGCTCCTCATGGACATCGACCTCCGCAAGACCGCCACCGACGCCGCGTACATCCTCGTGGGCGCCGGTGTGCTCGGCTACCAGCAGACCCAGGTTCGTCGCCGCGAGGCGACCGCCCGGCTCGGCGAGCTGCGCTGCAGCACCCGCGACAGCCTCGGCCCCGAGGCGCTGCGCGCTCTGGCCGACGAGCTCACCGTTGCGCTGAGCTCCACCGTCGGCACCGTAAGCACCGAGGTGCGCGACACGCTCTCGACCGTCGGCCAGGCTCCCGCCGCGGTCGACCCCCGCCCGTGGGTGGAGCCGGTGCTCGGCGACCTGCGCACCCGGGTCGAACCGGTGATCGAGCAGCTCAAGGTCCTGCCGGTCGGCGAGGTCGTCTCGGCGATCCCCGAGCAGCTCGGCAAGGCCGTCGAGATGGGCTGGGCTCGCGTCCAGAGCATCCGCGGCTGACTCACCGAAGACCGCGCCCCCTGCGGATCCCCCCTCCGCAGGCGAGAGCCCGAAGACGAGGTCCCTCTTCGGAGGGGCCTCGTCGCGTCTGTACGCTGCCGGCATGCTTGTTGCTCTCGCCGGCGGTGTCGGAGCCGCCCGCTTCCTGCGCGGGCTGGTGCGCGTCGTGCCGCCCGAGGACGTCACCGTGGTGGTCAACACGGCCGACGACGACGTGTTCTGGGGTCTGGCGGTCTCCCCCGACCTCGACACGGTCACCTACACGCTGGCTGGTACCGAGCACCCCGAGCAGGGGTGGGGGCTCGCCGGCGAGACGTTCAGGGTGATCGACGGCCTCGCCCGCTACGGCGTCGACCCGTGGTTCCGACTCGGCGATCGCGACCTCGCGACCCACCTCTACCGCACGAGCCGCCTGGCCGACGGGGCCACGCTCACCGAGGTCACCACGGAGATCGCCGCAGCGTGGGGTGTGGCGCCGCGCATCGTCCCCATGAGCGATGACCGCGTGGCGACGCGCGTGACCGTCGGGCGCGACGACGGCCGGGAGGAGACGCTGGCCATGCAGGAGTGGTTCGTGCGCGAGCGGGCCGCCTCCACGGTCGTGGCCGTCGACTTCGAGGGCGCCGCCGAGTCGCGGCCGGCCCCCGGCGTGCTCGACGCGATCGCCGCGGCCGACACGATCGTCGTGTGCCCGTCGAACCCGGTCATCTCGATCGGGCCGCTCCTGGCGGTGCCCGGCATCCGCGACGCGATGGCGCGTCGCCGTGACCGGGTGGTGGGAGTGAGCCCGATCATCGCGGGCGCGCCGGTGAAGGGACCGGCCGATCGCCTGATGGGCCCGCTCGGCATCGAAGTGAGCTGTGTCGGCGTCGCGCGCGCGTACGCCGACTTCTGCGGGACACTCGTCATCGACTCCGGCGACGCCGCCCACGCGCCGGCGCTCGAGGCGGCCGGCGTACGCGCGGTGGTGGCCGACACACTGATGACGGACGCCCGCGTGGCAGCCGCGCTCGCGCGCCACGCGCTCGACGCCGTCGCCTGACGTGACCGCGCTCACCATCACCGGGATCGAGGGGATCCCCGAGATCCGCCCGGGCGACACCGTCGGCGAGCTCCTGGCCGCCGCGGCCGCCGCGCAGGGTCTCCCGCTCGAGACCGCCGACTGCCTCGTCGTCACTCAGAAGGTCGTGTCGAAGGCGGAGGGCCGGCTGGTGCCGCTCGCCCACGACGACTTCGCCGGGCGCCGCGCGCTCATCGAGGCCGAGGCGGCGCGCGTCCTGCGGCGCCGCGACGAGCTCATGATTACCGAGACCGCCCACGGCTTCGTGTGCGCGAACGCCGGCGTCGACCTGTCCAACGTCGACGACGGGGTCGCGGCGCTGCTGCCGAAGGACGGCGACACGTCCGCGCACCGGATCCGCAACGCGGTCAAGGCAAGTGCTGGCGTCGACGTGGCGGTGGTGGTCTCGGACACGTTCGGCCGCGCGTGGCGGCACGGGCTCACCGACGTGGCGATCGGCGTCGCCGGGCTCGCCGCCGTGCTCAACCTGCGCGGCGAGCGCGACTCGCGCGGGCAGGAGCTGCGGGTCACGGAAATCGCGCTGGCTGACGAGGTCGCTGGCGCGGCCGAGCTCGTGATGGGCAAGGCGCGCGGCATCCCCGCAGCGCTGCTGCGAGGGCTCGACCCGTCGTGGTTCCGCGACGGCTCCGTGCGCGAGCTGGTCCGCCCGGCCAGCGAGGACCTGTTCCGATGACGGTGCCCGCGTTTGTCGAGGCGCGGCGCTCGATCCGCGCGTTCAGCGCCGAGCCGGTGGCCCGCGACGCCCTCGACGGGCTCGTCGCGGCGGCGTGTTTCGCGCCCGCGCCCCATCACTCACGGCCGTGGCGCTTCGTCGTGGTCGACAGCCCAGACGGCAAGGCTGCGCTCGCGGCCGGGATGGGCGCCCGCTGGCGCGGCGACCTCACCTGCGACGGCGTCGACCCCGCCCGGGTCGACGAGCTCGTCGACGCGTCGCTCCGCAAGATCACCGGCGCGCCCGCGTTGGTGCTCGGCTGTCTCACCTGGAACGGGCTCGACCGCTACCCCGACGAGACCCGGCAGCAAGCCGAGTGGGGCATGGCGCTGCTGTCGCTCGGCGCAGCAGTGGAGAACCTGATGCTCGCGGCCGCCGAGGCCGGCCTCGCGACCTGCTGGGTCGCGGCCCCGATCTTCTGTCCCGAGGCCGCCCGCGACGCCCTCGCGCTCCCGACCGATTGGCTCCCCCAAGCCCTGGTGCTCGTCGGTCACCCGGACCCGGCCTACGTGGCCCGCCGGCGCCCACCCGTCCCCCTCGACGAGCTCAGGACGCACCGCTGAACGCGGTCCTCAGCGGTTGGCGCGGAACCACTCGAGGGTCTTGGCGACGCCGTCGTCGAGGCTGGTGAACGGCTTCCAGCCGAGGTGGATCTCGGCGCGGCCCGGGTCGAGCGACGAGCGCGCCAGCTCCCCTGCCCGAGCCGGCGCGTTTTTCGGCGGGTCGGGGTAGCCGACCGCACGCGCCATCGCCCCGTACAGCTCCAGCACGCTCGTCTCGACACCGGTACCAATGTTGATGATGAGGCCGCTGCCGCGCTCGGAGCCACGGACGAACGCGTCCACGACGTCGTCGACGAACACGAAGTCGCGCGTCTGATCGCCGTCGCCGAACACGGTCGGGCGCTTCTTGTCGAGCATGAGCCCGGCAAAGATCGCGACGACGCCGGCTTCGCCGTGCGGGTCCTGGCGCGGCCCGTACACGTTGGAGAGCGCGAGCGCGGTGTACTCCAGCCCGTGGATCTCCCGGTAGTAATGCAGGTAGTCACCCGCGGCCTTCTTTGCCACGCCATAGGGAGACTCGGGCCGCTGCGGGTGCCCCTCGCGCACCGGGAGGTGCTCCGGCGTCCCGTAGATCGTGCCCCCGGAGCTCGCGAACACCACCTTCTTGGCCTTGGCGGCCAGCGCGCCCTGGCAGACGTTGAGGATGCCGATGATGTTGACCTCGGCGTCGAAGGCGGGACGTGCGACCGAGACGCGCACGTCGGCCTGCGCCGCGAGGTGGAAGATCACGTCGGGTTTGCGGTGCGCGATCAGGTCGGTGACCGCCGCGGACCGCACGTCGAGTCGGTGGAACGAGAACTGTCGCGTCCGTAGCGCACGGGCGTCGGCGAGGTTGCCGAGCGACCCGGTGGACAGGTCGTCGACGACGTCGACCTCCCAGCCCTCGACCAGCAGGCGATCGGTGAGCGTCGATCCGATGAAGCCGGCGCCGCCGGTCACGAGTGCCTTCACGGTCCCTCTCCCGCCTGCCGCTCGATCATCCCTCGCGCGGCCCGCACGGCAGCGCGGCATCGGGCGCCACAACCAGGTCGGCGATGCTCGCGCCTGGCGCGACCGACACCGCGTCGAGCACGACCGAGCGCGCCAGCGACGCCCCGGCGCCGACCTCCACGTCGGCGCCGAGCACGGAGGCCTCGATCCGGGCCCCGCTGCCGACGTTCGCGCGCTCGCCGATCAGCACGGGCGCGACGAGCTCGGCGTCGGGCGCGATCGTGGCACCGGGCTGGACCCACACTCCCGACGACCACTCACTCGCGCCGGCGACCGGCGGGCGGCCGAGCCGGCCGGAGCACACGTCGACATGGGCCTCGAAGTACTTCTGCGGCGTCCCGATGTCGAGCCAGTACGCGTCGGACTGCATCGCGTAGAGCCGGCCCGGGCGCTCCAGCATCCGCGGGAACGTCTCGCGCTCGATCGACACGTTGAGGCGGGCCGGGATGCCGTCGAGCACCGACGGCTCGAGCACGTAGGTGCCCGCGTTGATCCAGTTGGTGGGGACCTGCTCACGCGGGGGCTTCTCCACGAACGCGATCACCTCGCCGTCGGTGCGGGTCGGGACCACACCGAACGCGGACGGGTCCTCCACCTGCGCGAGCGAGATCGTGGCCTCCGCGCCGCACTCGTCGTGGAAGCGCACGAACGCTGAGAGGTCGAGGTCGGTGAGCACGTCGCCGTTGCACACGAGCATCCGCTCGTTGATCCCCTCCGCCGCGAAGCGGATCCCGCCCGCGGTGCCCAACGGCTCGTGCTCCACGACGAAGCGCAGTTTCATGTCGCCGAAGCGCTCGTCGTGGAAGTGGCGGGTGAACGCCTCGGGCATGTAGCCCAGCGACAGCACCGCCTCGTCGACACCATGGCGGGCCAGCCACGCGAGCTGGCGCTCGAGGAACTCGACGTTTGCGATCGGCAGAAGCGGCTTGGGCGTCGTGTACGTGAGCGGGCGAAGGCGGGTTCCCTCCCCGCCGACCAAGACGACTGCTTTCACGGCGTGCTGATGCTGGTGATCGTCTCGGTCGCCGCCGTGGTGGTGACCGTTCCCTCGCCCGTGGTCGACGCGGTCGTGTCGTTCGTCGCCGAGCGGCCTCCGATGTCCTCGATGCTGCCAAGCGCCTGATCGGCCAACGGCGGCTTCTCGAGCTTCTCGCCCTTGGGCAGGAAGTAGATCGCGACGATCTCGCCGTTCTGGGGGCGGTAGTCGGCCGGGTCCCCGGTGCGGGCCTTGGTGGGCCAGGGCTTGCCGGGTTCGCCGACGACCCACTGCACCTCGGCCTCCTTCGCGTCGACCCCCTCGCCACAGCTCTGACCGGTCGTGTGCTCGGTCCCGTCCCAGACCTGAAGCGCATCGGACGAGACGCCCCAGCCGTTGAACTCCAGGTAGCGGCCGACCGTGGCGTTCTCACCGGCCTCGTCGCTCGCATGAGGGTGCATGTGCATCAGGCCGTCGCCGTGGGAGTGCAACCCGGCCCGGACGCCACCCTGGCCCGCACGGTAGGAGAACTCCGGGGCGTTGCCCAGCCAGGTGCCACAGACGTCGACACCCAAATAGGCGTGCCAGTGGTCCCCGATCTTCGGTGAGGCCTCGGCGGTGTCGCTGCCCATCTTCGTGAGCACGACCCCGGCGACGCCGACCACCACCACCCCGGCGATCACGAACGACCAAATCCGAGAGGCCCCGGCCCGCTTCGGACGGCGGACCCGGGAGCGGATCCGGGCGCGGCTGTACTTGCTCGGCTTGGCCATGGCGCCGTTCAGGCTACTCGGTCGCCGCGGCGGTCCCCGGTCGGGCACGCAGCGCCTCGCGGGCTCCGAGCACCACCCCCCGGAGGGCGAGGAACGCCGCCGCGAAGGGGAGAAGCAAGCGGCGCGGCCCCCGCCACCACTTGGCCGCGTAGCGGTACGCGGCCCGGTGATGCCAGTAGATCGACCGGTACCGGCGACCGGAGCGGCTCGCGCCGACGACGTGGACCACCCGCCCGGCCGGCTCGTAGGCGATGCGCCAGCCATCGGCCTCGAGGCGACGGCACAGGTCGACGTCCTCGAAGAACATGAAGAAGCCCTCGTCCCAACCCCCCACCCGGTCAAGTGCGCTCCGGCGCAGCCACACCGCCGCGCCGGAGCACCAGTCGACCTCGCGGGCGACCGCCGGGTCGGCATCGAGCTCGCGGTACGCCCTCGTGAAACGGTTCCCGGGGAGGATCCCGCCGAGGAGCGCGTGGCCGACCGCGTCGGCAAGTGCAGGGGCCCGTCGGGCCGACGGGTACCACGAGCCGTCGGGGTTGTGGATCGAGGGTCCGACCGCGGCGAGCCGTGGGTCAACGTCGAAGCATCGAAGGATCGCCGCGGCGGTGCCCGGCTCGATCTCGACGTCGGGGTTGAGCACGGCGACGATCGGAGCTGCGGTCGCGGCGATGCCCAGGTTGGCGGCACGCCCGTACCCGAGGTTCGCGCCGGGGCGCACCACCGGCACCTCGGGATGCGACTGCTCGAGCAGGGCGACCGAGCCGTCGTCCGAGCCGTTGTCGACCACGACTACCTCCGGTGCGCCGGCCGACCGATCGGAGACGACGGCGTCGACGCAGGCAGCGAGCAGCGCGCCCGCGCGGTAATTGACGACGACGGCGGCCCACTCGCCGGTCCTCGCCATCCCGCCTACTTCGTGAACCGGTACTTCAGGAGCACGAACAGGGCCGCGAACCCGTCGCGCCAAGTGATCTTCTTGCCCTCGTGCACCTCGCGCCCCGCGTAGCTGATCGGGACCTCGTAGATGCGCACGCCGCGGCGCAGCAGCTTGGCTGTGATCTCCGGTTCGAACTCGAAGCGGTCGGACTCGATCGTGATGCCCTCGAGCACGCTGCGATCGAAGAGCTTGTAGCAGGTCTCCATGTCGGAGAGCGTCGTGTTGTACAGCAGGTTGGTGGCGAGCGACAGCATGCGGTTGCCGACCCAGTGCGTGTAGAGCATGTTGCGCCGCTCACCGGTGAAGCGGGAGCCGTACACGACCTGCGCCTTGCCCCGCAGCACCGGCGCGATGAGCGAGGGCCAGTCGTCGGGGTCGTACTCGAGGTCGGCGTCCTGGATGAGGATCAGGTCGCCGGTGACGTGCGAGAGGCCGGTGCGGATCGCCGCGCCCTTGCCGCGGTTTCGTGGGTGCAGCACGACCTTGACCGTGCTGTCGCCCAGCTGGGCGAGCACGGCGCGGGTGCCGTCGCTGCTCCCGTCGTCGACCATCACGAGCTCCCGGTCGAGCGGGAGCTCGACGGCGCGCATCCGCCGGACGATCTCGACGACCGTGTTGCGCTCGTTGAACACCGGGACGATGACCGAGAGCTTGCGGAAGCGCCTGGGGTCGAGGGTGTCGGTCATCCGCGCGCCCGCTCCTCCCGGTACCACGCGTACGTGCGCTCGAGACCCTCGCGCAGCTGGACGCGGGGCTCCCAGCCGAGCGCCTGCTTTGCGAGCGTGATGTCGGGCTGGCGCTGGGTCGGGTCGTCGACCGGGAGCGGCTCGTGCACGATCTCCGACGTCGAGCCCGTCACCTCGAGCACCGTCTCGGCGAGCTCGAGGATCGTGAACTCGTTCGGGTTCCCGATGTTCACCGGGCCGACGCAGTCCGACTCGAGCAGCGCGACGATGCCGCGGATC
Organism: Actinomycetota bacterium; assembly: GCA_016870395.1. Classification (GTDB taxonomy): domain Bacteria; phylum Actinomycetota; class Acidimicrobiia; order IMCC26256; family JAENVU01; genus SHUZ01. The sequence continues at coordinate 53,929 of VGBT01000005.1, read as the reverse complement.
TCGTCGTCCACGTAGCAGAACGACCGGGACTGCCGTCCGTCGCCGTAGACCGTGAGCGGGTCGCCGTCCATCGCCTGCACGAGGAAGTTCGACACCACCCGACCGTCCGCCGGCCTCAGACGAGGCCCGAAGCTGTTGAAGATTCGCACGATGCGGACGTCGAGGCCGTGCGTCCGGTGGTACGCGAGCGTCATCGCCTCGGCGAAGCGCTTCGCCTCGTCGTACACGCCGCGGGGACCGATCGGGTTGACGTTTCCCCAGTAGGTCTCGGGCTGGGGGTGCACGAGCGGATCGCCGTAGACCTCGCTCGTCGATGCGAGCAGGAACCGCGCACCCTTGGCGAGTGCGAGGCCGAGCGCGTTGTGCGTGCCGAGCGCGCCCACCTTCAGGGTCTTGATCGGGTGCTCGAGGTAGTCGACCGGGCTCGCCGGGCTGGCGAAGTGCAGGACCGCGTCGACGGGACCCGTGACATGGATGAAGTTGGTGACGTCGTAGTGCTCGAAGGTGAACTCCGGGCGCGCGAGGAGCCCTTCGAGGTTGTCCATGCGTCCCGTGATCAGGTTGTCGAGACCGACAACATCCCAGCCTCGGTCGACGAGCGCCTCGCAGAGGTGGGACCCGAGGAACCCGGCGGCGCCGGTGAGGACGGCCCGGGCGCGATCGCAATCGGTCGCCCGCCGGCGGGGATGATCGATCACGAGCGGCCCACTCCCTCGTAGGTGAAGCCCAGGCGCCGCAGCGCGCCCGGGTCGAGCAGGTTCCGGGTGTCGAGCACGACCGGCGCCTCGAGCGCGTCGCGGACGCGGTCGAAGTCGAGCCAGCGGAACTCGTCCCACTCGGTGAGCACCGACAGCGCGGCCGCGCCGATGCAGACCTCGTAGGGGTCGGACACGATCTCGAGGCCCGGCACGATCGCTCCCGCCCGCTCGCCCGCGGCCGGGTCGTACGCGCGGACGTGCGCGCCCGCGTCAAGCAGACGCCTCGCGATCACGAGTGCCGGCGAGTCGCGCAGGTCGTCGGTGTTCGCCTTGAAGGTAAGTCCCCACAACGCGAGTGTCCGCCCACGTAGCTCACCACCCACCAACGCGGTCAGCTTCTCCACCATCCGTTCGTGCTGGCGCCGGTTCACCTCCACCACGCCGTCGAGCAACGAGAAGGCGTACCCCGCTCTGCGGGCCGTGTACCGGAGCGCAGCCGTGTCCTTCGGGAAGCAGGAGCCGCCGTACCCGGGACCGGGATGCAGGAACTCGAAGCCGATGCGCTGGTCGTAGCCCATCCCCAGCGCGACCTCGCGCACGTCGGCGTCGACCGCCTCGCAGAGGTTCGCGATCGCGTTGACGAAGGAGATCTTCGTGGCGAGGAACGCGTTCGACGCGTACTTGATCATCTCCGCCGACGCCGGGTCGGTGACGAGGATCGGCGCGTCGAGGCTCCGGTAGAGCTCCGAGACCCGCACGGCGACCGACGGGTCGTCGCAGCCGATGACGACCCGATTCGGATTGAGGAAGTCCTGCACGGACGTCCCCTCCCGCAGGAACTCGGGGTTGGAGGCCACGCGGACCTCCTCGATCGACGCACCCGACTCACCGAGGATCCGCTGCACGAGCCGGGTGGAGCCGACCGGCATCGTCGACTTGTTGATCACCACCGTGCCGCGCCGCAACACCGGCGCGATCTCGCGGGCCACGGCCTCGACGGAGGACAGGTCGGCGCTCCCGTCGTCGGCCTGTGGGGTGGGCACGCACAGGAAGACGAAGTTCGCTCTGGCGGCCGCCTGGCGCGCCCCGACCACGAAGGTGAGCCGTCGAGAAGACAAGCCCTCGCTCAGCAGCTCGGGCAGGCCGTCCTCGAGGATCGGCACCTCGCCCTTGGAGAGGCGCGCGACGCGCTCCTCGTCGATGTCGGCACAGAGCACCCGATGGCCGAGGTGGGCCAGGCAGACCGACGTGGTGAGCCCCACGTAACCCGCGCCGATGACCGCGACGTCACTCATCTTCTGTCACCGGCGCCGATCCAGGCGTCCTCCACGACCGGAGCCCGCTCCCGCAGCGGCTCCCACCAGGCCCGGTGGTCGCGGTACCACTCGACGGTCTCGCGGATCCCCGTGTCGAACTCGACCGAGGGCTCCCACCCGAGCTCCCGCCGGAGCTTCGAGCTGTCGAGCAGGTAGCGGCGGTCGTGGCCCGGCCGGTCGGGCACGATCGTCTTCAGCGAATGCGGCTTTCCGAGCCCGTCCAGCACGAGGTCGGCGATCTCCTCGATGTTCGCCTCGACACCGCTGCCGACGTTGTAGGTCTCCCCCACCCGTCCAGCCGCCAGGATCATCTCGATCGCCAGGCAATGGTCGATCACGTGCAGCCATTCGCGGCGGTTCGCGGTGGAGGCGTACAGCGGCAGCGCGAGGTCGTCGAGCGCCCGGGACGCGAACAGCGGGATCACCTTCTCCGGGAACTGATACGGCCCGTAGTTGTTGGCGCAGTTGGAGATCGTGATCGGCAGGCCGAACGTCTCGTGGTAGGCCCGCACCACGTGGTCGGCCCCCGCCTTCGAGGCGTTGTAAGGGGTCCGCGGCCGGTACGGCGACTCCTCGGTGAACGCGCCCGGGTCGTCGAGCGCGAGGTCGCCGTACACCTCACAGGTCGACACGTGGTGGAAGCGCTCGACGCCCACCCGCCGCGCCGCCTCCGCCAGCACCTGGGTGCCCAGCACGTTGGTGCGGACGAACCGACCCGGGTCGAGGACGGCCAGGCTGTTGTGCGACTCGGCCGCGAAGTTGACCACCACGTCGATGCGGTGGGTGGCGAGCAGCCGCTCCATGAGCGGGCCATCGCCGATGTCGCCCTCCACGAACACGATCCGGTCCTCCACGTCGGCGAGGCTCGGCCGGTTCCCCGCATAGGTCAGCAGGTCGAGCGCCACGACCGTGTCGGCCGCGTGCGAGCAGACCCAGTGGCGGACGAAGTTCGAGCCGATGAAGCCAGCCGCGCCGGTCACGAGGAGCGAGGACATCCCGAGAATCCTAGGAGCCGTGACCCGGCGTGGAGCCACGCGTGGGGCCAGGCCGCGCGCCCGGAGTCGTGCTCAGCACGACCCGGCCGGCGTCTGCGTGCCCTTGGCCGGCTTCGTGGTCGAGCTGGACGGCCCCGAGCCGGCCGTGGTCGAGGTGGTCGCGGGCTTCTTGCCGGGAGCCGCGACGCCTTGGAAGTCGGGACCGAGCACGACCACGACGTCTGCGTCAGCGATCGTGTCGTCGACCCGGATCACACCGACCCCTCCGAGGTAGCGCGCGACGAGCTTTGCCTTCTGCTCGTTGCCCGACCGGTAGCGCACCTCCGTCGCGTCGATCATGCCCGTGTTGCCGACCCCGGCCGTGGCGAACGTGAACTCCTGCAGGTCCGCCTGGGTGGCCGCGGCGGCCCCGTTCACGCCCGACCCGTTGAGCACGCGCACGCGCACCTGCGACGGCAGGATCTTGATCTCCTCCTCGGGCTCCTGCGAGCCGAAGGTGTTGAGCCGGGCGATCACCTGGTCGGCGTCGGGCTGCTTCGCGACCACACGGCCGCGCTCCGAGCTCGATTCCTGGACCGGGAGCGTGATCATCTCCAGCGCGTCGTCGCTCTCGGGGTTGACCTTCCGGAACGTCTGGACCATCCGGAAGATGTCGCTCTTGCTGAGCTCGGTGTCGACGTGGAGCTTGGGGACCACCGCGTCGGCGATGTCGAGCGCCTTGAGCGGATTGGACCCGGCCTTCACCGACGCCGCGCCCGCGAGGCGGCGAATGAAGTTCTGCTGGCGGGTGATCCGGTCGAGGTCGGCCCGCGGGCTCGCGTCGGCCCACTCACCCGATGCGGAGTCGTAGTACTCGAGCGTCCGCGACCGGACGTACGCGAGCGCCTGGTCGCCGTTGAGCGGGATGCAGCCGGCCGTGCCGATGTCGAGGCCCGAGTAGCCGTCGCGCGCCGGGGCCGGGAAGTACACCGGGATCTCGCCCACCGCGTTGACCAGGCCGATGAACGCCTTGAAGTTGACCTCCACGTAGTGGCTGATGTCGAGGCCGAAGTTGGCCTTGAGCGTGTCGATCAGCTTCTGCTCGCCGTTGGCGTTGTCGTTGTAGGCGGAGTTGATCGTCCCCCGACCCTGCCCGGGGATGTTCACGAGGAGGTCACGGGGGAACGAGACGAGCAGGCCCGACTTCGCCGCCGGGTCGAGGTGCAGCACCATGATCGTGTCGGAGCGCTGGCCGGCCTGCTCCTCGGCCGACCCGAAGGCCTCCACCTCGGTCTGGTTCTCGACGAACTGGCGGCTGTCGGAGCCGACGATGAGGTAGTTGCCGGCCTCGGCGGGGCCCTCGGAGGCCAGCACGAGCTCGTTCACCCGGGGGATCTCGCTCAGCCTGTCGTCGATCAACTGGTTGCCGACGACGACGCCGCCGACCGCGAGCGCGCCGCTGACACCGAGCGCGACGAGAAAGCGGGAGCGAAAGGCGCGCCAGGGCGACGAGGTGGAAGCCACGGTCCCCCGATGCTAGGCGAAGGACCCTCGCGAATCCGGGCGCCCGCGGGCCGCGGCGCCTCGCTCGCTAGCCTCGGTGTCCATGCCCGGCGCTCCCCGGCCCGTTGCCCGCCCGACGGGTCCGGTGCTGGCCGCGCTGGCTCCCGAGCTCCCCGCCGCGGTCGTCCACGACGGCCCCGGCGTCGTGCTGGCCTGCGGTGCGGAGGAGGTCGTCGTAGCCTCGGGGCAGGCGGCGTTCGCCGCGCTCGACCGCCTGGGCGACGGCTGGTGGGCGGGTGCGGTCTCCTACGAGCTCGGACGGTCCGTCGAGCGCGTCACCCGGCGGGTCCCGGCTCCGGACGACCTCCCCGACCTGAGCTTCGTCCGGTTCGCGGCTCTCGCGCACCTCGACCCGGACGGCGGGGTGCGCATCGAGGGTCGCGGCGACGCCCGCCGCCGCCTCGCGGCCGCGCTCGACGCCCCGGTCGCCGTCCCGCCCCCGTCGACGCGAGGCCCCTGGCACTCCAGCCTGGACCGGGCGGATTTCGAGACCGGCGTGCACACGATCGTGGGGCACATCGAGGCGGGCGACTGCTACCAGGTGAACCTGACCCGCCGGCTGAGCGCCGCTCCGGTCGACCCGGTCGCGCTGTGGCATGCGATCGAGAGTGGGAACCCCGCACCACACGCGACGTTCCTGCGCGCCGACGACCGGGCCGTCGTCTCGGCCTCACCGGAGCGCTTCTTGAGTCTCGAGGAACGACACGTCGAGACACGACCCATCAAGGGAACCGCCGAGCGCGCCGCGACCCTGCGCGCGAGCGCGAAGGACCGCGCCGAGAACGTCATGATCACCGACCTGGCCCGCAACGACCTCGGTCGTGTCGCCGTGCCCGGATCCGTGCACGTTCCCGCGCTCTGCGAGCTGGAGCCGCATCCCGGTCTCGTCCACCTCGTGAGCACCGTGCGGGCCCGGCTGCGCGAAGAGGTCGGGTGGGGCGACCTGCTCCGCGCGACCTTTCCCCCCGCGTCCGTCACCGGGGCGCCCAAGCCGCGCGTCCTCCAGGTGATCGAGGACCTCGAGCCCGTACCTCGGGGCCTCTACTGCGGCGCCCTGGGCTTCATCGACACCCACCGCGATCGCGCCGACCTCGCCGTCGCGATCCGCACGTTCACCCTCGGCCCGGATTCGGTGCATCTCGGTGTGGGGGCAGGGATCACCGCCGACTCCGACCCGGCCGCCGAGTGGGCCGAGACCGAGCTCAAGGCGGTGCGACTGCTCGAGCTGGCGGCCCCGGCCCCGGCGCGGGTGGCGGTGGCGGCGGGCGCGCGATGAAGGTCTGGGTCAGCGGGACGCTCGACGAGCTCGACGCGCTGCGCGTCTCTCCCCTCGATCACGGGCTGCTCACCGGCGACGGCGTGTTCGAGACCCTGCGCGTCTACGGCGGCGTGCCGTTCGCGTGGCGTCGCCACTACGACCGCCTTCACCATTCGGCCGAAGGCCTCTACCTCACCGTGCCGTCGTCCGCGCACCTGCGTGAGGCCGCCGACGCGGTGCTGCGCGCCAACGGGCTCGACGAGGCTCGCCTGCGCATCACGATCACGGGCGGGGAGGCCCCGCTCGGCTCCGAGCGCGGCGATGCACCGGCGACCGTGCTGGTCGCCGCGTGCGCGGTGAGTGCGTGGCCGCCGACCACCCAGGTCGTCACGGTGCCATGGGCCCGCAACGAACGGGGAGCGACCGCCGGCATCAAGACCATCTCCTACGCGGAGAACGTCCGCGCGCTCGCCTACGCGCGGGAGCACGGAGCCGGCGAGGCCGTCTTCCCCAACACGCGCGGCGAGCTCTGCGAGGCCACCGGGTCCAACGTCTTCCTCGCGTTCGCCGGTGTGCTGCGCACGCCACCACCCGAGGCCGGGTGCCTGCTCGGCGTCACCCGGGCCCTGCTGCTCGAGCTCGCCGCGGCCGACGGCATCCCCGTCGAGGAGGCCGCGCTGCCGCTCGACGCGCTGCACCGCGCCGACGAGGCCTTCCTGTCGTCCACCACTCGCGAGGTGCAGGCGATCGCGGCCGTCGACGGCCGGGCCCTGCCGGCGGCACCGGGTCGGGTCACCACCCGGCTTCGCGACGCGTTCCGGGCGCTCGTCGCCCGCGACCTCGACCCGTAGCCGGTCCACCCGTACGAGGCCGGGCCGTCGTACCGTGACGACATGCGCAGAAGCCTCGTCACGCTCACCGCCGTGCTCGGAGCCACCGGGTTGCTCGTCCCCGCTGCTGGAGCGAGCACGACCTCGGACAAGGCGGACGTGCGAGAGATCGTGCTGCGCGCCGCCGACGTGCCCTCGAGCTGGGATGCCACCCCGGGTGACAAGGAGGAGGACACCACGGGCGACGACATGTTGGCCGAGTGCCTCGGTCGCCCGGCCGGCCAGACCCGGAAGGGACGAAGCGCCAAGTACGTCGGCCCCGAGTTCGAGCGGGGCGCCCAGACGTTCGGCACGGAGGGCTTGGCGTACCAGAGCACCTCCGCGGCAAGGAAGGCCTTCGCCACGTTCAAGGACGACGACCTCGCCGACTGCACGGCACAGGTCTTCCGCGACCTCTTCGAGGAGCAGCTCGCCACGAGTGGGCAGACCTTCACGATCGATGCGCTCGACGTGAGCAGCCAGGGGATCCCGAGAGTCGCCGACGAGACCGTGCGGGTAGAGGCCAAGATCGTGGTCACCACGAACGGGCAGACCGAGACCGTCTACGCCGGAACGGTCGCCATGCGCGACGGCCGGTTCGGCGCGTCGTTGACGACGCTGGCCCAGACCGAGCCGTTCCCCGCGGCCTTCGAGGCTCGCATGGTGCGAAAGCTCGCCAAGAACCTCGCAGCGGTCGCGTAGCTCGACCGGCGCGCTAACCGCGCTGGTCGTCGCGTCGCAGGTGCACCACGTCACCGGCGGCCACCACCTCGGTGCCGTCGCCGTCGACGTCGACGAGCAGGTGGCCGGCTGGGTCGACATCACGCGCGGTTCCCGTGACCACGCCGTCCGCGCGCTCGACTCGGACCCGGCAGCCGAGCGTCGCGAGCCGTACCCGGTACTCGCGGCGCGTGGCCTCGAGGTCGTCGAGGCGCGGGCCGTAGCGCTCGAGGAACGCGCCGAGAACACCGTCGCGCGTCGCGGGCCGGCCGCCTTCGAGGTTGCACGCCGTCGCGATCCCGTCGAGCTCCGGCGGCACCGCGGGCCACGCGACGTTGACACCGATGCCGACGACGACCGCGTCACCGGACGCCTCGGCGAGGATCCCGCCGAGCTTGCGGTTACCGACCAGTAGGTCGTTGGGCCACTTGAGCTCGGGTCGCACGCCGGTCGCCGTCTCGACGGCCTCGGCCATCGCGACCGCAGCCGCCATCACGACGAGTTGACGATCGACCACCCCGAGCGCCGGTCGCAGCAGCACCGACATGAGCAGCGATGCGCCGGCCGGCGCCTCCCACGTGCGTCCGAGCCTCCCGCGCCCGGCGGTCTGGTGGTCGGCGACCACGACCAGGCCGGTGGCGGCCCCGCGGCGCGCCTCGTCCAACAGGTAGCGGTTCGTGGAGTCGACCTCGGCGAGCCGACGGACGTCGCGAAAGCGCTGCGGAGTGGCCTCGGGGAGCGGCACGGCCCGTAGGATACGACGACTCACCACCACTCCTACTGGGGCTGCCCGTGCTCTCGAAGATCCTGATCGCCAACCGTGGCGAGATCGCACTGCGCGTGATGCGCACCTGCAGGGAGCTCGGCATCCCCACCGTCGCGGTCTACTCAGACGTCGACCGCGACGCCGCCCATGTCCGCTACGCCGACGAGGCCTACGCCCTGGGCGGGCAGACCGCGGCGGAGAGCTACCTCAACACCGATGCCATCCTCGGCGTGATCGACAAGTGCGGCGCCGACGGCGTGCACCCCGGCTACGGCTTCTACGCGGAGAACGCCGACTTCGCCCGGGTCGTCGCCGAGCGCGGCGTGGCGTGGATCGGTCCGCCCCCTGAGGCGATCGAGGTGATGGGCGACAAGATCTCCGCCCGCCGCGCCGCCGACCGCGGCGGCGTGGCGAGCGTGCCCGGCACCCTCGACCCGATCGAGAGCGTCGACGACGTGATCGCCTTCGGAGAGAAGGCCGGCTGGCCTGTCGCGATCAAGGCCGCGTACGGCGGCGGCGGCAAGGGCATGAAGGTGGTCCACGACGCCGAAGGCGCCCAGGCCGCGCTCGACTCCGCCGCGCGCGAGGCGCAGGCCTACTTCGGTCGCGCCGAGGCATACCTCGAGAAGTACCTCACCCACCCACGCCACATCGAGATCCAGGTCTTCGCCGACACGCTCGGCAACGCGGTGTGGCTCGGCGAGCGTGACTGCTCGGTGCAACGCCGGCACCAGAAGCTGATCGAGGAGTCGCCGGCGGCCGGCCTCGACAAGGACACCCGACGAGCTATGGGCGAGGCGGCGGTCCAGGTCGCGCGGGCGTGTGGTTACGTCAATGCCGGAACCGTCGAGATGCTGTACCAGGACGGCGAGTTCTACTTCCTGGAGATGAACACGCGTCTCCAGGTGGAGCACTGCGTGACCGAGATGGTCACCAAGCTCGACCTGGTCGCCGAGCAGATCCGCGTCGCGAGCGGCGAGCCGCTGTCGATCACCGAGGACTCCATCATCCGGCGTGGGCACGCGATCGAGTGCCGGATCAACGCCGAGAACGCGGCGAAGGGATTCGGGCCCTCGCCGGGCACGATCACCAAGCTTGTGCTGCCCGCCGGACCCGAAGTCCGTTGGGACGGCGGCTACGACGAGGGCGACACCGTGTCGCAGTACTACGACAACCTCGTTGGCAAGCTCATCGTGTGGGGCCCAGACCGCGACACGGCGCGCCATCGCATGCTGCGGGCGCTCCAGGAGCTCGTGATCGAGGGCATCCACACCACGGTCCCAGCGCATCAGCTGGTGCTGACCCACCCCGACTTCGCGACCGCGAACCACTCCACCCGCTGGCTCGAGGAGCAGGTGGACACGAGCGCGCTCGTGAGCCAGGCGGCGGCCGACAAGGCCCCACCCGAGACCGAGGAGCTCACCCCCCAGGTGCTCCCCGTCGAGGTCGACGGTCGACGCTTCCAGGTGAAGGTGTGGCTGCCCGATGCGGGCATCGCGCATTCGGGTGGCGGCGCGAAGCAGGCACCGCGTCCCAGAGCCGCCGCGTCGACCCACGGCAGCGGCAGCGGCATGATCAGCGCGCCGATGCAGGGCACGATCGTGAAGGTTCTCATCGCCGTGGGCGACGCCGTCGAGCCCGGCCAGGCGCTGCTCGTGCTCGAGGCGATGAAGATGGAGAACCACCTCAACGCCGAGCAGGGCGGCACGGTGGCCGAGATCCGCGTGAGCGCGGGCGACACCGTCGGCACCGGCGACGTCCTTGTCGTCATCGAGTAAACACGCGCCGGAGCTCCCTCGGCTCCCATGCCCTCCGCAGATGCCCGAGCTCTTCCAGGTCGACGCGTTCAGCGCCGAACCGCGGGAACCCGGCGGCGATCTGCCTGCTCGACGTACCGGCCCACCCGGCATGGATGCAGGCCGTCGCCGCCGAGATGAACCTTGCCGAGACCGCCTTCCTCGTACCCGAGTCCGACGGCTTCGGGCTGCGCTGGTTCACACCGACCGTCGAGATCGACCTGTGCGGTCACGCGACGCTCGCGAGCGCGCACACGCTGTGGGAGACGGGGCGCCTCGACTCCGACGCGCCGGCGCGCTTTTACACCCGCAGCGGGTTGCTCACCTGTGCGCGCGCGGGCGAGCTCGTCGAGATGGACTTCCCGTCGATGCCGACGGCTCCGGTCGCCGACCCGGACCCGGCTCTCGTCCTCGCGCTCGGGGTGCGGCCGGTTGCGGTCGAGCGGGGGTCCGCGTGGTACCTGGCGGAGCTCGCGAGCGAAACCGAAATGGTCGGACTCGAGCCCGATCTCGACCGGTTGGCCATGCTCGACGGCGTGCAGGGCGCGACCGTGACGGCACGCGCGACGCGGACCGACGCCGACTTCGTGTCACGCGTGTTCGGCCCCGGCGTGGGCATCCCGGAGGACCTGGTCACCGGCTCCGCGCACTGCTCGCTCGCTCCGTACTGGGCGGCACGGCTCGGCCGCACCGAGCTCGTCGGCTACCAGGCCTCGGCGAGGGGCGGCTTCGTATGATGCCGGCTCGGGGCCGACCGGGTCGTGCACGCCGGTGCGGCCGTCACGGTGCTTCCCGGCGAGCTCAGCGCGTGAGCACACCCCCGGTGGAGACGTGGCGCGCCCACATCGACGTCACGGACATCGGGGCTGTCGAAGACGAGCTCAGCTGACGCCCCTGCTCCTGCTTACCAGGCGGCGTCGGCGAGGGACTCGGACATCGACGGGTGCACGAAGAGGGAGTCGGAGATGTCGCCCACCTTCAGCCCGTTGGTGACCGCCACGGCGATCACGCTGATCAGCTCGGCCGCGTGCCGGCCGACGATCGAGCCACCGAGCACGACACCCGTCGCCGGGTCGGAGATCACCTTGATGAAGCCGCGTGGGTCGCCCTGGATGAGCGCGGCGGCGCTCGCCGCGAACGGCACCTTCGTCACCCGGATCTTGCGGCCCTCGGCGAACGCCTCGGCCTCGGCGATCCCCACGTCGGCGATCTCGGGCTCGGTGAAGATCGCGGACGCCGCCTTGTCGTAGTCGAGGTGCCGGTGCTCGAGGGTGTGCAGGCCCATGAGGTGCTCGGCGATCTTGCGACCCTGCATCGCCGCCACCGACGAGAGCGGCAGCCTCCCTGACAGGTCGCCCGCCGCGTAAATGTGCGCGACGTTCGACTGGCAGTGGTGGTTGATCGGGACGGTGCCGTCGTCGGCGACCTCGACACCCGCTTCGTCGAGCCCCAGCTCCTCGGAGTTCGGGACCGACCCGACGCAGAGCAGCACGTGTCCGGCCTCGACCTGCCGGGCGTCGTCGCAGTGCACGGTCGCACCTTCGTCGGTGCGCTCGATGCCCTTGGCGCGCGCGCCCTTGAGCAGGTGCACACCGCGGCGCAGGAACTCGTCCTCCAAAACCGCCGCGACCTCCGGGTCCTTGCGCGGCAAGACCTGCTGACGGGAGACGACGAGTGTCACCTCCGAGCCGAGCGCGGAGAACATGTGCGTGAACTCCACGCCGGTGACCCCGGAGCCGATCACGCAGAGGTGCTCGGGGATCGTCGGCGGCGGGTAGGCGTCGCGCGTTGTGAGGACGCGGTCGTGGTCGATCTCGGCCCACTCGGGGATCCGCGGGCGGGACCCAGTAGCCAGCAGGATCGTGTCGGCGTCGAGCTCGACGAGGCCGTCGGCCGTCTCGACAACCACCTCGTGCGGGCCCTTCAGCCGGCCGCGACCCTGCAGCATCCGCGCGCCCTGCGACTCGAGCAGGCCGACCACGGACTGGTGGAGCCGGGCCTCGATCGCGGCCACCCGGGCCCGCAGCGCGGCGACGTCGAGCCGTCCCTCGGCCTCGAGACCCATCGTGCCGGCGCGGGTGAGCTCGGAGAGCTCGCCACCGGTGGCGATCATCGCCTTCGAGGGGATGCAGTCCCACAGGTTGGCGGCGCCACCGATGACGTCGCGCTCGACCACGGTGACCTCGGCGCCCAGCGTCGCTGCCACCGTCGCGGCGGTGTTGCCGGCCGGGCCGCCGCCGATGATCACGAGCCGCATGCGCACTCCACCAGGGTAGGTCTCCGCCTGCTGGCTAACGTCACGCGATGCCGGAGCTCCGTGAGGATCCGATCAGCGGGCGGTCGGTGATCGTCGCCGCGGGGCGAGCGGCGCGGCCGCACACGGTCGCCGAAGTGGTCCCCCCGCCGGCGGAGGCGCCCGGAACCCGCGCAGGCGACGACGACCGGCGCCGGAGCCGACCCGAGGCGTCGATGTCGGCGGACTGTCCGTTCTGCGCCGGCAACGAGGCGATGACCCCACCCGAGGTGGCACGCACCGGCGGAGGCGAGCCGGACGCACCCGGATGGCGCGTACGCGTGGTGCCGAACCTCTATCCGATCGTCGGTGCCGGAGCCCATGTCAACGGGAGCGCCACCGGCGCGCACGAGGTGGTGATCCTCTCGCCCGACCACCGCGCCGACTTCGGCGCGCTCGACGACGACACCGCCGTCGAGGTGCTTCTGGTGATGCGCGACCGGGTAGGTCATCACCTCGACGCCGGCCGGGCGTTCGCGTTCGCCTTCGTCAACCACGGGCGCGCCGCGGGCGCGTCGATCGCACACCCGCACGCGCAGGTCGTGGCGCTCGACGTGGTGCCGCCTCGGGTCGTGGAGATGGCCGAGCGCTTCGCGGTACAGGACCTGGTGCCCGGGGAGCTGGCTGCAGCTCGGGCCGCCGACCTGGTCGTGATCGACGGGCCCGCGCCGGCCTGGTGCCCGCCGGCCTCCCCGAGCGCCTACGGCATGCGATGTGCTCACCGGTCAACCCGCGCCCGCTTCGACGAGGCGACCGACGCGGAGATCCGCGTCGTCGCGCTCGGGGTTCGCGACGCACTGGCCCGGGTCGACACGCTGCTCGGCTCCCCCGCCTACAACGTCGTCGTGCACACCGGTGCGCCCGGGGTGCACGCCGGGGAGATGCACTGGCACGCCGAGCTGGTGCCGCGCCTCGGCCATCACGCCGGGTTCGAGTTCGGCACCGGCATGCTGGTGAACGTGGTGCCACCCGAGCAGGCCGCGACGCTGCTGCGGGCCGCTGCACCGGCACCGGATGCCGCGTGACGGTCACGATCCGCGTCGGTACGACCATCGGCGCCGCGCCCGACCGGGTGTGGGCGGCGATCGAAGATCTCGAGACCCACACCGACTGGATGGCCGACGCGGCGTCGATCACGTTCCTCACCGAGCAGCGGTCCGGCGTGGGAACGGAGCTCGCGTGCGTGACCCGCGTCGGGCCGCTACGGACGAACGACGTGATGCGGGTGGTCGGGTGGGACCCGGGCGTGGCCATGACGATCGAGCACCGGGGCGTGGTGACCGGCCGCGGCCGGTTCGTGCTCACCCCCGTCGGCACCGCGTGCACCGGGTTCGCCTGGACCGAGGAGCTCACGTTCCCGTGGTGGATGGGCGGGCCGGTGGGCGAGCGCGCGGCCCGACCGCTGCTGGCCCGCATCTGGCACCGAAACCTCGTCCGACTCCGGGCGAAGGTCGAAGCCGGCGCCTGACGACGTCCTCGACCCTCCCCACCGTTGGGACGAGCCGGTCAGCGGCCCGAGAACGTCGCCCTGCCCGGGCCGTGCTCCAGGAAGCTCGCGACCCCGGTCTTCGCGTCCTCGGTCCCGAACACCTCGACGAACGCCTCGGCCTCGAGGTCGAGCCCCCGGGCCAGCGATCCGTCGAGGCCGCCGTCGATCGCGCCCTTGGCCAGCCCCATCGCCGCCACCGCGCCCGACGCGAGCTCCGCGGCCCAGTCGAGCGCGTGCTCCTCGCACTCCCCCGCGGGCACCACCCGGTCGACCAACCCCATCGCCAACGCTTCGTCGGATCCGACCTGCCGACCGCTCCACACCAGATCCTTGGCGCGCGCCGGACCCACGAGCCGCGTCAGCCGCTGCGTGCCGCCCGCGCCGGGGATGATGCCGAGGAGGATCTCGGGCTGGCCCAGCTTCGCCCGGTCGCCGGCCACCCGCAGGTCGCACGCGCAGGCCAGCTCCATCCCGCCGCCGAGCGCGAAGCCGTTGACCGCCGCGATGACCGGGCGCGCAATCGCGGCGACGGCGTCGAACGCGTGGCGGAACGTCTTGCCGATGCGCTTGGCCGCAGCCTGGTCGGAGAACTCCGAGATGTCGGCCCCCGCGGCGAACGCCTTCTCGCCGCCGAGCACCACAACGGCCTTCACCCGCTCGTGGTCGCCGAGCGCACGGGCCGCCGCGCCCAACTCGGTGAGCAGTGCCTGTGACAGCGCGTTCATCGGAGGGCGGTTGAGCCGCAGGGTCGCCACGCCGTCGGCGCGGATGTCGGTGAGGACGAGGGCGTCTGCCATGCCGGCACCCTAGCGAGCGCCGAGCAGCTCCTCTGCGGCCGTGTACGGGTCGAGCTCGCGGGCGGCAACCTGCGCGACCGCGGCCTCGAAGCGGTCGCCGCGGCACGCCGCGTCGGCCTGGGCCTCGAGCCGGGCGAGCACGATCGCGTGCAGCTCCTCCCGAGTCCGCTCCCGGCGACGGCGGGCCAGCGACCCGTCGCCCTCCTGGAACGCGCGATGCTCCCCGACGGCCGCCCAGAGCTCGTCGATCCCTTCGCCCCGCGTGGCCACGGTGGTGAGCACCGGAGGCCGCCAGGCCGGATGTCCCGAAAGGTCGAGCATGAGCTCCAGGTCGCGCACGGTCTCGGCGACGCCGTCACGGTCGGCCTTGTTCACCACGAACAGGTCGGCGATCTCCATGAGCCCGGCCTTGTTCGCCTGCACCCCGTCACCCCAACCGGGGTTGACGACGACGACCGTGGTGTCCGCCGCGCCGGCGATCTCCACCTCGACCTGTCCGACGCCGACGGTCTCGACGATCACCCAGGGCTTGCCCGCGGCGTCGAGCACGCGGATGGCCTGCGGCGTGGCGAGCGCCAGTCCGCCGAGGTGGCCACGCGTGGCCATCGACCGGATGTACACGCCCTCATCGGTGGCGTGGTCCTGCATGCGCACGCGGTCGCCGAGGATCGCCCCGCCACTGAAGGGGCTGGTGGGGTCGACGGCGAGCACGCCCACCTCGGTGCCGCCCCGGCGGATGCGGGTGATGAGCGCGTCGGTGAGGCTCGACTTGCCGGCGCCCGGCGCGCCGGTGAGCCCGACGGTGTAGGCCCGACCGGTGTGTGGGTGCAACGCTGCGGCGGCCTCGAAGGCCGAGGGTCCGCCGCGCTCCACGACCGAGATGAGCTTGGCAATCGCAGCGCGGTCACCGATGACGGCGCGCGCGACGAGCGCGGCAGGATCACGGGACACGGTCGACGCGGTCAGTCCGCGATGACCTCGGTGATGCCCGGCACGCGGTCCATGATGATCCGCTCGACGCCGGCCTTCAGCGTCATGGTGGACACCGGACAGGTCCCGCATGCGCCGACGAGCTCGACGTGGACCACGCCGTCCTCGTCGATCTCCTTGAAGACGATGTCGCCCCCGTCGGCCTGCAGGGCGGGGCGGATCGCATCGATCGCCTCGAGGACACCGGATTCCATCGTGTCACTGGGCATTCGGGGTTCACCTTTCTGGCGCGCCACCCGCGCGGCGCACGGGTGGACAACGCCGAAGTTACCCCAGCCCTTCCCACCCCTGGCGCACGGGCCCACCCAACCCACCTCGCCCCCCAGGTTTGTTCGTTCAGGAGCGCATAGAGCGCATCGGAGCACAATCCCCGGGGAGGGTTTGAAGGCTCAGAGGCGGCTGACCTCCGCGCCGAGGCTCGCCAGGGCGCCGGGCAGGTCGCGGTAGCCCCGGTCGACGTGGTGCCACTCGTGGACCACCGTCTCGCCCTCGGCCCGCAGTCCCGCCAGCGCCAGCGCCGCCCCGGCCCGCACGTCGAACGCGCGCACCGGCGCGCCCGAGAGCCGCTCCCGGCCCCGCACCACCGCGTGCCGGCCGTCGGTGATGGCGTCGGCACCCATCCGGAGCAGCTCGTCGACGAACGAGAAGCGGTTGTCGAAGATGTTCTCGGTCACGATCGCGGTGCCGTCGCAGGTGGCGAGCAGCGCCACGGCCAGGGGCATGAAGTCGGTGGCGAAGCCCGGGTACGGCAGCGTCTGGATGTCGACGGCCCGGAGCCGCTCTGGAGCCGCCGCCCAGATGCCGTCGGGCGTCTTCGACACCCGCATCCCCATCTCGCCGAGCTTCATCGCGACCATCTCGAGATGCTCGAGGCGCACGCCGTCGAGCGTGATCTCGCCGCCCGCAATCCCGCACGCCATCAGGAACGTGCCAGCCTCGATCCGGTCGCCCATGATCTCGGTGTCGGCGGCGGTGAGCTCGTCGACGCCCTCCACCGTGATCGTGCTGGTGCCCGCGCCGAGCACGTGGGCGCCCATGCGATTGAGGAACGCCGCGAGATCGGTGATCTCCGGCTCGCGCGCCGCGTTCTCGATGACCGTCTCGCCCTTCGCCAGCACCGCGGCGGTGAGGAGGTTCTCGGTGGCGCCGACGCTCGGGAACTCGAGCACGACACGAGCGCCCTTGAGCGCGTTGCAGCGCGCCTGCACGAACCCGCGGCTCACCTCGAGCTCCGCACCCATGGCCTCGAGGCCGGTGAAGTGCATGTCGAGCTTCCGGCTGCCGATGTTGTCACCGCCCGGAAGCGCCACCCGTGCCTCACCACAACGCGCGAGGAGCGGTCCGAGCACGTTGATCGACGCCCGCATGCGCGTGACGAGGTCGTAGGGCGCCTCGGGCTCGAGCGTGCCCGACGTGTCGAGACGTAGCTCCTCGGAGCCGGTCCAGGACACCTCGACGCCGACCGCGCGCAGCACCGCGATCATCACCTCGAGGTCTTTGACCGGCGACAAGTTGCGCACGGTCGTGACGCCGGGCGCGAGCAGCGCGGCGGCGAGCTGCTTCACGCCGGAGTTCTTGCTCGCGCCCGAGACCTTGATCGTGCCGTGAAGCGGGGTCCCGGGCCGCACGGCGACCGCGTCCATCGACAAGAGGGTACCGCCGGAGAGAGCCCGCGCCCCGACTCCGCGCGCTCAGCGGTTGCGGTACACCGGAGGGCGCTGGTCGACGAAGGCGGCGATCGCCTCCTTCATGTCGTCGGACGGCAGACACACCCCCTGGCCTTCCGCCTCGGCCCGCAGACCGTCGCTCATCGGCACGTCGAAGCTCGCGTTGACCGCCTGCTTCGCGTAACGCAGCGCGAGTGGCGGCTGCGCCGCGATGCGCTCGGCGAGCGTGCTCGCGGCCTGCTCGAGCTCCTCGTCGGCGACGAGCTGTTCGCAGATCCCGATCCGGTAGGCCTCGTCGGCGTCGATGCGGGCGGAGGTGAAGATCAGCTCCTTGGCCTTCCCGGGCCCGACCAGGCGCGGCAGCCGCTGCGTGCCGCCGAGGTCGGGGATGATCCCGTACTTCATCTCCAGCAGGCCGAGGCTGGTGCCCCGGGCGAAGATCCGGATGTCGCACGCGAGCGCGATCTGCAGACCCGCGCCCAGCGCGTAGCCCCGCACCGCCGCGATCGTCGCGAACGGCGCCTGTTCCAGCCAGGAGTACGCCTCCTGCGTGCGCATGATCGCGTCGACCGTGGGGTCGTGATGACGCGCGCCCGCGTCGTCACCAGCACCGAGAGCACCCGCATCCCCACCACCCGTGAACACCGTGGTGTCGATGCCGCTCGAGAACGCGCGGCCCTCGCCGATCACCACCAGCGCGCGCAGGTCAGCCGGATCGGCGACGAGCCTCTGGCCCAGCGCCCTCAGCTCGTGCCACATCTCGATGCTGAAGCTGTTGAGCGTCTCGGGGCGGTCGAGCACGAGCCGCCCGACGTGTCCGTCGCGTTCGAGGCGCAGGGTCTTCATCACGCGGAGGCTAGTACCTCGGCGGCGGCGTCCGGCCGGGGCGTACGAGTCAGTCGCACCACCCGAACCGGTGCCGCGAACCCGAGGATCTCCACGTCGCCGATCGGTCGCGCGTCGACGTCATCGGGAAGGCTCTCGGCGATCTCCACCGTGGCGAGCACCTCGAAGGGCGCCGCGCGGTCGCACAGGCGCGCGGCCAGGTTGACGGCGTTGCCGGTGTAGTCGTCACCCTCGAAGAGGATCACGTTCCCCGACGCGATCCCGGCCCTGACCGGCAACAGTCCCTCGTCGGAGAGGTGCTCCTGCAGCGAGACGATCGCCTCCACCAGCGAGAACGCGTCGGTGCCCACGAACATCGCACCGTCACCCAGCCACTTCGCGACCCGCACGCCGACGTCGGACGCGATCGCGCGGACTGCGGCCCGGAACTGGCTGAGCACCGCCACGGCTTCGTCGTCGCCGTGCAGGTCGGTAAAGCGGGTGAAACCCGACAGGTCGACGAACGCGAAACTCCGGGGAACTCGCACGTGGTCAGAGCTTCCAGCCTGCCGCGCGCCGCTCCTTGCACGTCGGGCAGATCGGGTAGGCCTCGGGATCACGGGTGGGAACCCACTTCTTGCCGCACAGCGCGACGATCGCATCGCCTGTGATGTAGGCGCGGGTCACGTCGTCACGACGGGCGTAGTGCGCGAAGCGATCGTGGTCGCCGTCGTCGGTGACCGGCCGGGAGGGCGACGCCACCGGCACGTCGACGGGCGCCTCGACCGGAGCCGTCGTCGTATCCACGAACACGAGGCTAGTCACGCGGGCAGCCCGGAGACCCACTCCAACGCACTCGCCGCGACGCGGGCGAGCACCTCGTCGATCGTCGCGCCGCTCGACCTCAGCGGCCGAAAACCGTGGTCGGCCGTGTCGAGCCAGCAGAACGTCGCCTTGCCCTTCACCTTGCGGGCCGCCTTCGTGAGCGCCGGCTTCGCCGCGAGCGCATCGCGGGTCCCGCTCACGAACAGGACCGGCATTCGCAGCCGTGGGAAGTGCTCGGAGCGCTCCTTCTCCGGCTTGCCCGCCGCATGCAGTGGGTAGCCGAGCAGCAGGAGTCCGACGCACGGCACCGGCTCGTCGGCGTCGCCGGCGACGAGCGAGCAGTACCGGCCACCCATCGAGCGGCCGCCGAGGACGAGCCGTTCCGGCGGGAGCTTGGAGCGCCGGGAAAGCTCGGCGGCGGCCTCCCGGGTCGCCGCGGTCAGCACCGGCGGACGATCCGGTGCCTTCTTCCCGGCGCTGCGATAGGGGTACTGGAAGCGCAGCGACGGGATCTTCGCGTCGGCGAGCGCGTCGGCCACGACGACGAGCGCGGGCGCGCGCATGTCGGCGCCCGCGCCGTGGGCGAGCAGGACCGCTCGGTCCATGCCGCGCTTGGGCCCCTGGTAGGCGTACTCGAGCGTCACGCTGCTGCTCCCTTCCCCACGACGTGCTCGTGGCAGAACGCGAAGGTTCGCGCGAGCGCATCCTCCACGGTGGCGGGCGACGACCAGCCGTGTCCTTCGCCCGGGTACCGAACCGCCTCGATGCTGTTACCTCCCGCGCGCACCGCGGTCACGAAGGTGCGCGCCTGCTGGGGCCGGACCACCGGGTCGTCCTCGCCCTGGAGCAGGAGCGTCGGCACGCGAAGCTGCGCCGCGTGGGTGACGGGCGACCGATCAACGAAGCGGGCTGCGTCACCCGGCAGCTCGCCTACGAGCCCGTCGGTGTAGCGGGACTCGAACCGATGGGTGGAACGGGCCAGGTCGGCGAGGTCGGTCACCGGGTACCACGCGACGCAGGCGCCGAGGAGCTCCGGATGCCGCTCGGCGACGAGCAGCGCGGTCATCCCGCCCGCGCTGGCGCCGACGACCGCGACGCGTCCGGGCGCGCACCAGCCCCGCTCGCCTGCGACCCGGATCCCCGCGACGACGTCGGCCACCTCGGCCTCGCCCCAGCCGTGCTCCAGCGCGCGCCGGTATGCCCGCCCGTAGCCGCTGGAGCCGCGGTACTGGGGTCGGAGGACCGACCAGCCCTGCGCGGTGAACAGCGCGGTGCGGGACTCCCAGGTCACGGTGGCCTGACCGGTGGGGCCACCGTGCACGTCGACGAGCAGGGGCGGGAGCCCGTCGCCCCGCGCGGAGGAACTGGTTCGGTACAGGAGGCCGGGGACGGTCACATCGCCGCTGGGCCAGGTGACGACGTCGGGCTCGACCGCGTCGTCCTCGATGCCCGGCGGCGCGCCGCGGGCGACGACGCGCCGATCGTCGGTGCGCGGGTCGATCACGGTGACCTGCGGCGGCGTGCGCGCCCCCGACCGGACGGCGACGATCCCCTGTGGCCCCCAGTCGAGGCCGTGGTGCCAGCCCTTCGCGAGCTCACGCGGTCCTGCTTCGCCGTCGACCGCGACGACGAGCAGACGAGCGAAGCCGTCCTCGTTGCGCACGAGCGCGATCTCGCGACCGTCCGGCGACCACGCGTACGAACGCTGCCCCGCACCCCACGACGGCTCCGCGTGCTCGTGCGGCTCGTCGAGCAGCGGCCGCGCGTGTGCGCCGTCGTGGTCGGCCACCCAAACGTTCGCCCACCCGGTCGCGTCCGAGACGTACGCGAGGCGCGAGCCGTCAGGGGAGAAGCGCGGCTGGCCGACCGCAACGCCGTTGCCACCGGCGACGACCCGAGACGCGTTGTCGGTGCCTCGCACCACGATGCGCGACGCGTCCCACGGCATCGCCGGGAGGTCCCACTCGTGCCACGCGAGCATGCCCGTCGCCGACCAGCACGGGTCCCAGGCGAAGTCGGCCGACGAGCAGCGCGTCAGCGCGTCGGTGTCTTCGAGCGCGAGCTCCATCACGTCGAGCGCGTCCAACCGTTCCCACGCGAACGCGCACCGGCCGTCGGGACCCGCGGCGACGGCGACGACGCTCCCGGCGTCGACGAGGACCCGAGAGCCCGCGGCGCTCCACAACGATCCCGACGGGTCGAGCACCCGCAGCCCGCCTCCCGGAGTGAAGCACCAACGACCCCCGCCGTCGGCGCGGGCCCGCGCGGTTGGGATGAGATCCCCCGCCGAAACGCCAGTCGACCGGATCTCCCGCAGCGCGAAGCCGCCGCAAGGTACGCCCGTGGCCTCCCGGCCGGCGGCGATCTGCTCCACCCAGGCGAGGCGGGAGCCGTCGGGCGACCAGCGGGGATCGGCGACCACCCGGGTCGCCGCGAACGCCGCGGCGAGCGCCGCCGAGGAGACGCCCGTCACATCGTCGCCGGACGTCGACAGCCCACCGTCGGACGCTAGCCCTCGCCGGGAACTCGGAGACCTCCCTGATCTAGGATGCTCACCTTCATGGCCTCTCCCCGTCTCTCGCCGCGCCTTCCCGACGAGCTTCGGGTCGCGTGGCTCCTGTATCGGGGCAACCCGCATTGCGGGGGTCAGGGCGTGTACACCCGCTACATCGTCCGTGAGGCCACCGAGCTCGGACACCACGTCGAGGTCTACGCCGGCCAGCCGTGGCCGGAGCTCGACGACCCGCAGCTCCTCGTGAAGGTGCCCGGCCTCGACCTCTATCCGGCCGGCAACCCGTTCCGGGTGCCGTGGCCGTGGGAGCTCCGCGACTCGGTCGACCTGCGCGAGTTCGGCTTGATGTGCGGCGGAGTCTTCGCCGAGCCGTGGGCGTTCACCGAGCGCGCTCGGCGCGTGCTGCGCGACCGGCGCCCCGACTTCGACCTCGTGCACGACAACCAGAGCCTGGGCACCGGCCTGCTCGGCATGATGGCCGACGGCTTCCCGCTCTGCGCGACGCTGCACCACCCGATCACCGTCGACCGCGACCTCGAGCTCGCACACGCGCCCAGCGCCTGGCGGCGTCTCAACCTGCAGCGCTGGTACGCGTTCCTCCGGATGCAGATGAAGGTCGCGCGCTCGTTGCCGCGTGTGATCACGGTGAGCGAGAACTCACGCCGCGACATCATCGACCAGATGGGCGTGCCCGCCGATCGGATGCACATCGTGCCGGTAGGCGTCGACCAGGACGTGTTCCGCCCGCTCCCCCACGTCGAGCGCGTCCCCGGCCGGCTGCTCGTCACCACGTCGTCCGACCAGCCGCTCAAGGGACTGATCCCGTTGCTCGAGGCGGTGGCCAAGGTCCGCACCGAGCGCGACGAGGTCCACCTCGTGGTGATCGGCAAGCCCAAGGACGGCTCGAAGGTACCGGGGATCCTCGACCGCCTCGGGCTCACCCAGCACGTGACCTTCGTGTCCGGCGTGCCGACCGAGCGCATCGTCGAGCTCTACGCCGAATGCGAGCTCGCGGTGGTCCCGTCGCTGTACGAGGGGTTCTCGCTCCCGGCGATCGAAGCGATGAGCTGCGCCGCGCCGCTCGTCACCACGACCGGCGGCGCGCTGCCCGAAGTCACGGGGCCGTCGGGCACCTCGGCGCTCACGGTCCCACCCAACGACCCCGAAGCCCTCGCCGGTGCGATCCGCACCATGCTCGACGATCCCGAGCTGCGCGCCCGCCTCGGCGAGGCCGGCCGCGCGCGGGTCCTCGACCGCTTCACCTGGCGCCGCACTGCGCAGGGGATGGTCGACAACTGGTACGCGCTGCTCGAACAGCACCTCCCGGGGGCCCGCTGATGCTCACCTGCGACTTCGACCGCCTCGACCTGCGGCCGGGCGATCGGATCCTCGACATGGGCTGCGGTGGCGGGCGGCACGCGTTCGCGGCAATGAAGCGCGGGGCGCGGGTCGTCGCGCTCGACTACTCCGAGGGCGAGCTGAAGGACGTACGAGCCACCATCGGAGCGATGCACGAGGCGGGCGAGGTGCCGCGCGAGCTCTCGTGGGGAACCGTCAACGGTGACGCCCTCTCGCTCCCGTTCCCGGACGCGAGCTTCGACCGGGTCGTGTGCTCCGAGGTGCTCGAGCACCTGTGGGACTTCCGCCAGGCGATCAGCGAGCTCGTACGGGTGCTGAAGCCGGGCGGGCGCATGGCGGTGACGGTCCCCACCCGTTGGCCCGAGCGCGTCTGTTGGGCGCTCGACCACGACTACCACGACAACCTCGGCGGTCACGTGCGCATCTTCCGCCAGCACGAGCTCGAGTCCGAGCTCGAGGACGCCGGCCTCTGGCTGCGCGGCTCGCACCACGCGCACGCGCTGCACTCGCCGTACTGGTGGATCCGCTGCGCGGGCGGGGTGAACGGGCCCGACAAGCCGTTGGCCCGCAAGTACCACGACTTCCTCACGTGGCAGATCACGAAGAACCCGCGCTGGCTCGCAGCCGTCGACCGCGCACTCAACCCCTTGCTCGGCAAGAGCCTCGTGATCTACACGCAGAAGGTGTCGTCATGAGCCTTCCGGCACCGCAAGGCGTCGAGGGGATCATCTCCGCCGACGAGGTGCTCCAGACCGTGGACGCGATCGCCGCGACGCAGCTGCCCGACGGGAACATCCCTTGGACGCCAGGCGGGCACACCGACCCGTGGAACCTGGTCGAGGCCGCGATGGCCCTCGACGTGGGCGGTCGTCACGGCGACGCCGCGCGCGCCTACGCGTGGCTGCGAGGGATGCAGAACCCCGACGGGTCGTGGCACGCGTACTACCTCGGCAACGAGGTGAAGGACCCGACGCTCGACACCAACGTCGCCTGCTACCTGGCGACCGGGGTCTGGCACCACTACCTCACCACCGGCGACACCGCGTTCCTGCGCGAGTACTGGTCCGTCGTGGAGACGACCATCGACTACGCGTTGGGCCACCAGACGGAGACCGGCGAGATCGCCTGGCGAGCCGACGATCCCGCCGACGGTGCATTGCTCACCGGCTCGTCGAGCATCCACCACTCGCTGCGCTGCGCGATCGCGATCGCGGCGCGCCTCGGGCACGACCGTCCCGACTGGGAGCTGTCGGCCGGTGCGCTCGCGATCGCGATCGCACACCGTCCCGAGCGGTTCCTCGACAAGGACCGCTGGGCGATGGACTGGTACTACCCGATCCTGGGCGGGGTGCTGCGGGGGCAGAGCGCGCAGATGCGCGTCGCCGCCAGGTGGGACACGTTCGTCGTTCCCGGCCGCGGCGTTCGCTGCGTGTCCGACCAGCCGTGGATCACGGCCGCGGAGTCCTGCGAGCTGGTGATGGCGCTCGACGCCATCGGCGAGCACGATCGGGCGCTCGAGCTGTTCTCGTGGGTGCAGTTCCTGCGCCACGACCACGGCGCCTACTGGTGCGGCATGAACTTCGACGGCGAGCGCTGGCACGAGACCGGCGAGTACTTCACCGAGGACCACCCCACGTGGAACTCCGCGGCCGTCGTGCTCGCCGCGCACGCGCTGGGCGATGCGGGGCCGACCGCGGGCCTGTTCCGGGGCGAGGGGCTCCCGGTGGGCCTGAGCGCCGAGGAGCTGATCGCCGCGGGGGTCGAGATCGAGGCCGAGCGCCGCGGCGTCACCCCCACCCGCACCGTCGACTGACCCACCCCACGGAAACTGTCGCGTCTTCCTCACGCTCCAGCGTGAGATACCCGCGACAGTTTCGGGTGGGGACGGTCCTGGTCGGTGGGTGGAGCGCGTCAGCGGCGGAGCGTGCGGAGGCTGCCGGTCGTCGCGAGGGGCCTGAACCCGTCGGCCACCCCACGTTGCCAGACATGGAACGGCGCCTGGCCCCCCGCGGCCGGGTCGTCGAACACGTCGTGGATCGCGAGCACCCCGCCGGGCGCGACGAACCCCGACCAGGTCTCGTAGTCGGCCATCGCGACGTCCTGCGCGTGGCCCCCGTCGACGAACAGCAGCCCGAGCGGGGCCGCCCAGTGACGGCCCACCGTCAGCGAGTCGCCGAGCACCCCCACCACCACTCCCTCGAGGTCGGCGTCCTCGATCGTGCGCCGGAAGAACGGCAGCGTGTCCATCCGTCCGGTGCGCGGGTCGACCACCTCCGCGTCGTGGTGCTCCCAGCCCGCCTGGTTCTCCTCCGAGCCGTGGTGGTGGTCGATCGAGAACAGGACGGTGCCGCGCTCGCGCGCCGCCGCGCCCAGGTACACCGCCGACTTGCCACAGTACGAGCCGATCTCGAGCAGCGGTCCGACCCGCCCACCGTCGAGCCCGGCCTCGTGCAAGGCGAGGCCCTCGGCGTCGGGCATGAAGCCCTTCACCGCACGCGCCACCGCCAGCGCCTGTGCGTCCATGGTCACGCCGGGACGCTAGGCGGTTGACCGCGGCACGATCGAACGCCAACCTGGCGCGATGGCTGCCGGCACCGACCTCCCCCTCGAGCTCCTCGACGGGCTCGACCCGTACGCCGAGCAGGACCGGGAAGCAGCCCGCATCGACGACTTCCTCACGACGCTCCCCGACGACGGCTGGACCGCACCCACCGGTTGCGCCGGCTGGGACCGCCGCGACCTGCTCGCCCACCTCGCGTCCACCGAGGACTACCACCACGCTTGCCTCGACGACACGCTGGGCGTGTTCCTCGAACGTGGCATCGCGTCTGGTGCCGCCGACCTCGACGGCTTCAATGCGTGGGGCATCCACCAGCTCGACGGCTGGAGCACCGACGCGTTGCTCGAGCACTGGCGGACCCGCAACGCCGAGACCCGGCAGCGCATGCGGGCGCGCGACGGCGCCACGATGACCACGATGGTGCCCGACTACCCGGTCCGGCTACAGGCCTTCCACGTCGCCCAGGAGCTGGCCTCCCACGCCGACGACCTCGGTGTTCCGATCCCGCCCGACGAGACCGCTGACCGGCTCGCCTGGCGAGCGCGGTTCAGCAGGTTCGTGCTCGCCGAGCTGGGCAAGGAAGTCACGGTCGAGCCGGCGGCGCCGCCGGGGTCGGGCTATCGCGTCACCGCAGGAAGTGAGCAGGCGGTGGTGAGCGGCGAGGAGCTGGTCGCCGCCGCGGCCGGCCGGCTGCCGGCCATGAGCGCACTCCCCGACGCGCTGCGCGCCGCGTTGTCGACGATGCCCTGACCGCGCTCGTCGCGGACTCGGCCCAAGGACTGCGTGCCCGACTTCGGGCTCAGCGCTCAGCAATGGAGCGGAACACGGCCGCCGCCGCGAGATGGAACCCGTCAGGCTGGCCCGCGGCTGCGAACGTGGCCGCGATCTCCTCCATCTCGGCGATCCACCGCCAGGCCTTCGGGCCGGCGTTGGCCTCGGCGAGCTCGCACACGGCGGCCAGCTGCGGCTGCGAGAGCGCCCACTCGTCGAGCAGCGCCTCGTCGACGTCGTTGGCGCGCGCCGTCGCGCGCAATGCCAGCAAGAGCGCGGAGACCCCCTTCGTATATGCCGCGAAGACCATCTTGAGCGCCGACGCGGATCCGATCCGATCGTCGACGACCCGGGCGTCCAGCACCGAGCCGTCGAACAGCGCCATGACCTCCCTGGCGCGCGGCCCCGAGAGGTAGCAGCGCGTCGTACCGGCAACGCGTGGCGGCGGTCCGATCACCCCACCGTCGACGGTCGGCGCGATGCGCGCGGCCGTCGCGGGTGAGACCGCGTTGGCGTCCACGAGCATCCCGCTGAACCCCGCGGCGCGCACCTCGTCGGCAACGCGCACCGCGAACTCGGGTGGGCACAGCGAGATCACGAGGGCGCACGAGTGGCTCAGATCGGCCACCGAGCCCGCGTCCACGAGCCCGGCCGCCTCGGCGCGGGCGCGGGTCGCGTCACTCCGCCCGTCGGACGCCCACAGCACCTCGTGGCCGTTGCCGACGAGCGCGGCGCCGACGGCCGCCCCCATCTCACCCGGGTGGAGCAGTCCGATCGACAAGGTCAGACCACCGGGTCTTCGCGGTGGCGGCCGAAGACGT
Organism: Actinomycetota bacterium; assembly: GCA_016870395.1. Lineage (GTDB taxonomy): Bacteria > Actinomycetota > Acidimicrobiia > IMCC26256 > JAENVU01 > SHUZ01. Next base: position 27,060 of record VGBT01000005.1, on the reverse strand, counting down.
CGGCCAGCGCGTCCATGGTCTCGCCGACCGTCGCGTGGTCGGCGGCCGCGTCGAGGAGCGCGGGCACGAGGTTGACCGTCGGATCGGCCGCGTCGGTGCGCAGCCGGGCCAACGCCCGGTCGACCGCGTCGGCGTCCCGACCCGCCTTCACCGCCGCAAGCCGCTTGCACTGCTCCTCTTCGACCTCCCGGCCGATCCGGAGGATCTCGGGCGGCACCTCGTCGTTGCCCTCCAGGAAGTCGGTGACACCCACCAGCACGTGCCGGCCGTCGTTGAGCTTGCGCTCCAGGTCGTAGGCGGCCTGGGCGATCTCGCCCTGGTACCAGCCCTGCTCGATCCCGACGAGCGCACCCTCGAGCATCGAGCCGCCGCCGCGCGCCTCGACATGGGCGAAGATCGCCTCCGCCTGACGCTCCATCTCGTCGGTGAGCGCCTCCACGTACCACGAGCCGCCCAGCGGGTCCGCCACGTTCGTCACCCGGGTCTCGTGGGCGATCACCTGTTGGGTGCGCAGCGCGAGCCGTGCCGCCTTCTCGGTGGGCAGGGCCAGGGCCTCGTCGAAGGAATTCGTGTGGAGGCTCTGCGTGCCGCCGAGCACGCCGGCCAGCGCCTCGATCGCGGTGCGCACCAGATTGACCTCGGGCTGCTGCGCGGTGAGCGACACGCCCGCGGTCTGGGCGTGGAAGCGAAGCTGCATCGAGCGCTCGTCCTTCGCGCCGTAGCGGTCACGGAGCCAGCGGGCCCAGATCCGGCGCGCCGCGCGGTACTTCGCGATCTCCTCGAAAAAGTCGACGTGCGCGTTGAAGAAGAAGGAGAGGCGCGGCGCGAAGTCGTCGACCGCGAGCCCCGACCCGAGTGCGGCCTCCACGTAGGCAAAGCCGTTGCCGACGGTGAACGCGAGTTCCTGGGCCGCAGTCGAACCCGCCTCGCGGATGTGATACCCGGAGATCGACACCGAGTGCCAACGCGGCATCTCGGCCGCGCAGAAGCGGATGACGTCGCTCACCAGGCGCATCGACGGGCGGGGCGGGAACACGAACTCCTTCTGCGCCTGATACTCCTTGAGGATGTCGTTCTGCAGCGTGCCACCCAGGCGCGCGCGCTCGATGCCGGCGCGCTGCGCGGCCGTCACGTACATCGCCAGCAGCACCGGTGCGGGCGAGTTGATCGTCATCGACGTGGTGACCGAACCCAGCTCGATGTCGCGAAAGAGGTCCTCGACGTCGCAGACGGTGTCGATCGCGACCCCGCACTTGCCCACCTCGCCTGCCGCCAGCGGGTCGTCGGAGTCGCGCCCCATCAGGGTCGGCAGGTCGAAGGCGGTCGAGAGGCCACCACCCCCGGCTGCGAGCAGCTCCTTGAATCGGCGGTTCGTGTCGACCGGGGTTCCGAACCCGGCGAACATCCGCATCGTCCACGGCCGGGAGCGGTACATCTCCGGGTAGACCCCACGCGTGTACGGCCACTGCCCCGGCCGCTCGGCTTCAGGCGGTCCGTAGACGGGTTCGACGGGCGTGCCGGAGTACGTGGAGAAGTCGCGCTCGCCCATGATCGACCAGTCTCCCACGCCCACCTCTGATCTCGGCCCGCTGCCGTCCGCACAGCGAGCCGGATCGGGCCGAGAACATTCAGGGGGTCGGCTAGGCCAGGCCCATCATCGCGGCGATCCCGTGCTGATGGCCCGCGGTGTAGCCGCCGTCGACCACCAGCGCGCTCCCGGTGACGAACGAGGCGTCGTCCGACACGAGGAAGAGCGCCGCTGCGGCGATCTCCTCGGGCTCGCCGCAGCGGCCGAGCGCGTGCGCCTCGACGAAGGACCGGCGCACGTGATCCATGCCCGCCATGTCGAACACCGCGCCCATCATCGGCGTGTCGATGAAGCCCGGACAGATGCAGTTGGCCCGCACCCCGCGGCGGCCGTAGTCCATCGCCAGGTTCTTGGTGAGGATCACCACACCGCCTTTCGACGCGTTGTACGCGCTGCCACCCTCGGTGCCCTCGAGCCCCTCGATGCTCGCGATGTTGACGATCGAGCCGCGCTGGCCACGCGCATCGGGTGTCTGCTCCAGCATCGCCGCGATCACGTGCTTGTTGGTGAGGTAGGTGCCCGTGAGGTTCACGCCGATCACCCGCTCCCACTCGGCCGCGTCCATGGCGTGCACCGGCCCGCCGCCCGCGACGCCGGCCGCGTTCACGAGCGCGTCGACCCGACCGTGCGCCGCGACGGCCCGCGCGACACCGGCCGCTACGGCGGCCTCGTCGCGCACGTCGACGACCTCGAGGCCGTCGCTTCCGACCGCGTCCCATCCGACCACCGTCGCTCCCTCGACGGCGAAGCGCCTCGCCGTTGCCGCACCGATGCCCGACGCCGCGCCCGTGACGACCGCGACCTTCCCCTCGAGCCGACCCATCCCGCACTCCTCGCCGTCCAACGCGCGGCCCCGGCGGCCGGCCACTTGAGAGAACGCGTTACATTCCCCGCCGTCGTCACCCGCCGTCAACCCAGGAGCCCGCGGTGAGCATGGACTTCGCGATGTTCTACGAGATCCCGGTGCCCAAGCCCTGGGGCCCGAGCAGCGAGCACGACGCGTACCGCAACACGATCGAACAGGCCGTGCACGGCGAGCAGGCCGGCTTCCACTCGTTCTGGACCGTCGAGCACCACTTCCTCGACGAGTACTCGCACTGCTCCGCGCCCGACGCGCTCTACGGCGCCATCGCGGCGAAGACCTCGACGATGCGCATCGGTCATGGCGTCCGGCTGCTTCCCAAGCCGTACAACCACCCGGTGCGCGCGGCCGAGGCCGCGGCGGTAGTCGACCTCGTCTCCGACGGCCGGCTCGAGTTCGGCACCGGACGGTCGTCGACCCGGGCCGAGCTCGAGGGCTTCGGCGTCGACCCCGACCTCACCCGCGAGCAGTGGGAGGAGGGGCTGCGCATGGTGGTCAAGGCCTGGACCGAGGACGTCTTCGAGTGGGACGGCCCGACCTGGCAGGTGCCGCCGCGCAACGTGCACCCCAAGCCGATCCAGCAGCCGCACCCGCCGCTGTGGTGCGCCACGAGCAGCCAGCCGAGCCACGTGATCGCCGGCGAGCTGGGCCTCGGCCTGCTGAGCTTCACGATCGGGGTGCCGCCCGAGGAGCTCGCCGAGCGCATCGGGGTGTACCGCGACGCACAGATGCGCATGACGCCCGTCGGAAAGGTGGCCAACACCACGGCCGCGACCTTCACGATGGTGCACTGCGCCGACACCACCGAGCAGGCGTTCGAGGAGGCCCGCGAGTCCTTCGAGTGGTACGTGCGCACCGCGCTCTGGCACATCGGCACGGTGGCGGAGTGGCGGGAGGGCAAGCCGCTCGGCACCTACGACTACGCCGAGATGCTGAAGGACCTCGACCTCACGCTGCTGACGTTCGACTACCTGGTCGAATCCGGAGCGTGCGTGGTGGGCGACCCGCAGCGCTGCCTCGAGATCGCGACCCGCTACGACGCGGCGGACTGCGACCTGCTGCTGTGCCTGCTCAACCCGTACAAGATCCCGCACGCCTCGGTGATGCGCTCGATCGAGCTCCTCGGCGAGCACGTGGTCCCGGCACTGAAGGGCTGACCGGGTAGGATTCGGGACCAAGGTCCCTACCCGCCGCGCCGACGACAGCACTAGAACACGTTCTAGAATTGTCGCCTGCGCCCCTGCAGGATCCCCGAGCCGATCGGAGCACTCCGTGACCGCTGCCGTCGACGGCCGCCCGCTCGTCGCCCCCGACATCGACGTGGTCAGCCCCGCGCTCTTCCGCGAGGGTCCGTGGGAGGCCTACCGACGACTCCGAGAGGAGACGCCGATCGCGTGGGACCCGCGCCACCAGATCTGGGTGGCCTCCCGCCACGCCGACGTCGTGCGCATCTCCCTCGACAACGAGCTGTTCTGCTCGAGCAAGGGCATCCGCCCCGAGCAGTCGCTCGACCTGTCGCTCATCGGCCTCGACGAGCCCGAGCACACCCAACGACGGCGCCTCATCAACAAGGGCTTCACGCCGCGGATGGTGCGCAACCTCGAAGGTCGGATCCGGCAGGTGACGGCCGAGACACTCGACCGGATCGCGACCCGGGGCGAGTGCGACTTCGTCTCCGACATCGCGGTGCCGATCCCGCTGATCGTCATCGCGGAGCTGATGGGTCTGCCCGTCGAGGACCGCGACCGCTTCTGGCACTGGTCCGACGACATGATGGGCGGTGCCGACCGCATGGACCCGGACGACCCGGCGATCCTGGTCGCGACGGAGGCCTTCGCCGCGTACACGGGCCACGTCGGCAGCATCGTCAAGGAGCGCACCGACGCCTACCGGGCCGCCAAGGCCGCCGGCGCGGCGGGCACCGACGCGCCCGCCCTCGCCGACGACCTCATCAGCGCGTTGGTCGCCGCGAACGAGGAGGGGATCCTCGAGCAGAGCGACGAGCTCCAACATGACGAGCTGATCATGTTCCTCGTGCTGCTGGTCGTCGCGGGCAACGAGACCACCCGCAACGCGATCAGCGGCGGGATGGCCGCGTTCGCGGAGTTCCCCGACCAGTGGCAGCTCGTGCTCGACCATCCGGAGCACCTCGCCACGCTGCCCGACGAGATCGTCCGTTACGTGTCGCCGGTGATCTCCTTCGCCCGCACGGCCACGGCCGACACCGAGCTGCGAGGCGAGAAGGTGCGCGAGGGCGAGAAGGTCGTGATGCTCTACCAGTCGGCCAACCGCGACGCGGAGGTCTTCGACGCTCCCGACGAGCTGCGCATCGACCGCTCCCCCAACGACCACCTCGCGTTCGGCATCGGCCCGCACTACTGCTTGGGTGCGAACCTCGCGAAGCTCGAGATCCGAGTGCTGTTCGAGGAGCTGGCCCGCCGGTTCCCCGACATGCGGGTGCCCGAGGGTGGCGGACCCACCTACGGCGACACCACGCTCGTGCACACGGTGTCTAGCCTTCCCGTCGTCTTCACCCAGGAGGCATGACGATGCGCATCGTGGTGGACCGTGGCCTGTGCGAGGCGAACGCGGTGTGCGAGGGGATCGCGACGGAGGTGTTCCACGTCACCGACGACGACGTGCTCGAGCTCCTCGACGAGACGCCGCCCGAGGCGATGCGCGAGCGCCTCGAGGCCGCGGTGCTGCGCTGCCCCCGCCGCGCCCTGAGCATCGTCGACTGACGCGGCGTCCCCGGCGGTGGTGACCGAACCTGTCATGACGACGGTTTGGACCACCAGGGGGTCGACGTCCGGAGCGGCCGGCGCGGAGGGTGACCGCTTGGCCACGAGGCGCGCGCCGCTTGGGGTCGACCGGCCGGCCGGCCGGTAGATTTCCGCCATGGAGACCACCCCACAGGCCCCCGACCGCAACCTGGCCATGGACCTCGCCCGGGCCACCGAGGCCGCCGCGCTCGCGGCCGGTCGCTGGTTCGGCCGCGGCGACAAGAACGGCGCCGACGGCGCCGCGGTCGACGCCATGCGGCTCGTGCTCAACAGCGTCCCCATGGAGGGGGTCGTCGTCATCGGCGAGGGCGAGAAGGACGAGGCCCCGATGCTGTTCAACGGCGAGGAGATCGGCGCCGGTGGCCCGGCCGTCGACATCGCGGTCGACCCGATCGACGGCACCACGCTCACCTCGCTCGGGCGCAACAACGCGATCTCGGTGATCGCGGTCGCCGAGCGGGGCACGATGTTCGACCCCGGCCCGTGCGTCTACATGGACAAGGTCGCCGTCGGCGCCGAGGCCGCCGACGTCGTCGACCTCGACGCCCCGATCGCCGCGAACCTCGAGGCCGTCGCCAAGGCCAAGGGTGAGAAGGTCCGCGACCTGACGGCGGTGATCCTCGAACGGGACCGCCACGCCTGCATCATCCGCGAGTGCCGCGAGGCAGGTGCGCGCATCCGCCTGATCCCCGACGGCGACATCGCCGGGGCGATCTCGGTGGCCTGGCCCGAGTCGGGCTCGGACATCCTCTTCGGCATCGGCGGCACGCCCGAGGGCGTCACCGCGGCGTGCGCGCTACTCTGCCTCGGCGGCTCGATCATCGGCCGGCTCTGGCCCCGCAACGACGACGAGCGCAAGGCCGCGCTCGACGCCGGCTACGACCTCAACCGGGTGCTCACCACCACCGACCTCGTCTCGGGCGAGGAGGTCTTCTTCGCGGCCACCGGCATCTCCGACGGCGACCTGCTCAAAGGCGTCCGCTACCGGGGCGACGGTGCCACCACCGAGAGCCTGGTGATGCGCTCCAAGTCGGGCACGATCCGCACCATCCGGTCGGAGCACCGCTGGCAGAAGCTGATGCGGTACTCCGCGGTCAAGTTCGACTGACGGGGGCCGAAGCGGCCGCACCGCCGAGCAGTGGCTCGCTGCGGTATCGGGCGGCTCCGTCGGCCAGGCGGCCTCCTCCTTGGACGCCGCGAAACGTTTCGACGTGCTTTTCGACACCGAGCAGGCGCTGAGGGAAGGACGCCTCTCCGGAGCACAAGCCGAAGCCGTGTCCGCCGCAGCGTTCACGGACCCGGGCGCGCAACAGAGCCTGCTCGCCAGCGCGACGGTGAACGGCCTGCGCGGGTTGAAGCAAGACTGCGCCCGGGTCAGCGCGGCAGCATGTGTCGACGAGATGGCGGTCTACGAACGAGTCCGGCGGGCCAGATCTATCCGACACTGGCAGGACCCCGACGGCACCGGCCGGATCGAAGTGCGCGGCCCGATCGACCAGACGGCGCGCGTGATGGCTGCACTCGAACCCTACGAGCGAGCGATCTTCGAGGAGAACCGAAGGACCGGCAACCACGCGCGCCCCGAGCAGACCGCGTTCGACGCGCTCGTGCGTCGATGCGTCATCGCCGGATGTCATGTCACGCGGCAGCTCGAGATCGACCACAACGTACCCCTGTGCGACGGCGGCACGACCGGCTACGAGAACATCCATCGCGTGTGCGGGTTCCACCCCCGCGAGAAGCACCCCACGAGCGCTCGGCTGGTCGGCGAACCTGGGCAGATGCGCCTCCGCCCCAACGAGCGCCCACCCCCGTAGGCCGAGATCGAGCCGCCCACGAGACGACTCCCTCCCAGATCGGCTGCGCCGTCCTGCGCAGCTCCGCTCCACCGAGGGCCAGGCCTTCGGGGTCCGCACGATCCGGTCGAGGAGGCTTCAGACTGGAGGGGCGATGAGCCAGGGCATCAAACGCCGCGCACCAGCCCCGCGAACCGGCTGGCGGGCCGGCGCAGACGCGCTCGCGGCACGGGTCGCGCGCCTGCGGTACCGCGACCTGGCCTGGCTCCTCGGCTCGCTCATCGTCTTCTTCGGCGTGATGGGCGCGCTCTTCCTCGACAGCTCCGTGTGGGTCCGCCGCGGCTGGCAGGGATCGGTCCGGATCGGCGACTGGAGCATCCACGGCTTCAACCTCGACGGCGAGTGAAACTTCCCGACTGCCTACTCGGCGCTCCTGCTCCTTTCGGCCTGCGGTACCGGCTTCCTCGTCGCCGCGACGGGCAGCCGCGGCGGCATCCGCTCCCGGCACGTCGCACCGATCTCGACCGTCCTCGGGTTCATGGCCATCGACGAGGTCTGGCAGCTCCACGAGCGCATCGAGGCCAGGACCGGCATCGACTGGCAGACGCTCTACCTACCGGTGTTCGCCCTCGCAGCGTTCTCGGCTCTGTGGCTCCTGCCCGAACTCCGGCGGACGCTCCACGCGCTGCCGCTCTTCGCCATCGGCGCGGGCTGCTGGGCGGTGGCCCAGGTCGTGGAACAGCTCCAGTGGGACCGCGACGACCGCATGGCCGCGGCCTGGACGATCGTGCCCGAGGAGTGCCTCGAGATGACGGGATCGCTCCTCTTCCTCCTCGCGTTCCTCGCGGTGGTGCGCACCATCGCGCGCGGCGGGGCTCCGACCACGGGCACTGCGACCGGCTCGAACAGCGACGGGATCGACGGCTCCGTGCGGGGCGGGGCCCAGACCCTGTAGGGGACCACCGGCTCCGGGAGCTGGCTAGGCGAGGCAGGACGCGGTCAGTAGGTGGCGGCGCTGGAGGTCGCGGCGCCGGCCACCTCGAGGCGCAGTTCCGCGCGGGCGAGGGCTTCGGCCACCTCGGTGTTCTCCGGATCGTGACGCAGGCGGTCGGCCGCCGCGTCACGCGCGGTGCGGGCGCGGACCACGTCGACCTGGTCTGCCAGCTCGGCGACGTCGGAGAGCACGGTGACCCGATCGTGTGCGACCTCGACGAACCCTCCGTGCACCGCGGCCGCGACCTCCTCCGGGCCGGGCACCAGGATCCGCACCTTGGCGATCCCGAGCGCGCCGACGAACGGCACGTGGCCGGGCAAGAACGCGATCTCGCCGTCGGAGGTGCGGCAGACAACCATCTCCGCGTCGCCCTTGTAGAGGACGCGCTCGGGCGAGACGACCTGCGCGATCACGCAGTGCCCTCCGCCAGCGCCTTCTGCTTGGCCCGCACGCTCTCGACGCCGCCCACGTTGAAGAACGCCTGCTCGGGCACCTCGTCGAGCTCGCCGTTCACGAGCGCCTCGAAGCTCTCCACCGTCTCCTCGATCGGACAGTAGATCCCCTCGAGACCGGTGAAGACCTCGCCCACGAAGAACGGCTGGGAGAGGAACCGCTGGATCTTGCGGGCCCGCGAGACCGTGACCTTGTCCTCCTCGGAGAGCTCGTCGAGCCCGAGGATGGCGATGATGTCCTGCAACTCCTTGTAACGCTGCAGGACCTCCTGCACCCGCCGGGCACAGGCGTAGTGGCGGTCACCGACGATCTCGGGCGCCAGGATGTTCGACGTCGACGCGAGCGGGTCGACCGCCGGGTAGATGCCGAGCGCGGCGATCTGGCGGGAGAGCTCGGTGGTCGCGTCGAGGTGGGTGAACGTAGTGAAGGGCGCCGGGTCGGTGTAGTCGTCGGCGGGCACGTACACGGCCTGCAGCGACGTGATCGAGTGGCCCTTGGTCGACGTGATCCGCTCCTGCAGCTCGCCCATCTCGTCGGCCAGCGTCGGCTGGTAGCCCACAGCCGACGGCATGCGACCGAGCAGCGTCGACACCTCGGAGCCGGCCTGCACGAACCGGAAGATGTTGTCGACGAAGAGCAGCACGTCCTGGTTCTTCACGTCGCGGAAGTACTCGGCGATCGTGAGCGCGCTCAGCGCGACGCGCAGACGCACGCCCGGCGGCTCGTCCATCTGGCCGTACACGAGCGCGGCCTTCTCGATGACGCCGGACTCCTGCATCTCGAGGAGCAGGTCGGTGCCCTCACGGGTGCGCTCGCCCACGCCGGCGAACACCGACACGCCACCGTGCTGCTGGGCCACCCGGTTGATCATCTCCATGATGAGCACCGTCTTGCCCACGCCGGCGCCGCCGAAGAGGCCGATCTTGCCGCCCTGCACGTAGGGCTCGAGCAGGTCGATGACCTTGATGCCGGTCTCGAACATCTGGGCCTTGGGCTCGAGCTGGTCGAAGGTCGGCGGCTCGCGGTGGATGTCCCAGCGGTCGTCGATGCCCTCGGTGATCGGCTGGCCGCCCGTGTCGAGCGGCTCGCCGAGCACGTTGAACACGTGGCCGAGCACACCGTCGCCCACGGGGACGGTGATGCCACGCCCGGTGTTGCGCACGAGCGTGCCGCGCTTGAGGCCGTCGGTCGGCTTCATGCAGATCACCCGGCAGCGGCCCTCGCCGATCTGCTGAGCGACCTCGGCCGTCACGGTGACCGTCTGGCCCTCGAGCTCGATGTCCATCTCGAGCGCGGTGTTGATCTCGGGCAGCGCGTCGGGGGGGAACTCGACGTCGACCACCGGGCCGGCGATCGCGACGACGCGGCCGTCCTTCAGGGTGGTCTTCTCGTCCGCGGTCATGGTCATGCTGAGCTCCGTGGGTGTGAGTCGGCGCTGTCGTGGTCGGAGTCCTTGCCGGCACGCAGCGCTTCCGCGCCGCCGACGATCTCCATGATCTCGGTGGTGATCGCGTCCTGGCGGGCACGGTTCATCACCCGGGTAAGGCTTATGATGAGGTCGTCGGCATTGTCGGTGGCCGACTTCATCGCCCGCTGGCGCGCCGCGTGCTCCGACGCGGCGGCATTGAGCAATGCGGCGTAGATGCGCGCCTCGACGTAGCGCGGCAGCAACGAATCGAGGATCGCCGCGGGCGAAGGTTCGAACTCGTAGGTGGGTCCGACGCCTTCGGCGCCGGGCCGCGCGTCGCCACCCTCGACGACCTCCTGCTCGAGCGGGACGAGCGGTCGGCGCACGACCTCCTGCGACCCGGCCGACAGGAACCGCGTGTAGACGAGTTCGACCATGTCGTACTCGCCGGCGAGGAACCCGCGGGTGACCTCACGGCCGATCTTGCGGGCGTCCTCGTAGGTGGGACGGTCGGTGAAGCCGGTGAACACCGCGTCGAGACGGAAGTCGCGGTAGCGGAAGTAGCTTTCGGCCTTGCGGCCGACGACCACCAGCGCGTAGTCGCGCCCCAGGTCGGCCTGCTCCCTGAGCGACCCCTCCGCCGCACGGATCACCGACGAGTTGTAGGCCCCGCAGAGGCCACGGTCGGCGGTGACCACGAGGTGTGCGACCCGGCGGATCTCGTCGCGCGGCGCGAGGAGCGGGCTGTCGACGCTCCCGCCGGCGGCACCCAGGTCGCGCACCACCTCGGTGATGTGCTCGCTGTAGGGACCCGCGGCCTGGACGGCCTGCTGCGCCTTGACGATCCGGCTCGCGGCGATGAGCTCCATCGCGCGCGTGATCTTCTTCGTCGACTGGACGCTGGCGATCCGCCGCTTGAGGATCCGTTCCTGTCCGCCGGCCATCTAGCGCTCCGTTCTCGGAACGCCCGGGGCCCTATTAGGGCCCGAAACGTGCCGAGAATGATTCGGGTGGGTCATTCGGTGTCGAGGGTTTTCGTGGACTTGGCCTCGCCGAGGGCCTCGGCGTCGAGCTCGGAGGCGTCGGCCGCGGCCGTCTCCTCGGTTGCGACGCCGTGGGTCGCCACGAACTGGGCCTTCAGGTCGTCGACGACCTGGCGCAGCTTCGCCTCGTCGGGCAGCGCGCCCGACTCGCGGATCTGGCCGAGGAGGTCGGCGTGGCGGGTGCGGAACGACTCGAGCAGCTCCGCCTCGAACGCCTTCACCTGCTCGACGGGCAGGTCGTCGAGCACGCCGTTGGTGCCGCAGTAGATCGACACGACCTGCTCCTCGACCGGCATCGGGGAGTTGAGCGGCTGCTTGAGCAGCTCCACCAGTCGGTAGCCCCGCTCGAGCTGGGCCTTCGACACCGCGTCGAGCTCCGAGCCGAACGTAGCGAACGCCTCGAGGTCGCGGAACTGCGCGAGGTCGAGCTTGAGCGTCCCGGCCACGCCCTTCATGGCCTTCACCTGAGCGGCGCCACCCACGCGCGACACCGAGATGCCCACGTCGACCGCCGGGCGCACACCCGACTTGAACAGGTCGTCCTGCAGGTAGATCTGGCCGTCGGTGATCGAGATCACGTTGGTCGGGATGTACGCCGAGACGTCGCCGGCCTTGGTCTCGATGATGGGCAGCGCGGTGAGCGAGCCGGCCCCGAGCTCGTCGGAGAGCTTCGCGGCGCGCTCGAGCAGCCGGCTGTGCAGGTAGAACACGTCTCCTGGGTACGCCTCGCGGCCCGGCGGGCGGCGCAGCAGCAGCGCGAGCTGGCGGTACGACTCGGCCTGCTTCGACAGGTCGTCGTAGACGATCAGCGCGGCCTCGCCGTTGTCCATCCAGTGCTGGCCCATCGCGCAGCCGCCGTAGGGCGCGAGATACTTGAACACCGCCTCGTCGCCTGCGGGGGCGTTGACCACGACCGTGTACTCCATCGCCCCGTGCTCGGCCAGGGTGGCGACGGTCTGCGCGACCGACGACGCCTTCTGGCCGATCGCGACGTAGATGCACTTCACACCTTGGCCGCGCTGGTTCAGGATCGTGTCGATCGCGACGGTGGTCTTGCCGGTCTTGCGGTCGCCGATGATCAGCTCCCGCTGACCGCGACCCACCGGGGTCATCGCGTCGACGGCCTTGATGCCCGTCTGCAGCGGCTCGTGGACCGGCTTGCGCCCGATGATGCCGGGCGCCTGCACCTCGAGGCGCCGGGTCACCTCGGAGGTGATCGGACCCTTGCCGTCGATCGGCTGGCCGAGAGGGTTCACGACCCGGCCGATGAGCGCGTCGCCGACCGGGATCGACAGGATGCGGCCGGTGGCCTTGACCGCGTGGCCTTCCTCGACCGCGTCGGCCTTGCCGAGCACGACGGCCCCGATCGATTCCTCGTCGAGGTTCAGCGCGAGGCCGAGCATCCCACCCTCGAACTCCAGAAGCTCGTTGACGGCGGTCTCGGGCAGCCCCGCGACGCGCGCGACGCCGTCGCCCACCTCCAGGACCCGGCCGACCTGCTCCTGGGCCAGCGCCGGAGCGAACGTGCTGATGTGCTTGCGCAGGGCCGCTGCGATCTCGTCCGCGTTGATGGTCAACTCGGCCATGTCAGAGCTGCTCCTTGAGTTGCTCGAGTCGGGAGCGTACGGATCCGTCGATGACGGTGTCGCCGATACGAGCGACGAGGCCCCCGAGCACCTCGGGATCGACGATCACCTTGAGCTCGACCTGCTTGCCCGTCGCGGCGTTGAGCGCCGCGGCGAGCCGCTCGCGCTGTCCGTCGTCGAGCGGCAGCGCGCTCCGGACCTCGGCCACCTCGTGGCTCCGTTCGGCCGCGGCTTTCTCGACGAAGGCATCCACGATCGCCGAGAGCTCGTTCGTGCGTCCGGCCGCGACGATGAAGGCGGCGAGCGCGGTGCTGACGCGGAGGACCTTCGCCCCCAGGAGCTCCTCGACCACGGCGATCCGGCGCTCCACCGGCAGCCCCGGGTCCGTGAGGGCGAGGCGAAGGTCGTCGTTGCCGTCAAGCGTGCGCGCGAAGCGGAAGAGGTCGTCCTCCACGTCCGTGAGCCGACCCTCGGCCAGCGCGATCGTGAGCATGGCTTCCGCGTACGCCTCGACACGCCCGGAGCTCATCGCCGAGTGCCCCCAACCTCGTTGATGTAGCTCTCGATCAACGCGATCTGCGTATCACGGTCCAGGTTGCGCTGAACGATCCTCTCGGCGAGCTCGATGGACAGGTCCGAGACCCGCGTCTGGAGGTCGGCGATCGCGCGATCGCTGGCGAGGCGGATGTCCTCCTGGGCCCGGGTCCGAACGTCGGCGGCGTCCGCCTCGGCCCTCGCGATCAGGTCCTTGCGCACCTGGTCGGCAGCGACGCGCGCCTCCTCGATGATGCGTCCGGCCTCTCCCCTCGCCTCGGCAAGCTGCTGGTTGTACTCCTCAAGCGAAGCCTCGGCTTCCGAACGCACCGCCTCCGCCCGCTCGAGGTCGCCGCGGATCTTGTCCTCGCGGTCACGGAGCGCCTTTTTGATCGCGGGCCACGCCTTCCACGCCAGGAGCGAGAACACGAGCACGAAGGCGACCACCGCCCAGACGATCTCCTTCGTCTCTGGGAGGATCGGGTTCTTCGCCGTCACTTCCGCTTCCTCCGAGGCGACGACCAATGCCAGGACACCGTGCATGTCGGCCGCCTAGCCCTTCGCGAGGAAGAAGAGGACGAACCCGAAGAGGGCGAGCGCCTCGGTGAACGCGATGCCGAGGAACATCGTCGTGCGGACCTGGCCGGCCATCTCGGGCTGGCGCGCCATCGCGGTGATGGCGTTGCCGACCACGATCCCGATGCCGATGCCGGGGCCGATGGCCGCGGCACCGTAGACGATGCCGGCACCGATCGCGGACAGGCCTTCCTTGAGCTCGCCGGCCGCCTGGGCGGCGAGGAGGACGTCGTGCATTGGGGTTTCTCCTAGTGTTCGGGGTGAAGGGAATCGGCGATAAAGACCGCGGTCAGCAGCGTGAAGATGTAGGCCTGCAGGAACCCGACCAGCAGCTCGAACGCAGTCACGCCCACGAGGAGCAGGAACGGGCCGATGAAGATGATCGGCGCGTTCGTCAGCGTGTACGCGGTGAGGAGCGCGAGCGCGGTGAGCAGGATGTGCCCCGCCATCATGTTGGCGAGGAGTCGGACGGCCAGCGAGAACGGCCGCACGAACACGATCTGCACGAGCTCGATGGGCGTCACGAGGATGTAGAGCGGCAGCGGCACGCCGGGCGGGAAGAGGTGACCCGTCAGGTACTTGAAGCCGTTGTGGCGGAAGCCCAGGTACCAGTAGATGAGGTAGGTCTGGATGGCGAGGTAGGCCGGGATCGCGGCGCGGGCCGTCGGCGGGAACTGGATGAACGGGATGATCTCCCAGAAGTTGAGGAACAAGATGTAGAGGAAGAGCGAGCCGAGGAACGGCGTGAATCGCGCCGCGTTGGGGCCGATGACGTCCCGGGTGATGCCGTGGTCCACGAACTCGTACGTGACCTCGAGCAGGTTCTGGACCCCGCTCGGCACCAGCTTCATCTTCCGGCTTCCACCGACGAACAAGGCGATGATCAGCACCGCGGACGTCATCACGAGAAAGCTCGTCTTGTTGATCGCGTAGGGCGAGTCGTTGAAGACCATGTCCTTCCACCGAAAGAGCTCGTCGGTCGGCGGGAAGGTGAACTTGGCGAGCAGCACCCCTTACTCCTTCTCCAGCTTGGCGCGGCGGCCGAAGCCCGGCTCGACGCCCGGCTTGAGGCCGGGGGCCGCCAGCGTGAGGCTCACCGAGCGCGTCTCCCAGGTCAGCAGGGCCAGGTGAGTGACCGCGATCGTGAGGACGAGCACGGCGACGTCCACGAACGCCAACTGGTCCAAGAGCAGCACGATCCCGCTGAGCACCCCCAAGCGGATCACGAACCCGCCGAGCACGGCACCCTGGACGAAGCTCGGTGACGTCTCCGCGGCCCACGCGATCAGCCGCGCGGAGACGAGGAAGTTGAGGGCGACGAGTGCGAGCCCGATCGCCGCGCTCAGTGCACCGGCGACGCCTCGCAGCAGGCCGGCGACGAGGATCACGGCCGGCGCGACCACGAGGGCATGCCACGCGAGGTGGCCCGCGATCCGACGCTCGTGCGCGGCCGGGCGGCTGCCCGAGGCCGCTACCACTGGCGCCGGGTCCACGGCTTGCCTTCGTCCTCGCGGGCGCTGATCGCCTGGTACCGGTAGTAGAAGGTCACGAACGCGCCCACGACGCCGAAGCACGCGAGCGCCACCAGGAAGACCGGCGCCGTCCCGAGCCGGGAGTCCACGAACCAGCCGAGGAGGCCCAAGAGCAGCGGTCCCGACGCGAACTCCACCGCCTGCGTGAAGCCGTCGCCGACGTTTCCCTGCGCTTTCGCCCGTCGGTCGCGCACCTGAGATCCTCGTCCCCCAACGACCCCGCGACAGTCCGAGGCCCTTGCTTGTGAATACTTTCGCAAACTACAGGCGCGACTCCACCGGGCGCAACTCGCCGGTGGCACCGATCAGCTCCCCGTGCCGCGGCGCCGACTCCGCATCTCTACCACGCCGGCACCAGCAGCCGGCACCGCCTGCGCCTCCTCCCCCGACGGCCCGCTCCGGCGCGCCTGCGCCTCCTCCCCCGACGGTCCGCTCCGGCGCGCCTGCGCCTCCTCCCCCGACGGTCCGCTCCGGCGCGCCTGCGCCTCCTCCAGCTCGCGCTCCTCCTCCGCCACGATGGCTTGGGCCTCCCGCTTGCCCGGGAAGAAGAACGCGTACAGCAGCAGCGCCAGGGCCATGATCCCGAGCGGCACCAGGGCGTTGCCCTCGTTGGTGTAGGCAGGCAGCAACGCCAATCCGGAGAGCAGCGCGGTCCACAGCCAGAGGATGACGACCGTCCGCCGGGGGCCGTGGCCGAGGCGCATCAGTCGGTGGTGCAGGTGGTCCTTGTCGGCCACCGCGAACGACCGGCGCCGCGCGACGCGCCGGAAGAACGAGAACGCCGTGTCGATGATCGGCACGCCGAGGATCACGATCGGGATGAACAGCGGCGCGAAGAAGAAGTACGTGGTGCCCGTGTACTGGTAGTCGGCCCGGCCACCGATCGTGATCGTGGTGACAGCGAGGAGCAGGCCGAGGAACAGCGCGCCCTCGTCGCCCATCATGATCCGACCGGTGAAGTTGAACGGCAGGAAGCCGACGCAGATCCCGACCGCGATGATCGCCACCAGCGGCGCGATGTTGGAGCCCTCCAGGAAGCCGTTCTTGAACAGCCGGTCCGCGTACAGGAACAGCGCGGTGCCCGCGATGATCACGGTGCCCGCGGCGAGGCCGTCGAGGCCGTCGATCAGGTTGATCGCGTTGGCGAACACGATCACCAGGATGACGGTGGCGAGCGGCGCGAGGTCGGGCGAGAGCACCACCGTCTCCCAGCCGATGAACGGCACGCGGAAGAACAGCATCGAGACGCCGAACAGGGACAGGAGGCTCGCCGCGAGCACCATGCCGGCGAGCTTGGCGGGCGGCGACACGTCGCGCAGGTCGTCGAGCGCCCCCACCGCGAACATCACGCCGGCGCCCAGCATCAGGCCCGCCGGCTCGGACGAGCCGTTGAACATCTCCGAGAACTGCGGGATCTGCGACGCCACGGCCATCGCGGCCAGGAAGCCGACGAACATCGCGGCGCCCCCGATGTTCGGCATCGGCACCGTGTGCACGCCGCGCGGGCTCGGCGGGACGACCGCGCCGATGCGCACCGCGAGCCGCCGTACGAGCGGCGTCAGCCCGAAGGTGACGAGCACCGCGACGGCGAGGACGACCGCATAGCCCCCCATCGCGTCAGCCTCCCGTGGCGCGCACTACACCGCCGAGAGCTCGGGATACGGCGTGAACTTCGAGCACAGCCGGTTCGCCGCGTCTCGCACCTCGGCCGCCACCGCCGGGTCGTCGGCGGCCCGCAGCACCGTCGCGATCAGACGCGCGACCTCGCGCATCTCGGGCTCCCCCATCCCCGCCGTGGTGACCGCGGCGCTGCCCAGCCGCAGGCCGCTGGTGGTGAACGGCTTCTCGGGGTCGTTCGGGATCGCGTTCTTGTTGCAGGTGATCCCGGCGGTGTCGAGCACCTCCTGCGCGACCTTGCCGGTGACGCCGAACGGGCGCAGGTCGACGAGCATCAGGTGGTTGTCGGTGCCACCCGAGACGATCCGGAAGCCCTCCTCCGCGAGCCCGCTCGCGAGCGCCCGGGCGTTGTCGACGACGGCAGCGGCGTAGCCGGAGAAGTCGGGACGGGCCGCGAGCTCGAAGGCCACCGCCTTCGCGGCTACGACGTGCATCAGCGGGCCGCCCTGGAGGCCGGGGAAGACGGCCTTGTCGATCGCCGCGGCGTGCTCGGCGCGGCTCAGGATGCAGCCGGCGCGCGGCCCGCGCAGCGTCTTGTGGGTGGTGAAGGTGACCACGTCGGCGTGCGGCACCGGCGAGGGATGCGCGCCGCCCGCGATCAGGCCCGCGATGTGCGCCGCGTCGACGATGAGCAGCGCGCCCACCTCGTCGGCGATGGCGCGGAACGCCGCGAAGTCGATGACGCGCGGGTAGGCGGTTGCTCCCGCGATGATGGCCTTGGGCCGCTCGGCGCGGGCGAGGTCGCGGATGGCGTCGTAGTCGAGGGTCTCGGAGGTGGCGTCGACCCCGTAGGCGACGAAGTCGTAGATCCGGCCGCTGAAGTTCACCGGCGAGCCGTGGGTGAGGTGGCCACCCTGGTCGAGGCGCATCCCCATCACCTTGTCGCCGGGCTGGAGCAGCGCGAGATAGGTGGCCATGTTGGCGTTGGCGCCCGAGTGGGGCTGCACGTTGGCGTGCTCGGCCCCGAACAGCGCGCAGGCCCGCGTGCGGGCGAGCTCCTCGGCCTCGTCGACGACCTGGTTGCCGCCGTAGTACCGCTTGCCCGGGTAGCCCTCCGAGTACTTGTTGGTGAGCACCGATCCCTGCGCGGCCATCACCGCGGGAGAGGTGAAGTTCTCCGACGCGATGAGCTGGATGGTGGTGTTCTGGCGCTCGACCTCACGCCGGATGATCCCGGCGAGCACGGGGTCGGCGGCCTCGAGGGCGGGGAAGCCGTCGGGCATCGTGGGCTCCTGGCTGGGACGGGCCGGGCGGGCGCCGGCGATCCACCTACCCTACCGGCGGGCCGTGGCCTGCGGCTCAACGCATTCGGGGTCACGGTTCACAGTCCGATCTCCCGTTCAGTGCGAGCAGACAACACGGGTCCTGGCCAGCCGGTCGTTCGGCCAACGGTGGCCCTTCGCAACCGCGGCAGCAACAAAGGGCAGCGGATAGAGAGGGAAGAACACGATCAATACCACCGTCGGCAGGAGGCTGCGGAGGAACGAGCGACCTAGTCCCGGCCGGCGACCGTCCTCGATCCGAACGACCTCGAGCCCCATCGGGACTGCCGCGTGATCCGGTGACAGGTTTGGTTAGGCGGCCTGCGCGGTGGGTGGGGTCATGATCGTCTCGTACTCGATGGGGGTCAATCGTCCGAGGGCGGCTTGGCGTCGACGGCGGTGGTAGGTGCGTTCGATCCAGGTGACGACTGCGATGCGCAACTCGTCGCGGGTCGTCCAGCGGCGCCGGTCGAAGACGTTGCGTTGCAGCAGAGCGAAGAACGATTCCATCGCGGCGTTGTCGCCGGCGGAGCCGACTTGGCCCATCGACCCGACCATGTGATGACGGGCGAGGGCCCGGTGCGTCTTCCGAGCTCGGAATTGACTCCCGCGGTCGGTGTGCAGGATGCAGCCGGCGACGTCACCACGACGCGCGACGGCGTTCTCGAGTGCCGCGACCGCGAGGCGGGCTTTCATGCGGGTGTCGATCGAGTAGCCGACGATCCGGTTCGAGAACACGTCTTTGATCGCGCAGACGTAGAGCTTTCCCTCACCGGTCGGATGTTCGGTGATGTCCGCGAGCCACAACCGGTTCGGCGCGTCCGCAGCGAAGGTCCAGCGGACGAGGTCGTCGTGGGCGGGGGTGCCGGGCTTGGCCGTCTTGCGGGGGCGGCGTTTGCCGAACACCGACCACCAGCCGTTTGCTTGACAGATCTTCCACACCGTCCGCTCACACGCGCTGAAGCCTGCGTCGCGGACTTCATCCGCGAGGAACCGATACCCGAACTCCGGATCGTCGCGATGCGCGTCGAACACCGCGTTCGCGAGATGCGCCTCGGCGAGCTCCGCGTCGGTGACCGGACAGGCCAGCCACCGGTAATAGGGCTGACGGGCGATCTCGAGGACCCGGCACGTCACCGTGACGGGGATCCCGTCGCCGGCCAGTTCACGGACGAGCGGGAACATCATTTTCCCGGCAAGTTCGCCTGGGACAGATACGCCGCGGCGCGGCGCAGCACCTCGTTCTCCTGCTCGACGAGGCGCAACCGTCGCCGCAGGGCACGGTTCTCCGCGCGTTCGTCGTCGGTAACGCCGGGCTGGATGCCGTCCTCGATATCCGCTCGCTTGAGCCAGTTGTTGAGGCACGACTCGGAGATCCCGAAATCGGCGGCGATGTCACGCAACCGGGTGCCGGGTGCCGGGCTCCCGGCTGCGGGCAACTCGGATCACGTCTTCACGGAACTCACGGGGATAGGGCCTGGGCATGGTGACCATCCTTCCAGCGGCACCTCTCGGCACCACAGATCAGATGTCACCGGATCACGCGGCAGACCCAGGTCCGCCGAGTCCGTTTGGCGCATCTCAGGCGGCCATGATCTCCACGCTGTCGTAGAGCAGCGAGTACTTCTTCACCGGTGACGAGACGTTCCTCTCGCCGAGCTCGATGTCGGCGACCGGGAGGGTTCCGAGGTCGGGCTGCGTCAAAGCCAGCGGCAGCTCGTGTCCGTTGAGGTACAAGCGGGCCCGGCTGCTCTTTCCCGCGATCACGACCTTGAGCATCACGTTGGGGCTTCCGGGCCACAGCGTGGCCGCGAACAGCTTCTGCTCGCCGGTCAGCACGTTCTCCAGGCCGATCCGGCCGTCGTCGGCGGTGATGACGCGGATGAGCCGTGTGCCCGCGGTGTTGCGCACGGTCAGCAGCGACACGCTGCCGCTCTGGACGACGTCGGTCCCGCGGCGAGGCTTGAAACTTGCATTGATATCGGCTGTCGGTTCGGCGAGCGCGTGGCGCGCCCATACGGCGGTGCCGGTCGAGCGCAGCTTCAACGCCTTGCCGGTCCCGTCGGTCACCACCGTCGCACCCGATTGGGTCCAGTCGGTGATGGTGGCGTCCTCGAAGTCGTCGGAGAGCAACACCTTCGGCGGGGGCTGCGCGGAGCCGCTCCCGGGATCCGGGTTGTAGAACAAATCCGCCATCCACGCCTTGTACGCGTTGTACGACGACGTGGTCGTGTCCACCCGCCAGTCGTAGAGCCGGTCCTCGTCGAAGTAGACGATGGCCTTGATGTTGGGGAACGACGTCTTGATCGCTGCTTGCGCGTCGGCCATCCACGCGGCCTTCTCGCCGGGGTTGCGCTCCTGCACACCGAACTCGCCGACGATCATCGGCTTATTGTGCGCGACCGAGAAGTCATGCGCCCCCTTCATGATCCAGGCGAAGCTTTGCCACGTGGCACCGGCCTGGCCGGGCGCCCAGTTGTAGCCGTCGGTGCACACCCAGTCGACGTAGGCGTCACCCGGGTAGTACTTGAACTCGGGCCCGCCGGGCCGCATGCCCCACGCGGTGCCGCACCACTGCCAGACCACGTTGGTGGCGCCCTCGGCGTCGAACAGGCTGCGCACGCGCCGCCAGGCGTTGATGTACTCGGTCGGGCTGCTGATCAAGCTCAGCTTGTTCTCCGGCTCCCAGAAGAAGCGGAGGAACACGGGCGCGTTGAGCGCCTTCACCGCTCGGGCACGGGTGCGGATCAGGCTGTCCTTCGAGCCGTTGACGATCTGGGAGGTGTCGGTGCCGTTCCAGGAGATCATGGGGATGCGCCCGTTGACGATGTCCCAGGGCTCGCGCCACGACGGGAACGTCGTGGAGAACGTGTAGAAGTGGTGGTCGATCGCGAGCTTGCGACCGATCGCGGTCTCGCGTTGGGTGATCGCCGCCTTGATCTTCGACTCGGAGTTGTAGTCGCGTTTGATCCAGGCACCGAAGAGCACGCCGTCGTGGTTCGCGAACGGATGTGCCCACGGGTCGGTGGCCGCGTCGGCCCGGTTCTCACGGTCGGCGGGACCACCGGCGGCGACGGCGGCTCCCGCGACGAGCGCGGAGACGATGACGAGACGAATCAGTGTGGAGCGCATCGGCGGCCAGACCCTACCGCGAGGTGACCACGAATACGAGCGCGATCGCGCCGGAATCCCACGGTGAGCGCGCGCCGCGTGTCATTCGTGCGCCCGACGAGCTCCCATCCCTCACACCTAGAGCAAACGCCCCAGAAGCAACATCGACACACTTCCATTACGGGCCCAGTGGCCGGCAACATATGCCCCCTCCGGATCCTCGCAGATCACACCCTCGACAAGGTCGAGTTGTTGTTTCGTCACGCCATCGTAGGTGATGTCGAAGCGACGGAGTGTGGGGACGCGGTGGCGCACGCCGCTGTCACATCGGATCCGGATGTGACCGTCGAAGCTGACGGTGCACCGGATCGGTGTCAACTCGAAGTGCATGGTGAGTTCGTCGAGCGGCGGGTACTCCGGGAGCCGGTACTCGCGGTGGATGCTCATGGGTCACCGGAGCGCCGTCTGAGTCGTTCGGTGATCTCGTTCATGTCACAGGGCCTCCAGACTCGGGCGTCTGCCCCGGCGGCTGTGAGATCCGAGATCCAGGCTATCTGGTCGGGGCTGAGCCTCTCCGCACAGGCCACGCAGGCAGAAGGTAACAGCCGCGTCGGAGACGCGCTCGACCGGCTCGTCGCGCTCGAGCAGGTACGCCTGCGCGAGCCGCTCGGTCACGCCGACGACGGCGTGGGCGAGCACCTCGGGATCCTGGTCGGCGATCCGGCCCTCGACGATCCCCTCCTTCACGTGGCGCACGGTGTCCGCGATCGCGACCTCCTGGTTGCGCCGCAGCACCGGCGCGAAGCGTTCCTCGGTCGCGGCGAACTGGAACAGGTTGAACGAGCCGCGGTGCTCGGCGAACCACTCCATCGACGCGCGGATCCCGAGCTCGATGCGACGGATCGGGTCGGGCTCGTCGCCGATCGCGGCCTGCTGGCGGCGACGCAGGTCCTGGTGCGCGCTGCGCAGGATCTCGACGAGCAGCGCGTCCTTGCTCGGGAAGTACCAGTAGAAGACGCCCTTGCCCACACCGAGCGCGACGACGATGTCGGTGACCGACGTCGGGTGGTAGCCCTGTTTCGAGAACAGCCTCGTGGCCTCGCGCAGCAGCTGGCGGCGCCGGTCACGACCTCGCTGGGTCAGTCTGCGCTCCATGCCCGCAACGTACGGGGGCTTGACCAGGTGGTCAAGAAGGCGCGCGGCCGATGACCGGGCGGCGCTCTGAGATCGCGCCGCTTAGGCTGCGCGGGCAGCTGTCGAGCGAGGACGCACCGTGGCCTACTGGATCCTCAAGCTGATCCTCACTCCGATCCTGCGCGTTGCGTACCGCGTCCAGGTCGAGGGCCGCGAGCATCTGCCCGGCGACGGGCCCGTGATCCTGGCCGCGAACCACCGGTCGTTCCTCGACTCGATCTTCGTCCCGCTGGTCGTGCGCCGGCGTGTCACCTTCGTCGCCAAGGCCGAGTACTTCGACGACCCGAAGACCGCATGGTTCTTCCGCGCCCTCGGCCAGATCCCGATCCGGCGCGACGGTGGCAGCGCGTCGGAAGGTGCGCTCGCGGCGGCGACCGAGGTCTTGCGCACCGGTGGGGTGTTCGGCATCTACCCGGAGGGCACCCGTACACGCGACGGGTACCTCCACCGGGGGCACACGGGGGTCGCGCGCCTCGCACTCGCCACCGGTGCGCCGATCGTGCCCATCGGTCTGGTGGGGACCGACAAGTGCCAGCCGACCGACGCCAAGCTCCCACGCCTGTTCCGCACGGTCTCGGTCCGGTTCGGCGCGCCGATGGACGTCACGCGCTCCGCGGCGTGTGCCGACGACGGTCTGGTGCTGCGCCAGATCACCGACGAGCTGATGTACGAGATCACAGAGCTCTCGGGCTACACCTACGTCGACACCTATGCGACGAAGAAGGAGGCGGACGCCGGCGCGCACGACATCCCGGCACCCGCCGCGACGATCGCCACGCTCGAGCGCGTCGCGTCATGACACCTCGCTGAGCGGCCCGGACTCCCGGTGATCCGAGACTGAGCAGCGGCCTCAGTCTGCCCAGCCGCGAGCACGTTCCACCGCGCGTCGCCATTGCGTGACCCGCGCGTCGACCTCGGCCCGCTCCATCGCGGGGGTGAACGCGGCCGCCTCGCGCCAGCTCGCCGCCGCCTCTGCCGGGCTCGACCACACACCTTCGGCGATCCCTGCGAGGTAGGCCGCCCCGACGACGGTGGTCTCGGCGACCGCGGGTCGCCGGACCGGGACGTCGAGGAGGTCGGCCTGGAGCTGGCACAGGAGGTCCATGGCGCTCGCGCCGCCGTCGACGCGCAGCTCGGCGAGCGGGGTGCCCGTGGCCGCGCGCACCGCGTCGACGACGTCGTAGGTCTGGTACGCCATCGCTTCGACGGCCGCGCGAGCCAGCTGCGCGCGGCCGCTGCCGCGGGTGAGGCCGAGGATGGTGCCGCGCGCGTACGGATCCCACTCGGGGGAGCCGAGCCCGGTGAAGGCCGGAACGAAGACGACCCCGCCGGCATCGGGGACGCTCTCGGCGAGGGGTCCCACCTCGGACGCCTGGCGGATGATCCCGAGCTCGTCGCGCAACCACTGGATCGCCGCGCCGGTCACGAAGATCGAGCCCTCCATCGCGTACGTCAGGGAGTCTCCGATCTGCCAGGCGACGCTGGTGAGGAGCCCGGGCGCGGGCGCCGGCAAGGTCGAGCCGAGGTTGACGAGCACGAACGAACCGGTCCCGTAGGTGTTCTTGGCCATTCCCGGCTCGAAGCACGCCTGGCCGAACAGCGCCGCCTGCTGGTCGCCCGCGATCCCGCTCACCGGAACCGAGAGCCCGGCAGCCGCGTCGGGGTCGGTGATGCCGAAGCGACCGCTGCTCGGGCGAACCTCGGGCAGCGCCCCCATCGGGATGCCGAGGAGCCCGCAGAGCTCCTCGGACCATTGGAGCGGGCCGATGTCGAAGCAGAGCGTCCGGCTCGCGTTCGACGGCTCGGTCGCGTGCTCGCGTCCCCCGGTGAGCTTCCACAGCAGCCACGTGTCGATCGTGCCGAAGGCCAGGTCGGGCGTCGTCGGCACTCCGCCCTCGGTGAGGAGCCAGGCGAGCTTGGTGCCCGAGAAGTAGGGGTCGAGCACGAGCCCGGTGCGCTCCCGCACGAGCGGCTCGAGCCCCTGCTCGCGCAGCTCGTCACAGCGTGGGGCGGTGCGCCGGTCCTGCCAGACGATCGCCCGGTGGAGGGGCCGACCGGTGGCGCGGCTCCACACCACCGTCGTCTCCCGCTGGTTGGTGATGCCGATCGCGGCCACCGACTCCCCGGCCGCCTCGGTGGCCCGGGCCGTCTCCCCGAGCGTCGTGAGCGTGGCGGCCCAGATCTCCTCGGCGTCGTGCTCCACCCAGCCGGGTCGGGGGAAGTGCTGGGGGAACTCCCGGTAGGTGCTGCGCCTGGGCACCCCGTCCTCGCCGATCGCGAACGTCCGCACGCCCGTCGTGCCCGCGTCGATGCCCAGGACGACGGCCATGGCTATGCCGGCGCGGCCGCGGCGCGCAGCTGCTCGGCGAGGCGGTGGCCGAAACGCCGATCGCGCGGCCGAACCTCGGCGACGAGGTCGTCGCCGGTGTGGCTGAACCGAACCTGGAGCATCGGCGTGAGGGTGCGTACTCCGTCGAGCGACACGTCGGCGTACGGGGCATCCAGCACGAGGTGCTGCTCGGCGAGCGGCGTCCGTTTGCGCGGCTTGGCCCACACGAGCACGCGCCGGTCGGTGAGCCCGAGGAAGTGCGGGCGGCGGGCGAGGAGCCACAGCGGAACCTTTGGGCGCGGCCGCGCGA
This sequence comes from Actinomycetota bacterium, assembly GCA_016870395.1. GTDB lineage: Bacteria > Actinomycetota > Acidimicrobiia > IMCC26256 > JAENVU01 > SHUZ01. The sequence goes on along the minus strand of VGBT01000005.1, from coordinate 2,022 downwards.
TCCAGGCGAACCCGCCGGCGAGCACCTTCTCTCCCGGCGCGAGCCGGTCGGCCATCGCCGCGGCGACCCGCCTGCGTGCGCTCATCGGGCGGAGGCTACCCGCGGGTGAGAAGATCTCCGGATGCGGATCGGCGTGCTCACCGGCGGCGGCGACTGCCCGGGTCTCAACGCGGTGCTTCGGGCCATCGTTCGCCGAGCCGACACCGGGCTCGATCACACCGTCATCGGGTTCCGTTACGGCTGGCGCGGGTTGATCGAGGGCGCCACGGTGTCGCTGGACCGCGCGGCGGTGCGCGGCACGCTGCCGCGTGGCGGCACGATCCTCGGCTCGTCACGCACGAACCCGTACAAGACCGAGGGCGGCGTCGAGCGGGTGCTCCGGACGTTGCAGCGCGAGGCGATCGACGCGCTGATCGCCATCGGCGGTGAGGACACCCTGGGCGTCGCGCGCAAGCTCGGCGCAGAGGGAGTGCGGGCCGTCGGGGTGCCCAAGACGATCGACAACGACCTCTCCGCCACGGAGGTCACGTTCGGGTTCGACACCGCCGTGCAGACCGCGGTCGACGCGATCGATCGGTTGCACACCACCGCCGAGAGCCACGACCGGGTCATGGTGGTCGAGGTCATGGGGCGGCATGCCGGCTGGGTCGCCTTGCACTCCGGCCTCGCGGGCGGCGCGAACGCGATCCTGATCCCCGAGCGGTCCTTCGACGTCGGAGCGCTCTGCGACAGGCTCGAGGCCCGCCACGCGCGCGGCGAGAACGCGTCGATCGTGGTCGTCGCCGAGGGCGCCACGCCGGTCGAGGGGACGATGACGCTCCTGTCGGGGGAGATCGACGAGTTCGGTCACGTACGACTCGGTGGCATCGGCGGCCGGGTCGCCGACGAGATCCGGGCCCGAACCGGCTTCGACACGCGCACCACCATCCTCGGCCACGTCCTGCGCGGGGGGACGCCGACCGCGTTCGACCGCATCCTCGCCTCGCGCTTCGGTGTCGAGGCGGCGGACGCGGCGCACGACGGCGACTTCGCGACGATGGTCGCGTTGCAGTGCGACCGCATCGTGCGCGTCCCGATCGAGGCCGGCGTCGGCGGGCTGAAGCTCGTCGATCCGGAGCGCTACGCGCTCGCCGAGGTGTTCCTCGGTTGAGCGACGCGCTCGACGACCTCATCGCCCTGCTCGACCTCGAGGCGCTGGAGGTGAACCTCTTCCGAGGGGTGAGCCCCGACGAGCGGATGCAACGCGTCTTCGGAGGGCAGGTCGCCGGTCAGGCGCTGGTCGCGGCCGGCCGCACGGTCGACGACGCGACGCGGCATTTGCACTCGCTGCACGCGTACTTCCTGCGGCCGGGCGATCCGAGCACCCCGATCGTCTACGAGGTCGACCGCATCCGTGACGGGCGGTCGTTCACCACCCGGCGTGTCGTCGCGATCCAGCACGGTCGTGCGATCTTCAACCTCCAGGCGTCGTTCCAGGTCGCCGAGCCCGGCCCCGAGCACCAGGACACGATGCCCGACGTGCCCGACGCCGAGGCCCTGCCGACGTTCAACGAGCGCGCGAAGCCGTTCCTGGACCGCTTCGACCCGGACGTCGTGGCGTGGATCACCCGCGAGCGCCCGATCGACACCCGGCCGACAGAGATGCCGGCCTGGCTGGACCCCAAGCCGCGCGCCGCGGACCAGGACGTGTGGATTCGCGCCAACGGAACCCTGCCCGACGATCCGCTGCTGCACGTGTGCATCGTGGCGTACGCGTCCGACCTCACGATTCTCGACACCGCGATGCTCCCGCACGGCTCGAACTGGCACGAGGAGCAGTTCATGGTGGCGAGCCTCGATCACGCGATGTGGTTCCACCGGCCCTTCCGAGCCGACGAGTGGCTCCTCTACCACCAACACAGCCCGTCGGCTTCCGGCGCGCGCGGGATCGCGCTCGGCGAGATCTACCGGCGCGACGGCGTGCTGGCGGTCACAGTGATCCAGGAGGGCCTCATGCGCCCGATGCGTCACGGTGAGGAGAGG
>VGBT01000004.1 GCA_016870395.1 Actinomycetota bacterium | reverse complement strand
ACCGCCCGCGCCTGTGCTTCGACTACTTCCACCAGCTCTTCGCACAGGTCACCAACCCGCCGCTCGACGCGATGCGCGAGGAGCTGGTGACGAGCCTGGGGGGCACGCTCGGTCCCGAGGCCAACCTGCTCGAGCCGGGCCCGGCGTCGTGCCGCCAGATCGTGCTGCCCCGGCCCGTCCTCGACAACGAGGAGCTGGCCAAGCTCCGCTACATCGACGAGGAGGGCGGTGTCCCCGGGTTCAAGGCGGTCACGGTCGAGGCGCTGTACCCAGTGCTGGGTGGCGGCGACGCGATGCGCATGGCGATCGAGCGGATCCGCCGCCAGGTCAGCGACGCGATCGCGGGCGGCGCGAACCTGATCATTCTTTCCGACCGCTACGCGAACCAGGAGCACGCGCCGATCCCGAGCCTGCTCGTCACCTCGGCCGTGCACCATCACCTCATCCGGGAGAAGACGCGCACGCGGGTCGGCCTCGTGGTCGAGACCGGCGAGGCGCGCGAGGTGCACCACATCGCGCTGCTGCTCGGCTACGGCGCAGCGGCCGTGAACCCGTACCTGGTGTTCGACGCGCTGCGCGACCTGATCCGCGAGGGCCGCCTCGACCTCACGCCCCGCCAGGCCAACAAGAACTACATCAAGGCCGCGGGCAAGGGTGTGCTCAAGATCATGTCGAAGATGGGAATCTCGACGGTGGCGTCCTACACGGGCGCGCAGGTCTTCGAGGCGATCGGGCTCGGCCAGGACCTCGTCGACGAGTACTTCACCGGGACCACCAGCCGGCTCGGCGGCGTCGGTCTCGACGTGCTCGCAGAGGAGTGCGCGGCCCGTCACCACCGCGCGTACCCGGACCGCCCGACGGAGCTCGCGCACCGCGAGCTCGACGTGGGCGGCGAGTACCAGTGGCGGCGCGAGGGTGAGTACCACCTGTTCAACCCCGACACGGTGTTCCGGCTGCAGCACGCCACCCGCACCGGCCGCTACGACGTCTTCAAGCAGTACACGACGATGGTCGACGACCAGTCGAAGCAGCTCGCGACGCTCCGCGGCCTGTTCGAGCTGAAGGCCGGCGCGCGCCCACCGGTGCCGATCGAGGAGGTCGAGCCGGTCTCCGAGATCGTGAAGCGCTTCAACACCGGGGCGATGAGCTACGGTTCGATCTCGGCCGAGGCGCACGAGACGCTCGCGATCGCGATGAACCGGCTCGGCGGGCGGTCGAACACGGGCGAGGGCGGTGAGGACCGCGAGCGGTTCACGCCCGACGCCAACGGCGACCTGCGCCGCTCGGCCGTGAAGCAGGTGGCGAGCGGCCGCTTCGGCGTGACCAGCGAGTACCTGGTCAACGCGGACGACCTGCAGATCAAGATGGCCCAGGGCGCCAAGCCCGGGGAGGGCGGCCAGCTGCCCGGCCACAAGGTGTACCCGTGGATCGCGAAGACCCGGCACTCCACGCCGGGGGTCGGCCTCATCAGCCCACCGCCGCACCACGACATCTACTCGATCGAGGACCTCGCCCAGCTCATCCACGACCTGAAGAACTCCAACCCGCAGGCGCGCATCCACGTGAAGCTCGTCGCGGAGGTGGGCGTCGGCACCGTCGCTGCGGGCGTGAGCAAGGCGCACGCCGACGTGGTGCTCATCTCGGGCCACGACGGCGGCACCGGGGCGTCGCCGCTCACGTCGATCAAGCACGCGGGCGCACCCTGGGAGCTCGGGCTCGCCGAGACGCAGCAGACGCTCCTGCTCAACGGCCTGCGCGATCGGATCGTCGTGCAGACCGACGGGCAGCTCAAGACCGGTCGTGACGTGGTGATCGCCGCGCTGCTCGGCGCCGAGGAGTTCGGCTTCGCGTCGGCGCCGCTCGTGGTGAGCGGTTGCATCATGATGCGCGTCTGCCACCTCGACACCTGCCCGGTCGGCATCGCGACCCAGAACCCCGAGCTGCGGGCGAAGTTCGCGGGCAAGCCGGAGTTCGTCGTGCACTTCTTCGAGTTCATCGCCGAGGAGGTGCGCGAGTACCTCGCCGAGCTCGGCTTCCGCTCGGTTGCGGAGGCCGTCGGTCACGCCGAGGTGCTCGACACGCGCGCCGCGGTCGACCACTGGAAGGCGTCGGGTCTCGACCTGAGCCCGATCCTGCACGTGCCCGAGTTCGACGCCTCGGTGCAGGACCGGTACTGCACCAAGGCCCAGGACCACGGTCTCGAGCGGGCGCTCGACAACACCCTGATCCAGCTCGCGGAGGGCGCGCTGGCCGACGGGCAGCCGGTCACCATCGACCTGCCCATCCGCAACGTGAACCGAACCGTCGGCACGATGCTCGGCTACGAGCTCACGAAGCGATATCCCGACGGGTTGCCCGACGACACGATCCAGATCGCCCTCACCGGCTCGGCCGGTCAGAGCTTCGGGGCGTTCGTGCCGCGTGGCATCACGCTGCGGCTCACCGGCGACGCCAACGACTACTTCGGCAAGGGCCTGTCGGGTGGACGGCTGGTGGTCCGCCCGCACGAGACGTCCCCGTTCGTGCCCGAGGAGAACATCGTCGCGGGCAACGTGATCCTCTACGGCGCGACCGGCGGCGAGGCGTACCTGCGCGGCGTCGTGGGGGAGCGCTTCTGCGTTCGCAACTCCGGCGCCACGGCCGTCGTCGAAGGGGTCGGTGACCACGGCTGCGAGTACATGACCGGTGGCCGGGTCGTCGTCATCGGACCGACGGGCCGCAACTTCGGCGCCGGGATGAGCGGTGGCATCGCCTACGTGTACGACCCCGACGGCGACTTCTTCACCCGTCTCAACCGGGAGATGGTCGACCTCGACCCGATGGAGGAGGACGACTGCGCATGGCTGCGCGAGGCGGTGCGCCGCCACGTGGATGAGACCGGCTCCGAGGTCGGGCGACGCCTGCTCTCCGACTGGCACGACGAGGTGGAGCGCTTCGCCAAGGTCATGCCCAAGGACTACAAGCGCGTGCTCGAGGCGGCGCGCGTCGCGGAGGAGCGAGGGATCCCGGTGGACGAGGCGATCATGGCGGCGAGTCATGGGTGAACCCACGGGCTTCATGAAGCACGAGCGGGAGCTGCCGACCCGGCGACCCGTGGAGGTGCGCCTGCACGACTGGCGGGAGGTGTACGAGCCGTTCCCGGAGGACAGGCTGCGCACGCAGGCCTCTCGTTGCATGGACTGCGGGATCCCGTTCTGCCACACCGGCTGCCCGCTCGGAAACCTCATCCCCGAGTGGAACGACCTCACCTACCGAGGCGACTGGCGCGACGCGATCGAGCGCCTGCACGCGACGAACAACTTTCCGGAGTTCACCGGTCGGCTCTGCCCGGCGCCGTGCGAGGCCGCGTGCGTGCTCGGCATCAACGAGCCCGCGGTGACGATCAAGCAGGTCGAGGTGTCGATTGTCGAGCGTGCGTGGGACGAGGGCTGGATCACCCCGCTCGTCCCCGAGGTGCATACCGGCAAGTCGGTCGCGGTGGTCGGGTCCGGGCCGTCGGGCCTCGCCGCCGCGCAGCAGCTCACGCGAGCCGGTCATGACGTGACCGTGTACGAGCGGGCCGACCGCATCGGGGGCCTGCTGCGCTATGGCATCCCCGAGTTCAAGATGGAGAAGCGCGTGCTCGACCGCCGGATCGAGCAGATGCAGGCCGAGGGCACCCGCTTCGTCGTGAACGCGAACGTCGGCGAGCACGTGACCGTCGACGACCTGTGCCGCGACCACGACGCGATCGTGCTCGCGGGCGGTGCCACCGCCTGGCGCGACCTGCGAATTCCCGGGCGGGAGCTCACCGGTGTGTACCAGGCGATGGAGTTCCTGCCGTGGGCGAACCGGGTGCAGGAGGGCGATCTCGACGACCACCCCTTCTCGGCTGCGGGCAAGCAGGTCGTGATCATCGGCGGTGGCGACACCGGCGCCGACTGCCTCGGCACCTCGCACCGACACGGTGCGGCGTCGGTGCACCAGTTCGAGATCCTGCCCCGGCCGCCCGAAGAGCGTCCCGACGCGAACCCGTGGCCGACCTGGCCGATGATCTTCCGCACCTCCTCCGCGCACGAGGAGGGCGGTGAGCGGGTGTTCTCGGTGAACACCGAGTGCTTCCTCGGCGACGACGAGAACAACCTCGTCGGGCTGCGCGCCCACGAGGTGGAGCAGCGGATCGTCGACGGCCGCATGACGTTCGAGAAGATCGAGGGCTCGGACTTCGAGCTGCCCTGCGAGCTGGTGCTGCTCGCGATGGGCTTCGTGGGTCCGCAGCGCGGCGGGCTGCTCGAGCACCTCGGCGTGGAGCTGAACGAGCGCGGCAACGTGGCCCGCGACGAGGCCTGGGCGACCAACGTCGACGGGGTGTTCGTGTGCGGCGACATGGGCCGGGGCCAGAGCCTCATCGTGTGGGCGATCGCCGAGGGCCGGTCGTGCGCGGCGTCGGTGGACCGGTGGCTGACGGGCGAGACCGACCTCCCCGCCCCGCTGACCCCCGCCGCCACCCCCATGGCCGCCCGCTGACCGCCCGCATTCGGCGACGGATCTGCGCGCCCTAGTGCTCGTTTTCGGAGCCGAAACGGGGCACCGGAGCGCGCGTTTCGCGTGTCGGAACCGGAGAGGTGTCGGAGAATCGGCTCACCGGACGATGATCTGGGTGTGCGCCAACCCGCGCACCCTCCCTGGTGGCCCCGACCTGCTGGCGCTCTACGACCGGACGCTGCCCGAGGTCTACGGCTACCTGCGAGCCCGGGTAGGCACGACCGCGCTCGCCGAGGACCTGACCTCCGAGACCTTCCTTGCAGCCGTCGACGCGCTCCGGCGCGGCCGGGGCGACCAGCTCAGCGGCGCGTGGCTGATGACCGTTGCCCGCAACAAGCTCGTCGACCACTGGAGGCGTCGCGAGCGCGAAGAGCGCAGCCTGCACCTCGCCCACGACCACGACGTCGTCGTCGAGCCCTGGGACGCGCACCTCGATGCCGCCCATGCCCGCGAGGTGCTCGCCACCCTCGCGGTCGAGCACCGCGCCGCTCTGACCCTGTGCTACCTCGACGGGCTTCCGGTGGTGCAGGTCGCCGATCTGCTCGGACGCACCTTGCACGCCACCGAGGCGCTGCTCGTGAGGACCCGAGCCGCGTTCCGGCGCGCGTACGGCGACGGGAGGCCCGAATGACCACCGACCCGTTCCGTGACCTGCGGCTCCCGCCGGAGCCGCTCGAGCCCCGAGCCGAGTTCCGCGCCGCGCTGCGCGAACGGATGGCGCGCGCGCTCATTGACCCCGATGGAGGGACCCCCATGGCAGCAACGAACCTCTCCGCCACGACACGTGTGGCCACGATCACGCCGTACCTGTGCTGCGCGAACGCCCGGGAGGCGATCCACTGGTACGGGGACGCGTTCGGTGCCGAGGTCGTCGGTGACGTATGCGGGAGTCCGGATCGCCCGGACTCCGTCGGACACGCCGAGCTGCGGATCGGCGGCTCGACGCTGAACCTGTCCGACGAGTGGCCCGAGGGCGGGGTGCTGTCGCCGACGAGCCGTGGTGGCTCGACGACCTCGTTCGTGCTCGCCGTGCGTGTGCCAGCCGACGTCGACGTCGTGTACTCCCGCGCGGTAGAGCTCGGCGCGCAGCCCGAGCGCCCACCGACCGACCAGCCGTACGGGTCGCGGGCGGGGTGGCTGATCGACCCGTTCGGCCACCGCTGGAGCATCTCCGCCGCGCTCGTCGATCGCACCGACGGGACCGGCCGGCCCGAGGTCCACGGGTCGGCGGCTGGCGTCACCCAGGCCCAGGACCTCTGGAACGAGGTCGGCTACTACGTGATCTCCCGTCCCGACCTGGACCGGGCCAAGGCGTTCTACGGGGGGCTGTTCGGCTGGGAGTTCGCGCCCGAGAACGAGACGCCGAGTGGTCGGCGCGCCGCGCACGTCACGAGCTCGCGGGTTCCCTTCGGCCTCACCGACGACACCGATCTCGGGCTCCTCAAGCCCTGGTTCCGGGTACCTGACCTGCAAGCGGCGATCGTCCGGGTCCGCGAGCTCGGTGGCGAGGTGGTCACGGTCGAGCGCTACGCGACGGGGGGCGCTGCGGTCTGTCGCGACGACCAGGGCGTCGAATTCGATCTCCACGAGCCCGCGCCCGGCTACTGACACCCTCGAGCAGCCTGACCTTCCGCGCGAAGCGCACCCTGGAGCGACGCCTTCGCGCGGAAAGTCGGGGAGGGGTGGCGGTGATGGGGGAGGATCGGGGGATGCCCGTTCCCGTCGAGCCGCCGCCGACCGCCTGGGCGCTGCCCGCGGCCGACGGGCCCGACGAGAACGAGGTGGTCGGCGTCGGCGCCGACCTCGAACCGGGCACGTTGCTCGCCGCCTACCGCGCGGGGATCTTCCCGATGCGGCTCGGCGTGGGCGGTCCGATCGGTTGGTGGTCACCCGACCCTCGCGGGGTCCTGCCGCTCGACGGACTGCGGGTGACCCGCTCGCTGCGCCAGTCGTGCCGTCACTTCGACGTGCGGACCGACGTGGACTTCGAGACCACGATGCGGGCCTGCGCCGGGGAGCACCGGCCCGGAGCCTGGATCGACGAGTCGTTCGTGGCGGCCTACACCCGGCTCCACGAGCTCGGTTGGGCGCACTCGGTGGAGACCTTCCGCGACGGTCGGCGCGTGGGCGGCCTCTACGGCGTCGCGATCGGCGGGTTCTTCGCGGGCGAGTCGATGTTCCACGCCGAGCGCGACGCCTCGAAGGTGGCTCTCGTCGCGCTGGTTGACCGACTCCGAGCGATCGGGGCGACCCTGCTCGACGTGCAGTGGGCGACACCGCATCTCGCATCGCTCGGCGCGGTGCCGGTCGGTCGGTCGGAGTACCTGGAGCACCTCGCCGAAGCGCTCGTCGCGCCCGTCGCGCCCTGGTCCCACGCCGGCTGAGAGCGACCGGCCGACCGGCTCAGCCCGACGGGCGGGAGCCCGGACTCGGCCCCGGCGCTCCGACCGCGAACGGCCGGAGCGTCTTGGTCAGCCAGACCCACACCGAGCGGGCACCGTCCTCCGAGAAGTGCACGCCGTCGGAGCGCAGGCCGGGCCCGTCCTCGAGGGGCAGCCCGTCGCGACAGATCCGGGCGTGGAGGTCGAGCAGCGAGACGGATGCTGCGTGGTCGGCGACGTAGCGGCGGATCACCTCGTTGAGCCAGTCGACGCGCCACGGCTCGGCCCGCTCCCGGGCGCCCCACTCGCGCAGCGCGGTGCCCGGTGGGGCGAAGCAGGGTGCCGTGAGCATCACGAGGTGCGCGCCGCGCGCCGTGAGGATGGCGCGGGCCTCGTCTAGCTCGGCACGCAGGTACTCCTCGGTCTCGGGCTGCCCGACGCGCAGGAGCGTCCCGTCGACTTCGCGGTCGTAGATCTCCCACGCGCCGATCAGCATCACCACGACGTCCGGGCGGTACTGCGCGACCGCCTCCCGGAAGCGGGCAGGCCACTGCTCGCATCCCTCCGGCTGGGCGGGCGGGGTGCCGTCGCTCTGGGTGACGCCGCGTGCGATCCCGCAGCCGAACTCGGTGCTCCCGCGCACCCACCACTCGTCCTCGAAGCGGTCGGGCCGGCCCGTGTAGTTCAGGGTGAACGCCACCGAGTCGCCCACGAGCAGCACCCTTGTCGCTCCGGGCTTCGGCGGGCGGTCGATCATCGCGGCCAACCCTCGCGCCTCGGCATCGCTGAGCTGTTGCTGCTCGCGGCCGGCGTCGCGCCACGGGATCGTCGCGAGCAGCAACAGGCCCACGAGCACCGCGATCCCGGCGGGCACCCACCAGAGCGTGCCGCTGGTCAGGCGCCATCGGCCCTGGCGCACCGGCCGCTCGAGGAAGCAATACGACACGATCGCGACGGCGAACGTCACGAGGAGACGTAGCGCGAGCAGTGTGTTCCCGGAGATGCCGGTGCGCGATCCGGTGAGCCAGAGGTAGATCGGCCAGTGCCACAGGTAGAGGCCGTAGGAGATGCGGCCGATGGCGGGCAGGGGAGCAAGCGCGAGCCCCACGCGCACCACCCCGGGCGTCATCGCCGCGGCGACGAGCGCCGCGGCGGCGATCGCCACGAACGTGAACTGGCCCGCGAACAGGCCCGGGTCGAAGTCGTCGGCGGTCACGACCATCCACGCCAGGTAGGCCGCCCCGGCGAGCCCGAGCGCCTGCACCACGGCGCGCCCCGCGCGGCTCGTGGGTCCCGGGCGCCAGGTCCAGGCGATCCCCAGCAGCGCCCCGAGCAGGAGCCCCTGGGCGCGCGTGTCGGTGCCGTAGTACGCGCGCGACGGATCGCTGCCCGGATGCGCGAGCACGAGCATCAGCAGCGCCGACGCGATGCCGAGCCCGGCGGTCATCAGCGCGACGCGCAGGAGCCGACCCCGGGCCACCCGCAGCAGCGCGGGCAGGACGATCGGCCATATCAGGTACCACTGCTCCTCGATCGCGAGCGACCACATGTGGCGGAACGGTGACGGCAGGTGGAACTGGGCGAAGTAGCTCTGCTCGGAGACGATGAGCCGCCAGTTCTGCACGTAAAGCAGCGACGCGATCCCGTCGAGCCGGATGGTGTTCAGCTCGCTGCGCGCCGCGGCGAAAGTTGCGTACGCGCAGACGAACACGACGACCGCGAACAGCGCAGGGAGCAACCGCCTGGCTCGACGGGTCCAGAACCGGCGCTGGTCCACGCAGCCGGTCGCGTCGTACTCACGCAGCAACAGCATGGTGATCAGGAACCCGGAGAGCACGAAGAAGATGTCGACGCCGAGGAACCCGGCACGCACCCGCGCGACGTCGCCGTGGTAGAGGAGGACCGCGAGCACCGCGAACGCGCGCACCCCGTCGAGCGCGGCCTGGTACGTCAGGTTGGCGCGGCCGAAACCGGTGCCGGACGATGGCTCGGGGGAGCTTTCGGTGGTCTGCATCGCGTTGCCTGTCCAGAGGGACCGGCTGGATCAGGGAGGTCAGGGTAGTCCGGGGTGGGGCCGGGCAGCCCGCGCTCGCTAGCCTGCCCGGCGTGGACCCTGTCACCGTCTTCCACAACCCCCGGTGCTCGAAGTCCCGTGGCGCGCTCGAGCTCCTGCGGGCACGCGGCATCGAGCCGGTGGTGGTCGAGTACCTGAAGGATCCGCTCGACCGCGCCGGCCTCGAGCGGATCCTCGGCGCCACCGGCGTGGCCCCCGCGGCGCTGGTCCGCAACGACGGCCGCTTCCGTGAGCTGGGCCTCGATCGTGCCGATTGCGCCACGCGCGAGCAGGTGGTGGGCGTGCTGCTCGCACACCCCGAGCTCATGGAGCGTCCGGTGGTCTTCGTCGGCGAGCGTGCCGTGATCGCTCGCCCACCGGAGAAGGTCGCCGAGCTGCTCGACTGACCCCTCAGGAGAACGTTTGATGGCCGTGATCACTACCGAGTCAGTGCGCGGAGAGGTGCGGGCATGGCTCGCCGAGAGCTGGGACCCCGACCTCACCGTGGGCGAGTGGTGGGATCGGCTCATGCGCTCGGGGTACGGCGCTCCGACGTTCCTGGAGGAGGACTACGGGAAGGGCTACAACCGGGCCCTCGCGAACGTGGTCAACGAGGAGCTCGCGAGCGCGGGTGTCGTCGGCCCCCCGGCCGGCCTCGGCTACCTGCTTGCCGCGCCGACGATCGTGGCCCACGCGACCCGTGAGCAGAAGGACCTGTGGCTGCCCCGAATCATCAGCGGTCAGGACGCGTGGTGCCAGCTGTTCTCGGAGCCCGGCGCGGGCTCCGACCTCGCGGGCCTGCAGTGCAAGGCCGAGCGAGACGGCGACGAGTGGGTGATCACCGGGCAGAAGGTGTGGACCTCGACCGCGCAGCTCTGCAACATGGGCATGCTCATCGCGCGCACCGACCCCGACGCCCCGAAGCACGCCGGGATCAGCTACTTCGCCTTCGACATGGACCAGCCGGCAGTGGAGATCCGCCCGCTACGCGAGATGACCGGCCGCGCCATGTTCAACGAGGTCTTCCTCGATGGCGCGCGCGTGCCCGACTGGAACCTGATCGGCGGTCTCAACAACGGCTGGGCCGTCGCGAACACCACGCTCGCGGCGGAACGGGCGGGCCTGGGCAGCGGTGGCAGTGGCGCGGCCGGCTCGGCGTTTCCGGGTCCGCTCTCGAACCAGCTCGGTGAGCGGGTCGGCAACACCGTCGGGCAGGTGCGCACCGGCGGCACCGGTGGCGGTGGTGGCGGGATGGCCCAGCACCTCATCAAGCTCGCGCGCGACAACGGCACGATCGACGACCCGATCGTCCGCCAGGGCATTAGCAAGCTCTGGTCGCTCCAGCAGATCGGCAAGTACTCGGCGCTGCGGATGAAGGGCGGCGGCGCGAGCGCCGGAGCACCCAACATCGCCAAGCTGATGATGAGCGACATGCTGCGCCTGCACCGGGAGGTGGCGACCCAGGTGCTCGGCCCCGACGTCGCGATCATGGGCAGGGACGCCAAGACCGGCGGGCTGGTCCAGAAGGCGATCCTCTTCTCACCTGGCCCGTCGATCTACGGCGGCACCGACCAGGTGCAGCGCAACATCATCGGCGAGCGCGCGCTCGGCCTGCCCAAGGAGCCCGATCCCAACAAGGGTGCCCCGTTCAAGGACATCCCGAGGAACGCATGAGGCGAGGATCCGCGGCGCACGAATCGTGCGTCGCCCGAGCCGGGGCCCGAGCGGCCCGCGGTGAGCGGGAGAGTGGCCCGGGCAGGCAGCGCGCGTGAAGCTCGGGATGACGTTGCCCTCGTTCGTGCGCGGCACCGACCGCGACACGACGCTCGAGTGGTGCCGGCGCATCGACGGCGGCCCGTTCGCGAGTCTGGCACTGGGCGACCGCTTCGCGTACTGGAGCCACGAGCTGGTCACGTCGCTCGCCTTCGCGGCCGCGGCCACCGAGCGGGTGCGACTGGTCTCGACCGTCGTGGTGCTCCCCGCTTACGACGAGGTGCGCCTCGCGAAGCAGGCTGCGACGATCGACGTGCTCTCGGGCGGTCGGCTCACGCTCGGGGTCGGGGTGGGTGGTCGCGAGCAGGATTTTGCCGCGCTAGGAGCTCCGTTTGCGGGTCGCTTGACGAGGCTCGACGAGCAAGTCGCGGTCATGCGGCGGATCTGGAAGGGCGAGGAGATCGCCGACGGCGTGCCCCCGATCGGGCCGGAGCCGGTGCAGGCCGGTGGCCCTCCGCTGCTGAGCGCGGCGATGGGCCCGAAGTCGCTCGCTCGCAGCGCCCGGTGGGCCGACGGTCTGGCGGGCTTCGACCTCGCACCCGATCCCGACTCGGTGGCGGCGACCTTCGGGTCGGTGCACGCCGCCTGGGAGTCCGCCGGTCGGTCCGACCGGCCCTGGTGCTCGACGTCGGCCTGGTTCGCGCTCGGCGACGGGGCGTCCGAGCGACTGCATGGCTACGCCCGCGCCTACCTGTCGACGTTCGGTCCCGAGGCCGCGCACGCGATGGCCGCGCTGTGTCGCTTGTCCGACCCGGGCGCGATCCGGGACGCGGTCGCTGCTATCGAGGTCGCGGGCGCCGACGAGCTGGTCCTGGTGCCGACCACGGCCGAGCCCGCGGAGCTCGACCGGCTGGTCGCGGCGCTCGGGTGAGCGCAGACCCCTCAGGCGGCGCGTAGGCTCAACGCGATGGGATGTGGATGCATCGTCGCGCTGCTCGCGATGGCGTCGCCGAGGTTGGCCTTGTTCGTGGTGTGGCTCTTCACCGACCGGCTCTCGATCGCGCTCGACTCGTTCTGGGTCGGCCTCTTGGGGTTCCTCTTCCTGCCCTGGACGCTGCTCGCGTGGGCGGTCGTCTACGCGCCGGTCAAGGGGGTCACGGGCTTCGGCTGGTTCCTCGTGATCTTCGCGTTCATCGTCGACCTCTCGGCGTACGGCGCGAGCGCGCGTGCCCGGCGATCCCAGCCCGCTGCCTAGCATTCTCGTGCACCCGGTCCTGCTGGCCCGCCGGGCCGGAGTCACGCCGTGACCGGGCGCCGCTTCCGGGTCGACCGGCGCGTCCACCTCGGCGACGCGAGCAGCCGCGGTCGCCTGCGTCTCGACGCGCTCGCGGCCTACCTCCAGGACGTCGCCGCCGACGACGCCGAGGACGCGCACCTGCCCGAGGGTCGCGGCTGGGTCCTGAGGCGAACGGCGCTGCACGTCGACCGGCTCCCGGCGATCTACGAGCCGGTCGAGCTCGAGACCTGGTGCTCGGGGGTGGGACGCCGCTGGGCCGAGCGACGGACGACGCTCACCGCGAACCTCGGGGTGGGCGTGCGCGGGGTGAGTGTGGAGGCGACCGCGGTGTGGGTGTACGTGAGTCTCGAGACGGGCGCGCCGGAGCCGCTCCCGCCCGAGTTCTTCGCGGTGTACGGCGAGAGCGCCGACAACCGGAAGGTGAGCGTCCGCCTCAGCCACGACGAGCCCCCTGCATCGGCGGCGAGGATGGCCTGGCCGTTGCGCAGCACCGACTTCGACGTGTTCGGACACGTCAACAACTGCGTCTACTGGGTCGCGGTGGAGGACGTGCTCGCCGCACGCGCCCCCGCGGCGCGCATCACCGCCGCAGAGATCGAGTTCCGCGGCGGCATCGACCCCGGCGAGCGCCCGGAGCTGGTCGTGGTCGACGGGGAGAACAGCTTCGCGGTCTGGTTCCAGGTCGGGGGCCAGACGCGCGCATCGGGCCGGGTGAGCCTCGCATGAGCACCATCGAGGTCTTCGCCGACGTCTGCTGTCCGTTCACCCACGTGGGTCTGCGTCGGATCGTGGCGGCGCGACGAGCCCGAGGCGTGGAAGGCGTCCGGCTCGTCTGCCGGGCATGGCCGCTGGAGTGGGTCAACGGCGCGCCCCTCGACGCGGACCACGTGGCCCGCGAGGTCACCGCGCTGCGGGAGCAGGTGGCACCGGGGTTGTTGCGCGGATTCTCTGCAGCGCGGTTCCCGTCGACCTCGATCCCGGCACTGGCCCTCGCCGCGGCCGCGTACCGCCTGGGGGCCGAGCGGGGTGAGATGGTGAGCCTGCTCCTGCGTGACGAGCTGTTCGAGCGAGGCCGCGACATCGCCGATGACGCGGTGCTCGCGTCGGTGGCCGCGCGCGCCGGCGTCGAGCCGGCGAGCCCGGCTGAGCGCGAGGCGCTGGTGCGGGTCGACTACGACGCGGGGCGCGCCCGCGGGGTCCTGGGCTCCCCGCACTTCTTCGTGGGCGGCGAAGGTTGGTTCTGCCCGAGCCTGCACATCGAGCAGCGCGACGGGGTGTTCCACGTCACCGAGGACCCGGTGGCAGCCGAGCGGATCCTCGCGGCGGTGCTCGACGCGGGGGCGCACACCCCGGAGTGACCCGATCGGGCGTCGCTAGGATCGCCGGATGTCCAAGGCGCTGAAGCTCGGGTTCATGATCGGCTACTGGGGCGCGCAGCCCCCGGCGAACGTGCCGGAGCTGCTCGCGGAGGCCGAGCGTCTCGGGTACACGTCGGCGTGGAGCGCCGAGGCCTACGGGTCCGACGCGCTCACGCCGCTCGCGTGGTGGGGGTCGCAGACCAGCCGCATCCAGCTCGGCACGTCGATCGTGCAGATGTCGGCCCGCACGCCCACCGCCACCGCGATGGCCGCGATCACCATGGACCACCTCTCGAACGGCCGCTTCATCCTGGGCCTCGGCGCCTCGGGCCCTCAGGTGGTGGAGGGCTGGTACGGCCAGCCCTACGGCAAGCCGCTCGCCCGGACCCGGGAGTACGTGGCGATCATCCGCAAGATCCTGGCGCGCGACGAGCCGGTCACCTTCGCGGGCGAGCACTACACGCTCCCGTTCCCCGGTGGCACCGGCCTCGGGAAGGCGGTGAAGTCGATCACCCATCCCCTGCGCGAGGACCTGCCGATCTACCTCGCGTCCGAGGGCCCGAAGAACGTCGCGCTGACGGCCGAGATCGCCGACGGCTGGCTGGCCATCTACTTCTCCCCGAAGGTCGACGGGTTCTATCGCGAGGCGCTCGCCGAGGGCTTCGCCCGCCCGGGTGCCCGGCGCAGTTTCGAGGACTTCGAGGTCGCGGCGACCGTCCCGGTGATCGTGCACGACGACGTCGAGGAGGCCGCGTCGTTCCTGCGCCCGGTGCTCGCCCTCTACATCGGGGGCATGGGCGCCCGCGAGGTGAACTTCCACGCCAACGTGTTCGGCCGGATGGGCTATGAAGCCGAGGCGCGTGAGATCCAGGACCTCTACCTCGCCGGGAAGAAGGAGGAGGCGGCCGCCAGGGTCCCGATGTCGCTGATCGAGGAGACGGCGCTGATCGGGCCGAAGGAGAAGATCCGCGACGACCTCGAGCGCTGGCGCGAGTCCTGCGTGACCCAGATCCTGCTCTACGGCGACGCGGCGACTCTTCGCACCATGGCCGAGCTCTGCCTGTAGTCGCGGGCCTGCCCTCGTGGCGAATGCGGCGGGTCGCTCAGGTGCGGTCGAGGACGACGTGTTCCGGTCCGGTGAGGACCCAGACGAGCCGATCGGTGTCGAGGAACTTCTCCTCGTCGGCGCGGATGGTGTCGCGGCTCTCAGGGTCGATCGCCATCGCGAAGAAGTCGCGGGCGCTGCGGAACCACTCCACGGTCACGCCGTCGAGGTCGCAACCGGGACGGGCGTAGTCGTCTGGGAGGCGGTGGTTCTGCTCGTAGCGGAGCAGGTACCGGGCGACCGCCGGCGTGTCGCGGTTGATCGGTCCGTGCACGTCCCACCAGTAGCGGTGGAACGCGTCGACGTCCATGTCGGACCGGTGTCGCACGCCGCAGACCAGCTTCGTGACCCGGTCGGGACGTGGGAGTGGTCCCGGGATCACCTCGCGCTCGGTCTCGGTGAGCACCTCGAGGATGCCGTCGGGGGCGAACAGGCCGGCGGCGTCCCCCGCGATGGGGGCGCGGCGAGGGTCGGCCCGGGCGCGGCGGAAGCCGTCGAGCGAGTCCCACCACTGGATCGCCACGCCGTCCCACGGGGCGTCGGGGCGTTCGTAGTCGCGGGGTGTGCGCCGGTGCTGCTCGTATCGGAGCAGGTGGTCGGCGTCGGCGGGGTTCTCCCGGGCGAGCTCCGCATGAGGTCCGCGCCAGCGCTCGTGGAACTCGTCGGCCGACAGCGCCGGGTTCCGACGGACGAAGGCGATGCGCTTGATCATCGAGATCCTCTCGGAGGTTGCCGGGACGGGGTGGAACCTGAGAGCCTGGCGGGCCCTCGGGCCACGTTAGGTGGTCCGACGGTGGCAGGTGAGCGGTCGCTGAAGGGTCGGTGGCCAGTCTGTGCACGGCGTTGCAGGGGAGGAACGATGAGCACGATCTCGAAGTCGAGGTCGGCGCGGTTGCGCGCGGTGGCAGTCCTCGTGCTCGTGGTCGGCGTCGGGCTCGGGCTCGTGCTCGGGGTCCGTATCGGCACCAGCACCTCGCTCGCGCCGGAGGGTGTGAGGATCGTCAACTACACCGCGGTCCCCGAGGGCGGCGGGACCGGGTTCAACTGGCTCTTCTTCCTTCTCGCGGCCGGGCCGGCCTGCATTGCCGCGTCGATCCTGTTCGCCACCGCGGAGCTCGCGCACGTGCTCGGGCGACGCAGCCGATCGCAGTCGTCGCGGCGTGAGAGCGATCTCGAGGGCTTCAACGAGCTGGATCTCACGTGACGGATGCGAGTGGTGCCGGGCTGCTCCAGGGGCGGGTGGCCGTGGTCACCGGCGTCGGACCCGGGCTGGGGCGCGCCACCGCGCTCGCGCTGGCCCGCGAGGGCGCGGCAGTCGGGCTCGTGGCCCGAACCGAGGCGCGGGTGCGTGAGGTTGCTGACGAGATCCGGGCCGCCAGCGGGAAGGCGGTGCCCATCGCGGCCAGCGTGGTGGAACCCGAAGACTGTGCCCGCGTCGCGGACATCGTGGTCGGTGAGCTCGGCGGCATCGACGTGCTGGTCAACAGCGCGTTTCGCGGCGACTCGTTCGAGCCGTTCGCCGGCGTGGACCTCGACCAGTGGAAGAAGGTGTTCGAAGTCAACCTGTGGGGATCGCTGCGCATGACCCAGGCGTGCGTGCCCGCGCTGCGTGCGGGTGGTGGTGGGTCGGTCGTGATGGTGGCGTCGATGAGCGCGAGGAAGATCCGTCCCAACGAGGGTGGCTACGCGGCCTCGAAGGGGGCCCTGCTCACCGCCACGAAGTCGCTCGCGATCGAGCTCGCAACCGATCGCATCCGGGTCAACGCGGTGGTCCCGGGCTGGATCTGGGGACCGAACGTCCAGATGTACGTCGACTGGCAGGTGCAGTCCCGGGGCGTGACGCCCGAGGCGGCAATCGCGGAGATCACCGAGCACATCCCGCTCGGCGAGGTCCCGCCACAGGAGGACATCGCCGAGGCGATCGTGTTCTTCGCGTCGGGGATGTCGCGGATGGTCACGGGTCAGTCGCTCGACGTCAACGGAGGTGAGTACTTCGGATGACCCACGACTTCGACGGTCGGGTGGCCCTGGTGACGGGCGGCGGTTCGGGACTCGGTCGCGCCACGGTGCTGGAGCTCGCCGGCCGCGGCGCGTCGGTGGTGATCGCCGACCGGGATCTCGCGACCGCCGAGGACACGGCGGCACTGGCACGTGAGGCGGGGGTCGACGCCGTCGCGCACCAGGTGGACGTCACCGATCTCGACGCGGTCGAGCGCATGGTCGCGACCGCCCTCGAGACGCTCGGCGGTCTCGACGTGGCGGTGAACAACGCGGGTACGACGGGCCCGGGCGCGCTCACGGCTGACTACGCCGTCGACGCGTGGCGCGCCACGATGGCGGTGAACCTCGACGCGGTCTTCTACTGCATACGCACCGAGATCCCCGCAATGCTGGCTCGCGGCGGTGGGGCAATCGTCAACGTGGCGTCGGGTGCGGGGCTGGTGGGGTTCGCGGGCCTGCCTGCGTATGTGGCGAGCAAGCACGGCGTCGTGGGACTCACCCGGGCGGCAGGGCTCGAGTACGCCCGGGTCGGGGTGCGGGTCAACTGCGTGTGTCCGGGGAGCACCCGCACCCCGATGCTCGAGGCGTTCATGGCGGGCGACGAGAAGGTGGAGAAGATGATCCGCGCGTCGGTGCCGCTCGGGCGGCTGGGCCGGCCCGAGGAGATCGCGTCGGCGATCGCGTGGCTGTGTTCCGACGCGGCGAGCTTCGTGGTCGGGCACGCGATGGCTGTCGACGGCGGCTCGGTGGTCCAGTAGCCGCACCCGCCCGGCATCTCGGCACGATGGAGGCCCTATAGGGGCCCGAACCGTTCCGAGAACGGTGGGGTCAGACGATGGCGGCCCAGAGGGCGCGCTCGTCGCCCGAGGGGTCGTCGAGGATCTCGGGGGTGACATCGAAGCGTCGAGTCGCACGCCGCTCGACGTCGTATGCGGGCCAGCCCGGGTCGCCGGTGCGCGCGAAGCGGATCCACCCCGCGTGCATGTCGTCGGCGATCGCCTGGCGCTCGGGTCCGTCGCCGGTGAGCACCGACAGCCCGAGCCGGTCGAGCGCGTCCCAGACGAACGGCAGCTCCAAGGCGTGGCAGCTCTTGAGCAGGCCGTCGAACACCGGTGTCGCCCAGGTGAACAGGTACATGAAGGCGTCGCGGCCGAGGGCGCCCTGCGCCTCGGCGAGGCGGATCGCGGGGATCCGGAAGACGCGGTCGGTGGCGACCGCGACGAGGATGTCCTTGAGCGACGCTCCCGGTCGGTTCGCCTGGTAGGTGGAGAGCGCAATCTCGCTGCCTTCGCCGAAGACGCGCTCCATCTGGTTCGCGATGGCCGCGGAGTCGGGCTCCCCGGCGCCGAGGTCGAGCACCAGGAACAACGTCATCTCGTCGAGCGTCGTGCCGACCATCGTGGGCACGGCGCCGGTCCGTCCCGCGGCGATCGTCGCCTGGGGCAGCGCCGGTAGGTACGTGCCGTCGACGACAGGCATAAACGGCAGCTCCGTCATAAACGGCAGCTCCGTGCGCAGACCGCGCGCCATCAGGGTGCTCTGCGCCTCGAGCAGCCGCTCGGCCGGCGCGGCCTCGAGCTCGGCGAGCGTGTGGATGTCGGCGAGCTCCAGCACCTCGCGGGCCGTCGCGCTCGCCCGGTCGGCCGGAGTCGCGAAGACCGACGAGCCCGACTGGACGATGGCCCGGTGGTAGAGGCCCTCCGCGGCGGGCATCCCGAGGAGGGTGCCCACGCTCATGCCCCCGGCCGACTCGCCGAAGATCGTGACGCAGCCGGGGTCACCACCGAACGCGGCGATGTTGTCGCGGACCCACTCGAGCGCCGCGACCTGGTCGAGGATTCCGGCCACCCCGGAGCCGGCACACTCCACGCCGAGGATCTCCTCGAGGTGCAGGAATCCGAACGCACCGAGGCGGTAGTTGACCGTCACGATCACGACGTCGCCGTGCTCGACAAAGCGGGTGCCGTCGTAGATAGGGCTCGAGCCGGCGCCGTTCACAAACGCGCCGCCGTGGATCCAGACCATGACCGGCCGACGCGTTTCGTCGAGCGCGGGCGTCCAGACGTTGAGCGTGAGGCAGCCGGCCTCGTCCCAGTCGGGCGTCGGCGCGCCGAGCATCTTCTCGAGCGGCGACTCGGGCTGGGGGGCGACCGGCCCCGCGGCGGTGGCGTCAAGCACGTCGTCCCAGGGCTGGGGCGCAGCCGGCGGACGGCACCGAAGTGGCCCGATCGGCGGGGCCGCGAAGGGGATTCCCAGGAAACGATGGATGCCGTTGCGCTCGGTACCGCGCACCTTCCCGTGCGTGGTTGCGACGACGTGCTGGGCCATGGTGTTCCCCCTCGGCAGCTCTGGTCGATCCAGGGTACGCGAACTTTAGGCGCGTCCCCGAGCGGCGAGTGCCGCTCCCACGATGCCTGCCTGGTTGAGCAGCTGGGCCGGGACGACCTCGGCGCGAGTTTCGAGCAGGTGCAGGAACTGGTCGTGCTTCTTGCTCACTCCGCCGCCCACGACGAACAGGTCGGGCCACAGCAGCGCCTCGAGGTGGGTGAGCACCTCGTTGAGCCGCTGTGCCCAGCGCTCCCAAGACAGGTCGTGGTCCTCCCGGGCCTTCTCCGACGCGCGACGCTCGGCGGCTTTGCCGCGGATGTCGAGATGGCCGAACTCGGTGTTGGGCACGAGCCGCCCGTCGGTGAACACCGCGCTGCCGATGCCGGTGCCCAGCGTCAACATGACGACGGTGCCGCTGCGGCCCTTGCCTGCGCCGTACTGCATCTCTGCCAGCCCGGCCGCGTCGGCGTCGTTGACGACGGTCACCGGCCGTCCGGTCTCCCCGGTGAACAGCGCCTGAGCGTCGTTGCCGATCCAGGCGTTGTCGACGTTGGCGGCCGTCAGTGCGACGCCCCGACGGATGACGGCCGGGAACGTGCAGCCGATCGGGCCGTCGACGTCGAAGTGAGCGGCCACCTCGGCGACGACGCGCGCGACGTCGCCGGGCGATCCGCCTTCCGGCGTCGGGATGCGGAGGCGATCCTCCGACAGCTCGCCGCGTTCGAGGTCGACGGGCGCTCCCTTGATGCCGGTGCCGCCGATGTCTATGCCCAGGATGGTCGTCATGCCCTTAGTCTGGCGCGCTACCTTGCGCCCGTGGGTGACCCCGGGACACTGGCCGGCGCGGCCGCGATTTGCGGGGTCGCAGAGACCGACTACGTACGCGGCTCCGAGCGCCTGCCCGTGGAGCTGATGCTCGACGCAGCCCGCGCGGCAATCGCCGACGCGGGTCTCACCGTCGCCGACATCGACGGCGTCATGCCGCCGCCGGGCTACACCACCGTCGAGGAGCTCGCGGCGAACCTCGGCATCGCGCCGGTGGCCTACTCCGCGACGGTGCACATGGGCGGTGCGTCGTCGACGGCGGCCCTCCAGAGCGCCGCGATGGCGGTGAGCGCGGGCCTCGCCCGCCACGTGCTCGTCGTCGTCGGCTGGAACGGCTACTCCGCGTTCCGCCCGCGCTCAGGGGCCCGCGTGCCGAGGCGGGGGATGGACGCCAACGCGGTCGCCGACGTGGTCGTCGACTTCTACCTGCCCTACGGGGCGCGCTCGGCGGCGCAGTTCTACGGGTGGATCGCGATGCGCCACCAGCAGCTCTACGGGACGCTCCCCACCGACACCGGGGCGGTGGCGCTCGCGTGCCGGCGGCACGCGCAGCTCCACGAGAAGGCGCTGATGCGCGGGCGCGAGCTCACGATGGAGGAGTACCTGTCTGCCCACTGGGTCAGCGAGCCGTTCCGCCTCTACGACTGCTGCCTCGAGACGGACTGCGCGGCTGCGGTCGTGGTCACCACGACCGAGCGGGCACGGGACCTCGCCCACCCGCCGGCCGTGATCCTCGGCGTGGGGGAGGGGCATCCCTACCCGGCCGACGACCTCGCGAACCGGCCCGACCCGTTCCACATCGGGCTCAGCGACGCCGCGCCGCGCGCGTTCGCGATGGCCGGGGTCACGCCGGCCGACCTCGACTTCGCCCAGGTGTACGACTGCTTTACCTACGTGGTGCTCCTCCAGCTCGAGGCGATGAACCTGTGCGAGCGCGGCGAGGCTGGCGCGTTCGTACGCGACGGGCGCATCGAGCTCGGCGGAGCGCTGCCGGTCAATACCCACGGCGGCCTGCTGTCGCAGGGCCACATGTGGGGGATGAACCACGTGGTGGAGGCGGTGAGACAGATCCGGGGCGAGACGGGCGCGCGCCAGGTTGCAGGTGCCGAGGTCGGTGCGGTCACCGGCTGGGGCGACTTCGGCGACGGCAGCATCGCGATCCTGGGGGTGGACCGGTGAAACACCGGCGGCCCGGCCCGCAGGGCCAGGAGCGGAGCAGGTGAGGCCCGAGCGGGTGCTGCCCGGTGCCGGCGGGCTGGGCGGCGAGTACTACGCGCGGGCGGCCGAGACCGGCCGGCTGCACCTGCAGCGCTGTGCCTGCGGGGTGTGGCGGCATCCACCCCGGATCCTGTGCGCGGCGTGCGGCTCGGAGCACTGGACCTGGGAGTCGGTCTCGGGTCGAGGTCGCGTGTTCACGTGGACGGTCACCCATCGAGCGACCGACCCGGCCTTCGCCGACGAGCTGCCGTACGCCGTGGTGGTCGTCGAGCTCGAGGAGGGGCCGCGGGTGGTCGGCAACCTCGTCGGCCTCGCGCCGTCGGAGCTCGCGCTCGACCTGCCGGTGCAGGTTGCCCTCGATCACCGCTCCGACGCCGTCGCGCTCGTCGACTTCGCGCCGATCTGAGCCACGCTCGTCTGCCACGACACGTCCTGGCTTGTGCGCAGAGGAGCGATGAGCGCTCCTCTCGCAACAATCACGGTGTGGCAGTCGGGTGGATCGCCTTGCGCCCCGACGGTCGGGCATGTGGCTAGACGGCGTCCCAGACCATCGGCAAGTCGCCGACCGCACCGTCGAGCAGGTCGGCAGGGCTGTGCTTGTCGATGTGGCCGATAAGCATGTTGTAGACGCCGTAGCCGACGAGCTCGCGCAGTCGAGGTGTGAACGTCGCGGCGACGTCGCGCGGGATCCCGAGCTGTTGGTTCTCCTGCTGGCGGATGAATCCGGCGCAGTAATTCATAGCGATCCCGATGCGGTCCTCGTCGGTCTCGTTCGCACCTCCCCCGTGCCATACGGAGCCGTTCCACACGAGCACGCTGCCCCGGGGCATCTCGGCCGCGATCGACGAGTGATGGCTGCAGTAGTCGGGGGAGTGGTCCGCGATGTGCGATCCGGCAACGATGCGCGTCGCGCCGTTGGCCTCCGTGAAGTCGGTGAGCGCCCACATCGAGTTGCACACGATGGGGACGTGCGGCTTGCCGAGCGGGATGAGCTGGTCGTCGGCGTGCAGCGGCTGCGCGACCTCGCCGGGCTGGATCCGGATGGACGAAAGCGACGAGACGAGACAGCCGCGGTCGAGGACGCCCTCCACGATCGGAAGGATGCGCGCGTGCACGGGAACCTGCTGCCACACGGGGTCGCGGGCGAGGAGGTTGTACACGCGCAACGTCCGGTACCCCTCGAAAGAGTTCTTGGCGGGCTCCGTGTCGAGCTCGTGCTCCAGGTGGGTGAGGGAGGTCTCGAGCGCGTCGCACAGCGCGGGCTCGACCGCGTCCTCGACGATGGTGTAGCCGTCGCGGGCGATGGCCGCGACGTGATCCTCGACGCTCAGGGTCACGGTGGCCACGCTACCCGAGCCCTGCGGCTGGCCCGGTGGGCGTTGTCGGGTCGGCCTCCGGTGCGACAGACTGGTCGGGTGAGCGAACCGGCCGAGCACCCCGAGCAGCCGCACCCTTTGCACCTCCTCGAGGCCGCGATCGAGGCCGAGCTCGAGACCGGCGTGACCGAGGAGACGATCGAGGAGGCGAAGCGTTACATCCTCGTCCGTCTGGCGCGCATGGCCCTCGGGTTCGCGGTGCTCGCGGTGGGGATCGTGGCCATCCCGTTGCCCGGGCCCGGCTGGCTGATCGTTGCGCTGGGCCTCGGCATCCTGGCGCGGGACTTCGTCTGGGCCGAGCGGACCGTGAACCTCGTGCGCAAGCGGCTGCCCCAGGACGCCGACGGCAGGATCCCGACCCGGACCATCGCGATGATCGGGGTCGTCACTACGCTCACCGTCGGTGCCTCGATCTGGTGGTCGTTCCTGCGCTGACCGGCACTCGTAGGCTGGCCCGCCATGGCGATCTACGCACTCGGCTCCGTGGAGCCCCGAATCGACCCCTCCGCGTACGTCCACCCGGACGCCTCCGTGATCGGCGACGTGACGATCGGCCCGGAGTCGTCGGTCTGGCCCCAGGCCGTGCTGCGTGCCGACTACGGGCCCATCACCGTGGGGGCACGGACGTCGATCCAGGACGGGAGCGTGATCCACGCCACGCGTGAGCTGCCGACAGTCATCGGTGACGACTGCGTGATCGGCCACCTCGTGCACATCGAGTGCTGCACCATCGAGGACGACGCGCTGATCGGCTCGGGCTCGATCGTGCTGCACCGGGTCGTCGTGCGGGCGGGCGCCCTGGTGGGGGCAGCGGCGCTGGTGCCCAACGACATGGAGGTGCCATCGGGGGCGATGGCCCTGGGCGTGCCGGCGAAGCTGCGCCTCGATGCCGTCGACGCCGGCCGCCACATCCGCCCGAACGCCCGCAACTACGTGGCCAACGCCGCCCGCTACCACGCCGAGCTGCGGCGGGTGGACTGAGCGACCTCGACGACGGTCCCGAGCCGGTCCCGGTTTACCGGTGCTCAGGCTCGAGCCGGGGCGGTCCGGGTCGCTCGGCGAAATGCGTGCGGGCGCGGCGTAGTCTGCGGGCCGTTCTGCCGAGACCGCCGAGGAGTCGTCATGCCCGAGCCTGTCATCGTCGCCACCGCCCGCACGCCGATCGGCCGGGCGTTCAAGGGCAGCTTCGTCGATGAGCGCGCCGACGACATGGCCGCCTTCATCGTCGACACGGTCCTGAACAAGGTGCCCGAGCTCGATCGCCAGACCATCGACGACCTCGTGCTCGGCTGCGGCCTCCCGGGTGGTGAGCAGGGCTTCAACATGGGAAGGGTCGTGGCGATCCTCGCCGGGATGCCGAATGTGCCCGGCACGACGATCACCCGGTACTGCTCGTCGTCGCTGCAGTCGATCCGCATGGCCGCGCATGCGATCAAGGCGGAGGAAGGCGACGCGTTCGTGGCCGCGGGCGTCGAGGCCGTGAGCCGTTTCATGGTCGGTGGGAGCTCCGACCACACGCCCAACACCCAGAACCCGAAGTTCGCCGACGGGGGTGCGCGCTCGGCGGCCCGCATGGAGGGCGGAAAGGGCGTCTGGAATGCGCCGGAAGGCCTGCCCGACGTGTACATCGCGATGGGTGAGACCGCCGAGAACGTGGCCGAGCTCGAAGGGGTCACCCGCGAGGAGATGGACGAGTACGCGTTCCGCTCCCAGCAGCGGGCCGGCGCGGCGATCGAGCGTGGGTTCTTCGAGCGCGAGATCACGCCGTACACGACGGGTGACGGCACGGTCGTCACAGCCGACGACTGCCCGCGGCCAGGTACCGAGCCGGCGAAGCTCGCGTCGTTGGCCCCGGCGTTCCGGCCCGACGGCTTGGTCACCGCGGGCAACGCGTGTCCGCTCAACGATGGCGCGGCCGCAGTCGTGGTGATGAGCGACACGAAGGCGGCGGAGCTCGGCATCACGCCGCTGGCGCGGATCGTGTCGAGCGGCGTGACCGGGCTCAATCCGGAGATCATGGGCCTCGGTCCGATCGAGGCGTCGCGCCAGGCGCTGGCGCGTGCGGGGATGACGATCGACGACGTCGACCTTGTGGAGATCAACGAGGCGTTCGCCGCGCAGGTGCTCCCGTCGGCGAAGGCGCTCGGCGTCGATCCGGAGAAGCTGAACGTGAACGGCGGGGCGATCGCGCTTGGTCACCCGTTCGGCATGACGGGCGCGAGGATCATGGGCACGCTGCTGAACGGGCTCGAGGACGCGGACGCGATGGTCGGCCTCGAGACGATGTGTGTGGGCGGCGGCCAGGGCATGGCGATGATCGTCGAGCGTCTGGCCTAGCCAGCCGAAGCGGTGTTTTGGCGTCACCAGGCCGCGATAGTCGCGGTCTGGTGACGCCAAAAGCCTGTAGGGGCTCCGATCAGGCGGGGGTGACCGACCAGATGGTCCGCTCGGGGATCCGGTGGTCGCCCTCCGGTGAGTGCAGGTGCACCGTCGCGTGGGCGCGTGAAGTGAGCACCCCCCGGGTGACGAGCGCCCCACCGGCCGTGGGGGAGTGGCCGACGGCGAGCGCCCGGTCACGCCCGCGCCGGAGCCGCTCGTCCCACGCGTAGCACCACCGCCCGTCGGGCCCGATTCGAGCGCGACGGCCGACGTGCACCCGGTGCTCCTCGTAGCCCGCGGCGAGCCGGACGCCACGGTCGTCGCCCGCGAACTCGGTGAACAGGTCGAGGAGCAGGCGGGTGAACGTGCGACCGTGGTTGGGCAGGTCGTGTGCGTCGCGCAGTCCCCAGTGCGCGAGCTCGTGGAGCAGCACGCTCGTGGTGCGGTACCGCCGGGGAAGTGTGATCGTCGGGCCCTCGGGATCCTCCCGGTAGAAGGCGTGCCGGGCGCCGTACCCGGGCCGCAACGTCGGCACCGCGTCGAGACCGTGCTCCGGGAACCGATCGGTCCACCAGCGTGAGCCGACGACCTCGCACGCGTAGCCCGCACAGTGCGCAAGCTCCGGGAGCCGGCGACCGCGCAGCGGGGTCTCGGCCCGGTACACGCGGGACCGCTGGGCGTCGCGCGGCGGGGTCGGCTCGGTCACCGGACCGTTCTACCCGACGGGTGTGACACGCGGGTCATGTGAGGGTGCCGATGGCCGACTCGGTCACGAGCCCGCCGGCCTGCAGGTGCGGTCGCTCGGCCCGCGACGCCATGATCCCGTGGTCGGCCCGCAGCCGGGCCATGCCCGCGTTGTGGCCGGTGTACTCCGGGGGCTGGGCGAGCATCCACAGGATCCCCTCGGCGGCCACCTCCGGCGGCTCCCAGTCGGAGTGGTCGAATTCGGGCATCGCTGCGAGGAAGCCTTCCGACGCCACCGGGACATCGATCCGGAACGTGTTGACGGGGATCCGGTGCGGGCGGAGCTGCGCCGCGAGCGACACGGTGAAGTGCTCGAGCGCGGCTTTCGCCATGCCGTAGGCCATCTGGCCGGGGAAGTAGTTGAGCGCCGCCAGCGACGAGACGTTGACGATCGCGCCCGTGCCGTGCTCGAGCATCCCCGGGACGACGGCCTTCGCCGCGATCACGGGCGCGCGCAGGTCGACGTCGAAGATCAGGTCGAAGCGCCTCATCGACAGCTCGAGGTCGCCGGGGAACGTGATCGCCGCGTTGTTCACCAGGATGTCCACGGGTCCGAGCCGCTCGACGGTGGTCGCGACCATCGCCGTCACCTCTTCGTCTGCGGCAAGGTTGGTGGGAACCGCAATCGCCGTCCCGCCGGCCTCGGTGACGATGCGCACCGTGTCGTCGACGGTTCCCGGCAAGGGCAACGGCGCCGAAGCCGTGGCGCGCGCCGCGCAGGCGACCTTGGCGCCCGCCGCCCCGAGCGCGACCGCGGTCGCGGCGCCGACCCCGCGGCTCGCGCCTGTGACCAGGGCGACCTTCCCGTCCAGCTCCATGGCACCTCCTAGTCGCTCGCGACGCGGGTCCGACGCGCACGCTACGCGAGGGCGGGGAGCTCCTGGGTCACGGTGAGGTTCGGGGCGTAGCAGTTGCCGAGCGCGGTTACCCGTTTGAGCACCGCGTCGGCCTCGAACGCGAGGCCGACGCGGGGTCGCCGGCGCGCTGCGCGACCACCGTCATCTCGGGGTGCACACCGAGATGCTCGGCTACGGCTTCGTCGACCTGTGGGAGTGAGGCGCGATCGACGACAGCCGCAAGATGGTGTGGCCGGGACGGATGGTGAGCGCGTCCGTGCTCGGCACGCAGCGGCTCTACGACTTCGTGCACGACAACCCGCTCGTGTGGTCGGCGGGAGTGGAGATCGTCAACGACCCGTCTACGATCGCGCGCAACCCCGACGTCGTGGCGATCAACAGCGTGCTGGAGGTCGACGTAACCGGCCAGGTCGACGCCGACTCGCTCGGACCGCATCCGTACTCGGGGTCCGGTGGCCAGGTCGACCACATCCGTGGCGCCGCGGCGATCCGTCGCTCCTAAGGCGACACCTACGACTGCGCGTGGTGCTACGACGCGATCGAGGTGGCGCGCCGCATCGGCGACTCGACGATGCAGTCGGTCGGCGGGTTCGCCGCGGATGTTCGCTCGTCGGCCATCTCGCGGTCGTGCGCGTCGATCCCGCTGTTGGCGTCGGTGAGTCAGGTCCGGCCGTCGTCGACCCGCGGTTCCAGGGTTATCACCTGTTTCTCGACCTCAAAGCCCGGATGATCGAGTGGGGGAGGGCGTCGGACTTCTCGGGTGGTACTCCGAGGCGACGGTCGCGCATCCCTACAGTCACACCGGCGCGCTCGCCACCGGCGCGCACGAGACGGGGTTCCTCCTCGGCTACATCCCGTCGAGCGTCGCATACACCGGCATCAAGGAAAACGAGGCCGGCCGGCGCCAGTCGGTAGCCGTGCTGTGGATGTTCACCGACCCGCTGCCGGCTCGGACGCTACACGTGCCGCCCGGGCACCGGGAGATCGTGGGGCGCATCCACGCGAACGCGGGTATCGAGCGGGAGCTCGCCTTGGCGGTGCCGTCGCTGCCCGACCGGCCGACGCGCATCACCGTCGAGGACCGACCCGACCACAACGAGGCGACGCTGGTCATCAAGGAGGTCAGCCGCGACGCCAGTCGCTCGGTCACCGCTCACCTCTGCTCGGGCCCGCCCCGCGAGACGTCGGGGCGGCTCAGCGGTGAATGGGGTCCCAGGCGACCTGGAGGCGGTCGACGGAGCGCATGATGGCTCCTGCCGGCTCGGTCGCGTCGACCAGGCGCAGGTTCGGGAGTCGCTCGAGCACGACGTCGAGCGCGGCCGCGATCTCGGAGCGCCCCAGGTGTGCGCCGGGGCAGTACTTCTGGCCGAAGCCGAAGGTGAGCATCTCTGTGTGGTCGCGATCGGGGTCAAAGCGGTCGGGGTCGGGGAAGACCCGCGGGTCGCGGTTCGCGGACGCGATGGCGCAGAGCACGAGGGTGCCGGGCGCGACCTCGCTCGACCCGATCGTGCCGCCGGTGGGCGCGAGCCGCGGCAACGTGCACACGGGCGGGTCGTAGCGCAACGACTCGGCCACGACCCGCGGTCGCAGGTCCGGCTCCTGGCGCGCCCGGTCGAGCAGCGCGGGCCGGCTGAGCAGATGGAACAGGAGGCTGGAGAGCCCGTCCGAGGTGGTCGCGGCGCCGACGACGTACAGAAGGCGGATGTGGCTCACCACCTCCTCGTCGGTCATGCGCAACCCTTCGTGCTCGTGGCCGAGGAGATGGGAGAGCACGTCGTCGCCCGGTGCGTCGCGACGCGCGGTCACGATCGGTGCCAGGAACGCAGTCACCTCGGCCCTGGCGCGAGCGGCGCCGTCCGGGTCGGCCGGCTGCGCGAGCAGGGCACGGGTCCAAACCCGCTGGCGCTCCTCGCTGCCCATCGGCAGCCCGAGCTTGCGCGAGATCGCCCAGAGTGGCAGCACCTGCGTGAGCTCGACAACAAGATCGGCCTCGCCGCGTGCCGCGAAGCGGTCGACGATCTCGTGCGCGAGCGGCACCAGGTCGTCGTCGACCCAAGTGCTCACGCGCCGGGAGCGGAACGCGGGGGTGGCGAGGCGCCGGTACGCGTCGTGCTCGTCGCCGTCCATCGAGATGAACGTACGGCCGACCGCGGGTTCGACCATGAACTGGTAGGACTCGCCGCCGGGGAACTGTGCGTCGTCGGCGAAGAACGCCTTCAGCTCCGCATGACGGGTGATGGCAAGCCCGGGGGCACCTAGCAGCGAGACGCGGGCCAGGCCGTCGGTCTCGCGCGCAGTCGCGAGGACGTCGTGGAGCTCCCGGCCGGGAAGGCGGTCGGCGACGAGGTCGACGTCGGCGAGGGTCGGCACAACCCGGAGCCTAGGGTGCAGGCGCGGGTGGAGGCGGCGGGCTCAGACGATCCCGAGTTGCTGGGCGTCCTGGAGCAGCTGCTCGCCCGACTTGGGCCACCAGGGTGGCGACACCGAGGTCTCGATGTCCGCCGGGCGGGCCGGGGCACGCGTGTTGGACGCCTCGTAGGTGGCGAAGCAGAGCTGCAGCGTCTTGACGGCCTGCTCGCCGGTCATGTCGGGGGTCTCACCTGACAGCAGGCAGTCGACGAAGTGGCGCGAGGAGCCGACGAACCCGGCGCCCCAGTCGGCGTCGACGTCGGCGAACGACTCGGTGACGCGGTCGCCCCGGAACAGCATGACCGGCGGGAGATTGAGCATCTCGCCGGTGCAGCGCGTGACCCACACGAGCCCCTCGGTTCCCTGGACCTCGAAGAACTCGTCGGCGCCGTAGTACTGGGAGCGCAGCAGCATCTTCGGTGCGTGCGCGACCTCCATCGTGCCGACGAGGTCGTCGCGCTCGTACTCGAAGATCGCCGCCGTGGGTGCCTCGAAGAAGAGCGGCGCGTTGCGGACGACCGCCTGCACGCTGCGCACGTCGGTGTCGACCAGCCACCAGGCCGCCGCGAACTTGTGGACCATGTCGTCGAAGAGGTGGCCGCCCGGGCTGCGGTCGTTGAATCGCCAGAGGTAGCCCTCGTGCTGGAGGTTGCGCTGGAACTCCGAGTCGGTGTCTCCGACGAGCGTCTTGACGCGCACCATGGTCGGCGTGCCGATCGCGCCGCTGCGTACGAGGTCGCGGGCCTTGACGAGCGGGGGTTAGTGGAAGCAGCACTCGGTGACCCGGAACACGACCCCGGCGGCGTCGGCCGCGGCGATGATCTCGCGCCCGTCTGCCACCGTGTTCGCGATCGGCTTCTGGCATGACACGTGCTTGCCGGCCGCCACCGCGGCGAGCACGTGCTGCCTGTGGAGGTCGGTCGGGGTGAGGATCTCGACCGCGTCGACCTCGTCGTCGGCCAGGAGGTCAACGAGTCGGTCGTAGACCTTCGGGACGCCCCACTCGGCGGCGCGCCGCTCGGCCTCACCGCGGCGGTTGTCGCACAGCGCCACGACGTCGCAGTGCGGGTGCTCCAGGTAGCCGCGCGCGTTGAGGTGCGCGATGTTGCCGATGCCGAGACGTACCCGTTCCACGATGGCTCCCTTCGCCGGGTCAGTCGCCGACCTGCACCGAGTGTCCGTCGCGCCACCCGCGCAGCACGAGGTATTCGCCCTTCAGTGCCGCATGGTCCCAGACCCCGAACCCCATGAGGGTCCCGTCGCGTCCCGATGCCGCGGGCAGCTGTTTCACCCGCTCGAGCCCGTCGCGAAGGCCGGCGCGGTCGACGCGGTCCGCTCGGGCTGCGGCTTCACCCACCAGCCGGCCCAGGTCGTAGGCGGCGCAGCCGATGGGGCCGGCCGCCGCCCGCCGGTCGCGGGCGGCGAGCGCGGCGCGGACCCGGTTGTCGTCGGCCAGGGTGTCGAGGTACTCCCAGCCCCGCCAGGCGTCGCGCCAGTCAGGTCGCGCGTATCCGAACATGAGCGCGGAGTTCGCGACCACCGGGACGTCCCAGGCCGCGTCGGCGAGCGCGAGCGCCACGGCGTGGGAGGCGGCCCCGAGACCCAGGTACACGAGCGCGTCGGGTTCCGAGATGCGCAGGGTGGCGACGGCGTCGCGGACATCGTCGGCCGTCGGATCGATCGCCACCGTGGCAGTGAGAGCGACGCCTTGTGCCGCCGCGGCCCAGGTGAGGCACTCGAAGTACCGGTCGCCCACGATCGACGCGTCGTGGATCACCGCGGCGCGTCGAAGTCCCCGCTCGACGAGCCGGCGGACCAGGACGGGCGGCTCCTCCTCCAGTGACCCGATCTGGTAGTGGAACATCCACCCGCTGCGGGTGCGCTCGCCGCCCGAGTAGTTCACCGCCGGAAGACGGTCCTCGTCGGCGAGGTCCCGCGCGATGACGCAGTTGTCGGAGATCGACGGCCCGACCACGAGGTCGACCCCGGCATCGCACAGGGCGCGCCAGCCGGCAACGAGCTCGGCGACGGAGCCGCGCGGGAGGCCGGGTGCCACCTCCCGCAGGATCTCAACGGGGCCGGGCACGTCGGGAACCTGGTCGAGGCCGAGGCGGAGCGCGGCCTCGAAGCCGGCGCCGCCGTCCGCCTGAGGGAAGTCGAAGCACAGCCCGATGCGCATCGGGGGCCTGCTCAGCCGAACTGGTGGCGGGTGAAGGCGACGACGTCCCGGATCTCGTCGTCGGAGAGGATCTCGCCGAACTTCGGCATGCCGGCACCGCCGTTGGTCACGAACAGCTCCTGGGCCGAGGCCTCCTGGAAGCGCTTTGCCACGCCGATGAGGCTCGCGCCGATCCCGCCCTGACCGGCGTCGCCGTGGCAGCGCGCGCACTGCTGGGAGTAGATGTTCCGGCCCTGCTCCACTTCGGCTCGGCTCTCGCCGCTGCATGCGGAGACGACGACGGCGGCACCGAGTGCGACGACGAGGACGGCGAGACAGTGGCGCAGCACGGGCCAAATCCTCACCGCGGCGGCTCAGCCGACGCAACCCCGGCGCGGATCGCTAGCCTCGCCCGGTGCTCGGGTGCTCAGGGGCCTTCAATGCCATGTGGTCGTGGTACGCGAAGCAGGCCGCGATCGGGCCGCGGTCGCGCCGCGCGCGCCGGTTCGGTGCGTTCGGGGAGGGTAGCGGGATCTGTTTCCCAACCGTCGCGTTGTACGGGGAGAGCTACATCCGCCTCGGGGCCCGGGTGATCGTGGGCCCGTACTGCACCTTGTCGGCCGGGGTGATGCCCGGCCATGTGCCCGACACCGATCCGGTCGTCACGATCGGCGACGACGTGCTCATCGGGCGGGGGAGCGGGATCGTGGGCCACCGCTCGGTCGAGATCGGTGACGGTGTCTTCACCGGGCACCACGTGTACGTCACCGACGCCAACCACGGCTACGAGGAAGTCTCGATCACGATCGGCGAGCAGTTCGCCGCGCCGCGGCCGGTGCGGGTCGGTGCGGGGTCGTGGCTGGGCCACGGCGCGATAGTGCTGCCCGGGGCCGACATCGGCGAGCACGTGGTCATCGGTGCGGGTTCGGTGGTCACCGGCGAGGTCCCGAGCTTCAGCGTGGCCGTCGGCAACCCGGCGCAGGTCATCCGCCGCTACGACCCCGACCGCCGGGAGTGGGTCACCCGGAGCTGACCGCCCGAGGCGCCCCCCACTCCTCCCCGGGTTTGTTGCGTTGGGAGCGCATACCGCTCCTCGGCGAACAATCCCGGGGAGGTTGGGGAGGTGTTCGGGTTACTCCGCCGGCGACGGGTAGTTGGGCGGCGCGTACTGCGGCGGCATGGTCTCGAAGATCGTGATGGAGTTCTTCGGGTCGAAGAAGCCCGGGTCCGTGGTCGGCATCTTCCCAAAGACGTACCGCTGACCGTTGTCCACGTACTGGTAGAGGCCCTTGCCGACCCTGCCGACTTCGTCTTCACCTTCGGCGTCCGGGTTCCACCAGATCAACGCCGCGTCGTCGGAGCCGCCCCAGTCGGTGCCGGGCCAGATGCCGTGGTGTCCGCGCGACACCGTCGCGCTGAGCGGAGTGCCGCCCGTGACTGGGGAGCGGAACATCGCGTCACGGAACGTCTGGGGTGTCAGCTTCGGGCCCGCAAGGTTGATCCCGCCCATCACGTTCGTGATTCCCGGGATCAGCACGCCGTACGTGTTGTTCGGCGGTGGCTCTCCGTGGAACCACTTGTAGAGGTTGTAGGCCTCGTTCGCGTCCTGGTTCGTTCGCGCTGGACTGAGCGCGATGCCGAACGCGTGCTTCCACTGCTGTTGGTCGTAGGTGCGTCCGAAGAGCGCGATGTCCACCAAAAAGTTCGGACCGATCACCCATTCGGGGAAGTAGTCCTGCGCGGTCGCCTCCTTGGTGAGCGCCGCGGGCATCAGCGGGTCGCCGTAGAAGATGATCGTGGTGACGCCCGCGTCCTTCATCTTGGCGATCGTGGTGCGCGCGATCTCCTGCTGACGAGCCAGGTCCAGGAAGAACTCCTGATCGGCGACCAGCTTCGCGCCGCGCTCGGCAAGGGCGTCCGCGAGGGCCTGGAAGGCCTCGGTCTGATCGCCGGCGGGCGTGTTGTAGTGCACCGCCCCGAACCGGCGGGTCTGGGTACGGAGATCCGCGCTTCCCGCGAACTCGGCCTTCTGCCCGGCCAGGATGTCGCCGACCATCTCGGCAGTGAGCTCGCTGGCCTGCTCCGGGATCGGTCCGGTGGACCACAGGTACGGGGCGTGGTCCTCGGTGAACCGCTGGGGCTTGGCCAGCGCGCAGTCGCCCAGGCACAGGATGCCTTCCGCCGCGATCTCCTCGGAGAAGGCGTTGGTCTGCCCAGGACCACCCAGCACGGCGAACGGCTCCATGTCCGCGATCGCCTTCGCGTCGGCTCGGGCGGTCACCTCGTCGTCGGGGGCCCCGGTGCCGTCGTAGAACTGCAGGTCGATCTGGCGCCCGTAGGTCTCGTAGTACGTCGAGTACAGCTCCGCGTAGCCGGCGATGGTCTCCTTGGCGGTGGCGACGTCGACGTCGGCGCCCGCGCTGCGCACGGTCGCGGCCTGCAAGGGGTTCTTCGCCGGGTCACCGACATAAGCGACGATCTTGATGGCGTCACCGCTGACGCCCGGCGCGGTTGCGCCCCCGTTGTCGCCCTTGAACGGCTCGACGCACAGCGACGAGTATGTAGTGGGAATCGCGTAGCGGCCGGTGTCCTCGTCGCAGCGCTTCCCGAAGTCGACCTCCTCGTTGAGCAGCTTGGCTTTCTCGGTGGTCATCGGACCCGAGCGGATGAGCTCCTCGGTCGTCGCGTTGGTGTCGGCGTTGCCGTTGCCGTTCGCCTTGGAGTCGTCGTCACCGCCGTTCACGGCTATCACGATGACGGCGACGACCGCGATCGCCACGAGGATCGCGACCAGCGGTCCGTACCGCTTCCATGCGCTGGGCCGCTTCGGTCGACTGCTCGTCGGCTGCATGTAGATTCCCCCTGGTGCTCTGGGCCGCAGTGAGGGCCTAGGACAGTGTGTTCCCCGCGCCCGAGCGCGCGATTGGAGCATTGTCGGTTCCGAGGTACGATGCCACTACCCGGGGATCGTGGACGACCTGGTCGGGCGGGCCGTCGGCGATGACCTCGCCCAGGTCGAGGGCAACGACCCGGTCCGAGACCGACGATAGGAGCGGCAGGTCGTGCTCGATCAGCAGGATGGTGGCCCCCAGCTGCTCGCGGATGCGTAGCAGCAGCGGGCCCAGGGCCTCGGCCTCCCGCTGGGCGATCCCACTCGACGGCTCGTCGAGCAGGAGCACTCCGGGCTGGTGGGCGAGGATGCAGGCCAGGTCGACGATCCGACGCGAACCCGTGGACAGCTCGTGGACGAACTTGTCCCGGAAGGCGTCGAGGCCCATGAGGTCGATGAGCTCCTCGACCCGCTCGTGCACCGCGGCCTCGGAGTCGACGACCGCGGGGAGGTGCAGCGCGGCGGCGAGGGGGTCGCGCACGTCGACCGAGCACTCGAGCGACACGGCGATCGTCTCGGCCACGGTGAGCGCTGGGAACAGGCGACCGTCCTGGAACGAACGCCCCAGGCCGAGCTGCGCGCGCACGTGCGCCGGGCGTCTGGTGACGTCGTAGACCTCGCCGTCCTTCGCCCGCAGCAGGATCGCGCCCCCATCGTCGGGCGTGAAGCCGCAGATCACGTCGAACAGCGTGGTCTTGCCGGCGCCGTTCGGGCCGAGGAAGCCCAGGATCTCGCCAGCGGCGACGGTGAAGCCGACGTCGCGCAGTGCGCTGATCCCGCCGAAGCGCTTCGACACGTCGCGGGCCTCGAGCCGCAGCTCCGGCGAGCCGCCGTGGCCGTTCGACGGTGCCTTTCCCGGGGTAGCCGCGCCGACCACGTCGACGGCGCCCGCGGGCAGCGGTTCGAGCGTGGGTGCGGCCATGGCCGTCTCGTGCGTGGCCGCCCCCTCGAGGAACACGGAGCGCAGCACGTCGGGCCGCTCGAGGAGCTCGGCGGTGGGACCGTGGAACCGGATCTCGCCCTTCTCCATGAAGTACGCGGTCTCGGCGACCGTCAGCGCGACATTGACCGACTGCTCCACGAGGATGATCGTGGTCCCCGCCTCCTTGAGCGCGCGCACGATCTCGAGGAGCTGGCCGACGACGCTCGGCGCCAGCCCCAGCGAGAGCTCGTCGATCATGAGCAGGCGCGGCTGCTCGATGAAGGCCATGCCGAGGGTGAGCATCTGCTGTTGGCCGCCCGAGAGGTTGCCGGCCTGCTGGTTGATTCGCTCGCCCAGGACGGGGAAGATCTCGAGCACCCGCTCGGTGCGCTCCCGTACCCGGGCTCCGTCCTTGCGGTGGATCCACCCGGCGAGGTGGAGGTTCTCGCGCACGGTGAGCGAAGGGAACACGCCCTGGCCGCCGGGCATGAGGGTGATGCCGCGCTTTGCCGCCTCGTCGGCCGGTGTGTACGTGAGGTCGCGCCCGTCGAAGACGATCGCACCGGCGCTCGGGTCGACCAGGCCGCCGATCGCCCTGAGCAGCGTGGACTTGCCCGCGCCGTTCGTGCCGAGGAGTGCAACGACCTCTCCCTCTTCGACCTCGAAGTCGACGTCGAAGAGGACCTGCACCCCGTCGTACTTGACGCAGACGTCGCGGCAGAGCAGCAGCTTCTCCTGGCCCTGGCGGCGGTTGTAGAGCACCTCCGACTGCGCGGCAGCGGAGGTCCACACGTTCTTGATGTCGGGTGCCACCAACGCCGCACCCGAGGCGATGATGAGCGCGCCGACGAGGAAGATCGGCGCGATCACCACGAGCCCGGTGCGGATGCCCCACTCGTCGGCCACCCAGCCCACGAGCGGGAGCGCGAGCAGTCCCGGCATGATGCAGAGCGACGCGAGGCCGAAGCCGAACGAGCGCACCTTCGGCGGGATCGCGAGCGAGAGCGTGGCGAAGATGGCCGGTGCGAGAAGTGCGGTGACGCCCGAGACGAGCACGTTCATGGCGATCGCGATGCCGAGGAAGGGCGTGAGCGCGAAGATGGTGAACGCCACGGCGACCACCACGCCCATCAGCGCCACGAACTTCAGCACGAGCCCCGGGTCGCGGATCATGAGTCGGGTTGCGATCGGGATGCCGAGCAACAGGCCGACGAACGCCGCCGGCTCGGCGAGCGCGGCCACGAAGCCACGTTGTGCGGCGTCGAGCCCGAACACCTCGTCGTAGTAGAGCCCGGTGAGCGCGGCGAGCCCGATCACCGACATCGCGAGGAACGGCAGCGCCCAGTAGATCCGGCGCAGTGTGCCCACCGCGAGCGCGACGCGCCAGGACTCGGTCCAGCTCGCGGGAAGGTCTTCGGTGGAGGCCTCGTCGCCCTCCATTCCCATCGCCTTGCGCTCCCAGAACCCGCGGTTGGGCTCGCGCAGGCGCAGCGCCAACACTACGAACACGAACGTCGGGATCGCGAACACGAAGAACGGCACGCGCCAACCCCATGCCTGGGCGAGCAGACCCGCCGTGAGCGGCCCGAGGAACAGGCCGAGTGCGTTGGCCGCACGGTGCACCGAGTAGACCTTCGGACGGTCCGGGATGTCGTAGTAGTCGGCGAGCAGCGAGTTGTGCGTGGGGTCGACCACGGCCCTGCCGATCCCGGATCCCGCCCGCGCGATGCCGAGCATCCACACGCCGGTGGCCATCCCGGTCATCACCGAGAAGATGCCCCAGGAGGTCGCGCCGATCACCGTGATCCGTACCCGGTTCCAGCGGTCGGACACGAACCCGATCGGCACGGCGATGCCGAGGGCCGCCACACCGGCGAGTGCGACGACGAGCAGGATGCCGCTCGTGTCGAGGTCGAAGGCGTCGCGGATTTCGGGCAGGAGCACGTCGAAGGCGCGACGGTCGAGCTCGTCGACGCAGTTGATCCCGAAGAGGACGACGAGCGGATACAGCGGCTGGCCACCGCCGAAGTCGCGGAGCCAGGCGCGCCACCACGACGCCGACCAGAAGCGAGGAACCTTCAGCGCGCTCACGGCGCTTCCTCTTCGCGTGCCGGGAGCTCCCAGGCGTGCGGGCGTCGGATGGTTGCGAGGTCGCTCATGGCACGTTCTTCCCGACGGTGGCGGCCTCGGCGGCCTCGGCCGCGACCTCCAGGAGGTCGTCGGGCAGGGCCGTGTCCTCTGCGCGGCGGTCGGCGAGGAGACTCGGCACGATCAGCCTGCGTCGCTGCGCGACCCAGCGCAGGTACGAGTCGCGCGCCTTCGCAAGCGCTGCACCGATCCCTCCTGGCATCACCAGCAGCACGAGCAGGAGGCCCGCACCGGTAGCGAGGAACTGCCACTCGCTGGGCAGGAAGTACTGCGCCCCCCGCACGTAGGTGGCGCCGAGCAGCGCGCCGGGCAGTGAGCCCATCCCGCCGATGACCACCATGGAGAACACCTGGAGGCTCTCCTCGGGCAGGAACACCGCGATCCCGAGACCGTTCTGGTGGTGGACGAGGAGCACGCCGGCAAACGCGGCGATGAAGCCCGACATCGCGAACGCGGCGAGCGTCGTGCGAGTCGCGCTGATGCCGTAGGCGCGCGCCGCGGGCTCGTTCTCGCGAATGCCGATCAGTGCACGACCCGTGCGACTGCTCCGCACGCCCCGCGCGGCGAGGTACATGAGGAGCAGTGCGATCAGGCAGAAGTAGTAGTACGACGTCTCGCTCTGCAGCGAGATCACGCCGAAGAGGTCCGGTCGCTCGATGCGACTGCCGGGCAGGAACCGCTCGAACAGATCGCGGTTGAGCAGATACGACGACGTAAGGAGCGCGAACGCGAGCGTGATGACCGCGAGGGTGAGACCCCGGCGGCGGATCGCCGGGTACCCGATCACCATCGCGATCAACCCCCCGGCGACGCCTCCGAGGAGCAGGGCGATGCCGAGGTCCCAGCCGAGGTCGGCGGTGATCGCGCCGCCGATCGCTGCGCCGATGCCGGCAAAGGCCATCTGACCGAGGCTGACCTGGCCGGCCCAGCCGGTGAGCACCACGAGCGACACGCCGACGATCCCGAAGACCACGATGACCGCGGCGAGGTTGATCCGGCTCTCGCTGAGCCACAACGGCAGCGCCACGAGCGCCGTGGCGAGAAGCGCGACACCGCCCCACTTGGCCCATCGGACCTCTCCAAGAGAGGCGAGCTCGCGTGGGATCGGCCGGATCTCGCGCACCGCGCGCCACGTCGACACGTCGCCGGCGCGCGTGACGGCGGGCCGGTGCGTCACGAGGAGCGCGACGAGCACGATGAGGAACAGAACGGCGTCGTTGTAGGCGGGCTTGTTCCCGGGCTGGAAGGTCATCGCCTGGTCGACGATCCCGATGCCGATCGCGGCCACGACGATGGTGGGGAGGTGCTCCATGCGTCCGATGACCACCGCAGCGAGCGCCTGGATGAGGAAGAACGGGCTGAGCACCTCTCCGATGGGGAGCCCGACCGCTCCTGCGCGAAGCCACATCGCGACGAACGACAGGACCGTTGCGATGACCCACACGATGGTGTGCAGGCGATGGACGGGAATGCCGAGCGTGAACGCGCGGTCGGCGCGCTCGGCAGCGCCACGGATCGCGGTCCCCGCGGCCGACCGCTTCATGAAGAGCCCGAGGGCGATGAGGCAGACCGGCACTGCGAGCGCGGTGAGCAGGTCGTTGGCGAAGAAATTCGTGCCGCCGATCTGCACCTTGAACTCGAACGGGGAATCGAGGCGTGGCACAGTGGTGAGGTCGCCGAAGAACGGCCAGCTCGGCATCCAGAGGGCGAGTGCGATCAGCACCTGTGAGACGCCGATCGTGGCCACGGTGAGGATGAGGCGCGGCGAGGTGAAGAACCGCCGGATGATCGCCATCTCCACGACCGCGCCGACGAGCAGCGCCGCCACGAGGCCGGTCGCGGCTCCCAGCCAGTAGGGGAAGCCGGCGGTGAGCACGCAGAGCACCGCGAACATCGTCGGGACCTGACCGAGGTCGCCGGCAGAGAAGTTGATGACACGGTTCGCGCGGTAGACGAGTGCGATCCCGAGCGCGATCAGCGCCACTCGACCGCCGACGAGCGCGCCGTTGACGATCACGCCGAGCGTGGCCGGGAACGGCCAGACGAGCACCGCGCAGGCGAGAAGTCCGAGAGGCAGCACCCACCCGAGCACGCGGCGAGCACCCGCCGACGGCACGATGCGCGCCGCGATCGCCGTGATCCCCCCGTCTGAGGTTGTCGTCGCCACCTGCGTCGTGCTTCCCCTGACCCGCGGATGCGAGGCCGCGTCCACCACACCCGGATGCGGGCGGTCCGTCACCGTGCCGTTCGTGCGATCAGGTCGAGCACCACGGTCGCCAGCTCGGGGCCGCGGTCCTCCTGCAGGAAGTGCCCACCGCCAGAGATCGTGGTGTGCGCCTGACCGCGAGCGCCCGGGATCAGGCGCTGCATCCGCCCCTCGCCGCCCGTGGTGACGGGGTCGTGGTCCGAGAATGCGGTGAGGAACGGCTTGTCCCACTGCTCGAGGGCCTTCCACGCGGCGCGGTTCGCCTCGGATGCAGGATCGTCCGGCGCTGCCGGCACGAGGGTAGGAAACTGACGGGCGCCGGCCTTGAAGCGGTCGTTGGGAAAGGGGGCGTCGTAGGCCGCGACCACCTCGGGGGGCAGGTCGGTGGTGCAGCCGCCGTTGACGATGCGACCCACCTGGAAGTGCTCGACCTCCTGGGAGTACTTGCGCCAGGCGAGGAAGGCATCACCGGGGGAGCGGTCGCCGGTGGGCAGGAACGTGTTGGCCGCAACGACCCGCGCGAAGCGTTCGGGGCGCTCGGCCACCAGCCGCAGTCCGATCAGCCCGCCCCAGTCCTGGCAGACGAGCGTGACGTCGCGCAGGTCGAGCGCCTCGAGGAACGCGGCCATCCAGCCGACGTGGCGCCCGTAGGTGTAGTCGGCGCGTTCGGCCGGCTTGTCGGAGCGCCCGAACCCGGGCAGGTCCGGTGCCACCGCGCGGTGCCCTGCAGCCGTCACGATGGGGATCATCGTGCGGTACAGGTAGCTCCACGACGGCTCGCCGTGGAGCATCAGCACGGTCTCGGGCGCGTCCGCGGGACCCTCGTCGACGTAGTGCACGCGCAACGCACCACTGCCGTCGCCGCGCGGGACCTCGACGTGGTGCGGGGCGAACGGGTACCCGGGAAGGGCGGCGAATCGCTCGTCGGGGGTGCGAAGCACCTCCATCAGGTCTCCAGAAGTTTGGTCAGAGAGACTGACAGTATGTCGCGTGCGGCCGCCACCGTCATCCCACGTTCCCGGAAGGTGTCCCATGCCGCCGCGCTTCCGAGGACGTTGACCATTTCGAGCAGCACATCGGCGTCGGGCCGGCCGGCCACCTCGGGCCCGAAGAGGCGGCGGGTGTCGGCCCAGCTCCGCTGACGCGCCGAGCGCGTGACCTCGGCGAGCGACGGCGACGCGGGCGCCCAGAGCTCGGCGGCGCGCCGTACCGGAAGGGTGGACTCCCAGATCGAGGCGCGTTGGTCGGCCCACGCCGCGATTCGTGCCCGGAGGGGGAGAATCGCGTCGATCGGCTTCAACAGCGCGCTTAGTTGACGGACGTACTCGCGGGCCGCGGCGAGGAACAGATCCTCGAGGTCGTCGAAGTGCACGTAGACCGAGCGCAGCGAGATGCCGGCGTGCTCCGCGATCTCGCGTGCGGTCGGGCGGGAACTGCCGGCGCGTACGAGGTCCAGGACCGCCCTCACGACGGCCTCGCGGGTGCGTGCCGAGCGCGCGGTACGGCCGTCGAGCGTGTCGGTGTGCGTCACGCCGCCCAGGGTAGAGATTTGTGCGTATGACGTGCAATTGTCCGCGACCTAGGGTGCGGCCGCCGCCCCGCCGATCGACCGAGGGGGACGAAGAGGATGACCGTTACGTACCAGCTCGACGGAGCGGGGGTCGCACGGGTCCGAATGGACGACGGCAAGGCCAACGTCCTCGGCGACGCCAGCTGTACCCGGTTGCGCGAGGCGATGGCCCGGGCCGCGGAGGACCGCGCGGCGGCGTTGGTGCTCGAGGGTCGCGACGGGATGTTCTCGGGCGGGATCGACCGCGAGGTGCTCCGCGACGACGACGCGGTGCGGAGGGCCGCGACGCTCGCGCACATCGCCCACACGCTGCTCGCGGTGTGGACCGCGCCGATTCCGACGGTCGCCGCGGTGACAGGCCACGCGATCGCGGGGGGCGCGATCCTGGCCATGGCCTGCGACCGGCGCATCGGGGTTGGCGGGTCGTTCAAGCTCGGCGTCAACGAGTCGATGTTGGGCATGGTGCTCCCGACCTGGGCGATGGCGATCATCGAGGGCACGGTCCCCACCGCGCACCGCACCGAGGTGATGCTCATGGGGTGCCTCTTCGACCCCGCCGGCGCGGCCCGCGTGGGGATCCTCGACGAGGTAGTGGCCGCCGACGGGTTCGACGACGCGGTCCGCGAGGCTGCGACCGGTCTCGCGGAGGTGCCGACCCGTGCGTATGCAGGCAACAAGCGCATGCTGCGTGGCGCGCGGGCGGAGGTGGCGGCGGCGCTCGTCGCCGCGGAGATGGGCCCGGGATTCGCGAAGGACGCTCGCACGCGATGACCGGGCCGGTCGGCTACTACCCGAGCCCGTGGCCCGGCGAGGACGGAGGGCCACGCCGCGATCAGGCGCCGCACGGCTTGCCGGGGCTCACGCTGGCCGATGGTGAGACGTTGCAGGCGAAGTGCCGCGACGCCCCGGGTGCGGGGATGGTGGTCTTGCGCGACCCGGGTGAGGTGTACGTGCAGGGCTGCACGTTCGCGACCGAGACGACCGCCTGGGTCGAGCGGGTCGATCCGGAGTCGCTCGACCCGGTCGCTCGATCGCCCGAGCTGCCGGGCGGGCCGTTCTGGCCGGGCGGGATCGCGGTGCACGCGAACGGCGACCTCTACGTGACCTACGGGCGCTGGTGTCATCGACTGGCGCCCGACCTCGCCGTGGTCGCGGCGCGCGAGCTGCCCCAGCCCCGCCCGTACAACTCGCTGCTCGTGCTCCCGTCGGGACATCTCGTGATGAAGGACTTCGTGATGGACGGCTCCGCTCGGAGCCGTCTGGTCGTGCTGGAGCCCGAGCGCCTGGAGCCCGTCGGACCCGAGGTGGAGGTGCCGGAGGGTTCGATCGCGCGGTTGTCCGCCGACGGCGACGTGGTGTACGTGGTCGGCGACCACACCGCGTTCCGGTACCGGTGGGACGCGGCCGCGGCAACGCTGACCCGCGACGAGGGCTGGAGGGTTCCCTACCGCCGCCCCGACCAGTCGTTCGGTTGGGATCCGGTGATCGCCGGCGGGCAGGTGTGGTGGATGGACAACGGCGAGCACGTGTGGACGGGCTCGCTGCGTGGGGGCGGGGTGGCGCCGGGCGCGCTGCACCTGGTGCGCGCGGCCGTCGCGGACGCTGCCGACCACGAGCTGGTGGAGGTGTCGGGCCTTCCGCACGGCGTGATCGTGAACCCGCCCCTGTTCGATCCCGAGCGGGGGATCGCGGTGGCCTACGACTCGGGCAACGGCGTGGTCGCCGGGATGCGACGCTCGGAGGCGGATGGCCTGGTGCTGTTGTGGCGTCGCGAGCTGGGACAGGGGATGCACATGATCCGGTTCCCCGACACGGGCGAGGTCGTGGCGGGTGACCACGGACCCGAGGGCGAGCACGTCGTCGTGCTCGACGTGGAGACCGGCGAGGTGCGCGGGCGGGTGGCGACGGGAAGCCCGATCCAGAGCGTGGTGTTCCCCGCGCCCGGCTGGGATCGCGACGTCTACACGACGACGTTCACGACCCTGACCCGGGTCTCGGTCGCCTGAACCCCCAAGCGTTGGTGATCCGCCTGTCGTCGCGACGGTCTCGATCACCACTCCTTCGGGGTGGGTCGGGGCGGGTCAGGCGGTCGTCCAG
The DNA here is from genome assembly GCA_016870395.1 of Actinomycetota bacterium. Classification (GTDB taxonomy): domain Bacteria; phylum Actinomycetota; class Acidimicrobiia; order IMCC26256; family JAENVU01; genus SHUZ01. The sequence continues at coordinate 97,948 of VGBT01000004.1, read as the reverse complement.
GCGAGGACCTCGGTGCCTTCGGGTTCCGCGGCCATCTCGAGCGGTCCGGCCTCGATGGCTCGGGCGGCCTCGCCGACGAGCAGGTCGCCCGAACCGGCGAGTGCAACTGTCCCCGCGGCCACGAACACGTGCGCGTGCGGCGCGCCCGGGATCGTCGTCGACGCGTCGGGAGCCAGCCGCACCGCGTGGAGCGCGGCGTCGCGCTGGTGGATCGTGATCGCGCCGCGCCGCCCGGACCCGACGCGACGGTCACGGGTTGGCCCGCGCTCAGCGCGGCCGACACGTCGCGCTGCTCGTAGGACGGCTCGACGCCTTCGATGTGGGGAGCACCCACATCTGCAGGAAGTGCACGGGCCGCTCGCTCGACGCGTTCATCTCCGAATGGGTGATGCCGCGTCCCGCGCTCATCGGCTGTGCGAGTCCGGGCCGGATCACGCCGTGCGTGCCGGTGCCGTCGCGGTGCTCGAGCTCGCCGTCGAGCACCCAGGTGACGATCTCCATGTCGCGGTGCGAGTGCGTCGAGAAGCCACCGCCGGGAGCGACGACGTCGTCGTTGCTCACAAGGAGCAGGCCGTAATGGGTGTTGTCGGGGTCGTAGTGATTCCCGAAGCTGAAGCAGTGCTACGAGTCGAGCCACGCGAGCCGGGTGTGGAAGCGCTCCGCAACGCGCACTACCGCCACGGAGTGGCTCACGGCACGATGCGATACACGAGGGTCCCGGTGGCGATGCCCCGCCCGTCGGCGTCGGAGACGTGGATCTCCGAAAACGCCAAATCCTTCCCGCGCTTCACGCAGACGGCCTCCGCGAGGAGATCCGTGCCGCGGCCCGCGCCCACGTAGTTGACCGTCATCGAGACCGTGGCCGCCCGCATTCCCTTGTCGAAGTCGTGGCCGGCCCAGACCGCGCCGGCCCCCGCGGTGTCCATGAGGGAGGCGACCGCGCCGCCGTGGTGCGCGGTGCCGTCGTTGGTGAGTGCCTCCGAGAACGGCAGGCGGAGCAGCACGCCTTCGGGCTCCCACCGCTCGATGACGATGCCGAGCCCCTTGATGTAGGGCGTCTTCACCATGTTGTCGCGCAGGGCGGCACGGAACCGGTCTTGCTCCTCGTCGGTCAACGTCACGGCGTCCTCCTGGTCGGGCCCGAGAGTACCGGCCGCGACCGCAAGACGACTCCCGGGCGTGCTGCGCATCGACGGACCGCACGATCGGATCGCCATCCTCACGCTGGAGCGGCCCGACAGGAAGAACGCGCTCTCGGTGGAGCTGCGCGACCGGATCTCCGATCCGGAGATCACCTTCGGCGGCGTGGTCTACGCGCCGCCGAAGGTGATCTCGTCGGGGCGGCGGTGGCGCGCGACCTGTGCTTCACCGGACGGTCTGTCGACGCGCCCGAGACGCTGCGGATGGGGCTCGTCTCCCGTGTGGTCGCGCCCGACGAGCTGTCGAGCGTGGTGGCCGAGGTCGCCGCGCAGATCGCGCGAGTTCCGCGCGAGCTGCTCATTCGCACGAACACAAAGGCATTGCGCCGGGCCGAAATGAGCGTGGGCGCCACTCTTGACCTGTAACGGCTAGTTGCTCCAGCCGCCGGAGTAGGAGAAGAACTGGCCGGTCTGGAACCGGCTACGACCGTCGAGGAGCACCGCGGCGAACTCGGCGAGCTCGCTCATCGTGCCGAGCCGCTGCAGCGGCACCTGCGCCTCCAGCTTCGCCCTCCGGGCCGGGTCCTCGAGGCCGAGCGCCTTGATGAGCCCCGGGAAGTCCATGTGGTTGGTGCCGATCGCGTTGACGCACACGCCGCGCCCCGCCACCTGGTCGGCGGCCATCTCCACGAGCATGTTGGCGCCGGCGCGCACCGACGAGTAGCCGGCGGCGCGAGGCTCGCCGCGACGGCCGGTGGCGCTGGTGAACACGATCACGTTGCCGTAGCCCGCGTCGGCCATCGGCGGAAGCACGGCCTGCAGGCCGTGAAACACCATGTCGAGGCAGGTTCGCTTGAGGAAGTCCCACTCGGCCGGCGTGGTGTCGAGGAACCGTGCCGTCACGATCACGCCGGTCGCGAAGCATGCGGCGTCGATGCGCCCGTAGCGTTCCAGCGCTTCGCTGACGAGCGCGTGGTTCCCCGCGGCGGAGGTGAGATCGCCAGCGGTCGCGACGGCGGTGGCACCGGACGCCCTGAGCTCGGTGACGAGCTCGTCGGACGCAGCGTGCAGCAGCAGCCGATGGCCGGAAGCGGCGAGCACGCGGGCGAGCGCGGGACCCACGTAGTCGCCGCACTGGGTGAGGACCGCGACGGGTGCATCCGTCATGACGGTCACCCTGCCACAACCGCGGCCGCGTCGCCTGCACCCGGCGAGATGCCGGAGCCGGAGCCAGGTGGCCTGCACAGCCTGCCGGACATGGGTTCGCTCGACGTCGACACCGCGCTGGAAGACACGGGGCTCGAGGGCGCCGGGCCGAAGGGCGCCCGCACCCGGTTCGTGGCCCGGCTCGACCGGGACTCGGAGATCTGGGGGTCGAACCGCGGCTACGTCGCGGCGATCGCGCTGCGCGGGCCGGCGTCGTTCGCGGGCCACTTCGTCGGGGTGGCTGACTTCGGCGCCGTCGACGTCGCGGTGCGCAGTATCCGCCGGACCAGGCGTGCCGGGTCGCTCGCGGTGTCGCTCACCCAGCGCGGCGCGCCGTGTTCCACTTCTGGAAGAACCTCGAGGTGCGCCCGGTGGACTGGGTCGAGGACTGGGAGGCACGCCCGCCGGGCAACATCCGGGAGCGGGGGTGGTACCGGTTCCGACCCGATGCCACGTTCGCCGGTGGCGGTCGACAGGCTGGGGGGCGGTACCGGCGCGATCTGGGCGGCGGGCGGACGGCTGCTCGCGACGCGCGGCCAGCAGATGCTCTGCCGTCCCCGCCACCTCACCCCCAACCCCACCGCCCGAGAACGCTGATCCCGGCCCCCAGGGCTTTGGCGTCGCCGGACCGCGATAGTCGCGGTCCGGCGACGCCAAAGCGGTGGAGACCACTAATCTGACGGGTCGTCAGATCCTCTTGGACGCTCGGCGCGGAGGCCCCCAGTGCTCGATGTCCTGATCCGTGGTGGAACCGTGCTCGACGGGACCGGAGCGCCCCCGCGGCGCGCCGACGTGGGCGCGCGCGATGGCCGCATCGTGGCCGTCGACGACCGGGTCGGCGAGCCGGCGGCACAGGTGGTCGATGCCGACGGGCTCATGGTCACGCCCGGCTTCGTCGACCCGCACACCCATTACGACGCGCAGCTCTTCTGGGACCCGTTCGCGACGCCGAGCAACGTGCACGGGGTGACCAGCATCATCGGTGGCAACTGCGGCTTTACGCTCGCGCCGCTGCACGCGGAGGACGCCGACTACACGCGCCGGATGATGGCCAAGGTCGAGGGCATGCCGCTCGCCGCGCTCGAGAACGGCGTGGCGTGGGGCTGGGAGACGTTCGCCGAGTACCTCGACCGCCTCGACGGCAACCTCGGGGTGAACGCCGGCTTCCTCGTGGGCCACTGCGCGCTGCGCCGCTACGTGATGGGCGCCGAGGCCGTGGGGCGGGAGGCGACCGCGGCCGAGACCGAGGCCATGGTGCGCGAGCTCCACATCGCGATCGCGGCGGGGGGGCTCGGCTTCTCGACCACGCTGTCGAAGACGCACTCCGACGGCGACGGCCGGCCGGTCGGCTCCCGCTGGGCGAGCCACGCCGAGGTGCTCGCGCTGTGCGCCGCGGTGCGCGACCACGAGGGCACCACGCTCGAGGCGATCATCGACGGCTGCCTCGACCAGTTCGCCGACGACGAGATCGAGCTGTTCGCCCGCATGTCGGCGGCGGGGCAGCGGCCGCTCAACTGGAACGTGCTCACCGTCGACTCGCGCGTCCCCGAACGGGTCACGCGCCAGCTCGAGGCGTCGACGCGCGCCGCGGCGGCGGGCGCGCGCGTCGTCGCGCTCACGATGCCGGTGATCGTGCCCATGAACATGAGCTTTTTCAACTACTGCGCGCTGTTCATGCTCCCGGGCTGGGGCGACGTCATGAGCCTGCCGGTGCCGGAGCGCATCGAGAAGCTGCGCGACCCCGAGACCCGGCGCAGGATGGACGCCCGCGCGAACAGCGACGAGGCCGGGGTGTTCCGCCGCCTCGCCGACTGGAAGAACTACGTCCTCGGCGACACGTACTCGGCCGCCAACGAGGGTCTCAAGGGCCGGACCGTGAAGGACCTGGCGGCGGAGCGGGGCACCGACCCGTTCGACACGTTGCTCGACCTCGTGATCGCCGACGACCTGCGCACGATCCTGTGGCCGATCGCACCCGACAACGACCCCGCGTCGTGGGAGCTGCGCCGTGAGGTGTGGGAGGACCCGCGGGCGATGCTCGGCGGCTCCGACGCCGGCGCGCATCTCGACCGCATGTGCGGCGCGCCGTACACGACGCGGTTCCTCGGCGACATGCTGCGCGGCCGGAAGCTCGTGGCGATCGAGGCCGCGGTGCGCATGCTCACCGACGACCCGGCGCGTCTGTTCGGCCTCCGCGGTCGGGGCCGGATCGCCGAGGGCTACGCGGCCGACCTCGTGGTCCTCGACCCGGAGACCGTCGGCGCGGCGCCGGCCACGCTGGTGGAAGACCTTCCGGGCGGGACCGCGCGCCTCACATCCGATGTGCTCGGGATGGCGCACGTGTTCGTGAACGGCGTGGAGACCGTCACCGACAACGCCGCGACCGGTGCGACCCCCGGCACTGTCCTTCGCTCCGGCCGCGACACGGAGACGGTCCTGCCGTAGGAGCAAGCCGTAGACGGCCTTCGCTTTCGATAATCCGCGTTGAGGGCCGCGCCCGGCCGCGAGAATGGTGCGCGTGATCCACCTGCTCCCACCCGACGGCCTCGACGACGGCACGGTTCGCGTCCGGGGCTGGCAGGCCGACGACCTCGACGCGCTCGTCGCCGCGTGCCAGGACCCGGAGATCCCCCGGTGGACGCGCGTCCCCTCGCCCTACACGCACGCCATCGGCCGGGACTTCCTGACCCGTGCGAGCGATCCCGAGCGGCTCGGCGCCGACGCCGCGGTCGCGATCGTCGACCCGGCCGACGGCACGCTGCTCGGCGCCACCGGCATCCACCGCGTCGGCGCGCCGTGGCCCGACGAGGACAGCGACCTGCTGCCCGACGAGCTCGGCTACTGGCTCGCCGCGGCGGCGCGCGGGCGCGGCGTCGCGACGCGCGCGGTGCGGCTCGTGTGCGACTGGGCGTTCACCGTGGTGGGCCGCCCGACGCTGTGGCTGCAGGCCAAGGTCGGCAACGACGCGTCGGTCGGGGTCGCCGAGCGGGCCGGCTTCACCTACGTGGAGACCCGGTCCGAGATCGAGTGCGGCGCGACGGTGGGCGACCTGATCGTCTTCCGGCGCGACGCGCCCTGACGCACCCGATCCGAGCCCGGCGGAGGGCGGCCTGAGCCCCTCCGCCCGGCCTTCGGGATGCCGATGGGAACTCGAACGCCGGTCCGTGCGTCTAATTGCATCGTGCACCCGATGGCCCCGGCGCGGGGACGACCCTGATGGGGCTGCTCGACTGGTACCGCCTCTTCACCTGGCTGTGCCTCGCCGCGCTGGGCGCGCTCGGGCTGCTGTGGGGGATGCGCCTCTTCGCGCTGGTGTCGCCGTCGGTCGCCCGCGGCTGGGACGCCGTCGTGGAGGCGCTGCGCGGCAGCGGCCTCGCGCTCGGCGCGCTCGTCGCCGGCGTCGCGACCGCGGGCTCGCTCTACCTCTCGGAGGGCGGCCACCTCGTGCCGTGCCGGCTGTGCTGGTTCCAGCGCACGATGATGTACCCGCTCGCGGTGATTCTGATCGTCGCGGCCGTGCGCAAGGACTGGTCGGTACGGCCGTACGCGCTGGTGCTCGCGCTCATGGGCGCGGCGCTGTCCACCTGGCACTACCTCGTGGAGTGGTTCCCCGACCTCGAAGGCGTGGGCGGCAAGTGCGACGTCTCGAACCCGTGCTCGGTTCGGCCGCTGCCGCTGCGCTACGGGTTCGTCTCCATCCCCTTCATGGCCCTGACCGCCTTCCTGCTCGTTGCCACCGTCCTGTGGTTCGGGCACACGTCGAGGAGCGTGACCGAATGAGTGCAGCCAAGAAGCCCCCGGCCCAGCGGCCGGCACAGAAGTTTAGCTTCCCGCTGTTCTGGGTCGTGGTGGGCGGCATCGTGGTCCTCGGCCTCGTCGCCGTCGTGTTCGCGGTCACGTCGGGCGACGACGGGTCCGACTCGTCGGGCGGCGGCGGGAGCTCGGGTGTGGCGGAGTACGGCACCGTCACCGTCGAGGGCACGCCACTGCCGACCTACTCCTCGTCGGGCGAGGACCCGGCAGTGGGGGAGCAGGCACCGGTCGTCAGGGGTGAGAGCTTCACCGGCGAACCCACCGCGATCGTGCCGGGGACGCCGACGATGGTTGTCTACCTCGCGCACTGGTGTCAGCACTGCAACAACGAGGCACCCCGCCTCGCCGAATTCCTCGAGACGAGCGGCGTGCCGGAGGGGACCGCGCTCATGATCGTCCCGACGGGCTCGAACGACACCGCGGTCAACTGGCCACCGTCGCAATGGGTGAAGGACATGCGCCTCGACGGTGTCGCGACCCTCGTCGACGACAAGGAGGGCACGGCGGGTGCCGCGATGGGGCTCGACGGCTACCCCTACATCGTGCTGCTCGACGCGCAGGGCAAGGTGATCTCGCGCACTTCGGGCGAGCAGGCCGACGGCTACTTCGCCGAGGCGTTCGACCGGCTGAAGGGTTCCGCGGCCGGCTAGACCGGGCTTTGCCAGCCCTCTACGTGGCGGCCGGGGTGCCTCGGGATCACCGCCAGCGCCCGGCGGCGCCCCCGCGTCGCCAGGTGGTGCCCGAGCAGCATCGTCGCGACGCCTGCGAGGCTCAGGCAGGCGGCCGGCAGGACGACGCCGTCGCCGGTCTGGACCACGATGCCGGCGACGCCGAGCCAGCCCCCGGAGGGGCGCAGGACCGCGACGGGGACCAGCCGCACCACGACGATCGCCCCCAGCCCGCTGACGAGGAGCCAGCGTCCGATCCGGGTGAGCAGCACGGGGCGGCGCCCGGTCGTGACGAGCGCCGCGACCACGAGGAACAGCCCGGCGAGCGCGAGCAGCGGGATCGCGGTGCCCGCGGCGCGCGACGAACGGGACAGGTCGGGGAGCACCTCGGGGTCCACCGTGACCGCGATCCGGGTCGTGATGGTGTAACCGGCTCGGCGCACCCCCTCGGTGACGAGCGTCTCGTCCATGACGACCGGAGTGGTGTCGCCTTCGAGGACATGACCGTGGATCTCGCGCAGCGTCCGCTCGAAGGCCACTGCGAACGGCTCGGTGAGCACCGCTTCGTCGGCGATCGCCTGTGCCCGCTCGAGCTCGGCCAAAGGTGTCTCCGGCGTCGCCGGCCGGAGGACCTCGGCGAGGCGTACCGCGAGGGTGTCGCGTACGGGCTGCTCGGCAAGGATCTCGTCGGACCTTGCCACGATCCGGTCGGTCGCGACCAGCGTGTCGCGCAGCACCCAGAGGCTCCCGGCGACCACGAGCAGCATGAGCCCGGTGACGAGGAGGAAGTCCGAGGGGACGCGGCGACGGGGCATACCGAATGCATCGGCTCGCAGCCGGGCTTGACCTGAGTCGACGGCCCGGGACGCTTGAGCGAGGTTCCTGAGCGTCGGCGTCGCCGCTGGCTGCTCGGTCGCCTTGGGCCGGTGCTCAGGGTTGGATCGCGGGGAGTCCGGGACGTTCAGCGAGAAAGAGGCCCCCGGGGGCAGGCCGACGAGCCGGGCAGGGGGGCCCGCGACCCGCGACCCCGGGGGCGCAGGACGCCATCATGGCCCGCCGAATGTCCGATTGCGAGTTGAGGCCGCCCGAACGACGAAGAACGGCGTCGCCGCAGGGCTGGCCGCTAGTGCATTCGCACTAGCGCCGTGCCGGAGCCGCGGAGGCCATGGATCGCGGCAGCACCGACGACCGCGCGCCGCTAGCCTGCGCGCTCCCGTCCAGGAGAATGCAGCCGTGACCGACGCCCTCCAGATCCCCGAGGCGCTCGCCCGCATCGAGACCGAACTGCTGGCCCCGGGTGGGTTGTTCGCGCTCGCCGAGGATGAGGTGCTCGGCGAGCGAATGGCCGTGTTCGCGAACCGGCTTCCGTCGCTGCGGGAGGCGCTCGTGGCCGCGCGAGGGTTCGGCGAACGGGAGTACCTGGTCTTCGCCGACGCCGATGCCCGTCGGGTGCTCACCTTCGCCGAACACGAGCGGTTGGTGGCATCGGTAGCGCGCGCGCTGGGGGAGCGCTTCGGCGTCGGACCTGGCGACCGGGTCGCGATCCTCGCGGCGAACTGCCCCGAGTGGATCGTCACCTTCTGGGCCGCGGTCAGCCTCGGCGCGATCGCGGTCGGGCTCAACGGCTGGTGGGTGGGTCCCGAGATCCGGTTCGGCGTCGACGATGCCGAACCCAAGGTGCTCGTTGCCGACCGCAAGCGCCTGGAGCGGCTCGGCGGCGACGATCCGGGTGTTCCGACCGTCGTCATCGAGGACGACTTCGACGCCCTCTGGCACCACGACCTCGACGCGCCGCTCCCCGACGTTGCCATCGCCGAGGACGACCCGGCGCTGATCCTGTATACGAGCGGCACGACGGGCCGGCCCAAGGGTGCGATCAACACGCACCGCAACGTGATCGCCGCGGTCGGCCTGTCCTTCTTCCACGGCGCGCGGATGATGATGCTCAACCCGCCGCCGGCCGGCACGGCGCCCGTCACGCCCCGCCAGCTCGTGACATACCCGCTCTTCCACGTGTCGGGACTGCACATGGGCGCCGTCGCCTTCATGATGTCGGGGCTCACCTCGGTGTGGCCGGTCGGCCGCTTCGACCCGGTCAACGTGATGCGCCTCATCGAGTCCGAGCGGATCACCGGCTGGTCGTACACGCCGACGATGTTGCATCGGGTCGTCACGCACCCCGACCTCGGTCGGTACGACCTCTCCTCGCTGCGTCAGGGCGGTGGCGGTGGTGCCACGTTCTCGCCCGCGCTCCAGCGCCGGGCCCGCGAGGCGATCCCCAACCTGACCGGGACGATGGGCGTCGGCTACGGACAGACGGAGTGCGCCGCGCTCGCGTCGGTGAACAGCGGAGCGGAGCTCGCAGCCTTCCCCGAGTCGGTGGGTCGGCCGCTGCCCACGGTGCAGTTCGAGATCCTTGACCCGCTCGGCGAACCTGTCGTACCCGGCGAGGACGGCGAGATCTGCCTGCGCGGCCCGATGGTGATGCCGGGCTACTGGCGCCGTCCGGATGCGACCTCGGAGACCATCCTGGCCGGACACTGGCTGCGCACCGGCGACGTCGGTCGGCTCGTCGCCGGTCGCCTCTACCTCGCGACGCGTCGTCACGACCTCATCCTGCGCGGCGGCGAAAACGTCTACCCGGTGGAAATCGAGAACCGGCTCGAGGAGCACCCCGACGTCGCCGAGGTCGCGGTGATCGGTGTCCCCGACGACGACCTCGGGCAGGCGGTGAAGGCCGTGGTGGTGCCACGCGAGGGTGTGCGCCTCGACCCCTCGGAGCTGCAGGACTTCTGTGCGGCGACCCTCGCGTACTACAAGGTCCCGTCGAGCTTCGAGGTCCGCGCCGAGTCGCTGCCGCGCAACGCGACGGGCAAGGTGGTCAAGAAGGTGCTGCTCGAGACCGACGAGCTCCAGTTTTTAGAAGAGTAAGGGGCAAAGATGCCGTTCGAGCTCGCAGCACTTGTCGCACCCGACCACACCGCGCTCGTGCTCCAGGAGGTACAGAACGGCGTGGTCGGCAGCCCCTCCGCGCTTCCGGCGCTCGCCGAGGCCGCTGCCGCCGTCGGTCTAGTGGAGCACTGCGCGGCGCTGGCCCGCGCGGCGCGCGTGCTCGGCATCCCGGTCGTGCACTGCACCGCCGAGACGCGCGACGACCTGAAGGGCGCCAACCGCAACGCCCGGCTCTTCCTCGGCGTGCGCAAGTCGCCCGTTCCGCTCTCGCCCGGCAGCGCCGCGGTGCAGGTGCCCGACGTGATCGGCGTCGATCCCGGCGACCTTGTGCTCCCGCGCCATCACGGGCTGGGGCCCATGACGGGGACGCAGCTCGATCCGGTGCTGCGCAACCTGGGTGTCACCACGATCGTCGGCGTCGGAGTCTCGGTGAACATCGGGATGACCAACTTCGGGTTCGACGCCGTGAACCGGGGCTACCAGTTCGTCATTCCGGTCGACGCGGTGGCAGGCGTCCCGGCTGAGTACGCCCAGTCGGTGATCGACAACACGCTGAGCCTCGTCGCCACGCTGACCACCACCGCCGACGTGCTCGCCTCCTGGCGCGGATGAACGGACGCGGTCGCCGCAATCTGATCAGGGCGTCGGAGATACCATGAGGCCATGTTCACCCCGGAGACCTTCCCGAGGATCATCTCGGTCGACGACCACGTCATGGAGCCGCCGAACGTGTGGCAGGATCGCCTCCCGGAGCGCTTCCGCGGGGTCGGTCCGCGCGTGGTGCGCAACAAGATCGCCGAGATGTCCTTCGTCGGCGGCGTGTTCTCGTACCGCGAGGCCGAAGAGGGCGAGGACGGCACCTGGTGCGACTGGTGGTACGTGGAGGATTTCCGCTACCCGCTGACGCGCGTGATGGCCGCGGCCGGCTACCCGCGCAACGAGGTGACGGTGTCGCCGATCACGATGGACGACATGCGCAAGGGCTGCTGGGACCCCAAGGCCCGCCTCGCCGACATGGACGTGAACCACACCGAGGTGTCGCTGTCGTTCCCGACGTTCCCGCGCTTCTGTGGTCAGACGTTCCTCGAGCGTGCCGACAAGGAGCTCGCCGACCTCTGCGTGAAGGCCTACAACGACTGGATGTTCGACGAGTGGTGTGCCGGCTCCGACGGCCGGCTGGTGCCGCTGCCCATCACCCAGCTCTGGGACGCGCACCTCGCGGCCGACGAGGTCCGGCGCAACGCGGCGCGCGGCGGGCACGCGGTGTGCTTCAGCGAGATCCCGCCGTTCCTGGGCCTGCCCTCGGTCCACGATCCCGACGGCTACTGGGACCCCTTCTTCGCCGCCTGCGCCGAGACCGAGACCGTGGTGTGCATGCACATCGGGTCGAGCTCGAAGATGCCGTCCACGTCGCCCGACGCGCCGCCCGCGGTGAGCTCCACGCTCACGTACATGAATGCGGCGATGTCGCTCACCGACTTCCTCATGTCGGGCCTGTTCGAGCGGTTCCCCACGCTCGAAGTCGCCTACTCGGAGGGCCAGATCGGCTGGATCCCGTACGTACTCGAGCGCGCCGACAAGGTCTGGGAGGACAACCGGGGCTGGGGCGGCGTGGCCGACAAGGTGAAGCGGCCGCCGTCGGAGTACTACCGCGACCACGTGACCGGCTGCTTCTTCGACGACCCCCACGGCCTGGCGTCGCTCGACGTGGTGGGCGTCGACAACGTCACCTTCGAGACCGACTACCCCCACTCCGACTCGACCTGGCCCGACACGCTCGAGGTCGCGATGTGCATCATGGACGGTCTCGACGACGAGACGATCACCAAGATCGTGCGCACCAACGCGATCCGGATGCTGCGCCTCGACCTCCCTGCCTGAGCGACGCCGAGCGCGGGATCGCGGTCCGCTTGCATGTTGGACCAGAATGAGAACGTGTTCTAGTCTCGGGCGTCCGGCGGTCGAGACAGGTGGGGGAGCGGGTTGACGCGCACGCTTGCAGGCGACGATCGGTACCGGCTGCTCATCGGCGGGTCGTGGGTCGAGGGCGCCGAGGGCACCTACACCGTGGTGAACCCGGCCACCGAGGAGGAGGTCGGCGGGGCGCCCGAGGCCTCGGCGGCCCAGGCGCTCGACGCCGCCCGCGCGGCCCGCGACGCCTTCGACGCCTGGTCGCGCACGACGCCCGAGGAGCGGGCCAACCTGCTCGACGCGGCCGGCAAGGCCCTGCTGGCCCGCCGTGACGAGCTCGTGCCGCTCGTCATCGCGGAGACCGGCTGCACCGCGACGGTCGGCAAGTCGATGCAGGTGCCCCAGGCCGCCGTCCGATTCCAGCGCTACGCCCGGGGCGCCTTCGAGCCGACGATCCTCCCGCTGCCGCCCCAGGAGGTGACGGCCACGCCGCTCGCGCCCGGCGGGCTGATCGGCGCGCTGGCGCGGCGCCAGCCGGTCGGGGTGGTCGCGTGCATCACCTCGTACAACTTTCCCATCGTCAACATGGTCGGCAAGATCGCCCCGGCGCTCGCCATGGGCAACACGGTGGTGGTGCGGCCCGCCGGCCAAGACCCCCTCGCGGTGATCGAGCTCGTGAAGCTGCTCGCAGACGTCGGGTTCCCGCCCGGCGTCGTCAACGTGGTCACCGGCTCGACCCCGGCCACCGGCGAGGCGCTCGTCGGCTCGCCCGACGTCGACATGGTGAGCTTCACCGGTTCGTCGGCCGTCGGCGCGCGGATCGGCGAGGTCGCGGGCGCCACGATGAAGCGCCAGCTCCTCGAGCTCGGGGGCAAGGGCGCCGCGGTCGTGCTCGACGACGCCGACGTGAAGAACGCGATCGGGATGATCGGCTCGGTCTGGACGTTCCACTCGGGCCAGATCTGCACCGCGCCGACCCGCGCGATCGTGCACCGCTCGATCTACGACCACGTCGTGGAGGGTCTGGCGAAGATGGCCACGGTCCTCAAGGTCGGCGACCCGCTCGCACCCGACACCGTGGTCGGTCCGGTGATTACCGAGGCCCACCGGGCCCGCATCGAGGGCTACATCGCGGCCGGCAGCGAGGAAGGCGGCGAGCTCGTCGCGGGCGGCGGCCGACCGAGCAACCTCGAGCGTGGCTGGTACGTGGAGCCCACGCTCATCGCCGGGTGCCGGGCCGGGATGAAGGTGGTGCAGGAGGAGATCTTCGGCCCGGTGATCGTGGCCGTGCCCTTCGACGACGACGATGAGGGCGTCGCGCTGGCCAACGGCACCGAGTTCGGGCTCTACGACTACGTGTTCTCCAAGGACTCGGCGCGCGCGATGGCACTCAGCCGGCGGATGCAGGCGGGCAACGTCGGCATCAACACCGTGCAGCGAAACCAGGAGACGCCGTTCGGCGGCACGAAGCAGAGCGGCGTCGGCCGCGACGGCGGCTCGTTCGGCCTCCACGCGTACAGCGAGCTGCAGTCGGTCGTCTGGCCGGGATGAGCGCCCCTGGCGAAGGCTCGATCGGGCGCGACGCGTGCGTAGCGCGGCGGAGCACGCACTGCGGAGCGAGTGGCCGCGGGCCGGGTATCCCGGCCCGCAACGAGCGGAGCAATTGAGATGGAGTTCGGCGTCTTCCATTCGGGTCACGTTCCGGCGCGCCCCGATCCCGACGCGCAACGTCGCGCAGAGCACGCACGGCTGCTCGACGAGGTCGCCGTCGCGGTGGCCGCCGACCGCGCCGGCTTCAAGTACTCGTGGTTCACCGAGCACCACTTCCTGCAGGAGTACTCGCACGTCTCCGCGAGCGAGGTGCTGATGGGCTACGTCGCCGCGAAGACGGAACGCCTTCATCTCGGCGCCGGGATCTTCAACGTGACGCCCCCGGTGAACCACCCGGCGCGGGTGGCCGAGCGCGTCGCGATGCTCGACCACCTGAGCGACGGCCGCTTCGAGCTCGGGGTGGGCCGAGGATCGTCGAGCACCGAGTACCAGGGGTTCGGCATCCCCGACGCGGACCTCACCCGCGAGCTCTTCGACGAGGCGCTGCCCGAGCTGATGCGCATCCTGGCCGAGGCTCCGTACTCCTTCGAGGGCCGCGGGTTCTCGATGCCGCCGCGCACCGTGCTGCCGCGGTGCTGGACCGTGCCGCACCCGCCGCTGTGGCTGGCGTGCGGGAGCCCGGCGACGTTCGAGAAGGCCGGCAGGCTCGGCATGGGCGCCCTGTGCTTCACGATGGGCGATCCCGAGGATCTCGCTCCGTTGATCGACACGTACAAGGCGGCTGTGGCCGAGTGCACCGAGCCCGTCGGCGCCTACGTGAACGACAACGTCGCGTGCGTGTCGATGCTGCTCTGCCTCGACGATCGCGATCGCGCGGTCGACACGTTCCGTCACATGGGCGCGTCGCACTACCAGTCGCTGGTGGTCCGATGGCTCGACTCGATCCCGTTGCCGCCGGAGATCGACCGCAGCTCCTTCACGGTCGACGAGCCGAGCGCCGACGACCTGTACGCGGCGATCCGCGACGGCCGCCGGAGCATCGGTGCGCCGGAGGACGTCGCCCGGTCCGTCGAGCGCTGGCGCCAAGCAGGCGCCGACCAGCTCGTCTTCGGGGTGCTCAACAACACGCTGCCGGTGGATGTCGCCGTGGAGTCGGTCGAGACGTTCGGCCGTGACGTGATCCCCGCGTTCGACCAAGACCCGGTGCACTCGACCGCGCGCCAGCGCGATGCCCAGCTCGTCGACGGAGGCCGGCGATGACCCATCCGAGCGTGTCGGTGATCCCGGAAGGCCGGTTGGCCTACGGGATCCAGCTCCCGGTGCAGGCCCTCAGCCTGCTCACGTCGATGCCGTGGGAGCGGGAGGCGGGGCCGGCCGAGCTGTTGCGCGCCGCGCAGGCCGCCGACGCAGCCGGGTTCTTCTACGTCGCGGTGTGCGACCACGTCGCGATTCCGCGCGACAAGGCCGAGACGATGTCGACGACGTGGTTCAACCCGGTCGCGACGCTGGGGTGGCTCGCGGGGCAGACCGAGCAGGCGCGGCTCATGACCAACGTGTACGTCGTCGCGTACCGCCGCCCGCTCGAGACTGCGAAGGCCTTCGCGACCCTTGACCACCTGTCCGGAGGGCGAGTGATTCTCGGCGTCGGGGCCGGCCACGTGGAGGGTGAATTCGCCGCGCTGGGCGTACCGTTCGCGAACCGCGGTGCGCTCACCGACGCGGCTGTCGACGAAATCGTCGCCGCCTGGACCGACGAGTTCGTCGGCGATGTCGGCCTGCGCCCGCGACCCGCACAGCGTCCACGCCCGCCGATCTGGGTCGGGGGGTCGTCGAAGCCCGCGCTCCGGCGCGTCGCCGCGCGCGGTGACGGCTGGATCCCGCAGGGCACGCCACGCAAGCTGATGCCCGAGTCGATCGCTTTCCTCCACGCGGAACGCGACCGAGTGCGACCCGGTGCGTCGATAGAGGTCGGGGTCATCACCGAGCACGTCTACGTGGGCGAGCCGGGTTGGGACGTCCCGCGGTACGCGCTGACCGGCTCCGCAGAACGTATCGCCGAGTCGCTCAACGAGTACGGCGCGATGGGGGTCTCCCACCTGCAGCTGCGCTTCGCGTCGCGTTCGATCGACGAGCTGTGCGACCAGATGACCGCCTTCGGCGACGAGGTCGGTCCGCTGCTCGCCCGAGGAGAGGGCTGAGGATGCCCCTGCTGACCATGCGCCACGACTTCCGCGCGCCGGCGTTCGGCGCGGCGTCGCCGGCGGAGATCTACGGCGCAGCGCTCGACATGTTCCACTGGGCCGACGCGCAGGGCTGGGACTTCGCGGTCGTCTCGGAGCACCACGGGCTCGACGACGGCTGGCTGCCCGCGCCGTTGACTCTGGCTGCCGTGGTCGCCGGAGCGACGAGCCGCATCCCGATCTTCGTCTCCGCGCTCATCGTGCCGCTGCACGACCCGGTGCGCGTGGCCGAGCAGCTCGCGGTCCTCGACCTCGCCAGCGGGGGACGGGTGTGGACGGTCGCGGCAGCCGGGTACCGGCCCGAGGAGTTCGAGATGGCGGGCGTGGAGCGGACGCGCCGGGGGCGCCTGCTCGAGGAGCACGTCGAGGTGATCCTGAAGGCATGGACCGGAGAGCCGTTCGAGTGGCAGGGCCGCACGATTCGCGTGACGCCGAAGCCGCTCACCCAGCCGCACCCCACGCTCATGATCGGCGGTGGCGTCGAAGCGGCGGCGCGGCGCGCGGCGCGACTGCGCCTCCCGATGATGCCGATGAACACCGACCCGCGGCTCACCGAGTGGTATGCGGACGAGGCGGCCAAGGTGGGCTTCGAGGGCGGCTTCGTGATGGTGCCGGAGGGTCCGACGTACGTGCACGTGACGCACGACCCCGAACGCACCTGGGACCAGATCGGCGAGTACCTGCTCTACGAGGCCCAGACCTACGCGGGCTTCCAGACCGGCGGCCAGGTGTCCACGCCGATGATTGCCGCCGCGTCGGTCGACGACCTCAAGGCCAGCCGCCAGATCGTGGTCGGGACGCCGGACGAGGTGGTCTCGGTCGCGGAAGCCGTTCCGCCCACGGGGACCATGACCTTCAACCCGCTCGCCGGCGGGCTCCCACCCGAGATCGCGTGGGAGAGCCTCGAGCTGTTCGCGGCCGAGGTGATGCCGCGGATCCGACCGGCCGGGTAGCCGAACTGGCCTACGGGCGCTCGTCGCACATGGCGGCGCGTGCGGTACGTGGTTCGGGTGGGATGCGGAACCCGTAGTACCGGAACGCGTCGCCGAAGTTCTCCAGCACGCGCCTGGTGCTCATCGGCTCCGTGTAGCTCGCGATGAAATCGCGCAGACGCGCGCATCGCAGCGCGGACCGGGCGTCGGCGACGCGTGTTTCCATCCTCTGGCCACGCGGGTCGTCGAGCGGCTGCGCGTAGAACACGGGTGGCCGGCCGAGTTCCGCTTCCACCACCGGCCCGTCGGGTGCAAGCAGGCGGGCGGCGATCCACGGCGTGGGCAGCGGCTTCTCGTGGGCGATCGTGCCGCGACGCTCGAGCTGGAGATGGGACGTCACCGGATCGGCCAACCCCAGGAGGTCGAGGACGTAGACGTCGGGTCCGAGCGCGTAGCTGATGACGCCCAACCCGTACGCGGCGACCGCAGGGTCGTGGTCGAGCGGCTCGCCGGCGAGGCGGCGTTCGAGGTAATAGACGCCGGGCCCGTTCAGCCAGTCGCGCCCTGGCATCCCCGGGTTGAACCCGAAGTCGCCGATAATCACCGCGTTGCGTTTGTTGACAAACGCAACGCGGCACGTCCCCCGGGCTCCGCACCGTGACGAGCACGACGAGCGCCCACGGCGCGAGCAAGAGGACGCCCAGCATCTCGCGCCGAAGCGCGACCACGGCCACCGGAGCCACGAACGCGAACAGCGCGGGGAGCAGCAGCCGAGCCTGCATGAAGTCGCCGCCGACCCGGACGATGTACGCGGCGTCGAGGACCGCGCCGCTTGCGAAGGCGGCCAGGACGAGCACGGTCCGCGACTGCCCACCGCGCCGCGATCGGCGCACGATCGGGAAGTATGCGGCTAGGGCCAGTACGACGATCGGGATCCAGAGCGCGTAGCTGACGACCGGAGTGCGGAGGTAGTCCCAGCCGGCGGACCAGTACGGACGGCCGACCTCCTTGGCGAACGCCGAGTTCGGGACCAGGCTCGCGTAGTAGCCGATGCGGAACAGCTCGTAGGCGACGGGGAGCGCGAGCGCGGCTACCAGGGTGACGGATCGGCGGCGCCAGGAGTCGGTGCGCCACTGGGCCCCGAGCACGACCGCGAGGAAGACCGCGCTGAAGAGCATCAGCTCCGGTCGGACCAGCGGTCCGAGGCCGATCACGAGTGCCGCCCCCCATCAGAACGGTCGGCCCGATCGGGCCCACGCGGCGAGGAGCGCGCAGGTCGCGCCCAGCCACGCGAACGTCAGCCCGTTCTCGAGCCCGCTCGACGCGAACTTCCACATGGGCGGCAGGACCACGAGCACCAACGCTCCGGCCGGTACAAGGACCGTCCGGTCGTCGCGCTCGATGAGCCGGCCGGCACCGAGCATGGCCAGCGCGGTCCCAGCCACCGTGAGCGTGATGCCGACGAGCACCGCGATCCACTCGAGCCGCAACGGCACGACGAGGTCGGCTGCGGTCAGCACGTAGATCCACAGCGGGCTGGTGGCGGCCTCGACGCGCTCCCCCTGGTTGAACACCGGACCGTGGCCGGAGGTGAGCTGGTCCACGATGCGGAGGTTGATGAACCCGTCGTCCGACATCCACCGGTAGCTCCATGCTGCGACGGCGAGCACGACGAGCGGTGCAAGGAGCACGACTGCGGTGGTGACGCGAGCTCGACGCCGGGAATGGTCGGGCGGGGTCGGCACGCGTGGCGCGTCGAGGGTCGGGGCGATGCTCGGCATCGCGATGAATTTTGGCTTGCGTGATGCCGCGGATCCGCGCGCCGCGATGAACGACCGGCCGCGAGCGACTCGACTACGCTCGGTTCGTGCTACCGCGAGGTGAGGACGAGCAGGAGTCCCGCCTTCCCGGTGACCGTTGGTGGTGCGTGCTCTTGGTCGGTCTCCTGGTCGCGCCGCTCGTCGTGTCGGCTGCGCAGCTCCTTCTCGCCGTCGGTTCGAGCTACCGTCCGCCGAGCGACTGGGCCTTGCTCGAGATCCACACGCGGGACGCGGGGTCTCGCCTGCTGACGGTCGGGCCGTACTCGCGATACGGCTGGAACCACCCCGGACCGCTGCTGTTCTACGCGCTGTATCCCGCCTATCGCCTCTTCGGTTCGCAGTCAGTCGGACTGCACGTCGGGGCCCTTGCGGTCAACGCGGCTGCGATCGTCGGCATCGGGTTCGTCGCGTTCCGTCGTGGCCGGCTCCCGACTAGCATCGCGGTTCTGATCCCGGTCGCACTCCTGGAGCACGCCCTGGGCATCGAGATTCTCCGCGATCCGTGGAATCCCCTCCTTCCGGTGATGCCGCTGCTGCTCCTCCTCCTGCTGGCGTGGTCGGTGGCCGTGGGCGATCTGGCCATGGCGCCACCGGCCGTGGTGGTGGCGAGCTTCACGATCCAGTCCCACGTCGGCTTCGCGATCGTCTCGGTGACGCTGTGTGCCTTTGCCCTGGCGGTGGTCGTGGCTCGAGGTCTGCGCGTCGAGGTAGCGATGCGGTCGGCGTACTGGCGCCGCCTGGCGCGCGTCGCCCTGGTGTGCACTGCCGTCGGGTTGGTCCTGTGGGCGCCCGTGCTCTACGGGACCCTGGTGCGACACGACGGGAACCTCGCCGCGATTTGGAGGTTCTTCCGCGAGCCGCATGCGACCGCCGGCCTCGGCGCAGCCCTGCGCGTGATGGGGCTCCAGTGGGGGTTGCGACCCGCATGGATCTTCGGCGATCCCGGCAGCGATTGGTTGGGCCAAGTCCTGATGGATGATCAGTGGTGGCTCGCGGTGGGGCTCGCCCTCGGCGGAGCGGCGACGTTCGTCGCGCATCGGCGGGGCGATCGGCGCGTCGTCTGGCTGGCCGCGACCATCGGCGTCGCACTGCTCGCGGCGCTCTACGCGCTCAGGGGCATCGTCGGGGCGCTGTATCCCTATCTCGTCCGTTGGACCTGGGCGCTCGGGGCGGCGCTCGGGATGCTCGTCCTGATGGGTGCCTGGTCGGCGATCCGTGCCGGCACGCGTGGCCGGATTCTGTTGCCGATCACCTTCGTCGCCACGGGTGTGCTCCTGGTGGGTTCCGTGATGACCAGCTCGGCCGCGCTCGGGGCCGGAACGCCGCACCCGCTCGATCAGGCGAGCGAGCGGGCGATGATCACGCAGGTCCTTGCCGGTCTCCCGGCGGGACGAGGTCCCGTTTGGATCACGGGCCTGGCGTGGGAGATCCCGGGCCTGGTCAACCAGCTGGAGCGGAACGGAGTCCCCGTCATGGTGCAGCCGGGCCAGCCAGTCGTGTTCGGTACGACGCGAACGCCGCGAGGTAGATACCGCGCGGTCCTGCACGTGATCGGGGGCAACAACGTGGACGAGCCGGCGCCCGCCGGTCGTCTGATCGCGAAGTTCGAGCGTGAACGCACGCCAGGGGAGCAGGCCGACCTCGAAGCGGCGATCCGCTCCTTGCGCGCCCAGCCGCGAGGCGCCGAGCGCGATGATTTGCTCGAGGGGTTCCTGCGGGCACGTGATGATCCGGCCTCGAGGTTCGAGGTCTACCTGGAACGTGCGCGCTGAGTGGTGCTGCCGATCAGTTAGCAGGTGGCAGGAGTCCGAGCAGGAATCCGCAGACGGCCAGCACGAACGTACCGGCGCTGAGGAGCCGGAGTGTGCCCTCGTCCATCACCTCGCGGCCGTGGTGCGTCGTGCGGGACACGCGACGCGCGACGACGAGGGCCAGGCCCCACGCGACGAGGGCGATCCCGACGAGGAGGAGGATCACGACGTCGTCAGTGCCCTCGAGCGGCCAGAGCCGGCGCAGGAGCAGGGCGACGCACACCAGCGCAGCGATGCCGGTGCGGTTCCACGCGAGGTCGGTGCGCTCACCGGCCAGCCCGCCGTCGGGGTCGTGCGTCCTTTCGTTGCCGCCGCCGCTCACGCGCCCTCGAACATCGCGAAGACGACGGCGATCACCGCAACGATCCCGATCCCGGTCGACAGCACGAACGGGATCGGCGAGCGGGGGAGCGGCTCGCCCCGGCGCATCGCGCGCTCGTTCGCCTGCCAATGGCGGTAGCTCGTGATCGCGAGCACCGCGCCGAGCACGATCAGCGGCAACCCGAGGACCCGCCGGCCCCAGGTCACGTCGAAGCGCGGAAGGAGCTGGGTCGCGGCGACCCCGGTCGCGATGAGTGCGAGCGCGGTGCGGTTCCAGGCGAGGAACGTGCGCTCGTTCGCATAGGTGAAGCGGACGTCGGGCTCGGACTCGTCGGGGTGCTCGGCTGCGGGCGGAGGGGCGTCGGTCATAGGCGCGCGAGGAGCGCGCCGGTGAGCGTATCCACGTCCTCGGCTCGTCGGGCGAAACCGAACACGTACCGGTCGGGACGCACCAGGGCCGCGATCGCCTCGTGGTCGGCCAGCCAGGCGCCCAGCTCTGGGGTGCAGACAGCCGGAGCGCCCAGCGCGTCCAGCCGGCGACGGGTGGCGTCGTCGATCCCGTCGAGGGTCGCCGGCTCGGCGACGACGAAAGCGAAGCTGTCGCCGAGCCGGTCGTCGAGACGGTCGGGCTGAGGCATGCGCTCGGACGGTTCGTCGGCAACTCCGGGTCCGAGCAGTGGGTGCGGTGGACCGTTGCCGTCGCTGCCACCCGCACGGAAGTGCGCATCGCGTGCGGCCGCCACGTCTGGATCGAGCGTCTGAATGATCGAACCGGCCGCGATCGCCGCCTCGATGAACGCGCGGACGTGGGGCTCGCGCTCGGGCTGATACGTGTCGAGCAGCGCGCCGTGCGCGCCGCCTCGCAGAAGGAGCTCGAGCTTCCAGGCGAGGTTGGCGGCGTCGCGGATCCCGGCGCACATGCCCTGTCCGAGGAACGGCGGAGTCTGGTGCGCGCTGTCGCCGGCCAGGAGCAGCCGGCCGGAACGCCATCGGTCCGCGACCAGCGCGTGGAACAGGTACACCGCGGTGCGAACCAACTCTGCGTCGCCCGGCCGGATCCAGGGTTCGAGCAGCTCCCAGGACCGTGCCTCGACCTCGGCCGGGTCCTCGCCGGGCAGGACCATGATTTCCCACCGCCGGTGGCGGCCGCCGTGGGGGACGAACGTCGCCGGGCGGGCCGGGTCGCAGTACTGGATCGCGTGGTCGGGCAGAGCGACGTCGCGCTCCATCATCGCGTCGATCACGAGCCACGGCTGGTCGAAGCCGTAGTCGAACAGGTCGGCGCCGATGGTCTTGCGCACGAGCGAGCGGGCGCCGTCGCAACCCACGACGTACGACGCGCGGTGCTCGCCGCCGGCGGTGTGGACGACCGCGTGGTCGCCCAGATCCTCGACCCGCATCACGTCGACACCGAGCGAGAGCTCGACCGAAGCGTGCTGCCGGGTGCGTGCCCGCAGCGCCAGCTCGAGCTCGGGCTGCCAGAACATGTAGTCGGCGGCCCAGCCCTCGGGGCCTTCGCCGGCAGGGGCGTCGTAGTCGAAGAGGAACCCGCCGTCCGCGCCGTGGAAGTGCATGCCCTTGATGGGTGCCGTGTGCGGCTCGACGGCCTCGGCGCAGCCCATCGACTGGAAGATCCGCATGATCTCGCCGTCAAAGTGCGCGGCGCGCGGCAGGTGGTAGACGTCGCGCTCGCGTTCGAACGCGCGGACGCTCAGCCCGCGTTGGCCGAGAAGGTTCGCGAGCGAGACGCCGACCGGGCCGCAGCCGACGATCGCGACGTCGAGCAGGTCGTCGCCGTCGTTCGCGCCGCTCACGTCGTCAGCTCCGCGAGATCGTCGGGCGCGAGGAAGCTCGACGGCACGGGCGGACCCCACGCGTAGAGCGCACGTAGATCCGCGATCGCGGTCGGTGCCCATGTGTCGTCGTCGTCGATGACGTCCATGTCGGCGTAGTACTCGGCGAAGTTGCCCGCCGGGTCGCGCAGATACCAGAAGAAGTTCGAGCCGATGTAGTGGCGCCCGAGGCCCCACACATGCCGGGACGGGTCGGCGTCGAGCATCGCCTTCGCGCCGCGCCCGACGTCGTCCACGTCGTCGACCTGCCAGCTCGTGTGGTGGACGTAGGGGACCGGCGCGTCCTGCACGAGGAGGTTGTGGTGATCGGTGGAGCAGCGCAGGAACGCCGCGATGCCCGCGATCTCGTCGCTGACCTTGAGGCCCAGGCCCTCGGTGAAGAACCGTTGCGTGGCGGCCTGGTCGGGCGAGCCGAGCACGACGTGGCCCAGCTTGCGCGGTCGTACGGGCTCCGGGCGTTCGATCCCGTCGGCCCGGGCGTTGTGACGTTCGACGATTCCGGGTCGGTTGGTAGCGGGCGTCGCGGCGACGGGCGCCTCGATGGGTGGTGCGACGGCGACCCGCACGACGGTGTCGGTGACCGGCTCGACGGCCCGCAGCTCTGTGGGGCCGGCGACCGCCTCAGAGCCCAGCCGCGTGAGCGCACTCGAGATCCGGGCAAGGTCGTCGGCGTCGTGCGCGCCGAGGCCGAGCTCGAGCAGCCGGCGCCGGGGTGCCGGCGCGAGCCGGAGCTGCTCACCGCCGTCGCGGGTCGCGAACGTCGCCGGCTCGGTCTCGACGAGCCCGAAGTCCCGGTAGAACGCGGCGGTCGCAGCGACGTCGGGGACGCCGAGCGTGATCGTGGTGAGGCGGTGCAGGGCCACGTCAGTCCTCCGGGAGGTAGGACGCGCCGTAGGCGCGCGCGACGGTGAGCTCGAGGATCACCCGGTCCATGGCCGCCACGGCCTCGTCGGTGAGCGGTGGGTCCGGCGGCGTCCCGAAGATCTTGCCGAAGAGGGCGGTGGTGATCGCGCCGGCGCCCTCGGTGACGATCCGGGCCGGTCCCTCGAGCGTGACCGACGCGAACGGTCGCTCGTGTGCGGGCACGCAGTACGAGGCCCGCCCGATGCGCGCGACGTCGCGCGCCTTCGCGCGGCTCCCCAGCGTGGAGATCTCGATCCGGTCGCCGTCGAGCACGTGGTACACGAGCGACTGGCGGATCGACCCGTCGGGCCGCGTGGTCGCGAGGATCCCGACGGGTTGGGCCTCGACGAAGGCTCGGACGTTGGCCGGGAGGGGCTCGGTCATCTCGGGGGCTCCTGGATGCACTGCGTGTCGTCGGGCTCGGCGATCACGGGGTTCTCGATCGCTCCGATGCCGTCGACCCTGATCGTCACGGTGTCGCCCGGCGCGAGCCACACCGGGGGCCGGCGCAGCATCCCGACCCCGGCGGGGGTGCCGGTAGCGATCACGTCGCCGGGCTCGAGCGTGAACGCGGTGGACAGCGTCTCGATCTGCGCGGCGCAGTCGAAGATCATCCCCGAGGTGCTCGCGTCCTGCATGCACACGCCGTTGACCCAGGCTCGCAAGCGCAGGTCCTGGGGATCGGGGATCTCGTCGGCGGTCACGACCCACGGGCCGGTCGGGCCGTGGGTGTCGAAGCTCTTGCCGAGCGTCATCGTAGGGGCGCGCAGCTGCCAGTCGCGCACCGTGACGTCATTGATCGCCATGTAGCCCGCGATCACCTCGCCGGCACGCGCCGCGGGCACGTGGCGGCAGCGGCGTCCGATCACGATCGCCAGCTCGGCTTCGTAGTCGACCAGCGTCGAGACTCGCGGGACGTGGATCGGGTCGCCGGGTCCGGTCACGCAGGTGGTCTGCTTGTTGAAGAAGACGGGGAAGTCGGGCTCGGGCATGCCGGCCTCGGTGCAGTGGTCGGCGTAGTTGAGGCCGATCGCGAGGAGCTTGGGCGGCCGGGGGATCGGGGCCCGGAGCCGCACCTGGGCGAGGGCGAGGCGGCGGGGCGCGGCCTGCGCCGCGGCGCGGATGGCGTCGGATCCCCGGGCGAGCAACCCGATCGGATCGGCGTCGCCGAGGTCGGCGACCTCGTCTCCGAGCAGGGCCCCGGTGTGGTCCCGGCCCTCGTGGCTGAAGCGGGCAAGTCGCATGCGTGCTCCTCCGGGGAGAAATCTATAATCTATGAACTATGTCGTCAACTGCCGCACCCGCGCCGGTCGCAGCGCCGGGGACCCGAACCGACTTCGTGGACGCCCGCCTGCGCCAGGCGATCCTCTCCGGCGAGCTGGCCCCGGGAACGCGGCTGGTCGCGAAGGAGCTCGCGGCGCGCTGGGCGGTGAGCGCCACGCCGCTGCGCGAGGCGTTCGGACGGCTTGCCGGGGAGGGCCTGGTGGAGCTGCGGCCGCAGCGCGGCGCGTGGGTGACGCCGGCGTCGGTGCAGGACGCCCGCGACGTCTACGAGCTGCGCATCCTGCTGGAGCCCGAGGGGCTGCGCGCGTCGCTCGAGCGCGCCGACGCCGCGATGCGCGACGCGATCGGCGCGACGCACGCGACGTACGAGCGGGCGCTGCGCGCCGGTGACCTGGCGGCTTCGATCGCGGCGCACCGGGCGTTTCACGCCGCGTTGCTGTCGCGCTGTCCGAACGCACGCCTGCTCGAGCTGGTCGACTCGCTGGCCGAGCACTCGCAGCGGTACCAGGTGCTCGCGGTCGGCGCGCCGGGAGGGCATTACGACGTGATCGCGGAGCACCGGACCCTGCGCGACCGTGCGCTGGCCGGCGACGTCGACGGAGCGGTGGCCTTCCTCGAGGATCACCTCCGCCAGACCTTCAAGGCCCTCACCCCCTGACGTCAAAGCGCCGGGGCGCTCAGAGCTTGGCTGAGCGGCTTCGGCGATGCTGCCGCTCGGTGACCTCGGGCCGGTGCTCAGGCTCGAGCCAACCCGTGTCCGGGCCGCTCAGAGCTTGTCCGTGTAGGTGTCGGTGCCGGGGATCGTCTTGACGAACGGCGACGCGAAGAGCACGCGGCCGGCGCCCTCGGAGGCCAGGGTGTCGCCGAGCGCGATGAAGTCGTCCCAGGTCTCGAGCGGGTCGGCGACGCAGAACCACAGGAGGCAGACGCGCTCGCTTTCGGGGGTCAGCGGCACGTCCTTGGGTGCGTCGGCGAGCAGGGGCACCGGGATGAACGCGGCCACCTGGTCCGCGGGCATCGGCGTGCGTTCGGTGGCCCAGGCGATGACGCTGGCCGCGTCGGCTCCCTCGGCGGGCTCGGCGATCATCATGACCAGGCCCGGGTAGCCACGGTCGAGCGCCAGCTCGACCGGCACACCGTCAGGATCCGCGTGGCCCTCGCCCCTGAACCGATACATCGTGGTGTGCACGTGGTCGCGGTGCTCGAACATCCGGTGGTTGGCGTGGAGCCAGTTGACCTGGTCGGTGCCCCAACGCATCCACTCGCCGAACTTGCCGGCCAGCACCCAGTAGAGCGCGACGTACGAACCCGACGTCGGGTCGGGGACGACGGGGGAGTCGCTCGGGAATCGGACCGCCTTGTGGTCGCGGGTCGCGACGTAGCGCGCGCCGCTGATGGTCCACGCGCCGATCATGCAGCCGGCATAGAAGTGGTCGCGCTCGTACCAGCGGTTGTACGTCACCTCGTGCCCGCGGTGCGGCTCGACCAACGTCACGAGCGCGCCACCGAGCTTGATCGGCTTCTGGCGTGTGTCGCCGGATCCGACTTCTTGAATCGCCATTTCAGTCTGCTCCCATCCCCTGCAGGGCCTGCTTGTCGACCTTGTGCATCGCCGTCACCGGCAGCACCTCCATCACCGAGAGCCGATCCGGAGCCTTGTAGTCCGCGATCCGCTCGCGACACCATGCGCGTAGCTCTTCGAGCGTCGGCGGTGTGGCGGGGTCCGCCGCCACGACGAACGCGCCGCCGATCTCGCCGAGCACGGGGTCGGCGAGGCCCACCACCGCAGCCTGCGTCACTGCGGGGTGGTCGGCGAGCACCGCCTCGACCTCGGCGGGGTACACGTTGTACCCGCCGCGGCTGTACATCTCCCTGAGGCGACCGACGATGCGCAGGTTGCCGTCGTCGCCGACCCAGCCGAGATCTCCTGTGTGCAGCCAGCCGTCGGCGTCGATCACGGTCGCGGTGAGCTCGGGGTCCCGCCAGTAGCCGCGCATCATGGCGGGGGAACGGCACACGATCTCGCCGGTCCGGCTCCGGGGCAGCTCGACGCCTCGGACATCCGGGGACACGATGCGCAGCTCCACCTCGGGGGCAGGGCGCCCGACCGTGTTCGCCACGATCTCGTCGGGGTCGCCGACCGTCGTGCTGGTGGTGACGCCGGCCTCGGTGCTCGTGTACCGCGTGAGCACCGGGCAGCCGAGCGTCTCGCGCATGCGCCGTACGAGGTCGGGGGAGACGGCCGCGCCACCGATGCCGCACACCCGCAGCGCCGAGAAGTCGGTGATCGCGAGGTCGGGGTGCGCGAGCACCAGCTCCCATTGCGTGGGAACACCGGTGCCCATTGTGATGCGTTCGTCGCGGATGATCCGCAGCGTCTCAGCGGCCGACCACGGCTCGCCCGCGAGCACGATCGTGGTGCCGCTGGCGAGCTCGTCCCACATTCGGGTCATGTAGCCGACGTGTGCGAAGGGCAGCACCACGAGGCGCCGGTCACCGGGCTCGGTGAGCTGGCCGATGTTGGCGCTGATCGCGGCCATGCGCGCGTGGTCGTAGACGGCGCCCTTGGGCTCGCCGGTGGTCCCGCTCGTCCACACGACGCAGGCCGGGTCGTCCGGGCCGATCGCCGGCAGCCGGTCCTCCGCTAGCGCTGCGGCCTTCAGCATGGGTCCGAGGTCGGTGACCGGAACCACCCGGCCCGGGTCGACGCCGTCGGGCACCCGGGCCCCGTCGCCGACGACGGTCACTTTCGGCCTGGTGCGCCGGAAGACCGAGGCCTGCTCCGCGGCGCCCAGGCGCAGGTTCAGCGCGCTCGTGATCGCCCCCGCGCGCAGGGCGCCCAGGTAGCACGCGGCGAACTTGATCGAGCTGGGGAGCAGGAGGCACACCACGTCGCCCTTGGCGACTCCGAGGCCGATCAGGGTGGCCGCGAACCCGTCGGCGGCTCGGTCGAGCCACGCGTAGGTCGCGTCCTTCTCGCCGTGCACGTAGGCCTGGCGGTCCGGGTGGGTCCGCGCCGCGCGTCGCAGCAGCGCGGCGGTGTGGCGGGGCCCGGTCACGGCCAGGGACCCTACGACACGGTCGGTGACGGTAGGGCATGGCCAAGTGACGGGCCTTCCTCGCGGCCCGTCGCGGATCCCGCGCAGATAGCCTCGCTCGATGTTGCGCGATGCAGCCGACGTATCCCGCGGCGCAGAGCGGCGCACCGATGTGCTGGTCATCGGGGGCGGAGCGGCCGGCATCACGGTCGCCCGCGCTCTCGCTGGTGGACCGCTGCACGTGACCCTGCTCGAGATTGGGGAGAGCAGTATCGACAACCGGTTCAGGAGCTCGGAGAGGTGGTCTCGGGCGACGAGGAGCACCCGGCTGACCTGGCCTACCTCCGGTATCTGGGCGGTGCCACCAATCACTGGGGCGGCTGGTGCCGGACCCTTGGTCCCTGGACGTTTGCCGAGCGGCCTTGGGTGGCTCCGGTCTCTGGCCTGTCGGGCACGACGAGCTGGCCCCCTTCTACAGGCGCGCCGCGGAGGTGGTCCAGCTTCCCGCGGACCCGGCAGGGTGGTCGTGGGACTGGGCCTACTGGAGGTCCGTGCTCCCCGGGCTTGGCTTCGAGCCCGTCCTCGACACCGAGCGCGTGACCGGCGCGATGTGGCGGCTCAGCCCCCCGACGCGCTCCGGTGGGGTGTATCGCCAGGAGCTCGCCCGGTCGGCGAACGTCGACGTCCTGCTCTCAGCGTTCCGCAGGTGTATCTCGGCGGCGTCCTCCAGAACCTCCGAGCACTTTGGACGCTGACGCCGCAGGCGATGGTGAGCGAATCGCCGAACGCTCGTGACGTCGGCGCGTTGCACGCGGGCATGCGCCCTCAGGCGTCGTGGACCAGGATCTCAAGGTGTTCGGCACGGCCAACCTCTACGTCGCGTCGTCGTCGGTGTTCCCGACGGCCGGCATCTCCAACCCGACGCTGACGATCGTGGCGCTCGCGCTCCGACTCGCGGATCATCTCGCGCGGCTGGGCCTCCGATGAGGGCGGTCGATCGACGTACGTTCCTGGGGTTGGGTGCGGCGCTCGGTGCCGCTGCCGCAACTCTCGCGCACATCACCGGATCGGCGCTCCGCGGCGACGGACACGCTAGGGGCACTTCCGGACCTGTTCCCCACGAAGCGGGCGATGGAGCGGATCGGCGCGGGGCTGTGCGGCGACGCCGCGTCGGTCGCAACCCGGCGGGGATCGCGCGGGCGTTGGCGCCCCGAGGATCCGATCGAGACCGGTGGCTGACCGATGCCACGGCCGACGACCTTCGCCGCGAGCTCGGCGCGGCGGTGGTGTCGAACTTCGGCGCCGATCCCATCGTCGACGTCGCAGGCTGGCAGCTTTCCCTGACCGAGGCGCGGACCGCCGCGCTCTTCTTTCTCGATCGCTGAGCCGCGGGCTCCCGTGGCAAAGAAATCTGACGCCGCGTTAGATTCGCTCGTCGGGCCCGATTCGGGCGCATCGAGGGGGGGTTCATGGGCCGTTTCGAGGGTCGGGTCGCGATCGTGACCGGAGGTGGGTCGGGGTTGGGCCGGGCCACGGCGCGGCTGCTGGCCGAGGAGGGCGCGCCGGTCGGGGTGCTCGACCTCGCGGCCGATGCCGCCGATGCCGTGGCCGCCGAGATCGTCGACGCCGGGGGCTCCGCCAGCGCGTTCGCTTGCGACGTGAGCGACCCGGGATCGGTCGAGGCCGCGGTGGCGGCGGTCGCCGCCGGTCTGGGTCGGCCGCAAATGCTCGTCAACTCGGCGGGGATCGGTGGCTTTTCGCGCTCCGAGGAGGAGGACCCGGTTCGCTGGGCCGCGATCGTGGCGGTGAACCTCACGGGCACGTTTTTGATGTGCCGGTTCACGTTGCCCCATCTCCTCGACGGCGGCGGGACCATCGTCAACATCGCGTCGAACGCAGGACTCATGGGCCAGCCGTTCTCGGCCGCCTATTGCGCCTCGAAGGGGGGCGTCATCAACCTCACCCGCGCGCTCGCGGTCGAGTACGTCGACCAGGGTGTTCGGGTCAACGCGGTCGCGCCCGGCGGGATGCGCACACCGCTGACCAAGGGCTTCCGGCTCCCCGAAGACGCGGATCTCGATCTGCTCCGGCCGGTGATGTCCAAGCTCGGGGTCTCCGAGCCCGAGGAGGTGGCCGCGTGCGTGGCGTACGTCGCCTCCGATGACGCGCGCTACATGGTCGGCTCGATCGTCTCGATCGACGGCGGGCTCGTCGCGTACGGCGGCGGGTTCCCGAAGCCCAAGGAGTGAGCGCATGAGCCACGATCCGCTGCTTGCCTGGACGTCGCTCTGGGATCTGGTCGCGCGGCGCGCGGCCTCGACACCCGACGCGCGCTTCGCGATCGACGAAGACGGGCGCTCGCTGACCTTCGCGGAGTATCGCGACGCGGCCGAGCGCGCCGCGGCCGGATTCCGTGCGCTCGGCCTGGGCGAGGGCGACGTCGTGTCCTGGCAGCTGCCGACGTGGCTCGAGTCGATGGTCCTCGTGGCTGCGCTCGCGCGCCTCGGTGTCGTGCAGAACCCGATCCTGCCGATCTACCGCGAGCGCGAGGTCGCGTTCGCGGTGCGACAGGCCGGGTCCAAGTTGCTGCTGGTGCCGGGGGAGTGGCGAGGCTTCGACTTCGGTGCGATGGCCGGTTCGATCGCGGCGGAGACGCCCGGCCTCGAGGCGATGGTGGTCGAGCGTGACGGGCTGCCCGACGCCGACCCGGCGACGCTGCCGGCCGTCCCTGCCGGCGCGGCCACGACGTACACCCCGGGCGTTCGCATCGATGCGCCGGTGCGCTGGCTCTTCTACACGTCGGGCACCACCGCGGATCCCAAGGGTGCGAAGCACACCGACATGACCGTCGCCGCGTCGGGATTCGCGATGGTCGACGCGTTCGGGCTCTTGCCCGACGACCGCAACGCACTCGTGTTCCCGTTCACGCACATCGGCGGGGCCGGCTGGCTGTTCGCGGGTCTCATCGCAGGCACGCCGCAGGTGATCGTGGAGGGATTCGTGCCCGCCTCCACGATCCCCGTGCTCGAGCGCGAGCGGGTGACGATCGCGGGTGCGGGGACGGTGTTCCACCTCGCGTACCTCGACGCGCAGCGAGCGGCGGACCACCCGCTGTTCCCGGAGGCGCGGATCTTCGTGGGCGGTGGCGCGGCCAAGCCGCCGCAGCTGCACTACGACGTGAAGGCCGAGCTGGGAGGGATCGGGATCCTCTCCGGCTACGGGCTCACCGAGTGCCCGATCCTCTCGATGGCGCGCATCACCGACACCGACGACCAGCTCGCCAACACCGAGGGCCCGCTCACGGCCGGCATCGACGTCAAGGTCGTCACGATCGAGGGGAAGGTCGTGGGCCGCGGTGAGGAGGGAGAGATCCGCGTGAAGGGCCCCCAGCTCTGCCTCGGCTACCTCGACAGCTCGCTCGACGCCGACGCGTTCGACGAAGACGGCTACTTCCGCACCGGCGACCTCGGCACCGTCGACGCCGACGGGTACGTCACGATCACCGGCCGGCTGAAGGACGTGATCATCCGCAAGGGCGAGAACATCTCGGCCAAGGAGGTCGAAGACCTGCTCTTCACGCACCCGAAGGTCGCCGACGCCGCGGTGATCGGCCTGCCCGACCCACGTTCGGGTGAGCGGGCCTGCGCCGTCATCGTGCCCGCCGACCCAGCGGACCCACTCGCGCTGGCGGAGCTCTTCGCGTTCCTGAAAGACGCGGGGCTGATGGTGCAGAAGATCCCGGAGCAGCTCGAGATCGTCGACGTGCTCCCGCGCAATCCCACCGGCAAGGTGCTCAAGCACGAGCTGCGCAAGCAGTACGCGGACGCGTGAGGTAGGCCGGTGCCGCTCGACGAGGAGCAGCGGGCGCTCGCGGCGCGGGTGTCCAACTGGGGCCGATGGGGTCCAGACGACCAGCGGGGGACGCTCAACCTGGTCGACGCCGCGGCGGTGCGCCGCGGGGCCGCGGCCGTTCGCCGAGGTGTCACCTTCTCGCTGTCGATTCCGATGGACCAGCACGGCCCCCAGACCGGGCGCGTGCTCGGACGCGAGAACCCGAAGCACACGACGCTCGTCGCGTCGTACGCGTTCACGGGGGACCCGGGCGACTTCGCGACGAGCGACGACAAGGTCGAGACCGGACTGCAGTCGGCCACCCATTGGGACGCGCTCGCGCACGCCGGGTACGACAGGCTGCTCTACAACGGTGTTCCCGCGGACACGATCTCGATGGAGCACGGCGCGACCAAGCTGGGGATCGAGCATTTCGGGCCGCTGGTGACCCGCGGCGTGCTCTGCGACGTGGCTCGGCTCAAGGGCGTCGACTGGTTCGAGGAGCCGCACGCGATCACAGGCGGCGACCTCGACGGCTGCGTGGCCGGAGCCGGCCTCACGGTGGAGCCGGGCGACGTCGTGCTGGTGCGTACGGGCCAGATGCACTGGCTGCGCGTGGGCGAGCGCGAACGGTACGCCGACATCTCGCCGGGCATCGGGCTCGACGCCGTGGAGTGGCTGCACGACCACGACGTCGCGGCCATCGCGAACGACACGCACGTGTTCGAGCCGTACCCGTGCCCGGGTGCGAACCCTTTCCTGTTCCCGGTGCACATGATCGAGCTGCGCGACGTCGGGATGCCCCAGGGCCAGCAGTGGGATCTCGACGAGCTCGCGGCCGACTGCGCGAGCGACGGCGTGTACGAGTTCCTGCTGAGCGCGACACCGCTGCCGGTGACGCACGGCTGCGGCGGCCTCGTCGCCCCGACCGCAACCAAGTGACGCCCCCACCCCCTGTGTGGCATGGGATCGACGAGGAGGAGCAGCGATGGGTGAGCGGATGATCGCGGTGACGGGGTCGGCTTCCGGCCTGGGTGCCGCGGTCGCGGCCCGAATGCGGGCCGCCGGCGCGACGGTGATCGGCGTCGACCTGCACGACGCCGACGTGGTCGCCGACCTCTCGGGCGCGGACGGCCGCGCCGCTGCGCTCGGCGCCGTGCTCGGCGCGTGCGGCGGGACGCTGCACGGGCTGGTGCCCTGTGCCGGACTCGGTCCGCAGGTGCCCGACCACGCGCTCATCGCGTCGGTCAACTACTTCGGGTTCGCCGCCTTCCTCGACGGCTGCTTCGGCGCGCTCCGCGCGGGTGCCCCGGCGGCTGCCGTCGCGATCTCGTCGAACTCCACCACCATCGACCCCACCGTCGACGCCGCGCTCGTCGACGCGTGCCTCGCGGGTGAGGAGGCCGGAGCCCGTGCCCGGGCCACCGATCTCGCCGGCAACACGGTGTATGCGTCGTCGAAGGTCGCGGTGGCCCGGGCCGTGCGGCGACGGGTCACGGAGTGGGGCGCCGCCGGGGTGCGCGTCAACGCGGTGGCGCCCGGACCGTTCGAGAGCCCGTTGCTCCAGGCGGGCCGCGAGGACCCGGTCTTCGGCCCGGCGATCGAGGCGTTGCCGGTACCCACCGGGCGGCCCGGGACGCCCGACGAGGTCGCGTCCGTGGTGGAGTTCCTCCTGTCGCCGGCCGCGGCGTACGTGCACGGGTCGATCGTGTTCGTGGACGGGGGCATCGACGCGCTGCTGCGTCCCGACGCGATCTGAGCCGTGGCGGGCATCACCCCGGTGGGCCGAGGCCCGTGCAAGAATTGCTGCCATGACCGACGATGCGAAGCGTGACGCCGCGATCCGGCGCCTGAAGGCGAAGCGCGGGTTCGCCGCCAGCCTGGTGTCGTACGTCGTGGTGAACCTGATGCTGGTCGGCATCTGGGCGGTGACGGGTGCGGGCTACTTCTGGCCCATCTGGGTGATGCTCGGCTGGGGCTTCGGGATCGTGTGGCACGCCTGGGCGGTCTTCGGCCAGAAGCCGATCACCGAGGACCAGATCCAGCGCGAGATCGACCGCCGCGGCGACGCCATCGACGAGTAGCCGCGTTGGTGACCGAGCCGGTCACTACGACGGTTTGGATCACCAACCCGGTCCGGTGCGTGGTAGACGACGGGGATGGAGCTGCCCGCCTTCGTCGTCGCCTGTGGCGAGGAGGCTTCGGACCCGCTCGTGCTCCACGAGGGCAGG
Source organism: Actinomycetota bacterium (assembly GCA_016870395.1). Lineage (GTDB taxonomy): Bacteria > Actinomycetota > Acidimicrobiia > IMCC26256 > JAENVU01 > SHUZ01. Next base: position 64,444 of record VGBT01000004.1, on the reverse strand, counting down.
GTGGTGCGCGTCGACGAGCTCGCGGCCAGCCGCCACCTCGAACACCAGGACGCCGACCTGGCCGCCGTAGCCGCGCTCGGAGTGCGCTGGTGGCGCTACGGGATGCCGTGGCGGGAGACCGAGCCCGAGCCGGGCACCTACGACTGGACGCTCTGGGACCGCGCGCTCGCGGCGTGCGACCGGGCCGGGCTCGTGCCGATCGTGGACCTCTGCCACTTCGGCCTGCCCGATCACTACCCCGGGTTCTGCGACCCGGCGTGGGTCGACGGCTTCCGGCGCTACGTCGATGCATTTCTGGCCCGGTACCGCGAACCGCAGTGGTTCACGCCGGTCAACGAGCCGTTCATCACCGCGGCGATGAGCGCGCGGCTCGGGTGTTGGAACGACCGCCGCGCGAGCCTCGAGGACTTCGCCGTGGCGCTGGCGCACGTGACGCTCGCGAACCTCGAAGCGATCGCACGGATACGGGCCGACCGCGACGGCTGGTGGATCGGGGCCGAGGGCTTCGACTGCCAGGTCGTGCGCGACGCCGACCTGGGGGAGGCGGCCGACGCGCGCCGGGCCGAGGTACATGGCGTCTGGGACCTGCACTTCGGCCTCGAGCTCCGCGGCGGCCGGGGTGTCGCGTTCGAGCACGTCGAGGAGTCGACTCGGGTCCAGATCGACGCACTCGCGCTGCGCGACACACGTCGGGTCGTGGCCGGCCACGACTTCTATCCGGTCTCGATTACCGTCCACGGCGGTGACGGGTCGGCGCTGACGGTCGAGGAGCGGGTCGCCGCATACGAGGAAGAGGCACGCGCCTGGCATGCGCGCTACGGCGCCCCCTTCTGGGTCGCGGAGACCTCGAACCTGGGTCTCGACCCCGCCGACGGCGAGCGGTGGCTGGACGCCATCGTCGAACGCCTCGACGCGATGCGCGCCGACGGCCTTCCGGTTCGTGGCGTCTGCTGGTACAGCCGCGGCGACCAGTACGACTGGCACACGGCTCTCACGCGCCCGATCGGCGAGGTGACCGAGGTCGGTCTCTTCGACGCGGCGCGGCGGCGGCGTCCGGTTGCCGAGGCATACGCGGCGCTCGCCGGACGTCACTGTTAGCCTCCGACTCGTGACGGTGCCCTCGGCCCGCGCCCTCGTCCTGGAGGCCCCGCGCCGGCTCGAGCCGCGTTCGTTGCCCATCCCGGAGGTCGCCGACGACGACGGCGTGCTGCGCGTCGAGGCCTGCGGTCTGTGCGGCACCGACCACGAGCAGTTCACCGGTGAGCTGTGGGGCGGGTTCGCGTTCGTCCCCGGCCACGAGATCGTCGGCGTGGTCGAGGCGCTCGGCTCGCGTGCGGCAGCGCGATGGGGTGTGCAGGTCGGCGACCGCGTCGCGGTCGAGGTCTTCCAGTCGTGCCGTGACTGTGCGGCGTGTCGCGACGGAGTGCACCGCCGGTGCGAGCGCCACGGCCTCGCCGACATGTACGGCTTCATGGCGCTCGACCGGGCGCCGGGCCTGTGGGGCGGGTACGCCGAGTACCTCTACCTCGCGCCCGACGCGCAGGTCCTCGCCGTCCCGGTCGCGCTCGATCCCGTGGAGGCCACCCTCTTCAACCCGGTCGGTGCCGCGATCCGGTGGGCGGTCACGGTTCCGGGCACCGCCGCCGGCGACGCGGTCGCGGTGCTCGGCCCCGGCATCCGCGGTCTCGCCGCCGTCGTCGCGCTTCGTCGCGCCGGTGCCGGGCCGATCCTCGTGACGGGCGCCGGGACCCGCGACGCGAAACGCCTCGCGCTGGCCCGCGACCTCGGTGCCGACGCGACGGTCGACGTGGAGCGCGACGATCCGGTGCGGGCGCTGCGCGACCTCACCGGAGGCGCGCTCGCCGACGTCGTGGTCGACGTCACCGCGAAGGCCCCTGCCGCACTGGGGCAGGCGGTCGCGCTGGCCCGCCCGGGAGGCACCGTGGTGCTCGCAGGAACGCGCGGCAGCGCCGAGACCCCGGGCTTCCACCCCGACATGGTCGTCTACAAGGAGCTGCGCATGCTGGGTGCCCTGGGTGTCGACGTGGCCGCGTACCGCGCCGCGCTCGACCTGCTCGCGTCCGACACGTCACCGTTCCGCGGGCTGGCGCACACCACGAGCGGGCTCGAGGCGACCCCGGACCTGCTGCGGCTCATGGCCGGCGACGCCGAGGGTGACCGCCCGGTGCATGCGGTGGTGGTCCCGTGAGCGCGAACGAGTCCGGGTCGACGGAGCGAGTCGCGCCGCTGCCGATCCACGCGGCGCGCGAGGCCGCGACGCACGTCGGCCTGCCCGACTACCTGGCCGAGATCAACGTGTTCCGCGTGCTGCTGCACCGTCCGGCGCTCGCGAAGGCTCTCTACCACGCGCTGGATCCCGTGCTCCTGCACGGCACGATCGACGCGCGGCTGCGTGAGCTCGTGATCATGCGGGTGGGCTGGGTCACCGGTTCGTACTACGAGTGGGGTCAGCACTGGCACCTCGGGCCCATGTTCGGCGCGCCGTCGGAAGACCTCGCGGCAGTGCGCGACTGGGAGCACGACGACCGCTTCGGTCCGGTCGAGCGCGCGGTGCTGGCGGCGACCGACGTCACGCTCGCGGGCGAGGCGATCACGGACGACCTCTGGGCCGAGCTGGGCGAGGCGCTCCCACAGGAGGTGCAGCGTGTCGAGCTGGTCGTGCTGATCGGCACCTATCAGATGCTCTCCGGCGTGCTGCGCTCGTTGCGGGTTCCGCTCGACGACGGTCTCGCGGTGTGGCCTCCCGATGGTCTCGCGCCCGACGCCTGATCAGGCGCGCAGCTCGCGGGTTTGTTGCGCGAGGAGCGCATAGTGCGCCTCCTGCATCAAACCGGGGAAAGGTGGGGGAGGTGCCGGAGGCGCGGGGTCGCAGGTCTCATCGACCGCACTGGGCGACGAACGTGTCGAAGAGGCGCTGCTGAACCGGATCCGAAGCGGCGGTGTCCTCGGGGTGCCACTGCACCGCGACGACCCACGTTTCGCCGGCGAGCTCCACCGCCTCGACGATCCCGTCGGGGGAGCGAGCCGTGACCGTGAGCCCGTCGCCGACCCGGTCGATCGCCTGGTGGTGATGGCACGAGCAGGCAGCCTCGGTCACGGCCATCGCGCCGGCCACCCGCGTCCCCGGGGTCAGGTCGACCGCATGGACGTTCTGGCCGCCCTCCACGCCGGGCATGCCGTGACCCGGGAACTCGTCGGAGATGTGCTGGGACAGGGTCCCCCCGCGCACGACGTTGAGCACCTGCGTGCCGCGGCAGATCGCGAGAATCGGGAGGCCCATCTCGATGGCCGCGCGACAGAGCGCCATCTCGAAGGTGTCGCGCACGGGGATCGTGCCGTAGGTGCGCTCGTCGCGCTGCTGGCCGTAGTGCGAGGGGAGCACGTCGCCGCCGCCGGCGAGGAGGAGGCCGTCGAACGAGTCCAACCGCGAGCGGGCCTCGCCGTCGGACAGGTCGACGGGGCCGAGCACCGCCTCCTGGGCGCCGGCGCGCTGCAGCGCGCCCACGTAGGGCTCGGGGATCGCGACCGCGGGGTCGCGCCAGCCGTCGACGCGGCCGGCCTTCACAGGGTATGCAGGCAGCGCGACGAGCGGGCGTGCCATCAGATCTGCTCGAAGTTGCGGCGCCGCTCCCAGTCGGTGACGGCGCGGTTGAACGTGGCCCACTCCTGGCGGGCGGTGTTGGCGAGGTGGTGGTGCACCGCGGGTCCGAAGGCGTCGAGGGCCACCGTGCTGGCCTCGAACGCCTCGATCGCCTCGATGAGGGTGGACGGCACGTGGGGCAGGTCGGGGGCGTCGTACGCGTTGCCGGCGAACGCGGGCGGGAGGTCCAGCCCGGCCTCGATGCCGTGCAGGCCGGCGGCAATCGTGGCCGCGAAGGCCAGGTAGGGGTTCACGTCGGCACCCGGGATGCGCGACTCCACCCGGAACCCCTGTCCGTGGCCGACGAGGCGGAACCCGCACGTGCGGTTGTCGACGCCCCACGCGAGCGCGGTGGGTGCCCACGACTCCGGTTGGTAGCGCTTGTACGAGTTCACGTAGTGGGCGAACATCCACGAGAGCTCGCGTCCCGTCGTGACCAGGCCGGCGAGCCAGCCGCGGAACAGGTCGGACATGTGGTCCGGCGTGTCGTCGCTCCACATCAGCGATCGCCCGCCGTCGGCGTCCCAGACGCTCGAGTGGATGTGGCACGACGAACCGACCTCCTCCATGGCGTACTTGGCCATGAAGGTGAGCGAGCGTCCGTTGGCCGAGGCGATTTCCTTCGCGGCGTTCTTGTAGATCACGTGCCGGTCTGCCATCTCGAGCGCGTCGGCGTAGACGAGGTTGATCTCGTGCTGCCCCTTGCCCGCCTCGCCCTTGGAGAACTCGACGGGGATGCCGGCGGCGTCGACGCCATTGCGGATCTGGCGGATCAGGTACTCGTCGCGCGTCGTCTGGAACACGTGGTAGTCCTGGATCACGTCGGCGTGCGGGGTGAGGCTCGTGTAGCCGCGCGCGGCGGCGTCGCGGTAGGAGTCCTCGAAGAGGAAGAACTCGAGCTCGGCGCCGATGTTGACCGTGAAGCCGAGTGCCGCGGCGCGCTCGACCTGCCGGCGCAGGATCCGGCGCGGCGACTCCTCCACGGGCTCCCCGGTGTGCTCGTCGACGAGGTCGCACAGGACGAGCGCCGTCGCCTCGAGCCACGGGATCCGGCGCAGGGTCGCGAGGTCGGCGACGCAGGAGAAGTCGCCGTAGCCCTGCTCCCAGTTGGCGAACTCGTAGCCGGGGAGCGGCGTCATGTCTACGTCGAGGGCGATGAGGTAATTGCACGCCTCGATCGTCCGACCGCCGTCGAGCACGTGGTCGACGAAGTAGTGGCCCACCACCCGCTTGCCCATCAGGCGCCCCTGCAGGTCGGGGAAGCAGACCACCACGGTGTCGATGTCGCCGTCGGCCACCAGCGAGCGCAGCTCGTCGGCCGTCAGTCGTCCCGTCGTCATGGGCGGGAGTCTCGCATCCCACGAACCGCCAGGGTGGCGCTCGGGGCGTGGGGCCGTTCTATTCCGGCGTCACGTAGGCGGCGGTGATGCCGCCGTCCACCACCAGCTGCGTACCGGTCATGAACGACGAGTCGTCGGAGGCCAGGAACAGCGCGGCCTTGGCCAGCTCCTCGGCCTGCCCGAGGCGACCCATCGGGATGTGCACGAGCCGACGCTGCTTGCGCACGGGGTCGCTCATCAGCTCCTCGAGCATCGGGGTCGCGATCGGGCCGGGGCAGAGCGAGTTGGCCCGGATGTTCCTCCGCGCGTACTCGACCGCGATCTCCCGGGTCATCGACAGGACGCCGCCCTTGCTCGCGGTGTACGCGATCTGCGCCGTGGCCGCGCCCATCAGCGCGACGAAGGACGCGACGTTGACGATCGAGCCGCCACCGCTGTCGAGCATCGCGGGGATCCCGTGCTTGCAGCCGAGCCACACGCCCTTGAGGTTGACGTCCATGACCCGCTCCCAGGTGGCCTCGGGGGTCTCGGTGACGCCGCCGTCGTCGGCCGGGAAGATGCCGGCGTTGTTGTAGAGCACGTGGAGCGCGCCGAAGCGCTCCATCGTGGCTCGCACCATCGCGGCGACCTGGCCGTCGTCGGCGACGTCGACCTGTACGAACGCGGCCTCGCCTCCCGCCGCCTCGACCATCTCGACGGTCTCGCGCCCGCCGGCCCCCGAGAAGTCGGCCACCATGACCCGCGCCCCCTCGGCGCCGAACAGCGTCGACGCGACGCGCCCCATGCCGTTGCCGCCGCCCGTGATGATCGCGACCTTGCCGTCGAGCCTCGCCATCTTCTGCTCCGAAGGGGTCGGGGGCGCGCCCGAAACGATCCGGAGCACCCTGCATCGGGACCACTAGCCTCGACCCGGATGCCTCACGACGACGCGAGCCCTCCGGGCGAGGCCGCCGAACCTACCGCTCGGGCCGGTGATGCCCCGGCTCCCTATGCCACCGACGCTCCGGACAACACGGAGCCCGCCGACCTGCGGGCCCAACGGGTGGCCAAGGTCGAGGCGATGCGAGCCGCCGGCACCGACCCGTATCCCGTGCGCTTCGACCGCACGCACACGGCCACCGAGATCCGCTTCGCCCACGCCGACCTCGCGCCCGGCACCGAGACGGACACGAGCGTGCACATCGCGGGTCGGCTGCTCACGCTGCGCCGCCAGGGCAAGCTGTCGTTCGCGACGCTGCAGGACCGCGACGACACGATCCAGCTCTTCGTGAGCGACGACTCGCTCGGCGAGGAGCGCCACCGCGCGTTCGACGAGCTGGACCGGGGCGACTGGGTCGGGGTAGCCGGAACGGTGATGACGACCCGGCGCGGCGAGCTCTCCGTGAAGGTGGAGGAGTGCACGCTGCTGGCGAAGGCGCTGCGGCCGCTCCCCGACAAGTGGCACGGGCTCGCCGACGTCGACACCCGGTATCGCCAGCGCTACGTCGATCTCGTGGTCAACGAGGAGGCGCGTCGGGTCGCCCACGTTCGCATCGAGATCCTCGCCGCGCTCCGGCGCCATCTGCTCGAGCGCGGGTTCAAGGAGATCGAGGGCCCGGTGCTCCAGAGCATCCAGGGAGGCGCGACCGCGCGGCCGTTCGTCACGCACCACAACGCGCTCGACCTCGACCTGTACTTGCGGATCGCGCTCGAGCTGCACCTGAAGCGACTCATCGTGGGTGGCTTCGACCGTGTCTTCGAGGTCGGTCGCGTCTTTCGCAACGAGGGCATCGACACCACGCACAACCCCGAGTTCACGATGCTCGAGGCGTACCAGGCGTTCGCCGACTACCACGACATGATGGACCTCGTGGAGGGCCTCGTGGTCGCTTCCGCTCGGGCGGTGCTCCCGGACCTGACCGTGCGGTACGGCGACCTGGAGGTCGACCTCACGCCGCCGTACCCGCGGGCGACGATGGTCGAGCTGATCAAGCGGCACGCCGGCGTCGACCTGCATCCGGCGATGCCCGTCGAGGCGGCGCGCGCGGTGCTCGACAGGCTCGAGCGGGGCTACGCACCGGAGTGGGGTGCGGGGCGCTGCACGGTCGAGGTCTTCGACGAGCTGGTCGAGCCGCAGCTCCTCCAGCCGACGTTCGTGGTCGACTACCCGCGTGAGGTGTCGCCCCTCGCGCGGGCGCACCGCGACGACCCGACGCTCGTCGAGCGCTTCGAGCTCATCGTGGCGCGACGCGAGCTGGCCAACGCGTACAGCGAGCTGAACGACCCGGTCGAGCAGCTCGAGCGCTTCGAGGCCGAAGCGGCGGCGAAGGCGGGCGGCGACGCGGAGGCGGGTGACGTCGACCTCGACTACGTGCGCGCGCTCGAGTACGGCATGCCACCCACGGGCGGGCTCGGGATCGGCGTCGACCGGCTCGTCATGCTCCTCGCCGGCACGCCGAGCGTCCGCGAGGTGATCCTCTTCCCCACGTTGCGACCCGAGCCCGGCATGGGCGGGCTCACGTGACGGGGCGTCCGACCCTCTCCGTCACCGTCTCCGGGCTCACCCGGCTCTTCGGCGACGATCTCGCCGGCGTGCTCGACGTCGCGCGGGCTGCCGACGAGGCCGGCGTGCACCAGCTCGTGATGCCGGACCACGTCGTGATGGGGGCGCGCACCGACCGCTACCCGTTCGGGAAGTTCCCGTACCCGCCGAGCGAGCCGTGGCTGGAGGCGATGACCACTCTCGCGGCGATGGCCGGCGTCACCAGCCGGGTGCGGCTGGGGACCGGAGTGCTGATCGCACCGCTCCGGCCGGTGACCCTGCTCGCGAAGACCGTCGCGACGCTCGACGTGCTGTCGCGGGGTCGGGTCGACCTCGGGGTCGGGACGGGGTGGCAGCGCGAGGAGTTCACGGAGCCGGGCATGGCGTTCGCCGGCCGCGGGGCGCGCATGGACGACGCACTGCGCGCGTGCCGTGCGCTGTGGGAGCAGGAGCAGCCCGTGTCGTTCTCGTCGCCGACCGCGGACTTTTCGGAGGTGTGGTGCCTGCCGAGACCGGTGCAGCCGCGCGTCCCGATCTGGTTCGGGGGTGGACCGACCGACACGACCTTGGCGCGGATCGCCGAGCTGGGCGACGGCTGGCTCCCGCTCGGCGTGACGCTCGACGAGATCGCGGTCTTCGTGGAGCGGCTGCGCGGCGCGTTCCGTGAGCGCGGGCGAGACCCGTCGGCGCTCGGTGTGCGGCTCCCGCTGCGCGCGCTGGCAAACGCGCAGGGGGGTGCCGATCTCGACGCGATGGTCGCGTCGGCATCCGAGCTGGCCGCGGCCGGGATCACGTCGGTGTCGGTGACGCTGGGCCCGTCGGTGCGGTCCGTGGACGACGTTGCCCCGTTCCTCGCCGACCTCGCAGCCGCGTTCGCCGCCTGAGCCCGACTCGCGCCTCACTCGGACGAGAAGAAGACGTTCTTGACCTCGGTGTAGTGGTGCATGGCGTGCATGCCGAGCTCTCGGCCCAGGCCGGAACGCTTGTAGCCACCGAACGGTGCCTCGGTGCGCACGCTGCGGTTGGTGTTGACCGACAGGACGCCCGTGCGGATCGCGCGGCTGACACGGATCGCCCGCCCGAGGTCGCGCGTGAACACCGAACCCGATAGCCCGTACGGGACGTCGTTGGCGATCCGGATCGCGTCGGCTTCGTCGTCGAAGGGGATCACGCAGGCGACGGGGCCGAAGATCTCCTCCTGCGCGACGCGCATCTCGTTGCGCACGCCTGCGAGGACGGCGGGCGTGAGGAACGCACCGGGATCATCGGGGACCTCGCCGCCGGTGACTCGCTCGGCACCCTCCGTCTCGGCGACCTCGAGGTAGTCGATCGACACCTGGCGCTGAGCGGGTGAGATCATCGGGCCCATCTCGGTCGCCGCATCTAGCGGAGCGCCCACGTGGATGGCCTCGGTGTGGCGAGTGAATGCGGCGACGAAGTCGTCGTAGACCGGCCGTTCCACCACGATCCGGCTCCGGGCGCAGCAGTCCTGGCCGGCGTTCGCGAACACCGCCATCGGAGTCTCCGCGGCAGCCCGCTGCCAGTCCGCGTCGGCGAACACCACGCACGCCGACTTTCCGCCGAGCTCGAGGCTGACTCGGGCGATGTTCTCCGACGAGGTCCGCAGGATCGCGGCGCCGGTCTTCGTCTCACCCGTGAACCCGATCTTGTGGACCCGCGGATCGCCGACGAGCGCGTCGCCGATCGTCGCACCCGGGCCGGGAAGCACGGACACGCAACCCTCGGGAACGCCGGCCTCGACCAGAAGCTCGCCGAGGCGTAGCGCCGTCAGCGGGGTCAGCGACGCGGGCTTGATCACGACCGCGTTTCCGCACGCGAGCGCGGGTGCGGCTTTCCAGCACGTGATGAGGAGCGGGAAGTTCCAGGGCACGATGAGCGCGCATACACCGACCGGCTCGCGCAACACCACGTCGAGACCGGGATCCTGCACCGGGACGACCTCGCCGAAAAGCTTGTTGGCTGCGCCCGCGTAGTACTCGAAGGTGCCGGCCGCGGCCTCCACCTCCCAGCGGGCGTCGGCAATCGGGTGTCCGGCGTTGCGCGCTTCGAGGACGGCGAGCTCCTCGCCGTGCTCGCGCATCAGGGTCGCGACGCGAAGCAGCACTCGGCCGCGCTCGGTTGCGCTCCGGTTCGCCCAGACGCCGGCGTCGAAGGCCTCGGTAGCGGCGCGGAGCGCCGCGTCGACGTCGGGGAGACCAGCCCGCGCCACGGTCGCCAGCTCGGCGCCGGTGGCCGGCTCCCGTACTGCGAACCTCGCGCTGTCGGCCGCGGCGCGAGCCCGACCACCGATCAGCAGGTCCATCGTCGGCTCCTCGTCGTAAGGATCGCCCACGCTACCGGCGTGCCCGAGCATTTCAACGGGTCGCGCCGCCGAGCGACCCCTAATGTGGCACGGTGGTGCCTTCATGCGCTTGCCCGCGGCCGTGGCCGCTGCTCCCTGCGTCGCAGTCTTCACGGTCCTCGTGACGGCGTGCGCGTCGGGCGTTGTCGACGAGGCACGGCCGCGCACCACGACGACGACCTCCCGGGCTACGACCACGACCTCTGGTGCCAGCCCGGTCGGGCCCCTCGTCTGGCACGACTGCGACGAGGGCGAGTGCGCGACGTTGAGCGTCCCCCGTGACCACGACAAGCCCGACGGGGACCAGGTGGAGCTCGCCGTCGCACGCGGGTCACAGGCCGATCCCGAGGCGCGGATCGGATCGCTGCTCGTCAATCCCGGAGGTCCGGGGGCAGACGGGACCGAGTGGGCAGAGTATTTCGCGAGCCTCTTTCCGAACGAGGTCACCGACCGGTTCGACGTAGTGGCCTGGGATCCCCGGGGCAGCGGTGACAGCGCGCCGGTGGACTGCGGTGACCGGCTCGACTACCTGTTCGAGCCCGACTCGGCCCCCGACGATCCCGCGGAGCAGGAGGCGCTCGAGACCGCCGCGGCGCGTTTCGCGGCTGAGTGCGAAGCGCGATCGGGCGACTGGTTGGCGAACATCTCGTCGCAAGACACGGTGCGCGACATGGACCTGCTGCGCCAGGCGCTGGGAGACGAGCAGCTCACCTACGTGGGCTTCTCCTACGGCACCTACCTCGGCGCGCTGTACGCGCAGGCGTACCCCGATCGGGTTCGTGCCTTGATCCTCGACGGTGCCGTCGACCCGTCGGTACCGGCCGAGGACGTCGGCATCGAGCAGGCCCAGGGCTTCGACCGGGCGCTGCAGGCGTTCCTCGACGACTGCGCCGCCGACGACGACTGCGCGTTCCATCACGACGGTGACCCTCGCGGCGGTCTCGAGGCGCTGCGGGCTCGCACCGAGCGGGGCGAGATTCGCGCCGACGACAGGCGGGTTCTCGGACCTACGCATCTCGACCTGGCGTTGGCGTCGCCGCTGTACGAGGGGGCGCCTGCCTACGACGACCTCGCCGAAGCCCTGCGCGACGCCGAGCGCGGCGACCCGAGCGCGCTGCTCGACGAGTTCGACGTCTACGTGGGTCGCAGCTCCGACGGCACCTACGACGCCGAGTGGCCGGCGTTCCTCGCGATCAGCTGCATCGACGTCCCCCAGCTGAGTGTGACCGAGATGCGCGAGGCCCAGGCACGCGCGACGATCGCCTCGCCCGACTTCGGCGCGGCGAACACCGGGCTCGGGTACCCGTGCTCGTTCTGGCCGGTACCTGCAGTCACGGCGACGACGGGTCCGGTGCGCGCGCCGGGAGCGGCGCCGATCATGGTGATCGGCACCACCGGCGACCCGGCGACACCGGTCGAGTGGTCCGAGAGCCTGGCCCGCCAGCTCGGCAGCGGTCGTCTGGTGGTGGTGGAGGGCTCTACCCACACGTCCCTGCTCGACGGCCCGCGCTGCCTCGAGGACCTTGCCATCCGGTACCTGGTCGACCTCGAGCCCCCACCCGAGGGCGCTCGCTGCTAGCGGCAACGCCACCGCGGCCCACTAATCTGACGGATCGTCAGATTAGATCCGACGGGCCTTGGGGAGCTCAGTGTGACCGCCACCGTCGAGCAGTCGACCCAGCCCGGCACGGAGATCCCCAGGATCGTCAGCGTGGACGACCACGTGGTCGAGCCGCCGCACCTCTGGACCACGTGGCTGTCGGCGCGGCTCCGGGACGCTGGCCCGAAGGTGGAGCGGCGCGGGATCGGGAGCATGCGTCACGTGGGGGGCGGCACCTACGAGCAGACCTTCGATCCCGACGGCCCGAAGGCAGACTGCTGGGTCTACGAGGACCTCGTCTACATCAACAAACGTCACGTCGCGGCGGCCGGCTTCGACCGGGACGACATGACGATGTCGCCGATCACCTATGACGAGATGCGTCCGGGGTGCTACGACCCGAAGGCTCGGGTCGACGACATGGCGATGAACCACGTCGACGCCTCGCTGTCGTTCCCGACGTTCGCCCGGTTCTGTGGCCAGACGTTCCTCGAGGCGACCGACCGCGAGCTTGCCGAGGCCTGCATCTACGCGTACAACGACTGGATGGTGGAGGAGTGGTGCGGGGACAGCGCCGGGGCGCTCGTGCCACTCGTCATCCTGCCGCTCTGGGATCCGGAGGTCGCGGCGGCGGAGGTGCGCCGCAACGCGGCACGCGGCGTGCGCGCGGTGTGCTTCAGCGAGATCCCGCCCGCGCTCGGCCTGCCCAGCATCCACAGCGGGCACTGGGATCCCTTCTTCGCTGCGTGCGCCGAGACAGGCAACGTGGTGTGCATGCACATCGGCTCGAGCTCGAAGATGCCCGCCACGTCGGTCGACGCGCCCGTGGCCGTCGCCGCGACGTTGAGCTTCGGCAACGCGATGGCGAGCCTCTCCGACTTCCTCTTTTCCGGGGTCCTGGTGCGGTTCCCGGAGCTGCGCCTCGCGTACTCCGAGGGCCAGATCGGCTGGCTTCCCTACATCCTCGAGCGCGCCGACGACGTCTGGAGCGAGCACCGGGCCTGGGGCGGCGTGCGCGACACGATCCCCGAGCCGCCGTCGACGTACTACTACCGGCAGGTCTACGGGTGCTTCTTCCGTGACAACCACGGCCTCGAGTCGCTGCATCGCATCGGGGTCGACAACGTGACCTTCGAGACGGACTACCCCCACACCGACTCCACCTGGCCCCACACCAAGGAGGTCGCCGAGCGGATGATGGGCCACCTGCCCGACGATGTCGTCTACAAGATCTGCCGTGGCAACGCGATCAGGATGCTCGGTCTCGACATCACCTGAGTGGCGGCGACGACGCTCGACGCTCGGTCACCTCGTGCCGGCGCTCAGGCGCGGAACACGCGTAGCCCAGGACACTCAGCGACATGCCTGATGTCAGCGCGGCGTAGCCTGCAGCGATGGCTGACGACGCGGTGGAGCGCCTTGTCCCGCTGGAAGGGCCCGCCAACTTCCGCGACCTCGGTGGCTACCCCACCGACGACGGGCGGACCGTGCGACGGGGACGGGTGTTTCGCAGCGACTCGCTGTCGTTCATGAGCGATACCGACGTCGGGCACGTGCTCGACGTCCTCGGCATCGGAACTGTGGTCGATCTGCGCGCCGGCCACGAGGTCGACCAGTTCTCGCACGGCCCGCTCGAGGCGCACGGCGTGCGCTTCTGTCACATGCCGATCATCGACGAGACCCGGGGCCCGATCGAACCGGCCGGCGTCGACGCGGGACCACCCCGGATGCTGCCGCTCGACGAGTTCTACGTGCTCATGCTGGAACGATTCGGCGACCGGTTCGCCGGGGTGCTGCGCGTGATCGCCGAGCCGGGGAACCACCCGCTGGTCTTCCACTGCGCGGCCGGCAAGGATCGCACCGGCGTCGTCGCGGCGCTGGTGCTCGGGCTGCTCGGCGTGCCCGACGACGAGATCGCGGCGGACTACGCCCTGACAGCCGAACGCATGCCGGTGCTCGTGCTCCGGCATCGCAACCGCGCCGCGTTTCAGGAAGGGGCAATCGAGGTGGGGGGCGAGCACTTCCAGGCTGACGCCGCGGCGATGCACGCAGTGCTCGACGCGCTCCGCGACCGGTTCGGCGGGGTGGAGGGCTACGTGCGGTTCGTCGGCGTCGAACGCGACGTGGTGGCGACCCTGCGTGCCGGCCTCACGCACTGAGCGGATCTGGCCGCCGGCGCCCGGTGCCGGCACAGGTCGGTAGGGGCGCGAGTCGAGGAACCGTCCGTGACGGGCAACGGGTCCTTGGGATTTGGAGGAGGAGATCGGCGCAGTGCGCACAGACGCGGCGTCCTCGGTCAGGCCCCCTTTGTCACGCTCGTGCTCGGCATCTCGGTCACCGTGCTCGGGTTGACCGTGGTCTGGTTCTGCGCCGCGATCCCACTTGGCATCGCGGCGGTCGTCGTCGGTGTCATGGCGAACCGCCAGGGCGTCGAGGGCCGGCACCACACGCGCGCGGTGCTCGGGACCGTCGCGATCCTCCTCGGCGTCACCGGGGCGGCATTCATGCCGCGCTTGCCGACCAGGACGAACGCGGCCCTGAGCAACGTGGAGAACGACGTCACGGCCGACATCGAGATGATCGACGACTCGGTCTCCTCCGACGTCAACCGGATCGACAAGAGCATCGCGCGCGACCTGAGCGCGCTCGAGTCGAGCCTGCGGATGGCAGACCAGAGCCTCGTACGCGAGCTTTCGTCGCTCGAAGCCCGGGTCGACGCGCTCGTGCGGAAGGTCGGGCTCTAACCGCTCCCGTACTCGCGTTCGACACGCGCGACGCGTACCGCGTAGTGCTCGTACCACTCTCCGATGCCGCGCTGCTGGGCAGCTGCGTGCTCTACGTGCTCCTTCCACGCGGCGATCGCGGCCTCGTCGCGCCAGTAGCAGACCGTGATGCCGAGCCCGTCCGGGGCGGACTCGATCCCGAGGAACCCGGGCACGGTGCGGGCAAGTGCCTCCATCCGGGCGGCGGTCTCGGCGTAGCCGTCGTCGGGGCGCGGGTCGCGTCGCAGCGACGTGAAGATCACCGCGTAGTACGGCGGCTCGGGAGTCGCGGCGATCTGGGCTCCCGGGTCGACCATCCGCGCACGGTACCGGTTGATCGGCGCCGGGGGTGTGCTGCCGCTGCGCCGGCTGGATTGCCGGGTTGCGCGGGAGCTGCGGCCCCGTATCCGTTGGGGCGTCAGGCATCCCGTAGGCTCGCCGCCCGCATGGACCTGCGCTACTCAGACGAGGACGAGGCATTCCGCGCCGAGTTGCGCGCATGGCTCGCCGCCGAGCTGGCGGTGCTCGCGCCCCAGCCGGTGCGCGACGACTGGGACGCTCGGAGGCGCTGGGACACCGATTGGCAGCGTCGGCTCTTCGACGCCGGGTACGCCGGGCTCAGCTGGCCGAAGGAGTACGGGGGCCAGGACGCCTCCCCGAGCCGTCAGCTCGTGTTCCTCGAGGAGACCACCCGGGCCCGCGCGCCCTACGTCGGCGTGAACTTCGTCGGTCTGCTCCATGCCGGGCCCACGATCGTCGCCGAGGGCACCGACGAGCAGAAGGCCGCGCACCTCCCGAAGATCCTGCGCGGCGAGGAGGTGTGGTGCCAGGGCTTCTCGGAGCCGGAGGCCGGCTCCGACCTCGCCAGCCTGCGCACCCGCGCCGTGCGTGACGGTGATCACTACGTGGTCACCGGTCAGAAGATCTGGTGCAGCTTCGGGCAAGTCGGCGACTTCGGCGAGCTGCTCGTGCGCACCGATCCCGATGCGCCGAAGCACCAGGGGATCACGTGGCTCATTCTGCCGATGGACCTGGGGGGAATCGAGGTGCGGCCGCTCAAGACCGTCTTGGGGTCCTCGGAGTTCGTGGAGCTCTTCCTCGACGAGGTGCGGGTGCCGGTGGAGTGCCGGGTGGGAGAGGAGAACGACGGCTGGCGGGTCACCAACGTGACGCTGTCGTTCGAGCGCGGCACCGCGTTCGTCAGCGAGCTGGTCGACGCAACGCGGCTCGTCGAAGATCTTGCGCCCTATGTGAGTGACCCGGCACAACGCCGTGAGCTCGGGCACGTCGCCGCGGAGCTCGACGCGGTGTGGGCGCTGACCAAGCGCAACGTGACACAGGCGTCGCGTGGAGTCTCCGGGCGCGGTGCCTTCATGATCAAGCTCGCCTACTCGGAGGCGCGCCAGAAGCTCGGCGAGCTCTCGCTGCGCGCGCTCGGGCGCGACGCCCTCGTGGTCGACGGCGTGGGCGAGTTCGTCGAGGAGCGGCTGCGCACGCTCGCGCTCACGATCGCGGCGGGCACGAGTCAGATCCAGCGCAACATCCTGGGCGAGCGGGTCCTCGGCTTGCCGAAGGAGTCGAGCCGGTGAACTTCGATCTCTCCGACGACCAGGTCGCGCTGCGCGACGGCATCCGCGCGCTGCTCCAGGGCAAGTACCCCATGGCGCGGGTCCGCGAGGGCTTCGACCGTTCGGTGTTCGAAGACCTCGCCGGCGCGGGGGTGTTCTCGCTTCGCGACGACGGCTTCGGCTGGACCGATGCCGCGGTCGTGTACGAGGAGCTCGGCCGCGCCCTGGTGCCGGGTCCGCTGGTGTGGAGCTTCGGACGTGCGGTTCCGACGGCCGGATGCTGTTGCCCCGCGCCGGGTGCGGTGCTCGTTGAGCACCTCGACGCGATCGACGACCTGCTCGTGCTGCGGCGCGACGGCGTGTGGCGGATCGGCGCCGCCGACCTCGTGGGTGCCGGCCAGGACTGGCCGCTCGATCCTCTTACGCCCGTGTGGCGCGTCGACGGCCTGCCCGACGGCGAGCCGGTGGGGGAGACCGACGCGGCGGGGGGGCTCTGGTACTCGGGGGGCGTCCTGACCGCGGCGTACCTCGTCGGGATGGCCGACGCGTGCACGACGCTGGCCGTCGACTACGCGAAGGAGCGGCGCCAGTTCGAGCGGGCGATCGGTTCGTTCCAAGCGGTGAAGCACCTCTGTGCCGACATGGCCGTGCGGGCGGAGGTCGCGCGGGCGGCCGTGCACACGGCGGCGTGCGTGCTCGACGACCCAGGCGTGGGTGATCGCGAGCGGACCGTCAGCGGCGCGAAGCTGCTGGCCAACGAGGCCGCGATCGCGAACGGCCGCGCCGCGACGCAGGTGTTCGGGGGCATGGGCTTCACTTGGGAGGTCGATGTGCACCTCTACCTGAAGCGGGCCTGGGTGCTCGACACGGTGTTCGGTTCCGTCGAGCATCTCGCCGACGCCGTCGCCGGCACCCTCCCTCCCCCCGCCGCCAGGGCTTTGGCGTCACCAGACCGGGAGAATCGCGGTTGAGCGACGCCAAAACCCCGTGGGGGGAAGGCGGCGGCTGGGAGCCGCTGCTCGCCGATCTGGCCGCGCGGGAGACGGCGGCCGCCGCGATGGGCGGGCCCGACCGACTCGAGGCCCGGCACGACGCAAATCGCCTTGACGCCCGCCAGCGGGTGCGACACCTCTGCGACCCGGGGTCGTTCGTCGAGATCGGCGCGCTGGTCGGCTCGCTGGAGCGGGGCGCGACCCCGCCCGCGCCCGCCGACGGCCTCGTCGCGGGGCACGGTCTCGTCGACGGGCGACCCGTGCTCGTCGGCGCCGAGGACTTCACGGTGATGGGCGGCTCGATCGGCATCGGCACGATGGCCAAGCGCCACCGGCTCGCACAGCTCGCGGCACAGGAGCGTGTCCCGCTCGTCATGCTGCTCGAAGGTGCCGGCGCGCGGGCCCAGAACGCCTACGAGCGGCATCCCCACGCGCCCAACGACCTGCAGGCGCTCGCGGCGCTCAGCGGCCTCGTGCCGACCGTCGCGGTCGTGATGGGGCCGAGCGCCGGACATGGCGCACTCACCGCGCCGCTCCTGGACTTCGTGGTGATGGTGGAAGGCGCGGCGATCTTCGCCGCGGGCCCACCGCTCGTAGCCGCCGCGACGGGGGAGCAGGTGACGGCCGAGGCCCTCGGCGGCACGGCCGTCCACACCGTCACGAGCGGGGTCGCCCACAACGCCGCGCCCGACGACCGCGCCGCGCTCGACCTGGTCCGCCGCTACCTTTCGTACCTCCCGTCGAACGCCTGGCAGCACCCGCCCGTCGCGCCCGACCCCCCGGGACCGGGTGCCGCACGGCTCGACGCCATGCTCGAGGTGGTCCCCGCCGACCCCCGCAGGCCCTACGACGTCCGCCGCGTGATCGACGTCGTCTGCGATTCCGACAGCGCGCTCGAGGTCTCACCCGGCCACGGCCGGGTCGTGGTCACCGCGCTGGCGCGCCTCGGGGGCGATGCCGTCGCGGTCGTGGCCAACCAGCCCGCGGTGAAAGCGGGTGCGATCGACGCCGAAGGCGCCGACAAGGCCGCTCGCTTCCTCGAGGTCGCCGACGCGTTCCACCTCCCCGTCCTGTTCCTCGCCGACAACCCCGGGGTGCTCGCGGGGACGGCGGCCGAGCGCAGCGGCATCCTCCGCCACGCCGCACGGATGTTCGCGGCCCAGGCCCGCGTCCGCAGCCCGAAGCTCCACGTCACGCTGCGCAAGGCCTACGGGTTCGGCTCCTCGCTGATGGCGATGAACCCCTTCGACGGGCAGACGGTCACCGTCGCGTTTCCCGGTATCCGGCTCGGGGCAATGCCGGCGGACAGCGGCGCCGACGCTGCGAACGTCGATGCCGATCTTCGGGCTCTGATGGCCCAGGCCGAACTCGGTGGAGCCTATGGCGCGGCCGACAACCTGAGCTACGACCAGGTCGTCGACCCGCGGGATCTGCGGAACGTGCTGCTGCACGCGATGCGGCTCAGCACTACGCGCCGGACGGAGCCTCCGGAGCCGGCGCGCCATACCGGCATCCGACCCTGATCCTCAACGGGTGGGAGCGGCGGTGGGCAGCAGCTCGATGAGCGCGTCGGCGCGCGTCGGCGCGGCGAGGTGGTACCCCGCTGCCGAGCTGCATCCCGCGCGCGAGCACAGCGCCAATTGCTCGGCCGTCTCGACGCCCTCGGCGCTGATCTCGAGCCCCATCCGATGGCCCACCGCGACGATCAGCTCGATCATGCCTACCGTGCCGTCTGACCCGCGGCCGAACAGGCCCGGATGCAACTTGAGCACGCCGACCCGGTGGCGGCGAATCGCCGGCAGCGACGAGTAGCCGGTGCCGTAGTCGTCGAGCGCGATGCGGCATCCGAGGCCCGAGAGTCCCGCGAGGTTGGTGGCGATGGCGGGGGTACTGTCGGCCTCGGCCAGGATCGGCTCGGTGAGCTCGAACCCGAGCGACCCGGTGCCGAGGGAGTGCTCGGCCATGAGCGTGGCCACGTCGCCGAGGAGGCTGCGCCGCCGCAGCTGATTTTCCGTGACGTTGACCCAGACGGTGCCGGGGTCGACCAGCGCGAGGTCGCGCCAGGCGGCGGCTTGTGCCGCGGCGGTTGTCAGGACCCAACCGCCGATCTCGGCGTCGAGGCCGGTCTCAGTCGCGACGTGGAGGAACTCGTCGGGGCCCAGCAGTCCCTGCTCGGGATGCGGCCAGCGCACGAGCGCCTCGACTCCGACTACTCGGCCCGTGGCGAGCGAAAAGATCGGCTGCCACCGGAGGTCGAGGCGCCCCTCGACCACTGCCAGGCGGAGCCCGTCCTCGATGTCGAGGCGTCGCTGCACCTGGTTGCGCGCTCTCTCGTCGAAGCGCTCGGCGCGGCTGCGTCCCTTGCCCTTGGCGACGTACATCGCGGCGTCGGCATCGCGCAGCAGACTCTCCGGCGACGTGCTGGCGGTGTCACTGAGCGCGATGCCGATGCTGGTAGTGAGACGAAGCTCGCGTCCGAGCACCGTGAAGGGCTCTCGGAACGCGTCGAGAATGCGCTCGCCGAGCTTCGCCGCCTCGGCGTGGTCGAGCACGTCCTCGCAGCACACCGCAAACTCGTCGCCCCCGATGCGAGCCACGGTGTCGCCTGGGCGGAGCGCGTTGCGAAGGCGGGCGCCCACCTCGCGGAGCAGCGCGTCGCCGACGGAATGGCCCAAAGTGTCGTTCACCGCCTTGAAGTGGTCGAGGTCGCAGAAGAGCACGACGGCGTGGTCGGTCGTACGCTCGCTGCGATGCAGTGCGAGCGCGAGCCGGTCGAGAAACAGGGCACGGTTGCCGAGGCCGGTGAGATCATCGTGCAGCGCGCGCTGGGCGAGGTCGTGCTGAGCCTCACGACGATCGGTGACGTCGTGGAAGTGCACGACGTAGCCGTCGATCGCGGGATCGCGGTTCAGGTCTCGGAGCGTGACCTCGCACCAGCGGTACACGCCGTCGGCCCGGCGCGCCCGGACCTCGACGGTGATCCGGGTCCCGGGCTGGTGGTTGACCGCCTGCCACTGCTCGAGCCAGCCCGTGTGGTCGTCGGGGTGCACGAGCGAGAGCAGGTCGAAGCCGAGGAACTCGTCGGGTGCGTACCCGAGCACCTCGGTGACCGCGGGGCTTGCGTACACCGTCCGTGCGTGACGTCCGATTACTAGGACCACGTCGCTCGAGTGGCGGAGGAGGCCGGTTAGCCGGGCCTCGGTAGCCCGGAGCGCGAGTTCGATGGCCTTGCGCTCGGAGATGTTGCTGGCGGTGATCGCGATGCCGTCGGCGATTGGCACGATCTGCTCTCGGAGCCAGTGGGCGGCGACGTTGGGGTCGTCGACCGGGAACTCGCGCACCGACGGTGCTTCGGTCTCCAGCACCTCGCGGTAGCGGGCGAACGCGCCGGTCGTGACCACCTCCGGGTAGGCCTCAACGATCCGGCGCCCGACCAGCCTGGCGCGAGGCCGGCCGAAGAGACGCTCCGCGTTGTCGTTCGCGTCGACGATAAGGAAGTCGACCACTCGACCCTCGTCGTCGCGCACCGCGTCGAAGATCATCAGCGAGTCGAGGCTGGCCTCGCTCGCGGCCCGGAAGCGCGCCTCGGTCTCACGCAGCTCGCCCTCGGTCCGCCGTTGCTCGGTGAGGTCCTCGGCGTGACACACGAGATACGTGAGCTTGCCGCGGGCGTCCCGGCTCGCCGCGACGTGAACACGGGCGTGGACCACGCTGCGATCCGGATGCAGGAAGCGGGTCTCGGAGACGTAGGTGTCGATCTCGCCGGCCGCGAGCGACCGGAAGTGGCCGCGCACCACGAGGCAGTCGGCGGGATGGGTCGCGGCGAGGAACGCCTCGCCGTCGAGCTCGTCGGCCGATCGACCGAGGATGCGGCACATCGCGGCGTTGACGTACACGAGCGGCCCGTCTCCCGTGCCGATCGCCACACCGACCGGGGCGTCGTCGAAGGCGAGCCGGAACGCGTCGACGTCGATCGGTCCACGAAGCTGCTCCCGACCGTGTTCGCTCGCCGGTACCGGCATCCCAGTTCTCGCCCCAGCTATGCCACCCGAGGTGGCAACTCATCGACCATGCGTGGTGTGCCATCTTGACGCGTCCGGGAGGGCGAACACCAGGGCGGCTCGGTTGGGACCTGGTGGGGTGACGGTAGTGTCAGCTCCGATGACTGGCTCCGACCAGACCACCGTCCTGGCCGCCCTCGGGGCGCGCTTGGCGGTCGATCCCGACGGTCCGTACCTCGACTTCGAAGGCCGGGCGTTGAGCGCCCGGGAAGTCGACGAGGCGGCGGATCGCCTGGCCCACGGCCTCGCGACGCTCGGGGTCGGACGTGGCGATCGGGTCGCGACGTTTCTCGAGAACACTTCGGAGCAGGTGGTGTCCTTCTTCGCCGCGCTGAAGCTGGGAGCGATCCAGGTCCCGATCAACACCGCTTACAAGGGCGAGTTCTTGCGCCATGTCCTCGATGACTCGGGGGCCCGGGTGATCGTCGTGCAGGGTGAGCTCGCCGGACGGATTGCCGCGGTGGCGGGTTCCGAGCTTCCCGAGCTCGGTGCGGCGATCGTGGTCGGCGACCCCGACGAGCCCATCTCCACCGTCGCGACGACCTCGTGGGACGCGCTGCTCGCTGCGGCGCCTGCCGGCCCGGTGCCGGACCCCCGCGTGCATCCGGCCGACCTGGCCTGCCTCGTCTACACCGCGGGCACCACGGGCCCGTCGAAGGGCTGCATGCTCCCGCACCACTACGTCGTCTCGCTCGCACGCCAGGTCGCCCGGGCCTGGGAGCGCCGGCCCGACGACGTGGTGCTCACGCCGCTGCCGTTGTTCCATCTCAACGCGATCTCGGTGTGCGTGGTGGGGACGCTGCTCACCGGCGGTCGCGCGTCGATCGCCCGCAAGTTTTCGGTGAGCCGCTTCTGGCCCGAGGTGCGCCGCACCGGCGCGACGATCCTGTCGATGCTCGGTTCCTTGGCGATCCTCATCGCGAATGCCGAGGACCATCCCGACCAGGAGGGCCATCGGCTTCGGCTGTGCGCTGCCGCTCCGATGCCACCCGACACCGACCGGATCTGGCGGGAGCGTTTCGGCTGCGCGACCTTCAGCGGGGGGTACGGGCTGACCGAGGCGTCGCTCATCTCGATGCTGCGGGCCGGGGAGCTCAACAAGGCGGGCGCGGCCGGCAAGCCCAACACCCACGAGTTCGACGTGCGCCTCGTCGACGACGACGACTGCGAGGTGCCCGTCGGCGAGATCGGCGAGATCGTCTGCCGACCCAAGGGTCCCAACCTCATGTTCGCCGGCTACTGGGGCCGCCCGGAGGCGACGGTCGAGGTGCTGCGCAACCTGTGGTTTCACACCGGAGACCTGGGCCGCCTCGACGCCGACGGCTTCCTGTACTTCGTCGACAGGAAGAAGGACTGTCTGCGCCGCCGCGGCGAGAACATCTCGAGCTTCGAGATGGAGCGGACGCTGCTCGCGCACGAGGCCGTGAAGGATGGCGCGGTCCACGCAGTCCCGAGCGAGCAGGGCGAGGACGACGTGAAGGTCACCGCGGTGCTCAGCGAGGGGGCCACGCTGTCGGAGGAGGACCTCTGCCGATGGATGGCTGAGCGCGTCCCCTACTTCGCCATCCCGCGCTACGTGGAGTTCCGGACGGACCTCCCGCGCAACCCTGTCGGCCGGGTCCTCAAGTACGAGCTGCGCGACGACGGCATCACCGCGACGACCTGGGATCGCGAGGCCGCCGGGATCACCTTCGACCGCCGCTGACCCACCCCCTCCAGGGCTTTGGCGTCAGCAGACCGCGATAGTCGCGGTTTCATGACGCCAAAGCCCCGTGGGGCCAGAGGTGGAGGGGGAAGGTGGTGTGGGTGGTCCAGCGGTTGTCGTCGCCCTCCACCATGAGCCAGACCTCCGTGGCACGCGCCGCGATCGGCAGCCCGGCGCGCACAGTCGCCTCGAGCTCTCCGAGCGGGGCTGCCAGCGCGTCGGCCACGGTCAGGTGTGGCACCACGTCGTCGAACTCGCCTTCGTAGGGCAGCTGCTCCGGGAAGCGTGCGACCAGCGCAGTGGTCAGCGCCCGGAACGGCGCGTCCGGCTCAGGCGCGAGGTACAGCACGGTGTCGCCGAAGCGACCCGTGCGCAAGAACTCGAACGTGAACGCGGGGATCGGCGCCAGAGCGTCGCGTACCGCTTCGACCTCGACCGCGCTGAGCCCGTCGGCGGGAACGAACGGGTAGAGCACCGTCACGTGGGCGGGGACACCGCGGTGCGCGACCGGGTCCCATCGCCCGCGGATCGCGCCCACGAGCGCCTCGACGGCTTCCACGGGAACCAGCAGCCCGGTACGGCGGATCACCGCTTGCGTACCTTCCAGATCTCCTCGCACGGCCAGCGCCGTGCCCATCGGTAGTTGGCGTACTCGCCGTAGGTCGTTGTCGCGCCCTTCGGCGCGCGCAGCTCGATCAGGTCCTCGACGTCGAAGCCGTTGGTACGGAAGCACTGGATCCAGTCGCCGTGGAGCATCTGGAAGTCGATCGTGCCGTCGCCCCAGTCGAACATCCGTCGCCCGAACGCCTTCTGGTGGAGGCGGCGGCTGACGAGCGCGTCAGGATCGGCCTCGGGGAAGCACAGGAACCGCAGCAACGTGGAGATGTTGAACGCGAGGAGCCCTCCGGGCCGAAGCACGCGCTGCACCTCCGGCACCGAGGCGAACGGGTCGGTGAAGCTCATCGCGCCGTGGTCGCAGAACACGACGTCGAAGCTCTCGGGGCGCAAGGGCAGCGCGGTCGCGCTGGCGCACACCAAACGCACCGGCGCGTCCGCCGCGCGGACGTGGTCACGGGCGTGTCGGAGCTGGCCCACCGACTGGTCCAGCGCCGTCATCCGCGCGCCACGGGCGGCGAGCTGAACGGACGACTGGGCGGCGCCGCACCCGAGCTCGAGAACGTCCGCCCCGTCGACCTCGCCGAGCACCTGCAGGTCGCGCTCGGGGATCTGCCAGACGCCCCAGGCCTCCACGCCGTCGTCGAGCTGGGACGTGTGGGCGTCCTGGTAGTCGTCGGCGTCTGCGTCCCAGAACTCCCGGTTGGTGCGCTGGTAGTCGTCGGTGCGCTTGCTCACGGCGATGCCACGGCCAGCGTCACCGAGACGGGCAGCGGAAGGGCAGGTGGACGAACCCGCGGACGTTGCCGGAGTGGACGCGCTCGCATCCGTCGTGATCGACCACGTAGTCGCCGAGTGCCGGGAGCAGCTCCTCGAGCGCGACCCGGGTCTCGAGTCGGGCCAGCGACGCGCCCAGGCAGTGGTGGATTCCGTGTCCGAACGCGAGATGGCCGGCCGGGTTGCGGGTCACGTCGAACCGGTCGGGGTCGGCCCAGCGGCGCTCGTCGCGGTTGGCGGCCGCGAACAGCAGTAGCCCCTTCATCCCCGCAGGGAGAGTCACGCCGTGCAGGGTCACGTCGCGGGTGAGCCGGCGCGCGAGGCCCTGGGTGGAGGTGTCGTAGCGCAGCACCTCCTCGACGGCGGGCGGGATCGCCGCGAGGTCGGCCTGCAGCAGCGCGCGCTGGTCGGGGTGTTCGGCCAGCCAGTAGAGCGCGTTGCCGAGGAGCTTCGTAGTGGTCTCGTTGCCGGCGATGATCAGGAGAAAGCAGAAGCCGAGCACCTCCTGATGGGTGAGGGCGCCCTCGTCCACTTGCAGCGTGACCAGTGCGCTGACGAGATCGGGGCCCCTCGCGCAGTGGCGGGCCGCGACGAGCCGGTCGATGTAGCCGTACAGGTGCGCGGCGCCTTCGATTCCCTCCGGGGTCAGGACGCTCGAGCCTTCTTCTCGGTGCAGCAGGGAATCCGACCAGGTACGCAGCTGGTCCTGATCGTCGGGTGGCACACCGAGCATCGCGGAGATCACCGCCATCGGCAGGCGGGCCGCGAAGTCCCCGATCCCGTCGATCCGCTCGGCGTCGAACCGGGAGATGAGCTCGCGCGAGATGGTCCGCACGGGCCCTTCGAGCTCGGCGACCCGGCGGGGGGTGAACGCCCGGCTCACGAGCGCCCGTAGCGCGGTGTGGCGGGGCGGGTCCATCTCGATGAGCATCGGCTCGAGCGTGCCTGTGTCGCTGTCGAGGGTGATGCCCCCGGTGGACGAGAACGTCGCGACGTCGTCGAGCGCGGCGCGCACGTCGTCGTGGCGCGACAGCGCCCAAAAGCCTCGTTCCTCGTCGACGTACGCGGGGGCCTCGTCCCGCAGCCGGCGGTAGACGGGGTACGGGTCCTCGTGCGTCGCGTACGCGTACGGGTCGTACCGGACTGCAGTGCTCACGCCGTGGCAGTAAGATCGTTGATCTTCACGTACCCTTCGCGCTTGGCTTTCTGTGTGCGGGCCGTCGAGCGTTCCGACACGTCCCAATCGCCGGCCTCGGCTCGCAACGCGCCGACGGTGCACTGCTCCCGCGGTCGGGTCGAGAACGGGTCGTAGCGGAAGAACCGCATCGCGTTCTCGTGGGTGATCGCGTCGATCTCCGAGTCGGCGAGGTCCGCCGCCGCGAACTCCTCCATCAGCTTCTCCGGGGCCTTCGGCCAGTTGGCGTCGGAGTGCGGATAGTCGATCTCGACGGTGATGCGGTCGACGCCGATGTCGCGTGCGAGTCGCACGCCGACGCCGTCGGAGATGTAGCAGAGCACCACGCGCTCGAGGAACACCTCGCTTGGCAGCTTCCCGCCGAAGTCGGCGCCCGTCCAGGCCTTGTGGGTCCGGTACGAGTGGTCGAGGCGTTCGAGGAAGTACGGGATCCAGCCGATCCCGCCCTCGGAGAGCGCGACGGTGAGGTCGGGGAACTTCCGCAGCACCGGTGAGTGGATCAGGTCGGCTGCGCATTGGACGATGTTCATCGGCTGAAGCACGATCATCACGTCGATCGGCGCGTCGTCGGCGGTCATCACGAGCTTGCTCGACGACCCGATGTGCATGCAGACGATCGTCCCCTCGTCGGAGCACGCCTCCCAGAACGGGTCCCAGTAATCCGAGTGCAGGCTGGGCACCCCGAGGGGCTGCGGGTTCTCGGGGAACGTGACCGCGTGGCAGCCCTTCTTGGCCACGCGGCGGATCTCCTCCGCGAGCGCGTGCGGGTCCCAGATCATCGGGATCGCGAGCGGGATGAACCGATCAGGGGCGTACCCGCACCACTCGTCGATGTGCCAGTCGTTGTAGGACTGCGTGAGCACCTTCGCGGCGTCCTTGTCGTCCATCGACGCGAACAAGCGACCGGCGAAGCCCGGGAGGCTCGGGAAGTTGAGCGAGCCGAGCACGCCGTTCGCGTCCATGTCGAGGACGCGCTTGGAGACGTCGAAGCAGCCCGGGCGCAGTTCCTCGAAGGAGGTCGGCTCGATCCCGTACTCCTCCTTGGGTCGTCCGGCCACCGCGTTGAGCCCGACGTTCGGGATCTCGATCTGTCCGAAGCGCCACACGTCGGTGCCGTCGCCCTTGTGCACCATCTTCGGCGCGAGATCGGCGTACTTCGCCGGGAGGTGGCGCTCAAACATGTCGGGCGGCTCCACCACGTGATCGTCAACGCTGACGATGATCATGTCGTCGAGCCTCATTGTCTCCCCCTTGCCCCTACCTCGAGCTCGCGATCTGATGTCCGCATCAGGCTAACCCGACTGCGGTAGGGCACCTCAGGTGCCGTCGCGTGGTGCGAGCGGCTGCACCTCGATCATCTCGACCTGCATGTGGGCGGGGCGGGTCAGCGCGTGCACCACCGCGGCCGCCACGTCGCTCGGGTCCATCGTCGCGAAGTGGCGCTGGAGGCCGAAGCGGGGCCAGTCGGCCACCAGGTGCTCGAAGACGCCGGGCTCCCAGCTCGCCGCGAAGTCGCTGACCGTGGGCCCGATCCGCACGACGGTGGTCCGCACGCCCCGGCCCTCCACCTCCATGCCGACGACGCGAGCGACGGTCTCGAGCGCGACCTTCGACGCGCTGTATCCCACCATCCCGGGTCTTGGCGCCCGCGCGACGTCGGAGGTGACGAACACGACGTCGCCGGAGCCGGCGTCGAGCATCGGACCGAGTGCGCGCCGGGTGCACAGGAGAGGCCCGAGCAGGTTGGTGCCGAGCTCGCGGGCGAGCGCCGCCGGGTCGGTGTCGACCAGGTGGGCCGGGGAGGCGATCCCGGCGTTGTTGACGAGCACGTCCACCGGCCCGACGGCATCCTCGACGGTCGCGAAGAAGGCGTCGATGGACGCGGCGTCGGTGACGTCGAGCGGGGCGGCGATCGCGCGGCCGCCGGCGTTCTCGACCGCGGCGGCCGTCTCCGCGAGGCGTTCGGCGCGACGTGCCCCGACGGCGACGTTCCAGCCGAGCGCGCCCAGCGCGATCGCGGTTGCCCGTCCGATGCCCGACGACGCACCGGTGACGGCAGTTGTTCGGAGGTGGGTACGGGGATCGGTCATCCCGGCCACGCTACGACGGGACCGGCGGCCTCCACTAGCACCTGGGTGAGGGAGAGGTCGACGTCGTCGCCCCACTCGTGGACGGTGAACGGGAAATCGTGCCGGTCGGCGACCGTAGACGCCTCTGCGACGGTCGCGTCGGCGGGCGCGAGAGCGACGAGCGCGGTGGGGATCCCGTGGGCGGCAGCCGCGAGCGCGCTCGCCGCGGCGACGCCAGGGGTGCTCGTCGCGGGGACCACCACCGTCCCGGGCCCGTCGGTGGGGAACGTGCGCGCTATCCACAGGCCGGTAGGTCCGGGCTCGGCCACGACCAGCGCGCCCGGAGCCAGCGACCGCTTCAGGTCCATGACCGCGCGGGCCGGGTGGCGGGGGTGCCGGTCGTCGACGTAACCCGGCTGGGCCACCGCCGCGAGCCGCGCGAACAGCGGTGGAGTCTCGATCGGGTGCGGTGAGCGCGCGACGTGCGAGGCGAGCGGCGCGAGGTCGCGCGGATCGATCACCTCGATGCGTGCGCCCAGCTCGATGCGCGCCCGGGGCGACTCGGCTTCGTCGATCCCGGTGACCCACAGCACGTCGAGGTCCGCGAACCCGAGCAGCGGGAAGTCGTCTGCCTGGAGCCCACACGTGCCGAGGTGATGCGGGCTGTCCCACGGGAACACGCCCTTCGCGCCCCAGGTGTTCGCGACGCCGACGTGCGCGGCAACCGCGAACTCGCGCAGCCCGTCGACGGCCCGGAACGTCAGCACGTCGGGGCCGGCGAGCATTGCGACCCGGCCGCGGGGCTGGTCGAGGAGCACGGAACCGCCCGGGGGCCGTGCCGGAGAGTCGAGGCCGAGCGCGTACGCGAGCGCACCAGGCATGGTGACCCCGTCGAGCGCGCGCGCGAGCTCGACGGACAGGTCGGACACGTGCGCGCCGAGCAGGTGCACCGGCCCATCCTGGCACGATCTGACGGAGCGTCAGATACCATCCCGCCGGTGAATCGGCGGGTGTGCGTGGTGGGGGTGGGCCTCTCGGACGGGCCGAGGACCCCCGAGATGACGGGGCTGATGCTCGAGGCACAGGCCTTTCGGCGCGCGCTCGACGACGCCGGGCTCGCGAAGTCCGACGTGGAGGGCCTCGCCTCGGCGGGCTACGGCGGCCTGCACGAGGTGATGCTCGCCGAGTACCTCGGCCTCACGCCCGAGTGGCTCGACTCCACGAGCTGCGGCGGGTCGAGCTTCGAGTTCCACGCGCAGCACGCGTACCGCGCGATCGCCGCAGGCGACGTCGACACCGTCGCGATCGTCTACGGCAACAACGAGCTGTCCACGGCTGGCAGGTCGCTCGGCACCGGGCGGTCCGGTGGCGGGGGAATCGCGCTGCCGCACCCGATGGCCTACGAGCTGCCGACCGGCCTCACGCTTGTCGGCGCCTACGCGATGGCCGCCCAGCGCCACATGCACGAGTACGGCACCACCCCCGAGCAGCTCGCGTCGATCTCGGTGCAGACCCGCGAGCACGCGGCCCGCAACCCGCACGCGATGTATCGCGACCCGATCACCGTCGACGACGTGCTCGGCTCGAAGCTGGTGGCCGACCCGCTGCACAAGCTCGACTGCTGCGTCGTCTCCGACGGCGGATGCTGCATCATCCTCACCACCGAGGACCGGGCGCGGGCCTTGCGGGCGCGCCCCGTGTTCGTGCGCGGCGCGGCGGGGGCGATGACCCACCACTCGATCCAGGGCATGCCCGACCTCACTCGCACCGCCGCCGCGGTCACCGGCCCGAAGGTGTTCGCCGAGGCGGGGATCACCGCGGCCGACGTCGACACGTTCCAGATGTACGACTCGTTCACCTACACCGTCCTGGTCTGCCTCGAGGACCTCGGCTTCGCGCCGAAGGGGGAGGGCGGGCCGTTCGTGGCGTCGGGCGCGCTGCGCCTCGGTGGCGCGCTGCCGACCAACACCGACGGCGGCGGGCTCTCGGCGACCCATCCGGGGATGCGGGGTCTGTTCCTGCTCTGCGAGGCGATCCGCCAGCTGCGCGGCGAGGCGGGTGACAGCCAGGTGAGCGGCGCGGAGATCGCGGTGGCGCACGGCAGCGGGGGCTGGCTCTCCTCCATGGCCACCGTCGTCCTCGGAACGGAGCCGGTGCGATGAGGAAAGAGTCACCCGACACCGGCATCCCCAAGTACCTGATCCCGCGGGTCACGCCGGAGGCGACGGAGTTCTTCGCGGGCACCGTGCGCGGCGAGCTGCGGGTGCAGCGCTGCGCCGACTGCGGGCAGCACCACCACTACCCGCGCGTTCTGTGCCCGCATTGCGGGAGCGAGCACCTCGAATGGGTGACCGCCAACGGGCTCGGAACGGTGCACTCGTTCACGGTGATCCGCCAGCACGGCATCCCGCCGTTCAAGGAGCAGGCCCCGTACCTCGTCGCGCTGGTCGACCTCGACGAGGCGGGCGCGCGCTTCCTCGCCCAGCTGCCGAACGTCGCCCCGGAGGATGCGCGGATCGGCATGCGGGTGCGCGCCACGTTCCGGCCGGCGAGCGACGAGGTCGCGTTCGTGGACTTCGACCCGGCCGATCCATCCGGGGTAGCAGCCCCGTGACCGAGGATCGGGCGCTCTACCTGCACGAGTACGTCGACATCGTCGGCGAAGGTGCGATGCGCTACATGGAGCACACCGTCGCGTTCGACTGCGACGCGGCGGCGGGCAAGGGCCTCGCCCTGCTCGGCACCTTCTACACGATGGGCTCCACCGGTCGGTGGCCGCAGGTGGTGAACATCTGGGAGTGCATCGGAGGCCGTGCGGGCTGGCGCCGGCTCATGGAGTCGACCAACCTTGCCCGCACGCGCAACCCCGCGCTCAACGAGTGGTGGAAGACGGCACTCGAGGTGCGCAGCGGCGGCGTCGACCGCCTGCTCGGCGCGGTGCCCGGGTGCCCCACGATCGCGGATCTGCGCCGCGACGGGGTGATCGGCTCCGTGCTCGTGCACGAGCTGTCGCGGTGCCGGCCCGGCGCCGGACCCGACTACCTGGCCGCGGTGCGCGAGGAGTGGGCGCCGATCGTCGCCGACCACGGTCACGCGCTCGTGGGCCTCTACGAGGTGTTGATGACAGACACCGAGGTGTGCACGGTGTGGGCCACCGACCCCGCCGGCCACGAGTCGCTCGGCCGCGCGATCGACGCGGGCGACGAGCGTGTGGCGCGGTGGCGGGCGCGGTCTCTGGAGCACCTCACGGTGTGGCGCGAGGAGCTGATGACCCCGTTCCCGGGCACGCTCCTCTCCCGCGGCGACCCGCTGTGAGGTAGGGCAACACGCTTCGGACCGCGCCCCACCTGCTTCACCTCGTTCTGAGGGCTTGACTTCTGCTGGGGGGCACGATCGAGGTTCGGGTCTGTCGGAAATTCTGTGTAACTGGTCGTAATGCTCGTGGGTAGCCGGCGGCTGTGGTGGGGACGGAGGAGATAACTCCCTCTTCTGAGGAGATAACTCCCTCTTCTATCGAAAGCGCGTTGGAGCATCGACGGTTCTCAGCTGAACTGAGCCGCTGTAGATCAGCGAACGATCAGTATCTCGCTGGGGGTCGATGCACGCCGCACGGACTTCCCTACCCCGGGGCAGCTGGACCGAATGGCTACAACAATGTGGCGCGTGATCTGCAGAATCAACGCCCGAATCGCGCTGTGGCGAGGCGGGCTAAAGCACTCGTTGGTGGGAACGGCTTCTACAACAATATTTCTTCGCCACTCTGATCTGTAAGACCAGTGGAGTTCACTCCTACCAGGTGGTGGCGCGCGAACCGCTTCAGAACCTTCCGCTAGAGATGGCTGAGGCCAACGTGCCTAACGCCAAGTGGTACTTGGCGCAACCAGTCCGACCTGGCAGTGGGCCTTCTGGTTCGGGGCGCCGCTGATCGCAGTTGGACTGTCCAATCGTTGGTCGGGTCGGTAGCCGGCGCTCTGCGCGAGTAGTCGTGTTGGATGTGACGCGCTCCGAGTGCTGTCCCGTTCTGAAGGGGAGTCAGATACTCTCCTGGCCCGTGATTGACGACGCGGTCGCCCTCGACGGGCGACCGCTGGGCAAGCGGGGGATCGAGACCCGGCGCCGCCTGCTCGAGGCGACGAGCGAGCAGCTCGAGAGCAGCGGCCTGCGCGACCTGCGCGTGGTCGAGATCGCCCGCGAGGTCGGCACCTCCCCGGCGACCTTCTACCAGTACTTCCGCGACGTCGAGGAGGCGGTCCTCGTGCTCGCGGAGGAGGTGGGGGAGCAGTCCGCGCCGCTCGGCCAGCTCCTCGCGAGGCCCTGGGACGGCGACGACGGGCTCGCCCTGGCCCGAGAGCTCGTCGACGGCTTCCTCACCTACTGGGACCACCACCGAGCGATCCTCCGCACGCGCAACCTCGCCGCGCAGGAGGGTGATCAGCGCTTCCGCGACGTGCGTAACGCCGCGCTCCAACCGCTAACCGAGGCGCTCGCCACCAAGGTGGAGCACTCGGGCGCCGAGGGCTTGACCCCGTTTGCGGCCGCGGCCGCGCTGGTCGCGATGATCGAGCGCATGGCGGCGTTTCACACCGATCTCGAGGTGTACGGCGTCTCCCGGTCTGACGTCGTCGAGACGACCGCCCGCATCGTCGCCACGACGACCTCCGGCGCCGGCGAGACCGT
This sequence comes from Actinomycetota bacterium, assembly GCA_016870395.1. Classification (GTDB taxonomy): domain Bacteria; phylum Actinomycetota; class Acidimicrobiia; order IMCC26256; family JAENVU01; genus SHUZ01. The sequence goes on along the minus strand of VGBT01000004.1, from coordinate 32,539 downwards.
CGCGGGCAGCGAGGCCCGACGCCCGTAGACTGGCGCGATGAGCACCACCACCGTTCGATGGGGAGGCGCGGCGGCGCGCCGCAGCGAGCTCGAAGCCGAGCTCGCGCGCGCCATCGACGGGCTCCGGTCGCTCCAGGGTGTCGTCGAGGCGTGGGTGTTCGGATCCATGGTGGGCGGCGGGGTCCATGCGACGAGTGATCTCGACCTGCTGGTGGTACGCGTGACCGACGAGTCTCCGTCGCGACGTGTCGAGACGCTGCTGGCCGAGCTCGATTTGAGCGTGCCGGTCGACGTCTTCGTCTACACGCCGGACGAGGCCGCGGCAGGCGGCCGCTTCATCGACGGGGTCAGGCGGAGCGGGCGGCGCCTGTTGTGAGCGAAGGCGCCCGTTGGATCGAGCAGGCACGGCGTGACCTCGACGACGCGGCGCTCCTGGCCGAGCACGGCCGGCACGCGACGGCCTGCTTCCTCGCCCAACAGGCGGCAGGGAAGGCCCTGAAGGGTGTGCTCTACGCGGCAGGCGCCGACGTGGTCCTCGGCCACAGCGTTCGGACGCTCTGCGGCGAGGTCACCCTGCTCGATCCGCAGGTTCAGCCGAGATGTCCCGACTGGGGAGCGCTCGACCAGTTCTACATCCCGACCCGGTATCCCGACGCGCTTCCCGGCGGGATACCGGCTGAGGCCTACACCGCATCCCAGTCGGCCGGCGCGCTTGCCACGGCACGTGAGGTGCTCGCGTTCGCCGACGGTCGAGCGTCCACCGAGTGAGCAGGCCCGGGGGTCACCCGGCGGGATGCGCGGTGAGCTCGAGGTCGCACTTGTATACCCGCTCGAAGAGCTCGCGCTTGCGCCGCGCGCCCCAGAGCTCGAGCTCGGGATCGCCGACGGTCCTCAAGCGGAGCAGCACCATCGACGGGTTCACGCGCGCGGCGAGGTCGGTGACCACCTGCTTGCGGCTGCGATCCAGCCCGTCGGCGACGCGCAGGATCGCCGCGAGCCGCCGGACCCGCTCGCGCTGCTTTTCGCTGAGCTCGCCGACTAGGTCGTCGGACGCCTTGGGGACTCCCCGGCGATGCCAGCGGACGAGCGCGGTGAGCAGGACGACCTCCTCGGGCGGGAAGCCCCGCAGCTGGCCGTGCGCCACGAGGTACGCCGCGTGACGGTCGTGACCGTCGTGGGCGACGTGCTCACCGACGTCGTGGAGCAGCGCGGCGTACTCGAGCAATTCGCGGTCCTCGTCGGTGCAGCCGTGCAGCTCGCGGGTCTGGTCGAACAAGTCGAGAGCGAGCTTCGCGACGTGGCGCGAGTGCGCCTCGGGCCAGGAGCACCGGCGGGCGAGCGCCTGTACCGAAGACCGCCGGATCGCATGCGGGTCGTCGGACCAGTCCTCGGGATCGTGGCGACCGAGCGCGTCGAGCACCATGCCCTCGCGCAGCGCCCACTCGCTGATCGTCAGCTGGTCGACGGCGAACAGGTCCATGATCACGTCGAGAACCTCGACTCCCGCGACGATCAGGTCGGCCCGCTTGGTGTCGAGCCCGACGAAGCGCCGGCGCTGCGCGCTGCTCGATGCGAGGAGCTCCTCGTGGAGAGGACGCAGCTCCGCACGCGAGAAGGTGAGCTGGTTCAGCGAGCGCGGCACTGACTCGTCGCGACGCGCCGCGACCATGTGCGCCAGGTTCTCGAAGGTCCCGCTGCTGCCGATCGCCAGCTTCGGCTCGTACGCCGCCACCTCGACGGCGCGCGGTGCGAGCACCTCCACGATGTGTTCGTGCAGTCGCCGGCAATCGACCTTCGAGATCGGGTCCGAGTGCACGAGCTGGGCGGAGAGGCGCGCGACCCCGAGCCGCTCGCTCGCGGCCCACACGAGCCCGCCGGCGTCTCCCACCATGATCTCGAGACTGCCGCCGCCGAGGTCGAAGCAGACGGCCGGCGACGGGTCGATGGTGACCGCGGCGCGAATCGCGCCGAAGATCAGCCGGGCCTCCTCGAGACCGTCGATCGCGTCGGCGTCGATCCCGGCCTCTTCCGCGATGCGGTCGAGCACTTTGTCGCCGTTCGCGGCGGTACGCAGCGCCGAGGTGGCGCAGGCGAGCACCTCGGTGGCGCCGGCAGCCTCGGCGAGCAGCCGGAACCGGCGCATCGTGTTCACCGCGGCGTCGGCCGCCTCGTCGGTGACGCGGCCCTCGCGGCTCACGACATCGCCGAGGCGCAGCATCTCCTTCTCGCGCACGAGCGGTGCGAAGGTGCCGTCGGGCCCGACCTCGGCCACGACGAGATGGAAGGAGTTCGAGCCGAGGTCGACGGCCGCGATCCGCACAGTTCTCGACCGTAAACGAAACCGTCAGGGTCGTCGGGCATCGGGCGGTCGGGACCCGCGTGCGAGCGCCTACTCGGGCGGTACCGACTGCATGGTGTCGAGCAGCCCGGCCATCACGTCCTTGATGAACCCGTCGACCTCGGGTGTCGCCCCGCCCGGCGCGCCGCCGTAGATCGCCCCGGTGTGCGGCGGTTCGCCGGCATGCTCGCGGGCGTACGGGATTGCCTCGGCCAGGTCGGCCGCGAACCGGTCGGCCACTCCCGGCTGCGTCTGGGGTCCCGTCACCGCCATGTGCAGCGCGTCGGGGTACTGCAGCCCGTTGAAGCGCCAGCCGCGGCCCTTCATGAAGTCGTTGACGTGGTAGATGTCGAGCTTGTCGCTCGTGAACGCGAAGCAGAAGGTGGGTCGCCCCAGGATCCGCAGCTCGGGGTGGCTGCGCACCGCGTCCTGCATCGCGAACGACGTCTCGAAGACGCGGCGCGCCCGCTCGAGGTACCCCTCGCGGCCGAGGTGCACCATGCTCGACCACGTCGCCGCGAGGAGCCCGCCCGATCGGCTCCCCGCGATCCCCGGCGACATGTACTTGCCGCCGTTCCAGTCGGTTTTGAAGAAGTAGAGGCAGCGGCGCAGGGACTCGTCGCGGAACAGCAGCGTGGAGGTGCCCTTGAAGCCGTACCCGTACTTGTGGGTGTCGGCGGAGATGGTGGTGACGCCGGGGAGGCGGAAGTCGAACGGCGGGATCGGCTCGTAGCCGAGCATCTCGCCGAAGGGCAGGATGAAGCCGCCCAGGCAGCCGTCCACGTGCATGCCGATCCCGCGGTCGACCGCCAGCTCGGAGAGGTCGGCCATGGGGTCGATCGTGCCGTAGCCGTAGTTGCCGGCCGAGCCGACGATCGCGATGGTGTCGTCGTCGATCAGGTCGGCCATCGCGTCGACGTCTGCACCCGTGGTCTCGGGATCGATCGGCGCGTCGCGCACCTCGATCCCGAACAGGTGCCCGCCCTTGTCGAACGCCGGGTGCGCGCTCAGAGGCTTCACGAAGTTGGGCCGCTCGATGCCGCGTTCGGCGCGGGCCTGATCGCGGTAGGCGAGCAGCGCGGAGACGATGCTCTCGGAGCCGCCCGAGGTCACCGAGCCCGCCGGCGTCGAGCCGGTGATCGCCTCAGGATGGAAGAGCGAGAGCGCCATCGCGACGATCTCGCCCTCGAAGACAGTGGCGCTCGGGCAGATGTCGCGCTGGAGCACGTTGACGTGGCCGAACTTCCCGAAGGCCTGGGTCATGAAGTCGTAGTGCTCGTGGTCGCCGCAGTACATCGTGCCGGAGCAGGAGCCGTCCTCCCAGGCCGCGTCCTCGGCCTGGGCCATCGCGGTGAGCTCCGCGAGGATCTCCTCGTGCGACGTGGGGCGCTCGGGCAGCACGCGGTGCACGCCGAAGCGCTCGGCGTAGGGGAACTCGTTCGCCATGGCGTGCTCCTTCGTGTTGCCTGGGCCGCTCAGCCGTTGAGCGCTTCGAAGATCGGCTTCGTCTGGGCGAAGGCCGCGACGAACTGGTCGAACATGGTGTCGTACGCGGCGCGGTGCTCGAACGTGGGCTCGTAGGTCGCGGCGACGGGGACCATGGTGCCAGCCTCCGTTTCGGCGAGTACGCCGTCGCGCACCAGCGCCAGCAGCGCGGCGCCGCGCGCTGTGATGGTCTCGGGCTCTGCGAGCGTGTTGAACGGGCGGTCGAGCACGTCGGCGAGGATCTGCGCCCAGACGGTCGAGCGCGCGCCGCCGCCGCCGAAGACCATGCGCGCGATCGGGCGGCCGCTGTAGCCCTCCACCGCGTCGACGAGCCAGCGCGCGTTGTACGCGAGGCCCTCGACCGAGGCCCGCACGAGGTCGGCGCGGGTCGTGTTGAGCGAGAGGTTGAGGAACCCGCCCCGCATCGCCGGGTTGGCGTCGGGCGCGAGCGAGCCGCCGAGCCAGGGGAGGAACAGCACGCCGTTCGCAGCGGCCGGGGTGGACGCGAGCGCGCGGTCGAGGAACGCGAACGCGTCGGGGGTGCCGTGGTCGCCGAGCGCGTCGGTGGCGTACACGAGATGGTCGAGCACGTGTTCGAGCGCCTTGCCGCCGAGGCCGTTCTCGGCCCAGACCAGGTAGTGGTCGAGCGCCGAGGGCATCGAGAGGATGTCGTGGTCGAGGTCGGTCGCGCGCCGCTCGGGGATGCTCTGGAGCACGACGCTCGTGGTGCCGATGACGAGCGCGGCGCGCGCCGGGTCGGCGACTCCCGTCGCGACGGCCGCAGCCTGGCTGTCGTTCACCGCCGCGTACACGGTGGTCGTCGCGGGAAGCCCGAGCCGCTCGGCCACGTGGGGGAGCAGACGACCAACCGCATCGGCCGGACGGATCAGCGGGGGCAGCTTCGCCGCGTCGAGCCCCGCCATGCGAACGAGGTCGTCGTCGTAGGTTGTGCCGTGCAGCGTCCGGTTGTCGCAGAGCTGCGACGCGAACATGGTTCCCTGGGTTGCGGCGACCCGCCCGGTGAGGCGGAGGTTGACGAAGTCCATCGGCTCGCAGAACGCGTCGGTCGCTGCATACACCTCAGGTCGGTCGTCACGCACGTAGAGGAGGTGGGCGAGCGAGAGTCCGCCGCCGATCGGAGGGATGCCCTGGCGCTCCAGCCAGGTCTCGACCGCTGCCGGGTGCTCGCCCCAGATCGCGAAGCACTGGTCGGTGCCGCGCCGGTCCATGTAGGTGATCAGCGGTGCGAGCGCCTTCCCGTCCGCGTCCACGGGCACGATCGAGCTGTACTGGCTGGCGCACACGAGGGTGGTGACGGCCGCGGCCTCGGCGGGCGCAGCGGCCGTGGTCTTGGCGACGGCGTCGGCGACGGCGGCCCAGAGCGCGTCGGGATCCTGCTCGGCAACCACGTCGGCGCGCCGGGTCTCCAGGCGCCGCTGTGCGCTCGCGACGACGCGGCCGGCGTCGGTGACCAGGGCCGTCTTCACGTTGGTGCTGCCGACGTCGATGCCGAGCGCGCAGGCCATCCCGACTCCCGCGGTGAGGGGCCGGCCGAAGGTACCAGGCCGGTCCCACCTGACTCGCGTGTCAGGTAGCCTGCGCGCAGGGCCGACAGGCCGTGAGCGAGAGGGGAGCCCCATGGCCGCATCCGTTTCCGGTGAGCACCGCATGCTCATCGACGGCGAGCTGGTCGAAGCCGCGTCGGGTGCGACCTACGCGAACGTGAACCCGGCCACCGAGGAGGAGATCGGGCAGGTCGCCGACGCGGGCGTGGGCGACATGGAGCGCGCGGTCGCGGCGGCGCGGCGGGCCTTCGACGAGACCGACTGGGCGAACGACCGCGAGCTGCGCAAGCGCTGCCTGCGCCAGCTCCAGGAGGGCCTGGCCAAGGAGCGCGAGGCGCTGCGCCCCCAGATCGTCGCCGAGGTGGGCGCGCCCGTCACGCTCACCTACGCGATCCAGCAGGACGCGTGCATCGACGACATGGAGTGGGACATCGAGTGCATCGACCGGATCGACTGGGAGCACGACCTGCCGGAGCACGAGTTCTTCGGCATGCGCTCGGCCCGCCGGGTGCTGCGCGAGCCGGTCGGCGTGGTCGGCGCGATCACGCCGTGGAATTTCCCCTTCATGTTGAACCTCTCGAAGATCGTCCCCGCCCTCGCGGCCGGCAACACGGTGATCCTGAAGCCGGCGCCCGACACTCCTTGGAGTGCCACGTACATCGGGCGCGTCGCCGCGGAGTACACCGACATCCCGGCGGGCGTCCTCAACGTCGTGACCGCGGGTGACGCGGCGGTTGTCGGCGAAGTGCTGAGCGGCGACGAGCGCGTCGACATGATCTCGTTCACGGGTTCCACCGCGACGGGCAAGCGGATCATGGCGCGCGGTGCCGAGAGCCTGAAGCGTGTGTTTCTCGAGCTTGGCGGCAAGTCGGCCAACATCATCCTCGACGACGCCGATCTCGAGGCGCAATGCCGCTCGGGCGCGATGGTGTGCATGCACGGGGGTCAGGGCTGCGCGATCACTACCCGGATGTTGCTGCCGCGCTCGCGCTACGACGAGGGCGTCGAGCTGCTGAAAGCCGCGTTCGAGGGTTGGAAGTACGGAGACCCGAACGACCCGGAGAACCTGCAGGGTCCGCTTATCAACGCGCGTCAGCGTGAGCGGGTGCTCGGCTACATCGAGAAGGGCAAGACCGAAGGCGCGCGGCTGGTGGTGGGCGGCGGCCGCCCCGCGCATCTCGACAAGGGCTACTACGTCGAGCCGACGCTCTTCGTCGACGTCGACCCCGATTCGACGATCGCGCAGGAGGAGATCTTCGGGCCGGTGCTCGCGGTGATCCCCTACGACACCGACGACGACGCGGTGCGGATCGCCAACAACTCGCGCTACGGCCTCTCGGGCGCGGTCAACGGCGGCGATCTCGACCGCGCGTACGCGATCGCGAAGCGGCTGCGGACCGGCACGGTCTCGGTGAACAACGGCCAATGGTTCGGCCCCGACTCGCCGTTCGGCGGGTACAAGGAGTCCGGCCTCGGGCGCGAGCACGGCATGCCGGGCTTCGAGGAGTACCTCGAGACCAAGACCGTCGGGCTCCCGCCCTCGTAGGGCGCTTGCGTCGGCGGTCGGGGGGAACGGCTGCATAGGCTCGGTGGTCATGTCCACGCTGATCCTGCTGCGCCACGGCCAGAGCACCTGGAACCTCGAGAACCTCTTCACGGGCTGGGTCGACGCCGACCTCACCGAGCAGGGGGAGCAGGAGGCCGTCCACGGTGGCGAGCTGCTGGCCGAGCACGGCCTGCTGCCCGACGTGGTGCACACGTCGCTGCAGATCCGGGCGATTCGCACCGCGCAGCTCGCGCTCGAGGCGTGCGGACGGCTGTGGATCCCGGTGCGGCGGTCTTGGCGGCTCAACGAGCGCCACTACGGCGACCTGCAGGGCAAGGACAAGCGCCAGACCGCCGAGGAGTTCGGTCTCGACCAGGTGAAGGCGTGGCGGCGCTCCTACGACGTCCCGCCGCCGCCGCTCGAGGACGACGCGTCGATCGACGAGCGCTACGCCCACCTGCCGGCCGACCTGATCCCGCGCTCGGAGTGCCTGGCCGACGTGGTCGACCGGATGCTGCCGTACTGGTACGACGGGATCGTGCCCGACCTGGCGGCCGGGCTCACCGTGCTCGTGGCGGCACACGGCAACTCGCTGCGGGCGCTGAAGAAGCACCTCGACGGGATGTCGGAGGCCGAGATCGTCGAGTGCAACATCCCGACGGGCCAGCCGCTCGTGTACGCGCTCGACGAGCGGATGCAGGTGGTGCGGGGCGCGTACCTGGACCCCGAGGCCGCCGCAGAGGCCGCCGCGGCCGTCGCCAAGCAAGCCGGCTGACCCACCCCCGCCCCCGGTCCTTTGGCGTCAGCAGACCGCGATTATCGCGGTGTGGCGACGCCAAAGCACTGGGGAGGGAGGGGACATGACGGCGGTGTCAGGTCCCGGTAGCCTCGGCCGTCGATGGTCCTGACCCCAGACGCCGTCCGGCTCCACGATCACGTGGCCCTCGTGACGGGTGCGGCCGTCGGCATCGGGCGGGCAACCGCCCTCGCGCTCGCAGCCTTCGGCGCCGACCTGGCCCTCTGTGATCGTGACGCCGACGATCTCGCCACCTGCGCGGCCGAAGTCGAGGCCATGGGCCGCCGCGTCCGCACGAGCGTCCTCGACGTGCGCGACGGCGCCCAGGTGCGAACCTGGCTCACGGACGTCGGCGAGTCGTTCGGGCGGGTCGACACCCTCGTCAACAACGCCGGCGGCGGGTTCCACGCGTCCTTCCTCGACGTCAACGACAAGGGCCAGGACGCCCTGGTGCGGGAGAACTTCACCAGCGTCACCAACTGCGTGCGCGCTGCGGTCCCGTTGATGCCGGCGCCCGGTGGTGCGATCGTCAACGTCACTTCGATCGAGGCGCATCGCGCCGGGCCCGGCTTCGCCGTGTACAGCGCGATGAAGGCAGCGGTGACGAGCCTCACCCAGTCGCTCGCCCTCGAGCTCGGTTCCCGCCACATCCGTGTGAACTGCGTCGCGCCCGACGTTATCCCCACGCCAGGCATCGGCGACGTTCCCGTGAGGACTCCGTTGCCCCGAGCCGGCGACGTCGACGACGTTGCCGCGGCCGTGGTCTACCTCGCGAACCCCTCGCTCTCCGGTTTCGTCACCGGCACGGTGCTTCACGTCGACGGAGGCAACGGTGCTGCGGGCGGCTGGCACCGCCAGGACGACGGCTCGTACACCACGTGATGGCCGCCCGCGTGGTTTAGGGGCTCGACATCGTGAGCGCTCGCGGAGCACGGTCGAGCCGGCGAGCCCGACGAGGTCTGCATCGGCGGCCCGATCCGGTCCCGGGACGAACTGGCGCGCTGGCGCGATCTCGGGGCGACTCGGATGACCACCGCTACGCCCAGGCTCGCCCCCACTCCGCGCCCTGACCCGGGTTTGTGCAGAAAGGAGCGATATGCGCTCCCCGACCCACAAACTGGGGGAGCGGGGCCGGCGAACCGGGCGGTCAGGAGCGGTGGCGGGGTGATTCGACTGGGGTGATTCGACTCCAGGTGCCGAAGGCGAAGGTGGAGGTCCGAGGCTGCTGCCCGCACGACTGCCCGGACACGTGCTCGTGAACCGCGACGGTCGACGACGGCGTCGTCACCGGGGTGCGGGGCCGCAAGGACCGTCCGTTCACGGCTGGGCACCTCTGTGCCAGGGTCAACCACTACGAGGAGCGGGTGTAGCCCCCGAGTGGATCCTCACCCCGCTCCTGCAAGACGGACCCGAGGGCGCGCACGCGTTCCGCGAGGCGCCCTGGGAGGAGGCCCTGGCCGCGGTGGGAGACGGCCTCTCGCGGGCGATCGACGCCCGGGGGCCCGCGTCGATCGTGCCGTGCACCAACATGGGCACCCAGGGCGTGTTGCGGGCCGCGTCGATGGACCGACGGTTCTTCCACCGCCTCGGTGTCGCCGACGACCTGCGGGCCCGCGCCGCGGAGTGGTCGCCGACCCACGCGGCCCGCTCGACTGGCCTTGCGGTTGAGGCGATTGAAGACGTCGCCCGCCTGTGGGCATCGGCCCGCCCGGGCTTCGTGAAGCTGGGGCCCGGTGCGAACCACTTCGCGCAGTCGGGGCAAGCATTCCGGGCGGTGCTGGCGCTGCCGGCCGCGACCGCCGCGTGGCGCTACTCCGGTAAGGGTGCGCACATGCACACCGCGAGCAGCTTCGCGGACCGCGATGCGGACATGTCACGTTCCGACCTGCGTCGAGACCCGGTCGAACGTACGGTCGACAGGACGCGCATGGGCGTTGAGCGCCAGCGCGACGACATCCGCGCGCTCGTCGTGAACAACTGCAACCCGGCCGTTGTGTGCCCCGACAGCAACGCAGTCGCCCGCGGTCTCGCCCGCGACGACCTGTTCACCGTCGTGCTCGAGCTCATGCCGACCGACACGGTCCGCTGTGCCGACGTCGTGCTGCCAGCCACCACCCAGCTCGAGCACCTCGACGTGCTTTGGTCGTTGGGCCACTACTACCTGTCACTGAACCGCCCTGTGATCGCGCCGCGTGACGATCCGTGTCCCAACGCGGAGATCTCTCGCCGGCTCGACGACGCGCCGCTGCACGACGACGAGACCCTGCTGGCGACCTACCTCGACGGCTACACGGCGGAGCAGCGCCAGACCCTCGAGGAGCAGGGCGTCGTCCGGGTCGACGGGGTCACCGCACCCGACGCGAAGGTGATGCTGCGCAATGACGACCTCGCGGCGGCAACCGGGCTCGATCCGGTGGCTGGCGCGCTCGACGATCCGCATCCGGGCGACGGTCTGGTGTTGCCGACACCGAAGTCGCACCACGTCCTCAACTCGCAGCTCACCAACCACGAGCGGCTGCGCAAGGTCGCGGGCAGCGCAGTGGTGATGCTCACCCCGGTCGATGCAGACGAGATCGACACGACCGATGGCGCTTCGGCCCAGCTCACCAGCGCGCACGGAGAGCCGACCGCCGAGGTGCAGGTGTCCGACGCCATGCTGCCCGGCACCGCGGTGCTGTGGTCCAACTGGTGGCACCGCGACCCGCGCGGCGGCGGTTCGGCGAACTCGTTCACCGGTCAGGAGACCGCCGACCTGGGCGCCGCGCCCGTCTACACGTGCGCGTGCGCGTCACTCCGGTGGTGTGAGCGGCCGTCCGTTGAGAAGCGCGTCGGGATGCTCCGAGAAGTCGCGGATCGTGCCGAGCGCGCGAAGCGCGACGGGCATCCGCTCCGGCTGCATCGTGTAGCAGACGCCGGTCATGATCCCGGCGAGCTCCTGGGCGACCGGAATGGCCTCGAGGTCCATGCCCCGGCCCATGCCGATGTCGCACGCGCGGCGCAGTACGATGGCAGCCTCCGCGTGCTCGGGATCGAAGTGTTCGTCGGCCCAGCGCATGAAGCCTCCCTTCCACGGCGCGTCGGTGAACGGCGGGGGAGCGACCAGCGCGCGGAAGCCGTTGGGCTGGAGCTCGAGGCGCCACTCCAACAGGAGCGACCCGTCGCGCCGCAGACGGGGGACGAGCGCGCCGTCGCGCGGGGTCGGCACCTCGACGTCGTACTGGCGGTGTTCGAGTCGGCGTGCGGCGTGCGAGACGCACAGGCCCGCGAGGTCGAACTGGTGCGTGCACGCGAGATGGGGGTCGACCGCCCCCGCGACCGCGGTGCAGCGCTCCGAGAGCACCATGCCGGCGAGCCCGTCGAGGGCTCGGCCCGCGTCGGGGCAGGTGGTCCACGGCCACCGAATGGCCTGCATCGTCGCTTTCGTCACGTGACGCTGGTCGTGGTGGAGGGTCACCTCGAAGTGGTGGAAGTCGTCCTCGAGCCCGCCCCAGACGACGTCCGCGCCGAGTGCGACGAGGCGGATGCGCCGCCGGTACGCGCCCTCGGGCGCGCCGACGCGCACGACGGGCGCGCTGCCGTCGCGGGGTGTCGTGCTCATCGGGCGCCGACTCCCGGCCCGCCGGGGTACCCGCCCCCGCCGAACTGCTCGTCGAGCGTGTCGTAGTCGACGGCAAAGCCGACGCGGGGGAGGCGATCGACGAAGGCGACGGTGCGGGGCTTCTTGTACGACGCGATGCGCTCGCGCACGTGCGCGACGAGCTCCGCTTCAGTGACCGTCTCGCCGTCACGCAACACGACAATCGCCTTCACGCTCTGGGTCCACTGCCGGTCGGGAGTGCCGATCACCGCGCACTCGGCAACGGCGGGATGAGATGCGAGCGTCGCTTCGACCTCGGCCGGGTAGATGTTCTCGGTCGCGCTCTTGATGAGACGCGCCTTCGGGCCGATGAAGCTGATGCTGCCGTCCACCTCGCGCCGCCCGAGGTCGTTGGTGTGATGCCAGCCGCCCCGGAGCCGTCGCGCGGTCTCGTCGGGCCGGTTCCAGTAGCCGTTCATTACCGTGGCGCCGCGGGCGACGATCTCCCCGGTTTCCCCGTCGGGCACGTCGCGGTCGTCGGGGTCGACGATCCGGATCTGCACGCCCGGGAGCGCGCGGCCGTTCGTTCCGACGGTGGGCTCTGCCGTCAGGTTCGTGGTGAGCAGTCCCATCACTTCGGTCTGGCCGTAGCCGGCCGGGTTGCGAGCCATCGGGCTGGTGTCGACCGTGATCATCTCGGTCCACGCCGGCTTGCCCGCCGGAGTTCGGAGGCTCTTGAGGTCGAAGCGACCGTCGGCGTTGACCGCGAGGATCTGCTTGATCGTGGGCCCGACGAGGAACGCGCCGGTGCAGCGCTCGGCGTCGATGAGCCGGCAGAGCTCTTCGGCGTCGACGCGACGGGTGAACACGTTGGCGCCCGCGGCGACGAAGGTCGCAAAGGTCTGCATCGCCGTCGCGAGGTGGAACAGCGGACCGCTGTTCAGGTACACGGACTCGGGGCCGATGTCCGCCGCCCGACCGAAAACGAGTCCCTGGGTCACGACCGCGGTGTGCGAGAGCATCGCGGCCGCGGGCTGTCCGCTCCAGGCGGAGGTGTACACGAACAGCACGCTCTCGGCCGGGTCGCGGTCCCCGAAGTCGTCGTCGGGGTCACCCTGCGCGAGGAACGGCTCGTACTCGTCGGGTGCGTCGTGCGCGATCCATCGGCCGGGCGCGCCAGTGGCGTCGCGCGCCGTTCGCACGGCGTCGCCGACTTCCTCCTCCTGCCAAACGGTGACCGCAGGCTCGAGGTCTTCGATGACGAACGCGAGCTCGTCGGCGCTCAGGCGCCAGTTCGCGGGACAGAGCGCCGCGCCGAGCTTGGCCGCGGCGAGCAGGAGCTCGAGCACCCGGGCCGAGTTCTGCCCGCACCACAGCATCCGGTCGCCGGGCCCGACGCCGACGGCGGCGAGCGCGTGGGCGAGCCGGCACGTGCGGTCCTGCAGCTCGCGGTAGGTGATCCGCCGCTCGCCGTCCACCGTCGCGACCCGCTCGGGCCATGACCGCGCGTGCTCCCGGAGCACGTCGGCGAGCGTCAGGGCGTGCAGCGGGTCCATCGCTGCGATGCTGCCACGGAGGTGACGTGCGTGTCAGGATCTCCCCATGAGCGACGGCCGGGGAGTCGGCAAGTCGTGAGCGCAGGCGAGGCCATCGCCTCCGAACTCCCTCGTCACGACGTACCGCGCGACGGTCGCAGCGGTTTTGTGCTGGTCGAGGATCGGCAGGTCCACTACCTCGATTTGGGGGCCGTCGGGAGCACCGGCGGTGCTGTGCCTGCACGGTGGCGGCCAGACCGCCTATATGTGGGAGGAGCTCGGGGCGGCGCTGCGCGACCGGTACCACGTGCTCGCGCCCGATCTGCCCTGGCACGGCGACTCCGACCCGGTCGACGACATGAGCCGCCAGTTGCTCGCGGCGACGATCTCGGCGCTGATGCAGGAGTTCGGGCTCAGCAGGGTCGCGCTCGTGGGGGCGTCGCTCGGCGGGCTGGTGAGCCTCGCGCTCGCCGTGGCCCGCCCGGAGCTCGTGGCCGCGATCACGCTCGTCGACATCGCGCACCGCCTCGATGACGAGGGCGTGAAGCGCATCATCGACTTCATGGGCAAGCACGAGTCGTTCGGCTCGCTCGAGGAGGCCGCGGCCGAGGTGGCCGAGTACCTCCCGCAGCGCAAGCAGGTGCGGGTGGACAGCCTGCGGCGCAACCTGCGCCAGCGCGCCGACGGGCGCTGGGAGTGGAAACACTCCTACGGTCGCCGGCTTCGTGCTGCCGAACTGCCGGTGGAGCGGGGCGGCTGGCGCAAGCTCGTTGCCGGCCTCGACGACGAGCTGCGCACGGTCGGCTGCCCGGTGCTCGTGCTGCGGGGCTCGGCGAGCGACGTGGTGTCGAACGAGGGGGCGGAGGAGATCGTGGGGATGCTGGCGGACGCGCGCCTGGCCACGATCGAGGCCGCCGGTCACCACGCCGCAGGCGACAACCCCGAGTCGACCACGAACCTCGTGCGTGGCTTCCTCACCGACGTCTCCTGGTAGCGGTCGACCACCGTCGCGCCAACCCCACCCGCAACTGTCGCGTCTATCTCGTGCCCTGGCGTGAGATACCCGCGACAGTTTCGAGGGTTTGCGCGTCGCCTGTAGCGATCAGTCCTGCTTGGGCGGGCGCACGTTGATCACGAGCGTGAAGATCGACGTGAGCACGGGCTCGCCGCTCGCTTGGTCCTTCCACGCGGTCTCCTGTACGTAGAACTCGAGCTTCCCGCCGTTCGAGCGCTCCTTCTCGTACACGTCGGTGACCGTCGGCGTGCCCACGAGGACGTCGCCCACCTTCGGCCAGGAGAAGTACTCGAAGGCCTGCTCCCCGTGCAGGATCGCCCGGCCGGGGCCGCGCAGCTTCTCGATGGGGAGCCCGGCCGCGCCCCCGGAGCCGAGGGAGCCCCAGAACGGCATCACGAACGGGAACGTCGGGGGCACCGGCGCATCGTCGCCGTCGTAGATCGGGTCGGCGTCGAGCAGCGCCTGGGCGAACACGCGCACGGGGCCACGTTCGATCCGCACGGTCTGGGTCTCGCCAATCGTGCCCTTGAGCTCGTCGAGTGCCACCGTCCGCGCTCCTCGTCCTCTGTGCCGGTGATCTCGTGGGTGACGCCCACGTCAGGTCCGGCCGGGGACGTTAGCGCGCCCTGCCGCCGCCGTGTCAGAGGTGACGGCTACGGCGCGGCGGGGTGCCGGAGGAGGTGCTTCATCACCTTGCCGGTCGCGTTGCGGGGGAGCTCGCCGACGAACGTGAGGTGGCGGGGGCGTTTGTAGTCGGCGAGCCGCTCCGCGCAGAACCCGAGGAGAGCGTCGATGTCGGGCTGCGCGGGTTCCTTCAGCACCACGAACGCGGCCACGTCCTCGCCGAGCACGGGGTGCGGGATGCCGACTACCGCGGCCTCTTGCACGTCGGGGTGCTCGAGCAGCACGGCTTCGATGTCGACGGGGTAGACGTTGTTGCCGCCGCGGATGATCATGTCCTTCTTGCGTCCGGCGATGTAGAGGAAGCCGTCTTCGTCGAGGTACGCGAGATCGCCGCTGCGCAGCCAGCCGTCCGCCGTCCACGTGCTCGACGTCGCGTCGGGATCCTTGTAGTACTCACGCTGCGAGCCCAACATCCGGGTCAGCAGCTCGCCGACCTCGCGCGGCGCGCACTCGGTGTCTTGCTCGTCGACGATCTTTAGCTCCATCGGCGGGATGGGCTTGCCCACGGAGCCGATGCGCTTCGTGACCTGGTCCTTGGGCATCACGATGTAGGCCGCCCCGGCCTCGGTCATGCCGTACGAGTTCGAGACCGTCGCGTCGGGGAGGCGCTTCTGGAGGCGCAGCAGCGTCCTCGGCGCGAGCGGCGCGCTCCCGATCGACACCGAGTGCAGGCTGGTGAGGTCGGGCTGCTCGAAGTCGGGATGGGCGACGAGCAGCTCGGCCATCGCGGGCACGAGGAACGCCATGGTCGGCCGCTCGCTCGCCACGATCGCGAGCCAGCGGCCGGCGTCGAACTTCGGCAGGTAGTCGCCGCGCAACCCCATCTTCATCGGGTTGTAGATGAAGGCGATGCCCGCGAACGTGAACATCGGCGCGCCGTGTATCCACCCACCGCCGGTCCACTGCGGCTCGTGGTTCGGAATCATCGCCACGTTGCGATGCCGCACGGCAACGCCCTTCGGCAGCCCGGTGGTGCCCGACGTGTACATGATGTCGGCGAGGTCGTCGACGGTGCGCGGTACCTGGAAGTCGGAGCCGTCGGTGGAGAGCGCGGCGTCGTAGTCGTCGACGCCGTCGTGGTCTCCGGCACGGCCAGCGCTCAGCACCACCCGCAGCGGCGACACCTCCTTGCGCACTTTTACCGCGGTGTCGAGCAGTTCGGCGCAGGTGACGAGGGCGCTCGCCTCGGCGTGTCCGAGGATGGTGACGAGCTCGGGCGCCGACAGTCGCGTGTTGGTGGGCACGGCGACGGCGCCGGCCTTGTGTACCGCGGCGTAGGTCACGATCCAGCGCAGCGCCTCCTCGCTCGGCAGGTACACCGACACCCGATCGCCCGCGGCCACGCCGCGTTCCACCAGGGCGCGGGCGAGTCGGTTCGACTGCTCGTCCCACTCGGCGAAGGTCACCTGCGTGCCCGCGTCGAGGTCGCGGTACGCGACCTCGGTCCCGTAGCGCCCTGCCATGAAGCGCAGCTGGTCGACTTGGAGGTCTCCCCATTCGGGCATCGGCGGGTTCGCCTTCCGTTCGTGGTCCGGTGGACCGGTGGCTGGACGGGCTCAGAAGCCCATAACCGGGATCTTCGAGCCGCGCGGCGCGGGTGCGAACAGATCGGCCTTGCCAGCGACGAGATCGCCGATCGCCCAGCGCCTCGCGCCCGCGTCGAAGTCGTGCACGAGCGACCAGCCGCGCATCAGGTACACGTGGCTGCCCCAGACCACGAAGATCTGGCCGCTCACGTCGGCGGCGGCCTCCGAAGCGAGGAACCCGACGACCGGTGCCACGTTGTCGGGGCTCCACTCGTCGTACTCGCCCGGCTTGGCAATCATGAACTCGTCGGCGCCGGGGACGCCACTGGTCATGCGGGTGCGTGCCCGCGGCGCGATGGCGTTGACGGTGACGCCGTACTTGCGCATCTCGCGGGCGAGCACGATCGTGAGCGATGCGATACCGGCCTTCGCGGCGGAGTAGTTCGCCTGGCCGGCCATGCCGAACAGGCCCGACTCGCTCGCCGTGTTCACGATCCGCCCGCCGACGGGAGCGTCACCCGCCACCTTCGACTGCCCACGCCAGTAGCGGCAGGCGAAGTGGCTGGTCGCGAAGTGGCCCTTGAGGTGGACGCGGATCACGTCGTCCCACTGCTCCTCGGTCATCGAGAAGCTCATCGCGTCGCGCAGGATGCCGGCGTTGTTCACGAGCACGTCGAGGCGCCCGTACGTCTCGACCGCGCGCGCCACGGTCGCCTCCGCGCCCTTCCAGGTGGACACGTCGTCGTAGGTGGCGACGGCCTCCCCACCGGCCGCGGTGATCTCGTCGACCACCGACTGGGCCGGGGAGCGGTCGGTGCCGTCGCCCTCGCGCGCAGTGCCGAGGTCGTTGACGACGACGCGCGCGCCCTCGGCGGCCAAGAGGATCGCCTCGCCGCGACCGATTCCGCGGCCCGCGCCGGTGACGATGGCGACCTTCCCGTCGAGCCAGCCCATGACCCCTCCAGTCCGCGTCCCGCGACGCTATCCGACACGCGTGTCAGGTCTCTGGGTGCCGTTCCCGCCCCGGACCGTCTGGCAGGCTGGCGCCATGCGCGTCACCTTCCTCGGCCACGTGGGGATGTTTGTCGAGACCGAGGGCGGCTCGGTGCTGTGTGACCCGTGGTTCAGCCCCGCGTACTTCGGTTCATGGTTCCCCTTCCCCCGCAACGACCGACTCGACGTCGAGCCCTTCGCGAACCCCGACTACCTCTACGTTTCGCACCTGCACCTCGACCACTTCGACCCGGCGTTCCTCGAGGCGCACGTCGACAAGCGAGCCCAGGTGCTGCTGCCGGCGTTCGA
The DNA here is from genome assembly GCA_016870395.1 of Actinomycetota bacterium. Taxonomy (GTDB): domain Bacteria; phylum Actinomycetota; class Acidimicrobiia; order IMCC26256; family JAENVU01; genus SHUZ01. Next base: position 15,170 of record VGBT01000004.1, on the reverse strand, counting down.
GCTCGACCACCTCGAGCGCGCCCTGCGGGCAGTCGGGTTCACCCGCTTCGTTCACACCGAGCATGCGAAGCCGGTGCGGCTCGGCGCGCTCGAGGTGGGGATCGTCGCGATGACCGCGCCGGCCGACGGTCCGGCCGGCGACTCGGCGCTCGTTTTGGGCGACGCGAGCGCTCGCATCCTCAATCAGAACGACGCCCGACCCCGCGACCTGCACGAGCTCGAGGCGCTCGGTCCCTACGACGCGCACTTCACCCAGTTCTCGGGCGCGATCTGGTACCCGATGGTGTACGACTTCCCACCCGCGGAGCGCAGGGCGCTCGGGATTCGCAAGCGCGAGGACCAAATGGAGCGCGCGATGCACTACCTGCGCGACGTCGGCGCGCCCCACGTGTTCCCCGTCGCCGGCCCGCCGTGCTTCCTCGACGACGACCTCTTCGGCGTCAACGACCTCGACGACGACCCGGCCAACATCTTCCCCGACCAGACGGTGTTCCTGGCGCTGCTGGAGCAAGGGGGGATCAGCGGCGGCGAGCTGCTCGTGCCGGGGACGGTCGCCGAGATCACGCACTCGGGCTGTACCTTCACCCAGCCCGGCGGCGAGCTCGCGCCGGAGTCGATCTTCGCCGACAAGCGCGGCTACCTCGAGCGCTACCGGGCCGACTACGCCGGGTGGCTCGCGGACGAGCGCGCGTCGTGGCCACGTCGCCGCTTCGACGTCGTGCGTGAGCTGAAGGAGTGGTTCGAGCCGCTCCTCGAGCTGGCGCCTCTCACGCGGGCCGGGGTCGGCGCGCCGGTGCTCCTCGACCTCAGCGATTCCGACGCGGGGGTCGCGGTCGTGATCGACTTCCCGGTCGGCGAGGTGCGCGAATGGGCGGGTGAGGACTGTCCCTACCGGTTCGAGGTCGAGCGGGCGCTCGTGGAGGCGCTGATCGAGGCGCGCGACGAGGACTGGGTGAACCGTCTGTTCCTTTCGTGCCGGTTCCGCGCCCATCGCGACGGTCCGTACAACGAGTACGTGTACACGTTCTTCAAGTGTCTGTCCGTGGAGCGCATGGCCTTCTGCGAGGGCTACTACGCGAGCCGAGTCGAGGTCGGCACCGAGTCGTTCCGCTGCGGCGACTACCTGGTGCAGAAGCGCTGTCCGCACCTGCGGGCCGACCTCGAGCGCTTCGGGGTGGTCCACGGCGGCGTGCTCGAGTGCCGCGTGCACCACTGGGAGTTCGACCTCGAGACCGGCCGCTGCCTCACGAGCGGTGAGGCGGAGCACCGCCTCCGCACCGAGCGCGTCGTCGACTACTGAGTCGCCGCGCCGTGCTGATCGACCTTCACGCGCACACCACGCCGCGCTCCAACTGCTCGCGCGCGACGCTGGAGGAGCTCGTGGCCGACGCCCGGGCTCGTGGGCTCGATGCGCTGTGCATCACGGAGCACGACGTGCGCTGGCCCGACGACGAGCTCGCGGATGCGTCGCGCCTGGTCGACTTCCCGCTGATCTCCGGGGTGGAGCTCACGACCGACGTCGGTCACGTCCTCGTGTTCGGGCCGCTGCGCAAGCCGTTGTGGATGGGGTACCGGCTCGACGAGCTCGTCGACGAGTGCGAGGAGTCCGACACCGCGCTTGTGCTCCCGCACCCACTCCGGCGCTACGCCGGGGAGCGGGCGGTGAGGGGCGGGCGCGTCCCGCCGACCGCCGAGGAGATCGCCGCGTTGCCGCAGTGGGAGGTCGTGCACGCGATCGAGGCCGCGAGCACCCAGACCACCGCGCTCGAACACACGCTCACGGCGGCGGCGCTCACGGTGGCGCCGCGCCCGTCGGTCGGCGCGTCCGACGCCCACGCGCCCGGCCGGGTCGGCACCTACGCCACCGAGCTCGACCGGGCGGTGCACACCGCGGAGGAACTCGCCACCGAGATCCGCGCTGGTCACGTCCGCCCCGCGCGCTTCCGGGCCTGAGCCGCCCAGAAAGCCTGACGGTGGCGTCAGGCTACGATCCCGGCACCAGCCGGATTTTCGAGGGGGAACCTCACCATGGGTGACGCCGTCATCGTCTCCGCCGCCCGCACCGCGATCGGCACCGCGCGCAAAGGCACGCTGCTGGACGTGAGCGCGTTCGACCTGGCCAGGTACGCGGTCGGCGAGGCCCTCGAGCGCTCCGGGGTCCCAGGTGACGAGGTCGACGACCTCCAGGTGGGCGAGTCGCTCCAGGGCGGCGGCGACATCGCCCGCTATGCGGCGGTCGACCTCGGGCTCACCAACGTGCCCGGGGTCGCACTGAACCGGCACTGCGCCTCTGGCATGGCGTCGGTGCAGGGCGCCGCCGCGAGCATCCGGGCGGGCATGGACCGCGTGGTGATCGCCGGAGGCACCGAGTCAATCTCCACGTCACCCGCGGCGACGAAGCGCACGCTCGGCACCGACGATATGGCGCCGTGGATGTCGCCGAGCCACCCGGAAACCCCGGAGGCACCCGCGTTCGACATGTCGATCACGGTCGGCTGGAACTCCGCGCAGAAGGCCGGCGTCACCCGCGAGGAGATGGACGCCTGGGCCTGCGCGTCGCACGAGCGTGCCGTCGCCGCGATCGACGCGGGCAAGTTCGAGGACGAGATCTTCCCGATCGAGGTGACCAAGCGCGGCGGCGAGACGGTCAGCTTCTCCGTCGACGAGCACCCGCGGCGGGGAACGTCGATGGAGAAGCTGGCGTCGCTCAAGCCGCTGCACCCGGAGATCGAGGGATTCTCCATCACCGCGGGCAACTCCTCGGGACTCAACGACGCTGCCGCCGCGATGATGCTGGTCGACGCCGACTACGCGAAGGCGAACGGGCTCCAGCCGCTCGCGGTAGTGCGTTCCTGGGCGTCCGCGGGTGTGGCACCTGCCGACACGGGTCTCGGGCCGACGTACGCCATCCCGAAGGCGCTCGACCGTGCGGGCCTCGGCGTCGGCGATGTCGCCGTCTACGAGATCAACGAGGCGTTCGCGTCGATGTGTGTGGCCAGCACGCGGATCCTGGGCATCCCCCACGAGATCACCAACGTGAACGGTTCGGGCTGCAGCCTCGGCCACCCCGTCGCGTGCACCGGCACGCGCATGATCGTGACGCTCGTCCACGAGCTGCGCCGGCGCGGCGGGGGAATCGGCGTCGCGAGCATGTGCGCAGGTGGCGGCATGGGCTCGGCGACGGTGATCGAGGTCTGACACCTCACTCGGCGGCCCGGCCCTCGGGGCTTTGGCGTCAGAGAACCGCGATTATCGCGGTGTGGTGACGCCAAAACCCTGGAGGGGATGGGGTTAGCAGGGGAGGTCGAGCTCGTTCGGGACCGGCGCGGGCGCGTCGCAGCCCACCTGGTCGGTCCCCACCGCGTGCACAGTCCAGATCGACCCGATGCGCTCGAGCACCACGACTCCACCCTCGAACGTCGCCTCGTTCCCCGGGGTCGGAACGGCGCTCGCCGCCGCCCAGATCGGGTTCGCCGCCGAGATTCGGCAGTCGACGACCGAGAACTTGTCCGCCACGGCGGCGAGGCCGACCATGTCGCTGCCCCGGATCGCCGCGTCGATGGCGAAGTACTGCGGGCCGCAGGTGCCCGCGTCGGCGGGGGTCGTGGTGGTGGAGCTCCCGGCGGCGCTGGTGGTCGTGGTAATGGACGACGCCGAGGTTGTCGACGTGGTGGTGCTCGACAAGCGCGAGGAGGTGCTGGTGCCCTTCGCCGAGTCGTCGTCGCGCCCGCAGGCCGCCAGCACGGCCGCCACTCCGACGAGGAAGAGTGCTGCTGCCCGTCGCATGCGACCAGCATGCCGGATCGGGGCCGGGGTCGTGTGCATGGCCCGGCTAACTTCGCTCCCATCGACGACGATCTGACCCTCGCCCTGGAGCTCGCGGCTCTCGCCGACGAGCTCACGCTGCGTCGCTTCCGCGCGCACGACTTGGTGACCGACCGCAAGCCCGACACCACCCACGTCACCGACGCCGACCGTGCCGCCGAGCAGCTCATCCGCGAACGCATCGCCGATGCCCGCCCGGCCGACGCGGTGCTCGGCGAGGAGCTCGGCGTCGCCGGTGAGGGTCCCCGGCGATGGATCGTCGACCCGATCGACGGCACCGCGAGCTACGTGCGCGGGCTTCCGATTTGGGCGACGCTCATCGCGCTCGAGGAGGGAGGCGAGCTGCGCATCGGGGTGGTGTCGGCGCCGGCGCTCGGGCACACCTGGTGGGCCGAGCGGGGGCAGGGAGCGTTTGTCGACGGGCGTCCGATCGAGGTCTCCGCCGTCGCCGACCTCGCCGACGCGCACCTCTGCTACTCCGATGTCCCGTCGTGGGAGCGTCACCGCGGGAATTCGAAGCAATTCCTCGACCTCGCGCGCCGCGTGTGGCGGTCTCGGGGTGTCGGCGACTTCTGGCAGCACATGCTTGTCGCCGAGGGCGCGGCCGACATTGCCGCGGAGCCGATCGTGAACCTCTGGGACCTCGCCCCTTTGCTCGTCATCGTCGAGGAGGCCGGCGGCCGCTTCACCGACCTCGAAGGCAATCGCACTGCGGCGGGGGGAAGCGCGGTGTCGAGCAACGGCCTGCTCCATGACGACGTCCTCGCCGCGCTGGGGCAGGAGGCGTAGGTGACCCACAGCGCACGCGGGCCGACGGAGGGCACCGGAACCGACCAATGAAGGCAGTCCCATCATGAGCGATCAGCAGCTCGCCGTCGGGATCGACATCGGCACATCGTCGGTCAAGGCGCTCGCCGCCGACCCCGATGGGAACGTCGTCGCGCAATCGCGGGTTCCCCACGAGATCCAGATCCCCGCGCCCGACCGCTTCCAGCACGACGCCGCGGCGGCATGGCATCGGGGTCCGCTCGCCGCGCTCGACGCGCTGGGGCTCGATGAGGCGCCGGTCGGCGTGAGCGTGAGCGCAATGGTGCCGTCGCTCACGGCCGTCGACGACGCGGGGATGCCGTGCACGCCGGGACTCCTCTACGGCGACGGCCGTGGCCGCTCGAGTGGCGCGGCGGCGAGTCCGGCGGAGAGCGGCGAGTTGCTCGCGTTCCTGCGCTGGACGGTCGCGCAGCGGCCCGACGCCACGGGCTTCTGGCCTGCCACGGCCGTGGCCAACCACGCGCTCGGCGGCGAGGCCGTGCTCGACACCTCGACCGCGGCAACCGCGTACCCCCTCTTTGACTGGACCGGCTGGGACCCGGCGCTCGCTGCGGAGCTCGACATCGGGGTCGAGCAGCTGCCGCGACTCGTGCCCACTGCGTGGGAGTGCGGACGCGTCGGCGGCGAGGTCAGCGGACCGGTGCTTGCGTCGGGCTGCATCGACGCGCTCGCCGATCAGGTCGTGGCCGGCGCCGACCACGACGGCGACGTGCTCGCGCTCCTCGGCACCACGTTGATCGTCAACACCGTCACTACGAACGAGGCCGAGGTGCCGGGCTACTGGGTGATCCCGCACACGGCCAAGGGCAAGCTTCTCGCGGGCGGGCCGTCTAACGTTGGCGGCCTGTTCGTCAACTGGGCCACCAGCTCGCTGCGCGAGGTCGCGCCCGACGACCGTCCGCGGCCCGACCGGGTACCGGTGTGGGCGCCCTACCCGCGCGGGGAGCGAACCCCGCTGCACGACCCTGATCGCCGCGCGCTGCTCACCGACCTCGACCTCACCCACGACGTCGCCGCGATCCGGCGCGCCGCGTTCGAGGCGTCGGGGTTCGTCGCCCGCCGCGCGATCGATGCGGTGCGGGCCGCGCACGGCACCAGCCCGAGGCGCATCGTGGCGACGGGGGGTGGCACGCGGGTCGACGACTGGGTGCAGGCGCTGGCCGACTGCACCGGGCTCCCCGTCGAATGCACCGCCGTGCCCGAGGGCGCTGCGCTCGGCTCGGCGTTCTTCGCGCGCTGCGCCGCGGGCCTCGAGTCGGGCGGGATGGTGAGCGCGAGCCGGTGGGCGCGGCCCGGTCGGACTGTCAAGCCCGACCCCGCCTGGCTCGAGCCCTGCGCCGAGCGCTACTTCCGGTTCCTCGAGCTGTCCCGATAGGCGCGGGCGGGCGCCGGTCGCCGCGGATCTTGCCCCGGGACCGTTACCCTGACGTCCATGTCATATGCAGCGTTCGACGTCATGGGGCAGTTCTCAGGGGTCGCGGGCGACGTGCGCGACCCATATCCGAGGTTCCACGCGCTCCGCCGCGACACCCCGGTGGCCCGCAACCCCGACGGCCAGTGGGAGATCTACACCTACGACCTGGTGTCCCAGGTCATGCGGGACAACGTCGCGTACCCGTCCGGCGTGATCCGCGAGCTCATGAGCGTCGTGATGGGCCCGTACCCGCTCGTCGGGATGGACGAGCCCGAGCACAAGCGGCTGCGGTCACTTGTCGCGCAGGGGTTCCGGCAGAAGACGCTCGCGCACTGGGATGCCGATCTCGTCGTACCCGTCGTCGACGAGATGATCGACGGCTTCGCGGCGCGCGGCTCGGCCGAGCTGGTCTCGGAGTTCACCTACCAGTACCCGGCGATGGTGATCGCGGAAGTGCTCGGGCTGCCGCGCGAGGACCACTCTTTCTTCCACCCGCGCGCGCTCGCCGTGATCAACGTGTCGGTACGGCCCGACGAGGGCATCACCGCGAGCGCCGAGCTGCGCGACTACTTCGCCGACATCGTCGAGGAGCGCCGTGCCGATCCGGGCACCGACATCATCAGCGAGCTCACCCAGGCCGAGCTCGACGGCGAACGGCTGCGCGACGAGGAGATCTTTTCGTTCCTGCGCCTGTTGCTTCCCGCCGGCGCCGAGACCACCTACCGAGCCACCGGCTCGTTCCTGTTCGGCCTGCTTACCAACCCCGACCAGATGCAGGCGCTGCGCGACGACCGCGCGCTGGTCGGACAGGCGATCGAGGAGTCGATTCGGTGGGAGCCACCCTTGCTGATTACCTCGCGCGAGTGCGCGCGCACCACGCGGGTCGGCGACGTGACGATCGAGGCCGGCGAGATGGTCACGGTGAACGTGGGCTCGGCCAACCACGACCCGACCCGCTGGAACCACCCTGACGACTTTGACCTGTTCCGACCGGCGGTGCCCCACATCAGCTTCGGCCACGGGGTCCACATGTGCCTCGGCATGCACCTCGCGCGCATGGAGATGGCCAGTGCGGTCAGCCGCCTCCTCGACCGGTGCCCGAACCTGCGCGCCGACCCGGAGCGCTGGGAGGCCGACGACGTGCACATCCACGGCGAGCGGTTCCGGTCGCCCACGACGCTGCCCGTGCTGTTCGACGCGGCCTAGGGTCGGGCATGAACGTCGCACAGACCCGATCACGCTTTCCCTGGCAGACGGTGCTCCTCATGGGGGGCGCCGGGATCTCGCACTTCGCCAAGCCCGACCTCTACGACCCGATGGTGCCCCGGTGGCTGCCGGGCAGGCCGCGTGCGTGGACGTACGCGAGTGGCGCGGTCGAGCTGGCCTGCGCTGCGCTGCTGTGCGCCCCGCGCACGCGCAGGGCCGGGGCCTGGCTGACCGTTGCGGTGCTCGTGGGCGTGTACCCGGCGAACATCCAGGCCGCGCTCGACGGCGGTATCCCGGGCGCAAAGCCGCCGTTCGATTCGGCGGTCGCTGCGTGGGTGCGCCTCCCGATGCAGGTCCCGATGATCCGGGAGGCGATCAAGGTGGCCCGCACCGCCTGAGACCACCCGAGCCCAGCCTGTTCTCGCCGCGAATCGGTTCGCAATGCGGACCACAGCGTGCCGAGGTCGGTCAGTGGGGGCGGAGGCCGGCGGCGTGGGGGCTGTCGCGCGGGGGGAGCGGGTGGCGGAACAGCGCCGCAGCGTTCTCGTGGCTGATCATCGCGACCTCGTCGGCGGGCAGACCGCCGAAGACCTCCTCGAACACCTGCTGGGAGTCGGGCCAGGTGCCGTCGCCGTGGGGGTAGTCGGTCTCGAACGTGATGCGGTCGACACCGATCACGTCTCGGGTCACGATCGTCGACGGGTCGTCGAGCGTGGCGAACCAGAAGTTGCGACGGAGCACGTCGGCCGGCCGTAGCTCGCCGTCGCCGGGAAAGTACGAGCCGTAGCCCGAACGGTCGACGACGTTCTCGAGCCGGTCGTGGAGCATCGCGACCCAGCCGATCCCACCTTCGCTCATCACGATCTGCAGGTCGGGGTGCTTCACCCCGTAGCCCGACCACACCCACTCCGCGCACGAGCCGAGGGAAAGCTGACCGAACAACGTGGCGCTCAACGCGACCAGCGGCGAGTCGGGGGGAACGTCGACGGTCCCGGTGGAGCCGACGTGCAGGCAGATCACGGTGTCGGTCTCCGCACACGCCTCGATCACCGGGTCCCACCAGCCCGAGAAGATGCTCGGCATGCCGATCCGGTGCGGCTGCTCCGGCAGGGTCACCGCGGTGAACCCGCGCGCCGCGTTGCGCCGGATTTCCGCCGCAGCCTGTTCGGCGTCGCCGAGGAAGGTGATGCCCATCGGCACGAACCGATCGGGGTGCGCGCCGTACCACTCGTCGTAAAACCAGTCGTTCCAGGCCCGCGTGACGGCCAGCCCCAGCTCGGGGTTCGAGCACCGCGAGAACACCGCGCCGCAGAAGCCGGTGATCTGGCTCGGGAAGTTGACCGACGCCCATACGCCGTTGAGGTCCATGTCGTGCACGCGGGCGTCGGGGTCGTAGCAGCCCGCGCGCATGTCCGCGAAGCGCGTCGGCTCGACGAGCCAGTCCTCGCGGGGGCGACCGACGACCGCGTTGAGCCCGACCTGGAAGAAGATGCTCCCGTCGAACTCCCAGACCTCGTGGCCCTCGACGGTTTCGACCACCCGTGGCGCGCAGTCGGCCAGCGCGCGCGGCAGCCGCCCGTCGAACATCGTCGGCGGCTCGACGAGGTGGTCGTCGACCGAGATGATCGTGTGCCGAATCGGTCTCGGCTCGGGGTCGGGGAGCAGGCCGTGGGCCTCGTGACGCTGCCAGTTGAGCTTCCACTGGGTCCCGGTCATCGCGACGTAGTGTATGACGGCAATGTCAGTCGGGCTCGGCCTCGTGAGGCGCAGGACCCCTTCGGCGTGGGACCCCCGCGGAGGTGTGGCAATGTCGGCACGATCCAAGTGGCTCGGGGTCTCGTGTGCGCTCCCCCTGGCGCGGGTCCTCGCCGTCGCCGCGTGTGGGGGCGACGATGGCGGGTCCAGTTCGGGGAACGGCGCCGACACGGCGAACGAGACCGCGGCGAGCGGCTCGGACGACGAGACCGCCGCCGCCGGGACCGACCTGCAGTTCGTGACCGACGGCAAGGTCTACGCGCTGTCGTACAACGACATCGCGCTCGGCTCGGGAACGCCGAAGAACCACGAAGCGGAGGTCAGGGCGCTCGCCGAGAAGATCGCCAACGAGGTCGGGTAGCGTCGGCGCAGCCGAAGACGGACGAGAGGGGACCAGGTGGCGCTCGAGATCGTGATCGACCGCGAGGTGTGCATGGGGTCGGGGAACTGCTCGTTCTGGGCCCCGAACACCTTCGACCTCGACGACGACGGCGTCGCGATCGTCACCGACCCGGTCGGCGACCCCGAGGACAAGGTCATCCTCGCGGGTCAGGGTTGTCCGACCCAGGCCATCTCGATCACTCGGAACGGCGAGAAGATCGTCTAGCGCGCCGCCCGTGCGAGCCGACCTGTCGCGTGGAGCGCGCCGCGCGCTCGGCAACCTGCGCCGCTCGGTCACGCGCCGGCCCGTGGGGCTCGCGCTCAGCGGAGGGGGTTCGCAAGGCAGCTTCCAGGCCGGCGTGCTCCGCTTCCTCTACGACGAGGTGAGGGTGCGGCCGTCGGTCGTCTGCGGATCGTCGGTCGGCGCGATCAACGGCGCGAAGCTCGCCGAGGGTGACGATCCCGGTTCCGGGCGGCGCGCGATCGACGAGCTGGTCGCGATCTGGCACGGGCTGCAGGACAACGGCGACCTGTGGATCGCGGATCCGTGGCTCGAGAAGCTGCGGGGGCACTCGGCGTGGGCCTCCGAGATGCGGGGCCGGGCGGCCGAGCACGGTGCCGCCGGCAGCCAGGCGCGCGTCGTGTTGCGGATGCTCGGCGAGATGGTGCGCAACCCTCCGGATGCCGACGGCACGCTCGAGGCGGTCCGCCAGGCGCTGCGCGCGCGGTCGCTGCTGCGGAACGACCCGATCCGCGCCATGCTCGAAGCGCGTCTGGTGCCGGAGCGCATCCCGAGCTCGGGGATCACGTTGCGCATCGGCGCGGTCTGCCTCGAGACCGGTGAGCTGCGCTACGTGACCGAGCGTGGCGAGTTGCTCGGTCGCGACGGGTCCCGCAGGAACGGGGATCCGGTCTCGATTGTCGACGCGGCCGTCGCGTCGTCGTCGATTCCCGTGATCTTCCCCCCGGCGCGCCTTGGCGAAGAGCACTACGTGGATGCGGGGGTACGTGAGATCCTGCCGGTCGAGCCGGCGGTCGGGCTCGTGGGCGCGTCGGGCCTCGTCTTCGCCGTCGTCGCGTCGGCTCCCGGTGTCGAGCCCATCGCCGACGTCGAGAACCGGGGTCTGCTCGACCTCGCGCGGCGGGTCAGCTCCGACATCGCCCCCGACGAGACGCTGGTCAAGGACATGGAGCCCCCGATCGGCTGGCGCGGCCGGCTCGAGATGGTCGCGCCCGAGTTCGACGTGCACGACGTGCTCACGGTCGACCGGACGCTGATCGGCGCGTCGCTCGACTACGGCTACCTGCGCGCGGCCGATGTGCTGCTCGAGCTCGGCGACGAGGAGCGGATGCTCACCGCGGAGATCACCAGATCTCGCATGCGCCTGCGCGACCTCGAGGGTCCGGTTCCCGGGCCGTTCGTGACCACGGAGCCCGAGGAGCTCACCGACGCCGAGTGCCAGGAGCGCCGGTTCGCGGAGCTCGACGGCCTCGCCCGCCTCGTCGAGCAGCGCGCGTCCATGGGCGCGCCGCTGCCGCCCGGTGGCTGCGGCGTCAGGACGGACGCGCTCCGCGGATGAGAGTGCCGGGCCGTTTGCCGGTGTCCTCGCCTTCGACGAGGGTGACCCGACCGCCCACCATCGTGGCCACGTAGCCCTCCGAACGCTGCACGAACCGGCGCGCGTCGCCCGGGAGGTCGTGCACCATCTCGGGAGCGTGCAGGCGTAGGCGCTCGTGGTCGATCACGTTGAGGTCGGCCCGGAGACCGGGGCGGACCACGCCGCGATCGCCCAGTCCGTAGAGCGACGCGGTGTCCGAGGTGATCTTGCGCACGATCCACTCCACCGGGAGCCGATCGCGGTCGCGATCACGGGCCCAGTGCGTGAGCATGTACGTGGGTGTCGACGCGTCGCACATGGTGCCGCAGTGCGCGCCGCCGTCTCCGAGCCCCCACGCGGTGGTGGGGTGCAGGAGCATCTCGCGGACGGGGTCGAGGTTGCCGTAGGAGAAGTTGAGCAGCGGCCGCATCACCAGCGCGCGGCCTTCGTCGGCAAGGAGCAGGTCGTAGTACAAGTCGTAGACATCGCGGCCCGCGCTTGCCGCGCGTGCCGCGATGCTCGTCGACGGGTCGGGTTCGTAGTTCGGCGGGTCGCCGAGCGGGAACGCCTTCGCCGGATCGAGGAACTGCGTCATCGCCGGGTCGGGCGTCTGGGCCTCTCCGACGAGGCGCCGCCGAACCTCGGGATCGCGCATCCGCGCGACCCGCTCGGACAGGTCGAGAAGGCCGACCTCGCGCCAGCTCGGGCAGTACGCGAACGGATGGAAGGTCTGCAGTCCCAGCAGGAGGGTGATCGGACGGCCTGCAACCTGGGGGTGCACGTGCGCGCCTTCGGCGGCCGCGTCGGCGGCGAGCGCGAGCATGCGCTTCCACGCGTCGGGGTCGTGGTCGTTCTGCGTGAGCACGTAGCTGACCGGACGGCCGATCGCGGCCGCAAGCTTGCGCATCCAGGCCATCTCTCGTTCGGGTGCCGCGAGGTCCTCGCCGAGCGCGCCCGCGGGCGCGAGCTCGAAGATGCCGGTGCCGAGCTCGCCGAGCACGCGACCGATGCCGAACAGCTCGTCCTCCGCGGCGAACGTGCCCGGAACGGGCTCACCGTCGATCGCCATGTGCGCGATGGTGCGCGACGTCGAGAAGCCGAGCGCGCCGGCCTGCATTCCCTCGCGCACGATCGCGGCCATTGCCTCGATGTCGTTGGGCGTGGCAGGCTCGTTCTTCGCCCCGCGCTCGCCCATCACGTATGCCCGCACCGCGCCGTGGGGGACGTGCGCGCCGACGTCGAGCATCTTCGGGGCGCGCTCGACCGCGTCGAGGTACTCGGGGAACGACTCCCAGCCCCACTGCATGCCCTCGGACAGTGCCGAGCCCGGGATGTCCTCGACGCCCTCCATGAGCCCAATCAGCCAGTCGTGCTTGTCGGGGGCCGCGGGCGCGAATCCGACGCCGCAGTTGCCCATCACGACGGTGGTCACGCCGTGCCAGCACGTCGGCGTGAGCAGTGGGTCCCACGTGACCTGACCGTCAAAGTGGGTGTGCACGTCGACGAAGCCCGGTGTGACGAGGAGTCCACCGGCGTCGATCACCTCGCGCGCGTCGGGATCGGTGAGCTCGCCCACCTCGGTGATCCGGCCGTCGTCGACGGCCACGTCCGCTCGCCGCGGCGGGGCGCCGGTGCCGTCGACGAGGGTGCCGCCGGTGATGATGACATCCTGCATCGCCGCGAGCCTAGGTCCAATCTGACGGGCCGTCAGATGCATCCGTAGGATCGAACGATGCCGATCGGGATCACAGACGAGCACCTCGCCCTGCACGACGCGGTCCGGGGCTGGGCCGAACGCCACTGCCCGCCGTCGGTGCCGCGCGCGCTGCTCGATGCCGACTACGAGACGCTGCCGATCTTCTGGCAGGACCTGCTCGGCCAGGGCTGGACGGGTATCCACGTGGCCGAGGAGAACGACGGCGAGGGCTACTCGCTCGTCGAGCTCGCGATCGTGCTCGAGGAGCTCGGCCGCGTCGGCGCGCCCGGCCCCTTCCTCGGCCACGTGCTCGCGGCCGCGGTGCTCCAGGCGGCGGTCGACGGGGGGATGCCGGAGGCGGGGGAGTACCTGTCGGGGCTGGCGGCCGGCGGTTTCGTGGGCGCCGTCGCACTCGACGGCGCCCTCGACGCCGAGACGCGCGACGACGGGCGACTGGTGGTGCGGGGCACCTGCTCACCCGTGCTCTCCGGCCATGTGGCCGAGCTCGTGCTCGCCGACGCGGGCGGGACCGGGGTGGTGCTGCTCCAGGGGGAGTACGAAGCGCGCGAGCTTCCGTCGCTCGACCCGACCCGCCGGGTCGCCGAGCTGACCGTCGACGTCGCGCTGCCGGCGAGCCGGGTGCTCGGCGACCTCCCCGTGCACGTCGCTCGTGACCTGGCGGCAGTGCTCTTCGCGGCCGAGGCCGTCGGCGCGTCGCAGTGGTGCGTCGACACTGCGGCAGCCTACGCACGCGACCGGCACCAATTCGGGCGGCCGATCGGGCAGTTCCAGGGCGTGAAGCACCGCTGCGCCAACATGCTCGCGCGCACGGAGCTGGCTCGCGCGGCGGTGTGGGACGCGGCGCGCGCGGCCGGGGATCCGGAAGTCGCGCCCTTGACCGCGGCGTCCACGGCCGCGCTCGCGATCGAAGGGTTCGTCGAGACCGCGAAGGACTGCATCCAGGTGCTGGGCGGTATCGGCTTTACATGGGAGCACGATGCGCACGTCTACCTTCGTCGCGCGCTCGTCACCCGCGCGCTCCTCGGCAGTCCGAGCACGTGGAAGGTACGGGCGTGCGAGGCGGCCCTCGGGGGCGCGCGCCGGAGGCTGGCCGTCGACCTCCCCGAAGAAGCCGAGGGGCTCCGCGCTGAGCTGCGGACGTTTCTTGCATCGCTTCACGGGATGGGCCCGGACGAGCAGCGCGTGAAGATCGCGGAGGCCGGGTACATCGCGCCGCAGTGGCCGAAGCCCTGGGGGCGCGACGCCGGCGCAGTCGAGCAGGTCGTCGTCGACGCGGAGTTCCGCGCCGCGAAGATCGTCCGCCCGGGGATCAACATCGGGGCGTGGGCGCTGCCGCCGCTCATGGTGTACGGCACTTCGGAGCAGCAGGAGCGCTGGATCCCACCGACGCTGCGCGGTGAGATCGGCTGGTGCCAGCTATTCAGCGAGCCCGGCGCGGGCTCCGATCTCGCGGGCCTGTCGACGCGGGCCGAGCGCGTCGAGGGCGGCTGGGTCGTCAACGGGCAGAAGGTGTGGACCTCGATGGCCAAGGAAGCCGATTGGGGCATCCTCCTCGCGCGCACGAACCCCGACGCCCCGAAGCACGACGGCATCTCGTTCTTCATACTCGACATGAGCACGCCGGGGATCGAGATCCGGCCGCTGCGCGAGCTCACCGGGCACGCGTTCTTCAACGAGGTCTTCTTCGACGACGTGTTCGTGCCTGACGACTGCCTGGTCGGGCGGGAGCACGACGGTTGGCGCGCGACGCGCACCTCGCTCGCGAACGAGCGGGTGTTCATGGGCAGCGGCTCGACGATCGGTCGAGGCGTGCGAGGGATTCTCGACGCCGTCCGTGCCCGCGGGCTCGATCACGACACCGCGGTGCTGGCCGAGACCGGGGAGCTCGTCGTGCGCGACTACGCGCTCGCGGTGCTGAGGTTCCGGCTCACGCTCACCGCGCTCGGCGGTGCCGACCCGTCCGGCTCGGAGGCGTCGGTGCGCAAGCTGCTCGGCGTCGAGCACGACCAGAAGGTGCAGGAGGTGGGGCTCGGACTGTGCGGTCCAGGTGGCGCAGTGTTCGACGGCGTGCCGATGGGCTGGTCGCACCAGTTCCTGTTCACCCGGAACCTCACCATCGCCGGCGGCACGAGCGAGATCCAGCGCAATATCATCGGCGAACGAGTGCTCGGCCTCCCGCGCGACCCGTAACTCCCGGTTCCCTGTCGCGACTCGGGCGCCGACTGTCTGCTCGCGGCGGCCGTCGTTGTCACCAGCCGCCGGTACGCTCGCCTTCGACCCCCCCGACCTCCCCCCTTCCCCCACCCTTCCCCGGGCTTGTTCGTTCAGGAGGGCCCAGCGCTCCTCTCGCAACGATCCCACCTTGTCTGGCGCCCGGGATTGTGCGCAGAGGAGCGGAGCGCGCTCTTCTCGCATCAATCCGGGAGGTGCCTGTGCCCCTGCAACG